>CAVQUO010000018.1:0-127745 GCA_963716765.1 uncultured Bacteroidota bacterium | reverse complement strand
CCAATCATGCTCATATGATTTTGCTTTCAAAAAAATCATTATTCCCGATACGCTGGACGGCCAGGCTGTACAGGGCATTTATAATCCCGACAGTTACGAGGGAGTATTTTCCAACAGTGGAATGGTGTCATTAATACTTCCCTCCACGCTCAGGTTCATTGAAGAAAATGCATTTGAAAGAAATTCCCTTACCAATGTGGATTTCAGCACGTGTAAGGCTTTAACGACGATTGGCCAGTATGCTTTCAATGGCAACAACATCACACAGATTGATCTCTCAGCATGCTCGGCTCTTAGTACCATAGGCTGGGGTGCGTTTTGCGGGCAATAAATTCTCAAGCATTATACTTCCGACACCTGAAGTGCCCGGGTTTACGTTCCTTTACTGGCTAGATTGGGATGGGAAAGCCTATCCAGGAGGGGCAACGATTACTCAATTCAGTATGGAATATACTGCTCTCATTTCTACATATACCCCAGATTATAGGATAACCTTTGTATTATCGGATGGATCAAAACCCTTACCAGGAGCAATAGTCACCTTGTCAGGCTATGGTTACATGCTCACGAATATAGCTGGCCAAGCAATTTTCACGGACGTGCTGATGGTGAATGAACTTGAATTCACAGTGACGGCAGAAGGTTTTGAGAATGCCAGCGGAGTGGTCTCGGTGGTTGATTCTGATGTGATGAAGCATATTACACTGATTCTAGCAACCGGTGTTAACGAAAGATCTGAATATAGGTTTTGGCTATATCCGAATCCAGCCCGATCGGATGTTCATATTCAAACGTCTGAAGAGGCGTTGGTGCGTATTATTTCATTAACCGGGAGAACGATGTTGTTTCAGAAGGTCCAAAACGGGCAGACAACCATCCATATGAGTCACCTGGAACCAGGGGTGTATATCTTCTTTGCAGAATCTGGTCAGGAAGTTTTCACACGGAAATTGATCATCAGGTAAGAGCTTTACATACTGACCACCCATCCCGCGATATCAAATGCATTATTAGTGATGGGTCATTTCGATATTCGATGAATCACTCAAACTCCTTCGGCACCCCACAAATCATTTTGAAGGGCTGGTCGCCCTTGTTGCGGTACTGATGCTTTTCAGAAGGATCAACCAGTGCAAAATCACCGGCTTTTAAAGGAGTCTCCTCTCCTGCCTCATTCACCAGAGCACCCTGTCCCTAGATTACATAGTTCAAGTGAATCTTAACTTGGTGCTTCACCTTTTTTGGTAAATCGGGCGAGAAAAGGAAATTATATCTGTACTGGTAATTAATCCGATACATGTGAATGATATTTTACTTCTAGTGTCATGTCAACTTGAATATGTCTGTTTTAATGATTAACTTGCCATCAAAAACGATGGTACGGTATAAAGTAACTTTAACACAAGATGAGCATGAGTTGTGCAAGAGCACATTGGGCAAAGGGAAGCATAGCTCACAGCAGTATCGAAATGCCTGCATACTGATAAATACAGATGAAGGGCCTTTCGGCCAGAAATTGTCCAACGAGCAGGTTGCTCAGGTATTGCAAATAAACACCAAGACTGTTGAGCGTGTGAAACAACGATTTGTAGAGGAAGGCTTTGATGCCTGTATGGATCGCAAGCCATACCCAAAGAAGGGGCCAAAGAAGGCGGATGGTGATTTTGAAGCTCATTTGGTAGCCCTAAGTTGTAGTGAAGCCCCGGAAGGCTATGCGCGTTGGTCCTTACGAATGCTGGCAGACAAGATGGTAGAACTGGAATTTGCCGAAACAATCTCTCATGAAACTGTTCGCCAGGTGTTAAAAAAAACGAAATCAAACCGTGGCGGGTCAAAGGTTGGGTGATCCCGCCATTGGCAAATAGCAACTTTGTAGCCCATATGGAATCTGTACTGGATATATACAAAATGCCTTATGACAAGCGATACCCGGTTGTATGCATGGATGAATCGCCGAAACAACTGATTAAACAGACGCGTATTCCTATTGCTAGAAAGCCAGGGCATGATGCCAAAGAGGACTATGAATACTCCCGACAGGGTGTTGCAAATATCTTTATGGCTAACGAACCTTTGAAGGGCAAACGATATATCAGGATCAAGAAAAGCAAAACGAAGAAGGACTGGGCGTATTTTGTCAGGTATATTGCAGACCAATTGTATCCCAGAGCGGAGAAGATCCGGTTGATAATGGATAACCTGAATACCCACACACCCTCAGCGTTGTATGAAACTTTTTCTCCCGAAGAAGCCAAGCGGATCTGGGACAGGTTTGAGTTTATCTATACCCCTAAACACGGCAGTTGGTTGAATATGGCTGAAATAGAACTGAATGTTTTGATGGGGCAGTGCTTAAACCGGAGAATAGACAACACAGTTACCATCAGAAAAGAGACAAGGGCTTGGGAAAAAGACAGAAACAATAAAAAGGCCAAGATAAACTGGCAATTTAAGACCGATGATGCTCGAATAAAGCTAAAAAGACTCTATCCGACAATATCATCTTGACATACATTAACTGGTATACTCTACAGATTCGAATTCACCATTACGTAATTTATCAGCTGGTCACAAATTGTGACCACCTGCTATAAATCAAGATATTATGGACAAACAACCTGTAAAATCAAAGCTCAATTCACTTATTTTCCAGATTAGAGGACATAATGTAATGCTGGACTCTGATCTGGCAAAACTCTATGATACTGAAACAAAGAAGCTCAAACAACAGGTTAGAAGAAATATTGACAGGTTTCCTGAGGATTTCATGTTTGAAGTATCAGAGAGTGAAAAGAAACAATTACTCATTCAGGAACCACGATTGGCAAATCTTAAGTTTTCCTATGCACCGATTATGGTATTTTCTGAGCAGGGCGTTGCTATGCTTTCTTCAGTACTAAACTCCAAAAGAGCAATCTATGCCAATATTGAGATAATGAGAGCCTTTGTATCCTACAGGGCCATGATAATTGAAAACAAAGAGCTAAGGAACGAAATCATCAGGTTAGACAAGAAAATCAATATTTCCTTTAAGTTCCTCCTTAAAAAAATTGATGAACTAAAACCGGTTTTACCTCAAGGATCCCGAAAAACTGTTGGATTCAAAAGAAAAGATCAGTCATAATATTTTCTCACTCAAACTCCTTGGGCACCCCACAAATCATTTTAAAGGGCTGATCACCCTTATTGCGGTATTGGTGCTTCTCACTAGGGTTGACCAGGGCAAAATCGCCGGCCTTTAGCGCAATCTCCTCCCCATTTTCATTTACCAGGGCACCTTCTCCTTCAATGATGTAGTTCATGTGCTCGTAAGGATGCTGGTGGTAGGGAGTATGTCCGCCGGGCTCAACAGTAAATACCCGATAGGAGTACACAGGTGTTCCGTCTCCGCTTCCCAGTGGAAGTTGTCTCCAGGCGCCCACTGCTCCATCCATATGTACCTCTTTCTTCTCAACGTCTGACAATGATATAATTTTCATATTTCCTGGATTTAATAAATGCAAAGATATAAAAAACACAGGCAGATCGGATCGGATTCATTGACCCGAAAATATTTATTACCTACTTTCATCTGAACCCTAATTCCTAATTGAACCAAACATGATGATGAAAACCTTAGGTAAGATTTTTTTTATTGGAGGCTTAATGTGCTTTCTTTTTCTGGTTGGAAACTGCGGCAAGATGAACACTGGTGTTTGTACTGGATATAGCGCAGAATACAACCGCACATACTGCAAAGATGGGTGGACCCAGGAGGAGTGCGAGGAGTGGGATGACTTAAATGTGAATGGAGTGAGCTGGACTTTTCATAAGGGACAGACCTGCGAGGAGAGAGGCACTCCAGCAACCCCTTAAAGCTGCAGGGGATTACTGACGTGATCCATTAAGGGGATTACTGACGTGATCCCAATATGGGATTACTCGCCATAGCTCGTGATCCCTTGGGATTACATGATCCCAATATGGGATTACTCGCCATAGCTCGTGATCCCTTGGGGATTACTATCGTGATCCCTTTAGGGGGGACCTGCAAAGCAAAACAAACCCTGGGATACGCTTTGCGCATCCTGGTTTGTTATTTCTTCGCCGCCAGATTCAAGCAAGCTTGATCTGTCGGCTCGAAACAACAAACCCCCGGCTTTCGCCGAGGGTCTACTTTGCTTTGCGGAGAGGGGGGGATTCGAACCCCCGGTACCCTAATCGAGTACGTCAGTTTAGCAAACTGGTGGATTAAGCCACTCTCCCACCTCTCCGGGTTTAGCTTAAAGCAGGACAAAAGTAAATAAATAGTATCACTTGTACAAGCATGATCCGCGGATCAAATACTAATAAAAAAAAAACGTCCACCGAAGCGGACGTTTGCTATTGAACGGGGGATCATCGATCCCTATTTTTTGACCTTAGCTCTGAAGTTTGGGAAGATAAGCTGCAATCAGCCCTATAGCCTGTTCCTTCTCAATCTTGCGGCCTTTGACCAGTAAGCTCTGATCCCTGTACTCCAAATGGTTGAACTCATCCCTGACAGCTGCACTGTTGAACATCGACTTGCGAACGCCAAATCCTTCCTTGGTGCAATTGTACTTGAACCAATACCCGTCAGTATAGGCAATATAACTTTTGCAATCATCGTCGGCCAGAACTGCAATTTTCATATTGTGCTGAGGGTTATCGTAATAAACATTAAATACCTGGTACTCCTCACCCTGGAAATGATAAACATCCTCGGTTCCGGTAACCACATAATCCCCGGCAGCAGTATTGGTAGTTCCACTCAGGAATACTTCATTGGCTTCACCGTCTGCAAATAAGGCTGTCGAAACGAACATCATTGAAAGAGTAAGTGCTGCAATTCTCTTAAGTAATTTAGCTTTTGTTTTCATGGTCTTAGTTTTTATGTTATAGTTTTGTTTTGATCTGTCAACCATAAATCAATAGCCGTGCCAAACACTTTATCCTTCTCTTTTACTGGTATTTACACTAAGTATACAGAAAATGTAAAAATTGTTAAATACGACCGATACTGAACACTTTTGTACGAAAGCGGATGGCGTTAAATGAATGTTATAAATTTGATTACCTGAATGTTATAAAAAAAACAATGGGCCGGCAGAAATCTGCCGGCCCATTTACGGGTGATAATTTTTTGCTACTCTAAAAGGTTGGTCTAAGTGCTTAGCTTTTCAGCTGTGGAACGTAAGCTGCTATCAGCCCAACTGCCTCCTTCTTCTCGACCTTCCTGTCCCTCATCAGGACCGTTTGATCATGGAATTGTTGAGCATCAAATCCATCCTTTACCCAGGGATTTGAAAACATAACTTTCCTTACGCCAAATCCGTCCTTGTTACAATTGTAAAAAAACATGAACTCGCCATTATAGGCAACAAAAGATTTACACTTTCCATCTGTTGTGTTAACGGCAATTTTCATATTCATGCTAGGATCATCATAGTATACCCGGAACACCTCATACTCCTTCCCCTGGAAATGAAACAAATCATTTGTAGTTTGTACCACAAAATCACCAGCGGAAGAGTTTGAAGTTCCGGTTAGGAACACCTCAGCAGTTTCACCATCTGCAAAAGCAAACATGGTGAATAAAAACAGCCCTAAAGTTATAGCTGCCAATCTTTTAATAATACCAACCTTTGTTTTCATAGCCTTGCCTTTTAATTATTATATCTAAATTTACTGTGATAAATGCACGTTGAGAAAACTTATCAATCAACTACGGTAAAGAGAGATTAAAGGAGTCTTTTTGAACTGTCAATGACAGTGACATTGATTAGGCTGCAGCACGCCCGATAATCAAATCGACGGCATATACATTGCCTATGGGACGGGCATCCAGGTAGTACGATTTTCTGAATGAGCCATCAAGTAGTTTTCTCACGGCCTCAATTCCAAGCCCCGAGTGTGCAGGAGCATCACCTTCTGCAGGATGCTCACAATGTTCAATGGAGTTTCTGATCTTAAGGAGAACTTTATCACTTTTAACCACCAGGTGGATGGTGATCCATCCCTCTCCCTTACATTTTCTGATTCCATGTTTGAAGGCATTCTCAATCAGCGTGTAGATAGCAAGGGGCGGGATTGACACATTGCTTACATCACCTTTCACCTGAAAATCCAGTAGGAAGGAGTAATCTCCAAGCCAGAACCTTTCAAGTGAAATGTAGTCTTCAATCAGTGCAACCTCCTCGCTTAGACTGATCAGATCTTTTCTGGAAAAGCTCACAACCTTCTCAAGTAGCTGTGATAAACCAGCAATGGCATCAGGCGTGTGTTCAGATTGTCTGAGGGATAGTGCATAGAGATTGTTCAGTGAGTTGAACAGGAAGTGTGGCTGCAGAAGGTTTTTAAACAAATCGAGATTTTGTCGCTCTTCGTTCTGCTGCCGAAAATTCCGTGAAACCATGTATTGATCTATAATCATTTTATGCCTCCTTTTTGTACCGTCCCTGTACAAATACAACTTGACTTTTATCTTGCATCTATCATGCCAAAGGGCATATATAGCTCTTTATGTGTGTTTTAAATATTTTACTGATAAAGCGGATTGTGTTAAAACTGTCCGGAACTGTACAAACTTGTACGTACTGGAACAGTATTGAATTTTTGGTGAGAATCTGACGGGGATGAAATAGAAAAACTTGCCGTCGGGGAAGTTACCTATTAAACCTAAAACTCTGAAGTAAGACTGCTGACGGCAAGTTTATCATTGATGTGCATAGAGTCAATTCAAAAGTAGGTGACCTAATCCACATCTTAAAACATATTCAGCTAGCCACAGGTTTTCCGGTACCAACTGCACTGATATCGGTGTAAGTGTCATTCATCGTCTGCAAATGATTGCTTCGAATCAGAAGAGAACATCCATAAGTATGTTTTGTATGAGAAATTAATACGCTTCCCTTGTAAAGTTTCTCAAGCTGTGTAAGGGTTTGCATACATTCATCCAGGCACTCATTTTGATCACCTTTTCCACTATTCAGCAACTGGACAGTGATCATATTGGAAAATCCCGAAGCCTCAATATTCATTTCTGGCATGATATCCTCGTTTTCAAACTTCCTGAATATCAGGTCTACCAATGAAAACAGGATCATTGGGGGCAAGATTAATTCTTCCCGGGATCACCAGAAATGAAGAATTCCACTTCAGGCCTGGTTCCCTTGAGCAGTGCCACCAGGTCAACCAGCTTTTTCACAAGCTCAATCTCCCGGAAAACCACTGATTCTTTTCATCATGATACATCATTAACTCACTCAGCAATTCTGATGTAAGTGCAATTGCCCTGGTAACATCCGGCGAGGAAATCCTCACCATCTCATCAATCTTGTCGATGGCGTAGAGTAACATCATTGGTTGAACCCTGGTGATGGTGTCTTCCATCTGCTGCTTCAGCTCCACCTGCTGCAGCTCCTTCTGCTGCCTGTCGGCCTATACCAGTTTCTGCACTGTTCTGGAAGCCAGGAACACAAGTACGATATAGAGGTTCCCGAGTCCGCTTCGAATCACATTGCCCAGGATCCAGGTAGTTTTCCATGACGTCGGATCCGGTGGGATACCAAATATAAATGAACTCATTACTGAGAATCAGCTCACACTACGGAAAAACCATAGAATAACAGGGCAAACAAGGACAAGAAAAATGGACCATTGTTTCCTGTTAAGAAAGCGGGGAATTAAAAGGTATGCCACCAGGTAGGTGTGCAGAACAAATATGGGTAAGTGTAAGCACATAATATGAAAACCATCCGAAATAGATCTCATAGGCTTGACCAAAACTCTTGATAAACGTGAAGCCCAGGACCCAACAGACCCAGAAGAAAATATGCCTCCTGCTCCTTTTTGCAAACCATTTGTTTCACTCTTTCCTTCATCGCGATAACTCTGATATTTAATTTAACCTCATGCCTTTTTTCCCGATCCAGGATTGCCAGCCGGTGACTGTTGGGATACTGAATTTCCAGCCGCCTGACGCTGATTTTCATTCGCTCTTTCCCCTATCCCGGATGTTTAATCGAACTCGATTGACACAGAATTGGATGCCATGAAATTGAAGGTCAGTGTCATTTGATGTTGATGCTTACATTCAATCCATGAACGGTCAGGATCCTCTCCGGCTCCATGCACGAAACAATTTTCGACAAATGGATACAGGAGAGCGGGGTAATCTTCAGTCCCTCAGGATTACCTTCCATCTCATAGCTTATCTTAAGACGATCCCCATATCTCAGGGCCTCCAGGCCGATGTAATTTTCGATCATCTCAATCTCCCTGGATAGCGAAACTTTTTCCATCTTTGCTCTCCCTGAAAAGATAGTGCAGAATTGACTTAAGCTTTTTCACAGTTCCACTTCAATAAGCTCCGGTCTGTTCAGGGAGATAGAGTATAGACTATTGAAATTATTAAATATGACATGGGGATCCATATGATGCTCCAGCAACTTGATTTCTGCCTCCAATCCCTTCTGTTGCATTTCCCTGATATTTGATTCAAGCAGATAATGATCCCTTGCATACTTTGCAATGGCAAATAGTGCAACAATAAATGTCATATCCTTGGTATTTACCAGCAAAGAGGGAAGAGCCTGAAAGAGTCTGTATTGATGGTCGCTTTCAGGTGAAATTGCCTGGTAAGAATCCAAAGTCCGAGAAAAGAAATTTCAATGCAGAAAGTGCCACACCACTCACCAGAAAAACAATTACAAACAATCCAATTTTTTTCCTTGCCAATAAGTCGTGGAATAAACACGTATACTGTCAGATAGGCATACCCAAAGAAAAACACAGCATTGATCAGCACCACCAGTAAGTGCTCCGGCATATCCGCCTTCGTCGTCAGATCTGTAATAAGCTACCCAGGAAAAAATGAAAACGAGCGAAAGAAATAAGAGGACATGGCGAAGAATCCTGAATTCCCATCTCTGATCAACAAAAAGTCTTCATCATGAACTAAAATTAACCAGATGCATTTAAAGCCACTTCTTATCAATCACTCACCAAAAGCGAATGGCAGAATGAGAGAATAGGCCGGTAAAGCGTTTTCACTGACTTATTTTTGTCGTTGACATCTTTTTATTTGCATTTTACTGATTTGATTTAAGAAAAGCTGGTAAATTTACTATGTTCATAAAGATTTGGTAAGATTTGTTTTCGTGTATTTGATTTTATGAACCCTAAACCGGTGTACTGGAGCTCAACCTCCCCTATCCGGTGAAAATAAGATTTCGCATGAAAACAAGATGCCTGATAGTCGATGATGAACCGCTCGCCAGAGAGCTGATTCGGGGACATATCCTGAAACTTGAGAATTTCGAAATTGTTGATGAGTGCGATAACGCTATGAAAGCCATGGATCCCTCCGCAACCACACCGTCGATCTTATGTTCCTGGATATAAAAATGCCCCAGATGACGGGCATTGACTTCCTTAAGACCCTCAAGCGCCCCCCCAAGGTAATCATCACAACCGCTTTCAGTCAATATGCCCTCGAGGGATTTGAACTTGACGTGGTGGATTATCTAATGAAACCGGTTACTTTCGAGAGATTTTTCAAATCAATAAACAAATATTTCCAATCGGGTAATTCCGATACGGTCGAGGTGGAAGGAGGAAATGGCACATCCGAAGAACCTTTTATCTACGTGAAGGAGAATAAAAAGGTCATCAAAATTTATTTGAAAGAGATCCATTTCATTGAGGGGATGAACGAGTACATCCGCATCCACACAGATAACAGAAGGGTCGTTGTCAAAAGCAGTCTGCAAAGCATTGAAAGCAAGCTCTCCCCGGAAAAATTCATCAGGATTCATAAATCCTACATTGTCTCCATACCCAGAATCAGGGCATTCAATGCCACTACCATCGAACTGGAAAATGCCAAACTAAGAATTGGCCGCAACTATAAGAATCAGGTATTCAGCGCACTACACTACAAACAAGAGTTATAAAATGTACAGGTTTACCTGGCTGACCGGATTGGGCTTCCTGCTCTAACTGTCAGCACTTTCCGCAGGGGAACCAGCCTCCAGTGGGCTGGCTTCTCCCGACAATGCTGTTTCTGTAAGCATTATCTATGACAACTACCAGGTCGACGATCGGTTAAAACCCGATTGGGGCTTTGCCTGCCTGGTGGAGTATATGGGACAGAGGCTCCTTTTCGATGCAGGAAGGGAAGCCGGGCTGTATAAGAAGAATATGGGCATACTCGGGATCAGACCAGAAGAAATACCCACCCTCTTATTTCCCATGAGCATGGGGATCATACCGCAGGTATTCCATGGATCACTGAAACAAACCCATCGGTAAACTGCTACCTCCCATCAGGCTATGCGGCCCAACTCAAGGCCAGGGGCTCCCTTCCACCTAATAGCAAAAGCATAGCAGAGCCTGTCCACCTCTATGGTCCTTTCTTTTCAACGGGAGATAATTTTGAAGCTTTTCATGAGCAGGGCCTTATTGTAAAAACAGAAAAAGGAGGTATCCTGATTACGGGTTGTGGCAAAATCTTTTGGCCAGGCTTATACCTCCGGCAGCACCGGTAAGATCATCACCATAAACTGACCCTTAACCACTAACCACTAACCACTAACCACTAACCCACTAACCAATAACCCATTAACCATTAACAAAAAATGGCGCCCCGCAAGGAGGTGCCATTTTTTTTACTTTTAACTTTATAGACTTTACAGACTTTACAGACTAATTAGTCTTCCGTTCCATCATCCCACCACACACCATTGTATGCGGTTACATCCGGAACATTTTCAGCATTTCCACTGATTTCATTCTGGGGGTAGGGGAACCTTCTTGGCGCCTCGAAAGGATTGGTAAGGCTTGGATAACCGGTACGTCTCCACTCGGCAAAAGCCTCAACAGATCCATATGGCCACAAGTGTATATACTTCTGGGTATAGATCATATCCATGGTCAAACCAGAAGCATCCGCAGGAAGCACTTCAGGCTGCGCCTTATAGGCAGCTGCATCAGCCTCCTCAACCCCGGCCTGTTCCAATGCTGCATCAAGTCCTTCAGTATAGGCAGCCAGTGCAGCTGATGCATCGGGCCCTGACTTTCCTCAGATGACATTCGGCTTCGATAAACTTCAACTCGGCGTAGGTCATGATGGGCAGCGGTGCTGTGGCATTAAGCACATTGTCAGATATCTTTGAATAGATGGTTCCTGCCTGGTCTTCCTCGGAGGTTCCGTTCTGACCTGGCACATACTCGCCGTTTACCTGGGTGATGAAAAGCGGAATTCGTCGGATCATTCAGTCCATCTAGAATATCATAGAATGTCATACTCACAGAGTGATGAGCCCTTTCATTCTCCTCCTGGTACCAGGTATTCTCATGTCCCAGGTCATCAGACCAGTTATCAAAGGTGAAATCATCATCCATGGAAGCAAATCCCCGGGCAGCTGCTGCAAGGGCATCTGCAGCTGAACCTGTGGCATCAATTTTACTTAGCCGGTTGGCCGCCCTGGCCTTCAGCGAATAGGCAGCCATGATCCATGCATCAGGATCGCCACCATAGATATAGTCCTCACCTCCGGTGGTACTAATATTATCCTTTTGAAGGTCAGCATATGGCATCATCCAGTAGCTGCTGGAGGGAGGCGTAAATCGACTCCTGGGTGTCAAAGGCCGGTTTTCTTTGCTCAGCCCCCAATGTGGCCTCGGTAATAAGGAACCCGGCCCCATGTATCCGTCAGACACCATGATAGGTATAGGCCTGAAGGATTTTGGCAATTCCCACATCAATCCATTTCCCCTCTTCACTTCCACCTTCAGATCCCTTTTCAATAATGATTTTAAGGTCCGGAAGAAGACTCGGGTAAATATAGAAGGCCCAGGCGTTCTCCCCTAACTGGGAATTGATATTGGCACGCCGGTCGGCATCCCTCATCTGGCCATGAGCCCCGCAGGTTTGTTCAACAAATACAGAGCTATACCATGCTATATCCGTACCCGTAACCCAGTAAGGAGTGGCGGCAGTACTACCCGACATCAACATGCTTATGGGCACGTCCGTGGGGTTGTTCGGATCGGTATCGATCTCATCCATGATCTCATCGCTGCACGAAAAGGCGAACAGCAAGAGCAGGAGTACACTGAATATTGAAATATATTTTTTCATCTTATCTTATTTAAAAGGTTAATTTAAGTCCACCTCCAAAGGAGCGGGTATTGGGTAAGGAGACATATTCAAATGCACCAATCCCGTTCCCTTCAGCCGTACTGGATTCCGGATCGAAGTTGGGATAGTCGGTCCAGAGGGCCAGGTTCCTTCCATTGGCAAATACAGAGATACCCACTGATAAAAGTATTGGCAAACCAGCGTTGAGGCATATCCCAGCTGATTAACAGCTCCTTGAACCTGAGCAGCGATCTTGTCGAAAATCTTGGATTCTTCAATACCCCAGAGGACGGTACTGTAATAGTCCTCCCCCTTCAGCATCTCAATATCATTATCTCCTTCCAGAACCAGTTCCCCGGTATTTGAATCCAGGTAGCCTTTGGCAGTATTAGGAAACACAACGGGAGTTTCCCTGTCCTCACATTCCTTGGCAGCGCCATAGTTCCTGAGTAATCCGGTTAATCCGCTGGAGATAAATCCTCCTTTGGAGTAATAAAGCTGTGCCATAAAGGTAAATCCTTTATAACGGAAGTAATTGGTAAAACTGGCATCCCAATCCGGATTAACCTTCCCCAGAATTTTTTCATCACCACCCTGCAGTGGCATGCCGTAGAAAGGATTAGGTTCACCATTAACTGTCGGCCCTTGAATCCACAACAATCCGGTCATCAGCATCCCTCACATATCCGCTTCCAAAGATCACCGGGATATGGATGTCCTGCATAGGCATAGGCTCCCACACTGGTGAAATTCTGCCAGCCGGTCTGAACCCGTTCCACTCCAGGTGCCAGTGATAGAACCATATTCTTGTTCTTCGAAAAATTGGTCAGAATTTCCCACTCAAATCCTCCACTGGTTCTTACCGGAACAATTGAAAGCACTATCTCATGACCCTTGGATTCCAGCTCCCCGGCATTGCGTACTCTCCCCGGAAACCTGAAGAGGCTGCCAGCGGAACGTTAAAAATCTGGTCCGTTGCATTTACATAATAGTAGGAATAATCAATTCCCACCCTGTTCTCGTAAAAACGCAAGGTCTAAGCCCACCTCATAGGTGGTAATGTTCTGTGGCCTCAACTGATCTGAAAGCAGGGTCTGCTGCAGGGTAAATGCAGGATATCCCTGGTAGGGGAAGTTAAAATCATTGTCCAGGAATCCATTCCCAAGTGCTTCATTGTCAACCCTTGCAGAATACAGGGTTCTGGTAGCATAAAGCGCGCCTGCCTGTCCCATCTGGGAATAGGAGGCCCGGATTTTTCCATAAGGAAGTACCTTCTGGTCCTTCAGACCACCAATCTCAGTAAATACAAAGCCGGCTGAAACAGAGGGGTAAAAATAGGATCTGTTCCCCGAAGGCATATTGGATACAACATCATTTCGTCCGGTTACGGTCAGGAAGATCATGGAAGCATAATCAGCTGTTGCACTTCCATAAAAACCAACCACACGCTGGCGGGTTAGCTCCTGGAATACATTCTGGGCACCTGTATTTGAAATATGGTCAAAGCCTCCGATGGTAATATTGGTGCCTGTCATTTGCTGGGTTTGGGTGGTAATATCATAGAACTCATTACCCAGAATCACATCCAGTCCGAAATCCCCAAAATCTTTGGTGAAACTTATGGAAAGGTTTGAGTTAATTTCCTGGCGCTGGTAGGTATAGTCATCGATCTGTCCACCTGCCGGTTCATCCCCAAACTCGGGATATCCCCTGCCCTGTCCGCCAGAACCCAGGGAGATTACCTCATGACCGGTGGTTACAAACCTGTCCAGTCCGATCCTGTAATTAATACGCATCCATTCAAAAGGCTGGTAGCCGATCGCCGTATTCCCAAAGAACCTGTTGGTGAATTCATTATAGGAATTGTTTTTTAATGCCCAGTAGGGATTATCCATGGCAAAGCGATAGTGATACTGCTGATAGGGATTCTCTTCCCGTTCAAAGGGTTTATTGGTGAGATCGTATGACCGGGGCGCAAAGTAAACCGTAAACAAGGGATTTGCCAGGTTACTTCCTCCGGGGATTTTATCAATATCCACATTGGAAACATTGGCTGAAACCGAGGCGGTCCATTTGTCACTCAGGTCGAAGAAGCCGTTAAACTTTGCATTGTTCCTCACCATACCCGTGGTCTCAATAATACCCTTCTGGTCGGTCCGGCCGATACCAAGACTATAACGGGCATTATCAGTTGCAGATGAAATATCAACCGAGTTGGTAAAAGTGTAACCCTTCTGGAAAAAGTCCTCCTGGTTGTCATATACAGCAGGAACCTGCGGTGGCGGACCTCCGTCGGAGGTCTCGTAAGGATTATCAAAGTAGAGGTTGTCCTCCTGGCTCTGATAATTTTGCAGGGTATCAATACGCGGACCCCAGGAACCGGACGACCACAGGTTCAACTCTCCTCCATTTCCCTGTGCATAGGTGGATTGTAAGTTCCGGAAGGCGGCTGATCCTGTCTGAAGAGAAACTACTGTTCAGGGTAACCAGTGTTTTCTTGCCTGCAGTCCGGGCCGCAGAACCACTTTTTGTGGTGATCAGGATGACACCATTGGAAGCTCGTAAACCATAAATTGCACCGGCTGTGGCTCCTTTGAGGACTGTAATGGATTCAATATCCTCTGGATTCAGATCCACAATCCTGGATGATGGGTTGGTTCCTTCTCCCACATTTTCCGTAAAGGCTTTGTCAGAGGCAATGGGCATCCCATCCACCACATACAGAGGCTGGTTGTCACCAGTCAGGGATACATTGCCGCGAATGGTTACATGGGAAGTTGCTCCCGGCATACCACTGGATTGTTTCACATTCACCCCGGCAATCTTTCCCTGCAGGGATTTGGAAACATCCATGTTTTTGGCGCCCGAGATCTGACTCTCATCGATCTCCTGGACCGAATAACCAAGTGCCTTTTTCTCCTTTCGGATCCCCATGGCCGTGACCACAACCTCATCGATCTCCAGCAGGTCTGATTCCATGGTAATTGCCACTTCGCTCAGGTCGCCTATTTTAACTTCCTGGGTAGCAAGCCCGACAAAACTAAAGATGAGAATATCAGCCCCTTGGGGGACATTTATCTGGTAATTTCCGGTGGCATCCGTGATCGTACCAACGGTGGTTCCCTTCACAGCGACCGTAACACCCGGCAGAGGGGTACCGTCTTCAGAGCTCGATACAACACCGGATACTAAGCGGGCCTGACCGAACATGGTCAGGGTACCGAACGCCATGAATAGCAGAAAGAATAATACTTTTTTCATAGACTTAGTTTTAGATTAATTTTTGATTTTTCTACCGTACTGACAGAATTTTGAACTGAAGAAAGCAGAAAGCAAAGTGTTTATCTAATAATATCAAGCAATGACAACTATCTGAAAACCTTCGACTGCTTGAAATCTAAGTTTTGTTCCGTTTACCCTTTCCTAACTGTTGTTCACGGGCTTGATCCATGGCGTTGACCTGAGTGAAGGAATGATTCGCAGGCAAAATGAATCGCTGTGAAGGGTAAATAACACGTAAACAGGGGACAAGTAACACTTCATCCCAATCGCTCCAATTGAGGGAGCAAAAAATCATGTTATGCATATTTTTATATATTTACATATCTATGTTCTAAACTAAACTCTATGCTAATCCTGACCGATTATCTGATTATTGCTGCCTACTTTCTTGTGATCCTTGTAGTTGGAGCACTTACCGGAAGAAAGCAGGAAAAGGAGGACTTCCTGATTTCCGGAAGGAAACTCACTGCCCTGCAGGCTACATCCACCATTTTTTCAAGCCGGATTGGAGCTGCCATCCTGCTCACCTACACCGCACTGGTATACATGTACGGAATGGGAGCCCTTTGGTACTTCGTGGGATCAGTATTCGGACTGTTTGTCTTTTATTTCTTCGGGCTGAAGGTGAAGAAGATTGCCGACAAGGAAAAATTTTATACCATGCCCGACTTCTTTTTCTTCTTTAAAGGAAAATACGCCGGCTACCTTGCCACGGTCATCACCATTATTATTATGTTCGGTTGGGTGGTATTAAATTTCACGGCTGGCGCTAAACTGGTTTCGGAGTATACACCCATTAGCTATGACCTTTCGGTGATCATTGTCGGGGTCATTATCCTCGCCTACCTGGTCGCAGGCGGTTTCGATGCCGTGGTTAAAACAGATATTGTTCAAACCTTCGGGATCTTCCTCTTATTTGTATTGATGATGTACCTGCTCTCCACAACAGCCACCAAACCTGAAGTGGTTTTCATGGACCTGTTCAACATACCCACCATGCAGATTATCAGTTTCTTCCTGGCCGGATTCTTCATCCCAATGGCCTCGCCCGAATTGTGGCAAAGGGTATATGCCATTAAGGATAAAAAGAATTTCAGGCGAAGCATTATCATGTCGTCTGTTTTTTACATCATCGTGGGTTTTATTCTCCTCCTCATCGGATTGGTCATTCGTGCCGATATTCCCGATATCGCCCCCGACACATCCCTGATCGTTGGTTTCAGCAAATTGCTACCCGTGGGACTGGCCGGCTTGTCGGTGGTCATTATCTATTCTTCGGTATCCTCATCGGCCGATACCTATATGTTCACTGCTTCCGCGTCAGTCACCCAGGACTTCCTTGAGCAAGCCGGATTTACCAAGCAGGAAAATCTTAGAAAAACCATGAGGTGGAGCATGCTGGTTTTGATGATTCTTGGCATCGCTCTGTCCCTTATCTTGCGCGATATCGTGGATGCTACCTTCTTCTTTGTATCCCTCACCATGTCGCTGGGACTCCTCGTTCTGGTAATATGGATCTACCCAAGGATCAACCGATTAAGCGTGATTCTTTCCATCCTGTTTTGCATGGTGGGGGTCATTGTCCCGGCCATTTTTATTGGCATCTCGGAAGACCTGGTGCTCTATGCATTTGCCTTCTGCATTGCAGGTATCGTTCTTGGGCTTGTAATCAATCCCTTCCTGAGTCCTAAATATAAATCCTAGGCTGCACAGAGTTATTGCCCATGCCGGGCAAAATACAAAAAGGGAGTAAACTTTTGGTTTACTCCCTTTTCACTGATTGATACCCGTAGACATCAATCAGTGCCGAGCTACAGTTATTATGGCCGGTCCGCTTGAAATAATCCTGAGGATTACTTTCCCGTAAACCCTGGTTCTCGGCCTTTGTTCCGTAGAGCAACGACTTGCAACCGTCCTTTCACCCAGCCGAAAAAGCTGGATTTCCGGGACCGGCTCCTTAAGGCCCCTGCAACGGTCAGTTCGTACGACCTACCCGTGCCAGAGTGAAAAAGCTTAGTGGAACCCCAGGGGATTCTTTTTGGCTCTTCAGCCTTTAGGATCAACCTTTTAAAGAACTTCCTAGTAGAAATCTTTCCGGCTAAACTGACCCTGAAGCGTAGCTTCATGTCTTGTGCCTGGCTCTGGATGAATCTCCGGCAGTGGAGGGAATCCCTTTGCCGGCCGGTTCGCTCCCCAGCATCCTATCGGACTGGCTCACTACACCGGGCGAAACTTCGAGCGGCCTATTATCTCTTACTCGGTATAACCAAAAATAGACCTTCAGGTCATTCAAGTCAAGCAGATCTCTCTGTTCTCTATTCACAAATCATTCACAATGGTTATTAACAATTTGTTAATAACCTTAGAAATGAATCTTCCGTATAAATCAATATCAGGATATTCTTAAATTTGTTTAAAATCCATATTGTAATGAAACCTCATAAGAAAGAAAATTGCCCTGGTTTTTTTTGGACTATTTGCTTTTCTGCTGACAGGCTTCGGTCAGGCAGCAATTGAATTAAATTTCCAGGGTTTACTCAAAGAGCGCCTCCGGAGAAGCACTCATCAGTGAAAACTTTAATTTCGCGGTCAAACTCATCTCATCCGAACCGGGGAAGAGTGAGTTATGGAACCATTCGGCCTCCACATCTACAGATGAAGATGGATGGCTTACTTTTTCGATTCCTGAAATATCCCAATACCTGAACATGGATGGAGATGAGAGAAATTCTATTGTGATTCAGTTGGAATTCACTCCAAACAGCAATACAAAATGGCTAAGCCAGGGGGAGGACTTTCTTGTCACCTATGCCCTGATACCAACCATGAAAGAGGAAACAATTTACCTGAAGATGTCGCGGATGGATAGCAGCGAACTTACCGACCATCTGGAAGATCATCTTTACGCTTTTAAAGACGACTACCCCTTCGCATATCTCACAGGTGGATTTCTGCTAACAGATGCCCCGCCGCTCAATAAGATTTCCATCGATGATCTCAGACAATGGATTTCTCCTGATCCGTCCGAATCAGATCCGGCATCCAGGGGTGTTAAGGGAGGATTTCCCAAAGGTGGTTACCACAAGCGTTAGTAAACCCTATTTTTTCTCATCCGTGCCCTTGATCCGGGAAGATTTTTGCGTACCCTTGGAAATAGAGTCTCTCATGGAAGTATCCGACTCGATGTTCTTGAATTTGTAATAATCCATAATCCCAAGGTTCCCTGCCCTGAAGGCTTCAGCCATGGCAAGCGGAATTTCCACTTCTGCCTCGATCACCTTGGCGCGAGCCTCCTGTGCTTTGGCCTTCATTTCCTGCTCCGTAGCAACAGCCATAGCACGGCGCTCTTCGGCTTTTGCCTGGGCAATATTTTTATCAGCATTAGCCTGGTCCATCTGAAGAACGGCACCAATGTTTTTACCGATATCAATATCGGCCACATCAATGGAAAGTATCTCAAATGCTGTACCGGCATCCAGTCCCTTCTCCAGAACAATTCTGGATATTGAATCGGGATTCTCCAAAACCTCCTTATGCGACTTGGATGAACCGATGGAGGACACGATGCCCTCACCTACCCTGGCCAGTACGGTTTCTTCACCGGCGCCACCTACCAGTTGCTTGATATTGGCACGTACGGTGACCCTTGCCTTGGCTATCAGCTGAATCCCGTCCTTGGCAACTGCAGTAACAGGAGGCGTATTGATCACCTGGGGATTTACTGACATCTTTACAGCTTCAAGCACATCACGCCCTGCAAGATCAATGGCCGTTGCCATCTGGAAGGTGAGATCAATGTTCGCCTTACTTGCCGAAACCAGCGCATGGATCACCTGCTCCACATGACCTCCGGCCAGGTAATGCGCTTCCAGTTCATCGCGCTTGATATGGGCCAAGTCCAGCTTTGGTAGCTTCGATCATCGACCTGACGATAACCGTTGGCGGAACTTTCCTCCAGCGCATCAGGATCAGCTGTAAGAGGGAAACTTTCACCCCCGAGAGAAGTGCAGTAAACCACAATCCAATTGGGATAAAATAGAGAATGATCCAAAGGCCAATAATACTGGCAACTACAATTATGATCCAGGAGAAGTCAAATTCCATAATTTCCATTTTTTATCTTTTTTATCTTGTAATTATATATTTCTTTCCTCTTTAAGTCTTTCGACTTTACGACTTTACGACTTTATGACTTTACTGACTTTACGACTTTACGACTTTATGACTCTTAACAGATATCCTGGTACCCTCAATGGATACAATTTCAATCTCCGAATGCTCGTCAATATATCCCTCAATGGACTTGGCTTCCCTCACCATATCATTGATCATGATCTTCCCCATGGGTGCTAAACGTGTAAGCGTAGTACCAAAATCCCCTACCCTAATTTGCTCATCGGTTAGATCTTTATCCACACTCCCCTCCATGTTGGTCTTCAGCATCAGGCGGCTCCAGGTTCTGGCCCGAAGCGACATGATAATAACAAATACACTCAGGATAACTGTCCCGATCAAAACCCATATACCCACCGCAGGTCCAAAGTCACTGAAAGCTTTAAAGACGCCGAATACAGTGAGAATCAAGCCCCCTATCCCAGCAATGGTAACGCCGGGAACCAGGAGAAATTCAATCACAAATAAGAGGATTCCTAATACAATTAGAATGATGATGACTGTCATTAGAGGTCAATTATCTACAGTGGCTTTCAATCCCTTTGAGATGAGTTTGTACCTCAGCTCTTTCATCTCCTTTAACTTACCCGTCCTTACCTCGCATTTGCCCTTATAATGTGTAATGGTTGCGCATTGCTCGGCCTGGGTAAGGGAGTGATTACACACCTCCACAAGAGTATTCATAACGTAATCAAAAGTGTTAATTTCGTCGTTGTGAAGGACGAGCTTACCCTGCTGAAGGCTATCTGTATCATCAGACCCAACTTTTTGCGGTCGACTTGTAAAGTTACTGTCCATACTGGAAGAATATCACTTCACTTCAAATATAAGAATTTATCCATTAAGAAGCTACTCTAATTGCTTAGCCTTTTGTGTTGAAACAGGGCTTCCGTCATACCAGGCAGCGACAAAAGCGTCTTCATATCCTTCAGACCTGATCCTGGACAGGGCTGCAGTTGCATCTTCATATTTTGAAAACTTCCCTGCATAATACTTGATAATGCCTCTCTCCTTCAGACTTTCACCTGTAATCGGGCTAATGCCGCCAAAGGTATTAGGTTCGACGGCCGTTCCAAATGCCCCCAGCTGGATCCTGTAGAAAACACCATCCGGAAGGGCCACATCAGAAGGGATGGGATTGGAGGCCGAATAAGGGGAGGCGCCCAGAATATCGAAGCGCTTAATATACTGATCATCACCCTCAGGAACAACTTTTATTTCCGGCTGATTGCCTGGTTCACCTGCCACTGCCAGGGGAACCACAGATTCGGGCGAATTTACCGGCGAAACTTTCGCTTCTCCCTGACTGCCTCCATCCATGCTGGCAAAGAGGTAAGCGGCCATTGCCTCCTCATCATGAGCCTTTTTCTCCCAAACCATGATCTGCTTTTGCCAAACCCACCTGTCATTGGGGTCATCCGACTCCCGAACCTTTAAACGTGCGTCCCTTGCCAGATCATTCAGCGAATCGGATGCCACCTGATGCATCCGGACCTCCAAAAGAATCTCCATGTCAGGGGAAGTCTCAGGGGAAGCCTCTGGGGAAGCCAGCTCTTCCGTTGCGAGAATCTTTACCGGCGTATACACCTGGGAAGGAGCATCAAAACTTTTAGCCTCCCCTTGCTCAGCCGAAGATCCATCCCCACCTGAAGTACTGGCTGACATTGCTTCGAGATCAGCAAGCATTTCATCTGCCGCTCCTCCAAGGTTTGCTATTTGCCTGAGCTTCCTGGTGTTTTTTGGATCGGTTTTTAGCTTGGGCTCTACCATATGTACTCTATAAACAGTGAGCGTACTGTCTGTCCCCTGCCGGTTGGAAAAAAACATCATCATACCCAGGTCCGATCCGGGAAGAAGAAGATAATCGTCCATGGCTGAATTGATGGGAAATCCAAGGTTAATGGGCTCTGTCCACTGATCCCGTTCAGGATCATAATGGGCCCTGAAAAGGTCAAATCCGCCAATTCCCGAGCCGCCATCAGAAGCATAGTAGAGATCATTTTCAATGGGATCATAGTATGGAAGCAGCTCATCTCCTTCTGTATTTAAAGCTTTCACTTCCTGAGCTTCGCCCCATCTGCCTGAGCCCCTTCTTGACCTGAATAGTTGCATTCCTTCCTTCCCGGATTTTCCCTGGGCCGAATAAAAAATATAATCACCCCTTAGCGGATCAGCTGGCATAAACATCAGGCTGCCAAGGCCATCCCTGTCCTCCCCTAATTTGAAATATTCGGATGGTTTTCTCTGTAAGTCTCCGCCTTTCATCCTGATCTGAGAATAACTTAGCGAGTCAGAAAGATCCAGTAAAGTAACTGCCATCACTTCGTATTGATTATAAGTCGCTGTAATTTCCTGTGCACTCCGACAAGTGGATATCATGTGTGTTACTCTCAGATCCTTTAACTGCTGGCGTGTGGCCACCTGTTCAAACCTGCTGTAATTTTTCTGCGCCTCCGAGAAGTTGTAGTCACGGTGGTAGGCCATGGCCAGATAATACAGTGCATCATCAGGTGCACCCCTTCGGGATGCGCTGAACAGAAGCTCAATGGCCTCATCCAGCTTCTCGTTCAGTTCCACAAAGCATCGTCCCGAATAATAAGAATTCATAACATTACCGGGCTGGCTCTTTTTCAATTGGAGGAATCCGTCAAGGGCAGTACGAAAATCGCCCTCCTGAAAGTTCTGAATTGACTTTTCATAAAGTGCCGATGCATCCATATCTTGTGCGTGGACCGGTGGTCCTGGAATAAATGCAATAGCCAGCATCAGAGCCGAATAAAAAGCGTTGCGTAGAAAGGAATTAATCATATGCCAAAAATAGCAATAAATAGAGCTGCATGTGGAGCAACTTTTGTACATTTATGATTTGATTTTAACATGGGAAATTTAAGAATAGGAGACCGGGCCCCGGCCATTGATTCAGTGGACCAGGAGGGAAAAAGAATATCACTTGATGAGTACAGGGGAAAAAAGATTGTGCTCTATTTCTACCCAAAGGACAATACTCCCGGATGCACTGCAGAGTCTTGCGACCTGAGGGATCATTATGATCAGTTTCTTCAGCAGGGCTTTGATGTGATTGGGGTAAGTGCAGACAGTGAGATTTCGCATCAGAAGTTCATTGCCAGCTATAAGCTTCCCTTTCGCCTGATCTCGGATACGGACAAGAAAGTCCTGCAGGATTACGGTGCCTGGGGTGAGAAAACAAATTATGGAAAAACCTACATGGGGATTATTAGGAAGACCTTCATCATTGATGAGGAGGGAATGATTACTAAAGATCATCGAAAAAGTGAATACAAAGGAACACAGCACGCAGATATTTAACGAATTATCACATTAACAAGAAAAGAACATGAGCAAAGAAAACGGGAACGGCGACAACAAGGAGAAATTAAAAGCCTTGCAGCTGACCCTCGATAAGATAGAGAAGGGATACGGGAAAGGAACCATCATGAAACTTGGTGATAATGCCATTGAAGATGTAATGATCATTCCCTCCGGCTCCATTGGGCTGGATGTGGCACTCGGTATAGGGGGATATCCCAGGGGTAGGGTTGTTGAAATCTACGGGCCTGAGTCATCCGGTAAAACAACCCTGGCCATTCACGCCATTGCCGAAGCACAAAAAAACGGTGGAATTGCCGCTTTTATAGATGCCGAGCACGCCTTCGACAGGTTTTATGCCAGGAATCTTGGAGTAGATATTGAGAACCTATATATATCTCAGCCTGATAATGGAGAGCAGGCACTGGAAGTAACAGATCACCTGATCCGTTCCGGAGCCATTGATATCATTGTCATCGACTCTGTAGCTGCGCTGACACCCAAAGCAGAGATTGAAGGGGAGATGGGAGACTCGAAAGTGGGTCTGCAGGCCAGGCTCATGTCCCAGGCATTGAGAAAACTTACCGCCAACATTAACCGGACCAATACCACCTGTATTTTCATCAACCAGCTGAGGGAAAAAATCGGGGTTATGTTTGGTAATCCTGAAACCACCACTGGTGGAAATGCATTAAAATTTTACTCCTCTATAAGGCTCGATATCCGGAGAATTGGTCAAATAAAAGATGGTGAAGACATCACCGGGAACAGGACCAGGGTGAAGGTGGTAAAAAACAAACTTGCACCACCTTTCAGGAAGGTTGAATTTGACATTCTCTACGGCCAGGGAATTTCCAAAACCGGTGAACTGATTGACCTGGGCACAGACCTGGAAATTCTGAAAAAAAGCGGTTCCTGGTTTTCTTACGGGGAGACCAGGCTGGGACAGGGAAGGGATGCTGTTAAAAACCTGATGAAGGATAATCCGGAACTTGCGGAAGAGATTGAAGGAAAGATCAAGGCCAAACTTAAGGCGGCCTCCGATTAGTTACAGTAAAATCATAATGATGAAGAAGGTATGACCTTTCTGCTTCATTTCATATTTATAGCAGCATTTTTGCTGATCTATATTATTGCTATTATCATTCTGAAACCTTTCAGGATGCACCGTAAGCGACCTGTCTCCACCATCTTTATCAAGGCCAGTTATTTAGTCTACCTGGCCTGCTTTCCTCCTGATGGCCTACCTGATTCTTTTCTTCCTCCCGGCAGCTGAACCTGCCGAAGAGATGGATGAGGAGAAAATACTAAACAGTCTCACGGTCTTTAGTATTCTCGCATTCTTTATTCCAAATATCGGGATCATGATCAGGAGGCGGATCACAACCTGGAGGGTTACCTACAACTATTTGATCTCAGCATTCAATATTTTGATAGCCATCGGTTTGATCTGGTTCATTCTGGACCTTCCCTGGCAGTTCAGATAGACCTGTAGATGGACAGGGCCTTGTTGCACATCTCCTCAACACTTAAGGTACCATCGATCCAATGGATATGTGCTCCCCTGCGCTCCATCCCTCTGAAATAGGTCATTTGTCGCTTGGCAAACTGGTGAATTGCCGAGTTAAGTCTATGCACCATCTCATCGAAAGTCAATTCTTTAAGGATGAAGCGAGATATATACCTGTATTCAAGCCCGTAGTAATCCAGCTTCTCCTTTGACACACCCCTGGCCATTAAACCCTCCACTTCTTCCACCATTCCTTCCTCCAACCTCTTTTTAAGCCTCTCGGTAATCCGCTTCCTCCTGATTCCCTCTCCAGCTGAACCCCGAAAATTAGCGGATTCAAACCCAACTCATCACCGGCTGAATGACCCATTGGCGTTTCGTTGGCCCCTGATCTGGAATTTGGCAATCTCTATGGCCCTGATGATCCTTTTCCTTGAAGTGATGTCGGTCTGATTGTGAAGCGGACCATATTGCTTCAGCATCTCCACCAGCTCACCAATATCCCTGGTCTCCAGTTCCGCCCGCAGAGCCTTCATTGGGTGCTACCTGAAGCAGCCTGTAATTTTTCAAAACAGATTCGATATACAGCCCACTGCCCCCACACAATACAGGCATTTTCCCCCTATCGCTGATATCCAGAAAAACCCTGTTAAAGTCCTGTTTAAACAGGTAGACATTGTACTCAAATCCAGCTTCAAGAATATCTATAAGGTGCACGGGAACCTGCCTGCCATCCACCATGTAGTCATCATAATCTTTCCCGGTTCCAATGTCCATTCCCCGGTATACCTGCCTCGAATCGGCACTTATGATTTCACCGTTAACCCGACAGGCCAGCTGAGCCGAAAATGCTGTCTTTCCGGCTGCAGTGGGACCCAGTATGGTCAGCAGGTTGATGGTATTCTTAGCCATTCAAATCAAATATACCCAAATAAGCGGTTTTTTATACCTTTGGACCCGGAAACCACCATGGCTAGTAAAATCAACATCAGAAATAAAAAGGCCTTCCATGATTACGAAATCACGGACCGTTATACTGCGGGGATACAATTAACAGGCACCGAAATCAAATCCATCCGTAATGGAAGAGCAAGCCTTGTTGAGGCCTATTGTCTTTTTGAAAATAACGAACTCTACGTAAGAGGTATGCAAATAGCCGATTATGCATGGGCCAGTTTCAACAGTCATCTTCCGGGCCGCGACCGCAAACTATTGCTGAACAGGCCGGAATTGAGAAAACTCCAAAGGAAAGTAAAGGAGAGTGGCTTAACCATCGCTGCTCTGAAACTTTTCATTTCCAGTTCCGGCTACGCAAAGCTGGAAATCGGACTGGCAAGGGGAAGGCGTGAATACGACAAACGCGAAACCATCAAACGCAAGGATACTCAACGCCAGATGGACCGAATCCACAAAATAAAATAATACACAGTTCATAGTGCACAGTACACAGTGCCGGTAGCACTAAGTTATGCTTACGAAGTAAGCTGGCATTTTTTTAGCGTAGCTAAAACAAGCACCTTACGAGGAAGTGTAACTTAGTGCTACCAGGCACTGCTACTGGGAGAAGAAGAAGTCATTAAGTTCCCTTACCTCATCAATGTCAAGATCGATCTGGAAATCAAAGTAAAGATCGATCGCTTTTAATAATTCATCGAAGGAAATATATCCATCCAGGTCTTCATCCAGTGCCATGAACTTTTCGGGTATCTCGTTGGACCTTCTCAAGGCGTAATCATCCCTGATGGTCTCAAAGTAGGCTTCCACTTCTTCTCTGGGCATTGCGCTTTCCCTGCTTCTAACAGAAGCGTAAAAAGCCTCCTCGCTAAGTGTTACACCTAAATCATCCACCCATACGCCGGCTGCAGTTTCCAGCTCCATATCCAGATAATCGGGCACACCGTCCTGATCCCCATCCAGCGGACATCCAAGAGAATCCACTTCAATTCCATATGGGGTACCCGGACAATGGTCGGCTACGTCAAGAATAAAATCCCCGTCTTCGTCATCAAAGAAGAGTTCATCGAACTCCACATCTGCGTAAAGCAGGTCGACTGTGCGGGTCGACGGATCCGAGAATAGATCAAAATGGACCGAAACATAGGAAAAAACAAAACCATCATTCCCCTTTTTACCCTGGACACTGGTCCCTTCGAATGCCACATTATCAATATAATCAGTTAGTGTGAAATGATAGGTGGCCCCAATACCGAAAGATGTCCTGTTACTGATCCTGAAAAGAAGACCCGCGCCAAGGGGAAAGCCAATGGATCGCTGATTATAGTTACCCAGTCCGAATTCGGCGCTCTCATAGCTTTCGCAGGTCGGTCTCATAGCTATAATCCCTGTAAAGCATATTTGCATCACCACTTGTCTGGGTCTGGTCCCGAATGGTTCCGTCCGACCAATAGAAGTAAGGATTCCCAGAGGCGTCCGAAAAGTCCCCCTTGGCACTGAAATTAACACTCTCCACACCCACCTGAAAATAGGGTCTCAGGAAAAAATCCTCAGATATCAAATGGCCAAATCTGTACTCAACATTTGCACCAAAAGAGTAGAGAGAAGTTTCAAAATTAAGGTTACGGCTCAGGTCTGAATAAGAATATTCACTGGCTGTAAGTTTGCCTGTAAGAAAATTAAAATTAGCAATGAAATAGTGGTTCTTACGGTCGATGAAGGTGGCCACATTCACCATTCCCGCATGAGTACCGGTCAAAGGTGTAATCAGGCTGCTACTCACATCACCCCTATAATTAAATACCCCGTAGGCAAATGAAATCACAGGTTTAAAAACCGGGTTCTCCACCGTGTCAACCCTTTGTAAGAGTGAGTCGTAATCGACTTCTTGCCCCTGGGAAACAAGGGGAAGCATGATGAAGCTTATCAGCAAGATCCTGTATGGGGAGAATCGGAACAAAGCAGTGCAGACTGAATTATTGGTTTGATGGTATGGGTATACGCTTTCCGTCACGGTAGGCTACAACAAAAGCACCTTCAATCTCAGGTCTAGCCTCAAGTCGATCCCTGTACTGAACAGCCTGATTGTAAGAGCTAAATGAACCCGCAGTATATTTATAGTAATTCTCATGCTGCTCAACAAAGACCTCCTGATCCACTCCTGCCTGCCTGTATAGGGACACGAGCATCAAAAGCGCTCCTGTTCGCAGTAATCTGAACCCGGTAGTACACTCCTGATTCTGTTCCCAGAACCCGCGTATTAACAATTACTCACCGGATGCCGGAGTCGGGCACTGGCGTTACAGCAGGTTTCTTTTGCGGTGGTGGCTTCTTTTCTGCCACTGGTAAAGGTTTTTCCGTGCTAACAGTCTTCTCTGCATTTACTGACCTCCCTGCGCTGACGGGGATCTCTCCGGTTCCAAGGAGATTTCTTTTGTCCGCAAGAGAGAGAGACTCCATATCCACATCCACCTCCTTAATATACAATCTTATTTTCATTTCCGGCAGAGTAGGTAAGCTGACCCTTGATGTTCATCGCACCCTGGGGTTCGTCTCTTTTTGGGCACCAGCCTGTAAGACACTTCAAACTCCGGCTCCTCCTGGTAATTTCATCCAGATAAATTTCACGGTTGAAGAGGAAAAAGATTCAATTCCGTCATGAGGATCCACACTCTCAAAAAGATAGCCTGCTGGAATGATCTCCTCCACTTTGCATACTTACTTCCCGCAGGGATTCTTGATGAGCATTTTTACAAAATAACCACCCGACCCCAAAAGCACAGGTTTCTGCCTGACCGCCATGGCGTAAGGCTCCTTGTCAACAGTCGCTGCCACCGGAGCTCCTGCAGGACCTCCTTTAAAATCCTTGATATCCACAATCAGGGCCTGATCTATGTGTGTACTTGGCATAATGGTAATCTCATCGGTTTTCTCAAAATTCAAAAACTTCCGCTCCTCATCCACCACATAGGCAAAAACACCTCCCAGGATGAATTTGCCCTTTAACCTTTCATCCACCATGATGTTATAGGAAACCTTGATCTCCTCCACCTCAGGGAGCTTAAGCCAGATAATCCTGATCCGCTGATTATCAAAACTAAAATCTGCATTGGGAGATTCAACATTTGTGGCGGTAAGACCCAGAGGTAAATCCTGCGAGAAACGGGAATAGTCGGTCAGTGATCCTTTTGATATGGTGACTGTGACTTCAAAAACCTCTCCGGCTTTTACAGCTGACGGGTGATCAATGGAAATATCCACTTCCTGAGCCGGAAACTGAAAATGACAGACATACCAATGCAATGCCAGTCCAAAATGACGTAAATTTCTTCATCGGATACTGAATTTTGTTAAATGTACAAAATAATTAATCACGATTCCTGGATTTACGAACACTGCAAGCTAGCTGGCATTTAGAAATTGGGGCTCAGCATATACTTCCCGTAGAAGGTATCAATCACCTCAACTGCTTCCTCTGCAGTATCCACCAATTTAAAAAGATCAAGGTCCTTTACACTGATATTCTTCTCCTCCTGCTGAACCACTTTTTGGATCCAATCCACCAGTCCCTTCCAGAAATCCCTTCCCACAAGTACAATGGGGAACTTTCCAATCTTCTCAGTCTGGATCAGGGTGATAGACTCAAAGAACTCATCAAAGGTCCCGAAGCCTCCGGGCAGTACAATAAAACCCTGGGCATACTTCTGAAACATCACCTTTCGAACGAAAAAGTGCTTGAAAGTAAATAGTTTATCCGGATCAATATAAGGATTTGAACTCTGCTCAAAGGGAAGTTGAATATTCAGCCCCACACTGATCCCGTCACCCTTCATGGCTCCCTTATTCGCAGCCTCCATAATTCCGGGTCCTCCCCCGGTAATCACGCCATATCCATGCTGGGTTAATTTAAAGGCAATATCCTCTGCCAGCTTATAGTACCTGTTATCGGGTGATGTTCGTGCCGATCCGAATATTGATACGCAGGGTCCGATGGTGGCCATCTTCTCAAATCCCTCCACAAACTCGGCCATGATTTTAAATATCTGCCATGAATCCGAGCTCTTAATCTCGTTCCATGTTTTATGCTTGAATGCATTTTTAATCTTTTCTTCGCTAACGCTCATTCTGCTTGTTCTTGATCTGTTTTTACAAATTAATCAAATTATTTCAATGACAGCTCCTCAATCAGGAAATTACCGGTATAACTATCTGACTTCTGGGCCAGTTCTTCAGGGGTTCCTGTGGCCAGAATGGTGCCACCCTGACTACCCCCTTCCTTCCCAAGATCGATCAGATGATCAGCCACCTTGATCACATCCATATTATGCTCTATCATAATTACCGTATTGCCCCGATTTACCAGCCTGGCAATTACATCCAGGAGCACCCTCACATCTTCAAAATGAAGACCGGTGGTTGGCTCATCCAGGATGTAAAGCGTTTTCCCTGTATCTTTCTTGGCCAGCTCGGCCGAAAGCTTTACACGCTGTGACTCACCTCCTGAAAGAGTGGTGGATGGCTGGCCCAGCTTGATATATCCAAGACCCACATCCTGAAGGGTTTTCAATTTCCTGAGGATGGATGGAACACTGGCAAAAAATTCAACAGCCTGGTTAATGGTCATCTTCAACACATCATTAATACTCTGACCTTTATATCGAATCTCCAGGGTCTCACGGTTATATCTTTTGCCATTACACGATTTACACTGAACATAGACATCGGGAAGAAAATTCATTTCGATGGTCTGAAGCCCTGCCCCACCACAGGTTTCACACCGCCCACCTTTTACGTTAAAGGAAAAACGGCTGGCCTTGTATCCCATAATCTTTGCATCCGAAGTTTGTTCAAAAAGCTTCCGGATATCCCCGAATACGCCCGTATAGGTCACTGGATTTGACCTTGGTGTTCTTCCAAGGGGCGACTGGTCCACTTCAATCACCTTATCGATGTACTCCAGTCCTTCAATAGATTCGTAAGCGAGGGGATCCCGGTTCGACCGGTAGAGCTTCTGACTGATGATCGGATGGAGTGTTTCGTTAATCAGAGTCGATTTGCCGCTGCCACTCACTCCGGTAATACAGATGAACATTCCCAGGGGAAAGGCCACATCCACCATTTTCAGATTATTCCCCGAAGCACCTTTTAATACCAGTTGTTCACCATTTCCGGGTCTTCGACTCTCAGGCACTGTGATCTCCCGGGTTTTATTCAGGTATAGGGCGGTAAGTGATTTACCCTTGAGAATCTGATCCGGCGATCCGGCATCAACCAGGTCTCCTCCACACCGACCTGCACCGGGTCCCAGATCCAAAACATAGTCTGCCGACAAAATCATATCCCTGTCATGTTCCACAACAATCACAGAATTCCCCTGGTCCCTAAGGCTTTGAAGAGATAAAATCAGCTTCCTGTTATCCCTTTGATGCAGTCCGATACTGGGCTCATCCAGGATATAGAGCACATTCACCAACCTGGAACCAATTTGAGTAGCCAGTCTGATCCGCTGACTTTCACCCCCGGAAAGGGAGCGTGCACTCCTGTTCAGAGAGAGATAGTTCAAGCCCACATCCAGAAGAAATCCAAGCCGGCTCCTGATTTCCTTCAGAATATCCCGGGCAATGATATTCTGCCTTTCGCTCATATCATTCTCAATATTTTCCAGGAAATCGGCAAGTGCACTGATATCCATCGCCGAAAGGTCGGCGATATTTTTTCCATTTAGCTTGAAATAAAGCATCTCCGGTTTCAAGCGGGTCCCCTTGCAATGTGGACAGCTTATCTTTCTGATATACTGTCTGATCTGCTGTTTTTCATCCCGTCTCTTCCCCTCCAGGGCATCCGTTCTGAACATGGTTTATAATTCCCTCAAAACTGAGATAATAATTGGATGTGGCACCCAAAGGGGTATTTTGCAGCTTCAGGGGCTCATCCGATCCATGAAGAATACAATGAACAGCCGCTTCGGGAATTTCAGAAAAGGGTGTGTCAAGGCTGAACTTATACCGGGTAGCAATGGCATCCAGCTGCCAGAATATCAGCGCATTTCGATAGGGACCAACAGGAACCAGGGCCCCGCCACGAATGCTTTTACTATCATCCGGAATGATCTTTGTAAGATCAACATCATTAATGGTACCCAGTCCGTTGCAATGGGGACAGGCACCCTGTGGGGAGTTGAAGGAGAAACTGTGGGGAGCGGGTTCGTTGTAGGATATACCAGATGTGGGACACATCAGCTGGCTGGAAAAATATCGGGGTTCTGTTCCATCCTTTTCGAGAATCATGGCCACACCCTTTCCCTGCTTCATGGCGGCAGACAGCGACTTCTTCATCCTGGCCCTTTCCTTTTCACGTGCGGTCAGCCGGTCAATGACCACCTCAATGTCATGGTTCTTGTAGCGATCGACCCTCATTCCCTGGACAAGCTCAGTAATCTCCCCATCCACTCTTACATATATGTAACCACTTTTACGAACCTGCTCAAAGAGTTCCCTGTAGTGACCCTTTCTCCCTCTTACAACGGGTGCAAGCAGATAGATTTTTTGATCATGGAATGAATCAAGGATCAGATCAAGTATCTGCTCCTGGGTATACTTGACCATTTTCTCACCGGTGACATAGGAAAAGGCATCGGCCACCCGGGCATAGAGCAAACGGAGGAAGTCATAAATCTCCGTGACTGTGCCCACAGTCGACCTTGGGTTTTTATTTGTGGTTTTTTGCTCAATGGAAATGACAGGACTCAGACCGGTGATCTTATCCACATCCGGGCGTTCCATGTTGCCAAGAAACTGCCTGGCATAAGCATTTAAGGTTTCAATATACCGACGCTGACCCTCTGCATAGATGGTATCAAAGGCCAGTGATGATTTACCACTTCCACTCAGCCCTGTAATGACGGTGAGCTGATTCCTGGGGATACTTACATCAATATTCTTCAGATTATGTACCCGGGCACCCTGAACCTCTATTTTCTGTTCCTTTCTTTTCACGGTAACTCCCAGGCATCGGGGCGGCGATATCCTCTCTCAGGCACGACAATTTCATAAGATTTACCCCCAGTAATGGTCAGTTTGGTATCCCGCAGCCATGGATTCAGGTATTTCAAAATTTTATAATTTGTTCCATATTCCCCGGCAAAGTCAGCAAAGCTGGCCACGGTGCTATCCACCACTACCTTATGGGAGGGAATCACGGGATAGAGTTCATTTTCAGGAATATGAAAACCATAGGCTGAAGGATTTTCAAAAATCAGCTTCAGGGCAAGCACCCTGTAAAGATACCTGGCGGTCTCCTCGTTCAGCAAAAGATCATAGTAATTTTCCTTCTTTTGTCGCTCGATTTGCTCATTCATGCCCCTTCTTCCTGCATTATATGAGGCGGCAGTCATGGTCCAGTTTCCATATTTTTGATAAGATGAAATCAGATATTTACAGGCAGCCTGGGTGGATTTGGAAACATGGTAGCGCTCATCAACTTCCTTCCCCACCTCCAGCCCGTTCTCCTGTGCGGTACCTTTAAGCAGTTGCCAGAAACCCACAGCACTGGCTGGTGATACCGCCTGTGTTAGTCCACTCTCGGCCACAGCCAGGTATTTAAAATCATCAGGGACCAGGTTTTGTTTCAGAATAGGCTCAATCTCGGGGAAATAACGATTTGCCAGCTTGATGAGTCGTATGGTCTGTGAATGAAAATAGGTATTTGAAAGCAACTCCCGGTCAAGAGACTCTTTTACATCGAAAAGATCAAGGGGCACCGGTTCTCCCGCAAAGTTGACCTTTCCTGGCAACTCCACACCATATACTGTAAACGAATCCCTGTTACCCCTTGTTGGAGGATCATTTTCACTACCTCCCGAATAAGCATTTTTGGCCACAAAAACAGCCGCAATTCCCAATCCGGCAAAAAAAGTGAAATATATTCCCCTTCTGATCCTCTTTCTTCTATCCATAAGCCACAAAAATAAACAATTAAAAAGGAAATTGGTTCTGGCCGACAGACTAAAAGAAGTAGTTTATTCCAGTATAAATTCCGAAGGTATATGGACGGGTGGATGGAAGTGTGGCATCATTGACCGAATTCAGGTAATATCGAAACCTGGGTTCCAGGCTAAGGCTAAGCTGATCGAGAAATTGATATACAAAACCCAGGCCTGCATTTCCGGAGTAGTTCACATTGCGAATATTGGACAGATAACCAATTTCCTTGCTTTCACCCCCCGACTCCATGGTAACATAGTTATTCACCAGAAGGTTGGTACTCATGCCTCCCAGCACTTGAATCTTAAAGTCCCGGTCCAGGACGTTATACCGAAGGTTAAAGGGTAGCTCCAGATAATCGAGATGTTGATCGATTCCCTGGTCGGCATAAAGCGCTTCTGGAAATGGAGCATCAACACTATTGTAATCCTTGGATGCATTCAAAAGATAATTATTTACATAGATCTCGCCCGAATTGGATACAATATTTCCCACCGTATTGGTAACTGCCAGTAACCCGTGACCCGGCTGATTCAGGTCCCGCAGGCTGCAAAATCCAGGTCCTTGGAAAACACCTGAATACCTGGTGCTCCTATTGAAATTCCCATTTTATTAAAGAGGATGCCCGACTCAATGGCAAGCCTGCGGGTTGCCTTATAGCCCACCTTGAACCCCTGCAGCATAGGATATGGTCCCGGATTCCTGATCAGATGTCCCGGCAAGGGCTTCTGGCTGCGCATCCCGGAAACTATAAAGAGGTGAAACCATTGCACCCAAAACCCACCTGAGATCCTTGCCCTTCACCTGATTAAGATCCATCATCGACTTCATCTCCAACATCCGGATTGTCGTCCAGGGAAAGATCTTCGGTAATTTGATTTTCATCAAGCACCACGGATTCTTCCACGAGTTCCTTCCTGAACATCTGGCAGATTTTCCAAAACGACCAGGGTCTGTGACAGATCCGCGTTCACTTAGTAGACGGTTCTGTTACCGCGTCCCTAGCTTCCAGCCTCCAGCTGTCAGGCCAGGATCCCGCCTTTCCAGGCTCAGATCAGGTCCGCAGGCAATCTCAGCCAAAACCTCAACAATTTGCTCCTCAAGCTTTTCCTTTCTGTGAATTACAGGAGGAGCCTGGTCATTCCTTTGCAGTTCGTCATTCCTTTGCAGCACACTCTCCGATTGGGAGGAGGTGGCCAGTTCACCATCCTGTGGCATATCTCTGCCGGACCAGGTGATCCCAAGGGTAATGGCCAGTGCAAGAGAGGCAGCGGCTGAAAGGATAATCATGATCTTGCGCCCCCTGCTTCGGCCCCTTAGACTGGCAGCAACCTGACTCCCACACCTCCGGCGGAGGATCAGGCCTGGTATGCAGCCATTTTATCCTTTAAAAATCCCTTGCCGCTATTAATATTCTTATTCATCTCGTTATTACTGTACCATAAATATTCTTAATCTTTTCCTGCAAAATGGCCCTTGCCCGTGAGAGGTTCGATTTGGAAGTGCCCACAGATATGCCCAGCTCCTCGCTGATCTCCTTGTGGCTGAAACCCTCTATGGCATATAGGTTGAAAACCAAACGGTACTGGGGAGTCAGGGTCTGAATCAGGGCAACCAGTTCCTGGCAGGTCAGATTTTCAAAGATCCCATCTTCCATCTCCTTATCGGCCTCCTCCTTCACATCATCGATTCGCTGAAGATGAACCTGGCTCCTGTATTTCTCCAGGGCTGTATTGACCATCACCCTGCGAATCCATCCAGGGAAAGCAGAGGGATTTTTCACCTGGTTAAGCTTCCTGAACACCTTCACGAATCCCTCCTGCATGATATCCTGTGCATCCTCTTCGCTGGAGGCATACTGCAGGCAAATCCCATACATTGCGGCTGCGAACCGTTTATATAGAGCCTCCTGACTCTTCGGTTTTCCCCGCCTACAACCCTCTAATAATATATCCAGCTCTACTGCCAATTAAGTTTTCCTCCTTTGACAAATTTATGCAAATTGGCAGGATATCACATCCTTGGAATTCATCAACAGGATGGAGGGACGATCTAAAAGGTTGCGTGAATAAGAATTAGTACATTTGTTGTCTTTGCAAAAAAAGCACTTACATGAAGCCAAAACTCTTCCTACCAATCTTTACCCTCATATCGATCTTATCCGCCCACTCATGTAATCAGGAAATCGATGATCCCGTATTCGATTACAATCTTAAATCGGCCAAAGTGATTGAGACCAATAATAACTTTGGGCTCGAACTCCTCAAAACCGTTTTTGAAGCAGAGGAAAAACCCAACATCATGATCTCCCCGGCCTCAGTAAGTATTGCGCTGGGCATGACTTACAATGGTGCTGAAACCACTACCAGGGATGCATTTGAGCAGGTGCTCAACTACCAGGGATTAAGCCGGGAAGAGGTGAACGAAATCACCAGGGAGTTAATTGGGGTACTGCTAAGCAATACCAATGGCAATCTCCTGGAGATCGCAAACTCCATCTGGAATAACAAAGGCTTCCCTGTAAAACAGGAGTTCATCGACCTCAACTCAAATTACTTCGGTGCCCGGGTGAGTGAGCTCGATTTTAGCAAGGCCTCAGCACTAAGCACCATTAATGAGTGGGTCAGCAATAAAACCCATGGCAAAATCGATGAGATCATTGAGCATATAAATCCTTCCGCCATGATGATCCTCATCAATGCTATCTATTTTAACTGCCTATGGGACGAGGAATTTGATCCAAAGGATACACGCAGCACCTCCTTCTATAATGAAAACGGTTCGAAATTCGGGCAGGTGGATATGATGAAGCTTAAAAGGTCTTTCAAAGCGGCATACTCCCACAACTTCAGGGCAGTGGAATTACCCTATAAGAATAAGAAATTCAGCATGTTCCTCTTCCTCCCCGATGAAGGCACCACGGTTAATGAACTGGTACAGGAGCTTGACGGAGAGACCTGGAAAGTCTGGATGGAGAGTTTCACTGAGGTCGGCTATACCGTCGAATTACCCAGGTTTGAATTTGAGTTCGATCGCTCCCTTAAAGAGGACCTGAAAGCCATGGGCCTGAATGTGGCTTTTTCAGGTGAAGCCGATTTCTCAGGAATCAGCGAAAAAGAGCTGCTCATCTCTGAGGTGATCCACAAAACATATATAAAAGTAAACGAGGAAGGTACCGAGGCCGCTGCTGTCACAGCAGTCACCATGGATGGCAGCGCCGGAGGACCCGTTATAGTACTGCGCTTCGACAGGCCCTTCCTCTTTGCCATCACCGAAAACTCGAGCAAATCGATCCTCTTCATTGGAAAAGTTTCTCAACCCATATATTAAGAGAGCAGGAATCTACATACCATAAAGCCGGCCTCCTAATTATTGGATGCGTACTGCCTATCAAGTTTCCTCCTTTTATAAAAGCGTGCAAATAATAGAGTGGGAGCGCAACCCTCATTCCCCTTCCGTCGTCTTTCTAAAAAAAGAACTCTCATGAAACCCAAACTCTTCCTTCCAACCTTCATCTTCATTTCCATCTTATCCGCCCTTTCATGTAGTCAGGAGATCGATGATCCCGTATTCGATTACAACCTCAAATCGGCCAAAGTGATCGAGACCAATAATAACTTTGGGCTCGAACTCCTGCTTACCGTTTTTGCGGCAGAAAATACGCCCAACATCATGATTTCCCCGGCTTCGGTAAGCATTGCACTGGGCATGACTTACAATGGCGCAGAAGGCACCACCATGGAAGCCTTCGAGGAGGTTCTTAATTACCAGGGATTAACACGGGAAGAAGTGAATGAGATCACCAAAGAGCTGATTGGAGTCCTGCTTACCAATTCAAAGGGCAACCTCCTGGAAATCGCTAATTCCATTTGGAGCAACAAAGGGTTCCCTGTAAAGCAGGAATTCATCGACCTCAATTCAAACTATTATGACGCACTGGTTGATGAGCTCGACTTTAGCAAGGCCAGTGCGCTTAGTACCATAAACCATTGGGTCAGCAATAAAACCCATGGTAAGATCGACGAAATAATCGACCATATCGACCCTTCCACCATGATGATCCTCATCAATGCCATCTATTTTAATTGCCTCTGGGACGTGGAGTTTGACCCAAAGGATACTTATGACGCCCCCTTCTACAATGAAAACGGAACGAAATTCGGGATGGTGGATATGATGAAACTGGAAAGCAACTTCAGGGTCGCCTATTCTGACAATTTCAGGGCAGTGGAATTACCCTATAAAAACAAAAAATTCAGCATGTACCTCTTCCTCCCCGATGAAGGCACCACTGTTAATGAACTGGCGGAAGAGCTTGACGGGCCTACCTGGAACGGCTGGTTGAACAAGTTCAGTGAAGTCAGAGACTACAACATTGAACTTCCCAGGTTCGAGTTTGAGTTTGATCGCTCCCTTAAGGAGGACCTGAAAGCCATGGGACTGGATGTGGCCTTTACCGGAGAAGCAGATTTCTCAGGAATCAGCGAAATCGACCTTCTTATTTCGGACGTGATCCACAAAACCTATATTAAAGTTAATGAAGAAGGAACAGAAGCCGCTGCCGTTACAGCGGTCACCATGGACTTGACCTCGGCCGGTCCAGGCACCATTCTTCGCTTCGACCGCCCCTTCCTTTTTGCCATTACTGAAAAATCCAGCAAATCCATCCTCTTCATGGGCAAGGTCTCAGAACCGTCGTACTAGTGCATAGTACACAGGCATAGCACACAGGGCTTAGCGCATAGGGCATGCGCAAAAAATAAGAGAGCCGTTCACATTAGCAAGCGGCTCTCCTCTTTATAGACTTTCGACTTTATGGACTTTAAGCTTTATAGACTTTAAGCTTTATAGACTTTAAGCTTTATAGACTCCCATTTAATAGCCTGTGGCTATTAAATGTGAATTACCTCCCCATAAGCGGCTGCAGCGGCTTCCATTATAGCTTCCGACATGGTGGGATGCGGGTGGATCGCCTTGATGATCTCTTCCCCGGTGGTTTCCAGTTTCCTGGCCACAACCAGTTCTGCAATCATCTCAGTTACATTGGCCCCAATCATATGTGCACCCAGTAATTCACCATATTTGGCATCAAAAATGAGCTTTACAAAGCCATCCTTGGCTCCGGCAGCTGAGGCCTTGCCCGAGGCAGTAAAGGGAAACTTCCCGACTTTTAGTTCATAGCCAGCCTCTTTTGCAGCCTTCTCTGTCATTCCCACCGAGGCAACCTCGGGACTGGTATAGGTACATCCTGGAATATTGCCATAGTCAACCGGCTGGGGATGGTGTCCGGCAATTTTCTCCACGCAGGTAATTCCTTCAGCAGAAGCCACGTGAGCCAGTGCCGGTCCACCCACAATATCGCCAATGGCATAAACACCTTTCACATTGGTCGGTAATAGTCGTCCACCTTCACCTTTCCCTTATCCATCTCAATCTCCAGTTCCTCCAGGCCCAGGTTCTCCACATTGGGAGCAACTCCCACTGCCGAAAGCACTATTTCAGCCTCCACGACTTCTTCTCCCTTTAGGGGTTTTAATGGTCACTTTACAAAGTTTGCCTGAAGTATCCACCGATTCAACCGAAGAAGAAGTCATCACTTTCATCTTTGCCTTTCTTAAAGGAGCGTTCAAGCTGCTTGGAAACCTCTTCATCCTCCAGGGGAACAACGTTGGGCAGAAATTCCACCAGGGTTACCTCTGGTGCCCATGGTGTTGTAGAAATTGGCAAATTCGCTTCCAATTGCACCTGAACCCACAACCACCATCGATTTCGGTAATTTTGGGAGGGTCATGGCCTGCGCGGTAACCGATGATCTTTTTCCCGTCCTGTTTCAGGTTTGGAAGTTCCTTTGACCGTGCACCTGTGGCAAGAATAATATGAGCAGCTTTAACTTCAGTTTGCTTGCCATCTTCATCGGTGACTGTCACAACACCAGGAGACTTCAGTTTCCCGGTTCCGCTGATCACCTCAATATTGTTCTTTTTGAAAAGAAACTGGATTCCTTTACTCATACCATCGGCTACAGTTCGGCTGCGACCTACCACCTTTTCAAAATCGGGTCTAACCGATCCATCGATCTTTATTCCATAATCGGCAGCATGCAGGAAGTATTCATATACCTGGGCACTCTTTAACAGAGATTTTGTGGGGATGCAGCCCCAGTTCAGGCAAATACCCCCAAGGGATTCACGTTCAACTACTGCTGTTTTTAATCCAAGCTGAGAAGCACGGATAGCTGCTACGTAACCCCCGGGGCCACTGCCAATAACGATCAGATCAAAGTTCATTCTGCTTGAGTTTTATATTATAATTCACGAATTTACGTGAATATAACAACCAAAACAACTTAGGGTTTACAGGAATTAATAATAATCCTCAGGATTCATGTGGGTCGCCTTCTTTTCTTACCTCGTAATGCAGGTGGGGTCCAGTGGACCGACCCGTGCTGCCGACGGTGGCCACAACAGCCCCTTTCTTCACCCTATCCCCGGCTTTTACACTGAAACCTTCCAGGTGGGCATAGAAACTTGAATAACCCTCATTGTGTTCAATTACCAGGAGATTTCCCCAACCATCCAGCAGCTCAGCTTTTTTAACAACTCCGCTGGCAGCAGCATAAACAGGAGTCCCCTGGGGGGCAGCGATATCCAGTCCCTCGTGAACCGTCTCCTTTTTGGTAGATGGGATTTATCGCCTTTAAATCATAGCCCCAGGTGATCCTTTCCCTAAACTGATTCAGGAAGCGGGAAATAGAGAGGGAATCTCATCCGAAGGATTAAACTCGAAAACTCCGGGTTTAGCATTCAGCATTTTTACGGGCGAATGAATTGCAGGGTCCGCCGGGGCCTGAAAAGCAACCAACAACAACCCGATAACAGGGAAGAATGGCAAAATACCTCCATCTCCTCTGACTTTTAGTATGATGATTTGTTAGCATGATAATTCGTTTTTTAATGGTTGAACTTTTAAAGTAGCTCGCGACCGCAGGAGAATATCGACGGATGGTTTCATCCCTGAGACAAGCCAGGTAGCCTGCAAGAGCTCCTGGTTCACTTCGGGCCTGATCATCAGCCAGGTATTCATGATTTTCCCTGACCGATCGCAACAGAAGAAGGACAAAGGGGTTGAACCACAATAAAACACCAACAATTGCCAAAACGATGAGATCGAAAGAGTGAATTTGAGATGCATGTACCATCTCATGCCTGAGCACATGCCCAAGCTGATTTTCGTAATGCATGCCGGTCCAGGTAAATGCTCCTGAAACAGGGTGAATGATCCGCTCTTCCTGTCCTGTACAAACACCTTCACCTTTTCCTTACTGATAAGTCTGGGCAGACCTGGTCAGCTTCCATATTTTAAGGAAGCGCCTGGACATATAAAGCCAACATCAGGATCATGCACCGCTAAGGTAGAAAATCAGGATCATGGAACGGCGAAGGAAATCCCGTCGGCCTGGGGAACAACATGGGGCCGGTGACTGAACCAGCTGATCCACATATTCCCAATCAATTCCACTCAAATCTGTCACAAGCTGCATGCTTCCCCGGGGAAGCTTCAGCAGCGGCAGAATAAAAGAGAGTACAACAGAACCCAAAAGGTAAAAGCGGTTCCATCGAAAGAAGGTTAATTGTCTGAAAGCGATCCGGTAGAGTAACCAGGCTATAAATAATAGCCAGGTTGACCTTTAGCATATATTCTGAATAAGCCATTATCTGGTCCCCTTTCAGCGCTTCAATTTTCTGATCTATGAGTTGTTTAATCTCCTCCAATTCGTCCAGGTCAACGTGCCTCATCACCGGTAAAAAATGAAGCAAAACTGACCACCGATCCGTCAAAATGATTGTTAATTAAAGATTTTACATGAGTTCTGAAATAGGACTGTCTGGAGATCTTAGCGAAATATTCATGGATCTTTCCATAGGTATTGTATCCCACAAAACCCTTCTTTACCAGGACCCTGATTACCGTTGAAATGGTGGTATAGGCGGGTCGAGGTTCCGGAAATGCTTCCACAATATCCTTCAGGAAACTCTTCTTCAACTCCCAGATGTGATGCATTACCTGTTGTTCAGCCTTTGTCAACTCCTTCATAAAGCAAACATATAACTATTTTAATAGTAATACAACTATATTTATAATTATATTCTTATTATTTTAGTTTTTGGCTCCCAAAAGATTCTCCTGGTGATCAAAATAAAGGTCGAAAAATTGAGGAACTACTTTCGAGGCCAGATTATTGGGCGAGTTTTGTATAAAATGCGATCCCCACATCCTCGGCAGGACAGAAAGCTATTTCCGCCCTGTATCCGCGAATATAACCCCCGTGATATACGATTTTCCTGCCGCGGTACTGATAAATCCTCCATCCCAGACTGTAGTAGCGTCCCTTAAAAGACTGCCAGTTGCGGGTATACCTGTATTTGAGAGGAGTATAAATCAGTGGCTCGGCAAGTATCTTACTGATGGTATCCGGAAAAACAGATTCCTGATACCCAAGCAGAGCCAGCAGCCACTGCCCCATATCGGAAATACTTGCATTCACCCCGGCTGCGGGCAGTACATTGTAGTAACCCTGATGAGGTTTGAGAGCAATGTAGCCGCCCCGTCCCTGCACGTGCGGGATAGGCCATATTTAAATTGGAAGTGTCCAGCATCAACCCCACGGAAGCATCCTTCATACCCAGAGGCTTAAAAATCATCTCATCCACCAGTACCTCGTATGGTGTTCCGGTGGCCCTCCTTACAATGGGATCCCACATGCTGAACATTACATTCTGATAACCATAAAGGGTCTCCTGGAGGGGCCGAAATATCCACCTCATTAAGTCGGGCAATGATATCTGGCAGTTCTATGTCTGCTTCCACCAGGTTATCAAATGCATAGGGGACCAGACCTGTGGTATGACTCAGAAGGTGTTTGATGGTCATCTCCTCTGTACTCAGTGAATCCTTCAGTCGAAAACCTGGATAGAGGTCCAGCCACCCGATCATCCAGTGAAATGACACCCTCCTGTTCAAGCATGCAGGCCAGTGCACCGGCAAATCCCTTGGAAACTGATGCCAGCCTGAAAATGGTATGCGCATCAACCTGCCTGTCCACTCCCCCTTTTTCGCTCCCCAAAAGTACTTGCATATTCAACTTTTCCTGAGCGAACAAAAGTATATGCAGCACCCACGGTCTGACTGCTGTCAAGCTCCTGATCCATGATAGGAAACAAAATCCCTTAATGGTGGAAAAGCGGGAAGGGCATAAGCTGACGATTACCAATAACATCGATCGCCTCTTCTTCAATTGACCACCCCTATGCGAGTTGGCTCAACACCCTTCATGCCCCTGGCAAAAAGGACCATCATGGCGATGAGTCCGACTGCTGAAAAAAGAAAAAGGGAGACCCTGTAACTGTTACGTTTCAAATATTCCAACTTCGCTGTTTCGTTTAAATTCCGCTGCAAATGTATAACTATATTTATAATTATATTGAGCTGACCGTACTGAATTGTCAACATTTGACGGCCAGTCAGAAAAAAGCCGTCTCACTTATGCTGATGAGACGGCTTCTTAAGTGGATTTTGCTAAAATCAGCGTTTAAAATCAGGATGCCCGGTCTGCCACAAGGCAAAGCTGAAATAGTCAGCCCAATTCTCCCAGTTCTTGGATTTGGTGTTTCCGATTCCATGACCGGCCTTATAGTCCACCAGAAACAGCTGAGGATTATCAGAGGCATTGCAGGCCTGAAGTTTTGCTGCAAATTTACCAGGTTGCCATGCGATTACACGAGGATCATTTAATCCTGCAGTGGTCAGGGTGGCAGGATAATTTACGCCTTCTTCAAGATGATGATAAGAGTCCATCTCCAGCAGGGCAAAAAATTCCACTGAGTCTTCCACGGTACCGAATTCGGGGATGTTTCCAGGTCCGTTGGGACTCAGTTCCATCCGAACATTGTTCATGGCACCAACCATGGGCAATACGACCTTATATAGATCAGGGCGGTCAGTCATGGCCCTCCCCACAAGGATACCCCCAGCACTTCCTCCAATGATAATCGTATGCCCGGGAGATGAATATGACTCTTCCTGAAGGTATTCGGTGACGGCAATCAGGTCCTTCCAGGTATTGGGCTTTTTGGTTTTATATCCTGCCAGTCTCCATTCATCTCCCAGGGCCCCTCCTCCACGAACGTGGGCGGTGGCCCAGATGCCTCCATAGGAACACCACAGAAGGCGTAGTGAACTGAATCCAGGATCATCGGTGGAACCATAGGAACCATATCCATAGATCAACAGGGGAGCAGCTCCATCTTTGACCAGATCTTTGTGATAGATAAGCGACAGTGGTACTTCAACCCCATCGTGCGAAGGCACCATCAGCTCTTCAACCATCATGCCCTCGAACTCGGGATACTCTGCCTTTTTTGACAATTGTTCTTCAGCAAATGAGCCATCTTCAGTGTGGTACCTGTATCTTTTTCCATCGAGTGTCCAGCCTGTAAGTGATATCCATAAATCGGAGAATTTATATCCCTTAGAACGCAGGTAAACTGAACCGGCGCTTACAGGGAGCTTTATCTCGGAAATGCCGCTACCATCCTTTTTATAAACCCTGGTCTGAGTTCCATTAGATTTGACAGTGAAATAGGTACCCTCACTGGTCATCACAAAGTCCTCCAGGACACCCTCGGCAGGCTCGGGGATATAGACCTCGGCATTTTCAAAATCAGGGTTCCATATATCAGTCTTCAAGACCTTAAAACCAGGCGCACCCTTTGCGGTATAGGCATAAAGTTCATTTCCCTTTGGATAAATATTCTGTACCTGGTCTTCCAGGGTAGTGAGCTGCTTCCAATTCACCTTATCATCAAACATTTTCTCGCCCTTGGCCACAAAGAGTTTCATATAAGCCTCAACACTGAAGAACCCCAGGAAAACATGATCAGAATAGATATCATAGAATGCAAAGGGAAACTCCTGGGGCTTAATACCCAGTTCGGGGTATTTTTCTCCACTGAAAAAGACCTTGTCCTTCGACTGGGCAGTTCCCAATTTATGCAGATATGATTTTGTGCTTAAATAACGCGTGGGGTCAAAGACATCTTCTGAGTTGACCTTTGTATAGAGGAAGTGCTCCCCATCGGCCAGCCAGGATCCGCCACCCAGGGTTAACTTAAGCGTTTCGGGATAAAATTCACCACTTTCCAGGTTCAGAATCAATAGTGTGGAATTTTCCGATCCGTTGGGCTCAACAGTAAAGGCAACCTTGTCACCGTCAAAAGTGGGTGAAATACTGCCAATTACATAATCCAGCGAATCTTCTCCATAAGTCTCAGGATCGAATAGCAGTTTCTCCTCACCCTCAAAACCTTGCCTTGTAAAAAGCTTACCAGATTCATCTTCAGGTGTGGTTTTCAGATAAAAATAGCGATCATTATCCAGGATGGTCAGGTCGGAAACCTGGTCAGATCTTCTTTCATCAAATTCCTGGAATTTTTCGATGATCCCGGTCCTCCCGGAAATCCCATCCAGTATGATCCTTGCATAATCTGAATTGGCAATCATCCAGTTTTTAACAATGGTGTCTTCCATATCCTCCATGTACTGGTAGGGATCGGCAAGTTCCACACCCCAGTACTCATTCACCTCAACTTGGACCGGAGCCAGTGCCGGCTTCTCCGGATCACTCACACATTGAATAAGAAATATGGCCAGGCTTAGTAATAATAAGGTTTTTTTCATTTTCATTGCTTAATTTCTACTGTAACCATGATTATCAGCTCTTTGTTCAAGGAAGCTATATGGGAAAGTTACTTTTTGGTGGTCTCGAAAACTTTGGTAGCTGTGGCGATAATGCTTGAAATATCGGTAAGGTTGGAGGGCATAATCAGGGTATTGGACTCCTTGGCCAGCTTTCCGAACTCGGTCAGATACTGCTCTGCAATTCTCAGGTTTACTGCATCTTTCCCTCCCTCTTCGTTCATGGCTAAGGCTATGGCCCTGATACCATTGGCAGTGGCGGTGGCCACCTGCTCAATCTCTGAGGCCCGGCCAGAAGCTTCGTTGATCCTTTTTTGCATCTCTCCCTCCGACTCAGCTATGGCTTGTTGCTTTGAACCTTCAGCCACATTAATCTTGGCCTGCTTCTCCCCTTCTGATTCGGCAATGACAGCTCTCTTCTCCCGTTCCGCGCGCATCTGCTTCTCCATGGCATCTTTGATACTTTGAGGCGGAATGATATTTTTAACTTCGTACCTGGATACTTTTACGCCCCAGGGATCACTTGCTTTATCCACAGCAGCAACAATACTGTTGTTAATGGTCTCCCTTTCCTCAAATGTTTTATCAAGCTCCAGCTTCCCGATAATACTCCTCATGGTGGTCTGGGCTATCTGAATGGAAGCGAACTGGTAATGGTCAATCCCATAGGAAGCCTTGGAAGGGTCCATCACTTGTAAATAAAGGATGCCGTCCACTTCAACGGAGATATTGTCCCTGGTAATACAAATTTGTGAGGCCACATCGATGGCCTGCTCTTTCAGGGTATGCTTGTAACGAATTCGGTCGATGAAAGGAAAAAGAATATGAAATCCCGCAGTAAGTGTGGTACGATATTTACCTAAACGTTCAACAATATAGGCACTCCTCTGGGGAACGACTTTAACGGAGGATAGCAGAATAATGAGTGCCAGCAAAATAAGGCCGACATAAACGAGGGTTAATGCGTTCATTTCCATGATAGTTAGGTAGTTAGTAGTTGGGTTAGAGGTTAGGGGTGTGGATGGGTTAGTTTGGTTTGACTTCCAGTATCAGGCTATCCTTACTCACAATAATTAACCATTGGTTTTTCTTCACGGGAGTCTCGCAACGGGCCATCCAATGGGTCCCTTTGAACTCAACCTTGCCGTTCCCATCCTTGAAGTCCTCAATGGCCTGGGCCTTCTTGCCGATGAACTCTTCCAGCTGTTCTTCAATCTCCCCTTTCTTTTTGTCGAAAAACTTTCTTTTTAGGTATTTCCGAAGCAAGACCAGTCCCAACAAAGAGGCCACCAAAAAAATCAGGATCTGCCAGTTCAGACTGAAGTCATGAATGACGCAGGCCAGTGCGGTTACCCAGGCTCCAGCTCCAAAAAAGAGAATTACCAGGCCGGGTAGTACAAGTTCCAGCAAAAGCAGCCCCAGACCAATCAGGAACCAGATAACTGCGGGATCAGATAATATTTCCATTTGTTGGGATTTTCCCCTAATTTAAAGAAATTTCACGAAATTCGCAATTTGAATAATCCATTGGACATACCCCATTTTATACCGATTTGAGCTTTCCTAAACTATCGTTACCTTTGGAAACTGATCACTAACTATGGGAAAATACACATACATCAACAGAGATATCAGCTGGCTCTCTTTCAATTTCAGGGTTCTGCAGGAGGCAATGGACAAAACACTCCCCCTGTACGAACGCATTAAATTCCTGGCTATATACTCAAACAATACCGAAGAGTTTTACCAGGTTCGGGTGAGTTACTACAAACAAATGCTTCGCCACCAGAATGAGTTCCCGAAACAACACATCAAGGAGGTAGATCCGGGAAGGATTATCCGGCATATTAACGAAATTGTCACCAATCAGCAATCGATCTTTCACCTGATTTTTGAAGATGAGATCCTCCCCGAACTAAGGAAGAATAACATCGTAGTTGTGAATGAAAAAGACAAGCTATCCCAATCCCAGCTGGACTTTATCAGGAAGGTATTCTACTCCGATCTTATTACCTCCATCCAGCCAATTTTGCTGGTGAAAGGGAAGGTAAGGCCCTTCCTTAAAACCGGTCACCCTTATTTGGCTCTGGAAATGGTTAGCCATGAAAACAAAGGCAAGGAAAGGAGGGAGCGTTATAGCATTGTAAAGATTCCCACCGACCATAAATTTCCAAGATTTATAGAACTACCCAGTGAAAACGGCCAATATTACCTCATGTTTCTTGAGGATGTTATTATGCGTCACATCGACGCCATATTCCCGGGGTACAAGGTATTAAAAAGTTATTCTCTGAAGCTGACCAGGGATGCTGATATGGATTATGACGAATTTGAGGGTGATGACCTGATCGATGCCATCGACCGGATCAGGTCCTATCGTTCAGTGGGCCTGGCAAACCGTTTCCAATATGACAGGAAGATGCCCGAAAAGCTTCTGGAGTACCTGAGAACCTCTTTTCACATATCAAAGGACCTTTTGGTAATGGGTGGCAGCAGGCATAATTTCAGGGACTTTTTTGGTTTCCCTAATCCGGTATATCCTCAGCTTGAGATTGAAAACCTCCCACCCATTCCCATTCCTTCACTTTCAAACCTGAAGAAACCCATTGCTGCCATGATTGGCAAAATGGATTATCTGCTCAGTTTCCCCTATCAGCCTTTTGAACACTACCTGAGGTTTTTAAGAGAGGCAGCCGTTGACCCCACAGTGACAGAAGATCAAGACAACACAATACAGGGTTTCGGACCACTCGGTGGTGGTAAATTCCCTAATTGATGCGGCTGAGAACGGGAAAAAAGTTACCGTTTTTGTTGAACTGAAAGCCCGTTTCGATGAGGAGGCCAACCTTAAATGGGCCAATGAAATGACCAAAGCGGGTATCAGGATCATCTACAGTATACCCAAATCTGAAGGTCCATGCCAAAATCGCACTGGTTATTAGGGAGAAAGGGGCAAAACATGGCGACCAGGCCTACCTGGGAACTGGTAACTTCAATGAAAAAACAGCCAGAATTTATGGGGACCATGGACTCCTCACATCAAATCCTGAAATTTTAAAGGATGTGAAGAATCTTTACCGCTACCTGGAGGACCAGACTTACAAACCAAAATTCAAACACATCCTGGTTCCTGTTTTTAATATGATTCCTGAATTCATGAAATTAATAAACAAGGAAATAGAGATCTCCAGAAAAGGAGGTATTGGCTATATCCTGCTCAAAATGAACGGACTTGCAGGATGGCGAAATGGTGGATGCCCTCTACAGGGCCAGTGAAGCAGGCGTAAAAGTTGACCTGATTATTCGTGGAGTCTGCACCCTGAAACCGGGACAGCCCTACAGCAAAAACATCAGGGTAATCAGAATCGTAGACAGATTCCTTGAGCATGCCAGGGTATTTGTATTTCTCAATAATGGCGATCACAGGGTATTCATGGGTTCGGCCGACTGGATGAAAAGAAACCTCAGGCGCAGGGTTGAATGTGTATTCCCTGTTTATGATCCCGATGCCAAAAAGGAGCTCCTGGATATTCTGAATATTCAGCTGTCTGACAATGTGAAAGCCTGTGAAATTGACGAAAAGCTCTACCAACAACAGGATTGTCACCAGGGGAGCGGATATCAGGTCACAGATTGCCACCTACGAATATTTCAGGAATAAGTATTGCCAGGATGAGTCATAGTGGGGCCTGACCAAAAAAACACAGCTGCGCCATGAGCGGATCCTCCAAAAATAAATCAGCCCTTTCGGTGACTAAGGGGGTTCCCCAGCCTGAGGCGGTGAACAACGAAGCTGTCAGCCGACTGAAGAAAGCGATGAAGGGCAAGCCCTCAGCATCCCTGCTCTTCGAAGGAATCCGCAATGGCGACATCTCTTCGCTGGGTCGGGCCATTACTTTGGTAGAAAGTCACCTTCCAAACCATGAAGCCGAAGCTCAAAAACTGATATCAGCCTGTCTGCCCTTTTCAGGAAAGGCATTCCGACTGGGGATCACCGGAGTACCCGGTGCCGGGAAAAGCACCTTCATCGAAGCACTGGGAAAACACATTATTGACAGAGGCGGGAAACTTGCAGTACTTGCCATTGATCCCAGCAGTGAGCGATCAAAAGGAAGCATCCTGGGTGACAAAACCCGGATGGAAGAGCTGGCCGGAAGAAAGGAAGCCTTTATCAGACCCTCCCCTGCGGGAGGCACCCTGGGAGGCGTGGCCAGAAAAACCCGGGAAACCATGATTCTCTGTGAAGCAGCCGGATTCGATACCATCTTTGTGGAAACCGTTGGAGTCGGTCAGTCCGAAACAGCCGTTCACGGCATGGTGGATTTTTTCCTTCTGCTAATGCTTGCCGGGGCAGGAGATGAACTCCAGGGGATCAAGCGGGGTATTATGGAAATGGCCGATGGGATTGTGATCAACAAGGCTGACGGAAACAACATTCAGAAGGCCAAACGAGCCCAGGCCGAATTTGCCAACGCCCTGCACCTCTTCCCCCCTTCCGTGTCAGGATGGTCCCCAAAGGTTAGCACCTGTTCCTCTCTTTATCAAACCGGGATCAGTGAGGTTTGGGATATGGTCAGGCAGTACCATCGTTTCGTTTCAGAAAACGGATTTCTCGCTTCCAGACGAAGCGATCAATCCAGGTTCTGGATGTATGAAACCATAAGGGAAGGAATCTATCAACAGGTTTTCAGTGATCCTGACTTGCAGAAAGAGCTTAAAAAGCTCGAGGATTCCATTAAATCGGGCGAGATAACATCCCATATGGCGGCCACAACTATTTTGAACAAGTATAAATCGGGACACAAATTCTCCTGACGGCCTTTTCAACACGATAAATAGTTGTATAATTGCGCTTTAAACCTAAAACCTAAAACATGCGAAATCTTATTTTATCACTATTTATCCTTTTGATGGTCACCTCCTGTGAAAAGGCAGCTGAGAGCTATACCGTGAACCTTAATCTGGATGGGCTCGAAGGAAAATGGGTAACCCTCACCTCAAGGGTAAACAGGGAGTATGTTGTTACAGACTCTGTACTGATTGAAGCAGGGGTTCCTGCAGTACTTTCAAATAGTATCGAAGGGGTTCAGACCATGTACCTTTCAGTGAAAGGGCAAAGAAAATCGGTCAGGCTTCTCATGGAGAATGCAGAATACACCATCTCCGGAAGCATCGAAGCACCCATCATCGAAACCTCAAGCCAGGCACAGAAAGACCTTAACACATACAATGAGAAAAGCGCCAAATATGACGATAAACTTTCAGCCATTGTTGAAGCATATTATGCGGCCATGGAAAAGGAGGACCAGGCAGCCGCAGACAGCATCATTGCTAATTATGAACTGGTCAACACAGAGAAAACGGCCATGGACTCAGTTTACATCGCTGAAAATCCCGCCGCTTTTGCATCTGTGCTGGTGTTAAGGAACAGCTTCTATGCACTGGATACCGATCAACTGGAGGAGGTTCTCACCTCGCTGGACCCTGCAGTGCAGCAGATGGAAGAATATGAGTACATGTATGGAATCATGGAAAAACAAAAGAAGGTGGCCATTGGGCAGCACTTTATCGACTTCGGCCTGGAGACCCCTGAAGGAAAGATGCTCACTGTTTCTGAAGTACACAACGGACAAGTGCTGCTCATCGATTTCTGGGCCTCCTGGTGCAACCCCTGTCGGGCAGCAAACCCTGAACTGGTTCAGATCTACACCGAATACCACGAAAAGGGCTTTGATATCCTGGGAGTATCCCTTGACAGCGACAAAGCCAGCCTGGTTAAAAGCCATCGAAGATGATCATCTGACCTGGAGCCACATCTCCGACGTGAAAGGCTGGGAGTGCGAAGGATCCAAACTCTATGGTGTTCCTGCCATCCCCCATGCTGTTCTGATTGACCGCGACGGCATCATCACTGCCAAGAACCTGCATGGAGATGAGCTTCGTGAAGCCATCGAGCATCCTTAGTCTGTAAAGTCTGTAAAGTACGTAGTGCAAAGTCTGTAGTACTGAAAGTACAAAGTGAGAGAGCCGGAGCATACTGCAACCGGCTCACTGCTTTATGTACTTTCGACTTGACGACTTTAGCTTTACACTTTAAGACTTACGACTTCCCCTACCCACAGTATCATTTTACTCTTCTTTGGATCGTTGGTGATGATGGTAACTGTTTTGTTTTGGCTACCTACCTTTCCGGCAGAGTTAAAAACAGTTTTAATGTTTACCGATTCGCCGGGGGCAGATCACATTTTTCTCGGGCTGTACGGCAGTGCATCCGCATGAGGCCTTTACTTTTCGGATGTGGAGATCCGATTTGCCCGAGTTAGACAGGACATAAACATGTTCAACTTTTTCGCCCTCTTTGATGTTCCCAAACTTAAATTCAGGATCATCCACGCTGAGCACAGGTGCTGCGGCCAGCTCATCGGCCGATATGGCTGAGAAATCTTCTTCGATATTGGCACTAATCACCAGGCTGTAGTTCCTTTCCGAAACACCGTTTATTTTCAGATTCATCCTGTCGATCACGAATCCCCAGTCGTTTCGCTGAGGAGCATTATATTTTGCCACCAGGTTCCCTTTTTGACCAGGGGCAAGGGTAGGCGGAACAGCCTCAATGCTGAGATGACTCGGAATACCCACAAATTCAATAACAACAGCTTCCTCCGAAGTATTGACCACTTCAAGGCTCTTTTCGCTTGTTCTGGTATTCATGATATTCCCGAAAGCCAGGTGATTGGATTTCAAGCGCATGGGCCCCATCTCATAGCGATAATCATCCTCAATGGAACGTGCCTTGGGTGTTACCTCTCCGGTAATGGTCAGCCGGACGCTTCCTGGGTCGGAATTGGAAACGACCGTGATATATTTCCTGAACGGACCGGGTCGGCCTGCAGGATTATATGTGGCAGCCACATATCCTTTCCCACCGGGAGGAACGGGCTCGCGTGTCCACTCGGGGGCCGTACAACCACAGGATGCTGTCACATTTTGTATAAACAGATCATCTCCACCTGTATTCACAAAGGCAAATTGGTAAGTTACCTTTCCATCGGACTCCATAAACTTTCCGAAGTCATGCAAGTCTTTTTCAAAAGATATTTTAGGCTTGACCGTTTGAGCAGTCAGAGGTGCCAGTAATAAAGACACAAGCAAAAGCATTGATATGCGTTTCATTTTATCTAGCATTTTTACAGAATGATTATTTAAAGAATAAACTGATTACAAATTTAACAATAAAACAGTACTAATAGTTGCACAATTATTGAGGCATTAACTCAATTGCAAACATCGGGCCGAAGTTTTAAACCTACATATGGCTAATAATGATTATTTTTAGGGCATTGAATGAAATGAGAAGCAATCTTCGCATATGGCTCGTATTGGTTCTGATGACAGGCTTTACAAACCTGTCAGCTCAGTTCTACAATGGGATGCAAATGAATTTCGGGAAAAACCGTGTTCAATACAATGAACGTTACTGGAAATACTACCGCTTCGATCGTTTCGATGTCTACTCTTATGAAAACGGGACAGACCTCTCCCTCTATGTGGCTGATTTTGTTGAGAAAGAGCTGGAACTGATCGAACGGTTTTTCGACTACGATATTGAAAGGAGACTGATCTTCCTTGCCTACAATAAGATGTCCGATTACCGCCAGAGCAACATCGGACTCAACACTGAAAACGAAGAGTACAATATCGGGGGAACCACCCACATCATTCAAAATAAGGTTTTCCTCTATTTCGATGGTGACCATGTAGCTTTTGAAAGGCAGATCCGGGCTGCCATTGCCGAGGTTCTCTTAAACGAAATGATGTTTGGAAATGGTCTCAGGGATAACATGACCAACTCAACCATCATTAACCTGCCCGACTGGTATCATTGAAGGTCTGATCTCCTTTGTATCCAACCCCTGGGATTATTCACTTGAAAACCGGGTTAAGGATGGCATCGTCTCCGGTAAATACAAGAAATTTGTGAATCTACAGGATGATGATGCTCGCTATGCAGGCCACTCCTTCTGGAAATATGTGGCAGATCTTTACGGCCAGAGCATTATTCCCCAGATTCTTTATATTACCAAGCTCAATAAGAACGCAGAGAGTGGATTTCAGTATGTACTGGGAAGTAAATTAAAAGAGCTATCCTATGATTGGGCTGCCTACTACATGGGGCTTTTATAACACCGGCAATGAGAATGCCGGCTTGCCCGAGGAAGCGAAGGTGCTCAAAAGAACCAATAAAAAACGGGTCTACCAGAACATAAGGATCAGCCCCGACGGATATCACCTGGCTTATATCACCAACCAGAAAGGACAGTATAAGGTTTGGATCCAGGATACATGTCTCAGGTAAAACATAAAAAGATCTATAAAAAGGAGCATAAACTGGACCAGATCAATGACTACTCCTTCCCCGAAATTGCCTGGCACCCTTCCTCTGTAATACTCAGTTTTATCACCGAAGAGAAGGGCTTTCTGAAAATCCATTTTTACAATCGGGAAACCGAAGAAATCACAACCCGGAACCTACTCAACTTTGAAAAGGTTCTGGACATGAGTTTCTCGCCCGATGCCCGGAAACTGGTCTTTTCGGCTGTGACAAACGGACAAACAGATATCTGGGTATTTGACATAGCCTCGTCCACCAACGAGCGGATTACCAACGATCTGGCGGATGACTTTTACCCTCGGTTCATGAACGACATGAACAATATTTCCTTTGTATCTAACCGCCGGTTTAACGAACTCTACTACAAGGATGATCCGGAAAACAATACCACCACTGCTTATTCAGTATTTGTATATGATTATGCAGGGAAAAGTCCGGAACTGCAGAAAATCTCAGAAGGGGAGTACATCAATCATACCCAAAGCCTTTCTCCCGGCAAAAACAAGTTCTTTTACCTGAGCGATAAAAATGGCATTGTAAACCGTTATTACGCAGAATACGACAGTTTGATCTGCCTGGTGGACACCACTGTTCACTATCGCTATTTTGCCAATTCTTATCCTCTCACCAACTACGACCGGAACATTCTGTCCCATGATATTAATACCTACCACAGGTGAAATTGCAGAGATTGTTTATTTCGATAAGAGGTACCAGATGTATCGCTATCCCATGGATATGAGCCCTGTTCACGGGGATAAACTCCCAGAAACCGAATACAGGGACAGACATGTGGATCGCCTGATGAAAGAGGATTCAGTGCATCACATAGAAAAGAAGGTAATCTCCCTGAAGGATATTGCAGACAATCAGCTGGTTCACAAGGGGGATACCATCTCCTTGCAGGAATTTAGAATCGACATTAATAATTACATTTTTGAGCGGGAGAAACTAAACTATTACAATAACCAGCTGAGAAGCAGGAGCCTGAACCTGGTATTGGATTCCACAACCAATGACAGGATGATGTATATCGACTACCAGGTTGCATTTTATCCAGATCTTCTGGTAAGCCAGATCGATTTCAGTTTCTTAAATGCTTCCTACCAGGCTTTTACCGGAGGAGCCTTTTATTATAATCCCGGGCTGAACCTGCTGTTCAAAGTGGGTGCCAATGATATTTTTGAAGATTACAGGCTCACGGGAGGGGTACGCTTTGCCACTGACTTTGACAGCAACGAATATCTGCTCAGTTTTGAGAATGTAAAAAAACGTCTGGATAAACAGCTGATATTTCACAGACAGGTGTTTAAGAACTACACCTACGAATCCTATATAAAGACCTACACCCACGAGTTACTGGGAGTTGTGAAATACCCCTTTAGCCAGACGCTTGCATTAAAAGGAACAGTCTCCTTCAGACACGATAATACGGTATTTCTTTCCACTGATATTAACAACCTCAATGAACCTCCCATCTCCAAAGTGTGGGGGGGATTAAAGGCAGAACTTATTTTTGACAATACACGGGTACTGGGGACCAACCTCTATAGCGGAACCCGCCTGAAAATATTCGGAGAAGCCTATCGCCAGATCAACCAGGCCAAATCAGATCTCTTTGTCATCGGAGGCGATTTCAGACACTATATCCGGATACACAGGACCCTCATCTGGGCGAACCGTTTTGCCGCCAGTACATCATTTGGCAGAAGTCCTTTGATCTACTACCTGGGAAGTGTGGACAACTGGATCAATCTCAACCAGTCAAACGTGCCCACTTTTAATCCTTTTGTTGCCATCGACCGTACAAAAAACTACGCCTACCAGGCCCTTGCGACCAACGTGAGGGGATTCTCCCAAAATATCCGGAATGGTAGCAATTTTGCAGTATTCAATTCTGAATTGAGATTGCCCCTTTTTCGTTACCTGGCGGGACACCCTCTTTCATCGGGTTTCCTGAACAATTTTCAGATCGTTGGTTTTTTCGACATAGGGACAGCCTGGACCGGGCCACACCCCTACTCGGGCGACAATGCCTGGGATAAGGAAGTGATCTATAATGGTCCCATGACCATTACGCTGGATGCAAACAGGGACCCCATTGTAGCAGGATACGGAGTGGGAATAAGAGCCATGCTCCTGGGCTACTTTATAAGACTCGACTGGGCCTGGGGTTTGGAAAATATGGAGGTTCAGCAAAGAATGTTCTACCTTTCACTGAGTCTCGATTTTTAATAAATATGAATTTTAAACAAGATATAAACAAGCTGACAGGACCTGATTTCATAACCGAGATCATCAAGATCAGAAGGCATCTGCATCAGCATCCAGAACTCTCATTTGGCGAGCATCAAACCTCTGCATTTATCAGGAAACAGCTTGATAACTGGGGGATTTCTTACCGCTATCCGGTAGTGCAAACAGGACTTGTGGCCACGCATTAAAGGAAGTGGTCCCGGAAGGCGTGTGGCAGTCAGGGCCGACATGGATGCCCTTCCCATCCTTGAGAATTCCGAGCTTGATTTCCAGTCCGGGACAAAGGGGCTTATGCATGCATGCGGACACGATATTCATATGTCCTCCATGCTGGGAGCCATCCGGGTGCTTGATCAGCTGAAAGCTCACTTCAAGGGTGAATTGCTCTTCATCTTTCAGCCCGGCGAGGAGAAGTTGCCGGGTGGAGCCAGTCTGATGCTGAAGGAAGGTATTTTTAATGAGGGCTTGCCCGATGCTATTATTGCCCAACATGTTTTGCCCGAGATGGATGCAGGTCATGTGGGCTTCAGGGCAGGAAGGTACATGGCTTCAAGCGATGAGATTTACATCACTGTCAACGGCAGAGGAGGACATGGAGCCCTGACGCAAAAAATAAATGATCCTGTGCTGATGGCCTCTCATATCCTGATCGCCCTTCAGCATGAGATACACCGAAAATCCCCCAGTGGTGTACCCACGGTTCTCTCTTTTGGGAAAGTGGTCGCCGACGGCGCCGTGAATGTGATCCCTGACCAGGTGAAGCTGGAAGGGACCTTCAGAACCATGGATGAGGAGTGGAGAAAAAAGGCCCATGGCCTCATTGAGCAAATTTCAGACGGGATCGCAAAAAGTATGGGGGGCAATTGCCAGGTGGAGATCCGTCACGGTTACCCTGTCCTGCATAACAATGAGAAGATAGCCCTCTTTGCAAAAGAGAAGGCCCTGGACTTCCTGGGAGCCGAAAGAGTGGAGGATATGGATATCAGGATGACCGCCGAGGATTTTGCCTGGTTCACACAGGCCGTTCCGGGAATAATGTATCGTCTGGGCGTGAAAGAACCGGGACAGGAGAAAATTTTCAACCTTCATACTCCAACATTCAGGGCCGATGAGTCAGCCCTGGAAACAGGAGTGGCCCTGATGGCTTATCTTTCAATAGAACTGCTCCAAACTGAACTCGGTTAAGAAGTTTTTTTCACTCCTGATTGGCGGTTCTGGAAATTCCGTTAAATTTGCACCATTGAATTTCAAAACTAGAAAATATGGCTTACGTAATTTCAGATGAGTGTACTGCCTGTGGGACTTGTATCGACGAATGCCCAGTTGAAGCTATCAGTGAAGGAGATATCTATGTGATTGACCCTGAGCTTTGTACTGACTGTGGCGCATGTGCCGACGTTTGTCCGGTTGAGGCGATCAGCCCCGAATAGGGTCAGAAAAACAACCATAAAAAAGACTGCCCTTTGGGTGGTCTTTTTTTTTGCAATGAATCCTTCTAACTTTGGTAGAACTATGAATCTCAGAAAAAGGATCTTCGTCACCATATTTGGAACAGATACCCCTGCAGGGAGAGCTTTTGATGTGGTTCTGCTTTACCTGATCCTGATCAGTGTTCTTAGTCGTTATTCTTGAGAGTGTGCCATCCATGCATGACATACTCCCTGGTTTCTTTTTGACCACAGAATGGTTCTTCACCATCATATTCACCATTGAGTACCTGCTCCGGATTTACTCATCACCCCATCCCATGAAATATATCACCTCCTTTTTCGGGGTGATCGACCTGCTGGCCATTCTGCCCACCTACCTGGGAATCTTTTTCGATCAGCCCACCTTCCTTCTCACCATCAGGGCCCTGCGCCTATTCCGCATGTTCAGGGTTATTCAAACTCGGGCGCTACCTGAAGGAGGCAACAATACTTATCGAGGCCCTTCAGATGAGCATCCACAAGATTGCCGTTTTTTTTGGGGCTGTGCTTACCCTGGTACTTATCCTGGGATCCTTACTCTATGTAATTGAGGGGGAAGAAAACGGATTTACCTCCATCCCTCAGAGCATTTACTGGGCCATCGTAACCATTACCACGGTAGGTTATGGCGATATCGCCCCGGCAACGGTCCTGGGAAAAACCCTGGCCTCCATAGCCATGCTTACAGGCTACTCCATTATTGCTGTGCCCACCGGTATTATTTCGGTAGAAATTGGCAGAGCTGTTAAATCGGGGAAAGGAGGCACAAAAAGAGTTTGCAAGGGCTGTGGACATCTGCATCATGAAACAGATGCCAATCATTGTAAAATCTGCGGAGCACCACTTCCAGAAAAAGAGGCATGAAAAAGTTGATAATCATACTCCTTGTCCTCCTGCCTGCACTCCCGCTAATTTCGCAGGAAGAGAGCCCATATAAATATATGGATCTGAACGCGGAAGCCCAGGGATCACGGGGCCAGCCCCTTAATACTAAGCCTTCATCCTCTCCTTCTGTGATCGCAAGAATAAGCATTATTGCACCCATGTTCGTCCTGGAATTTGCCCCTGTGGAACACTTCATATTTTCAACCGGAGTCAGGATATGGCCCACTTTTTATGAAAAGAATGACCAAGGGCAAAGATTTTATCATCCCTCACTCAATCCCCGCATCACACCTTGAACCCAGGTATTTTTTCGGACAGTCTCACCGCAGACAAAGTGGAAGGCGAACCGACTATTATTCAGGCTGGTACTTTGGACTTCCATTCACCATTGGATATTCCCGAACTCGATTTTACCATGGGAACCGTGATGGGCTTCCAGTGTACATTTGGGAAACGATGGTACTGGAATGCAGGACTCGGCCCGGCGGTCTCTTACAAGGATACTGTTTCAAAATGATCGCGAGCGGAACAGCAGCTTTTGGTGATCATCCTGAATTAACAGGACCTGATCAGGGATTATATTTCGATAGCCTGAGTACCTCCTGGTAATCGCGCTGTGACATAATCTGGCTAAGCGTGAGATGCGGATTTCGGTCGGCAAAGGCCCGGATGATCTGCAGCCCCTGCCATACAGCCGCCCGTCCCGGCGATTCAGCTGTAAAAAACTGGGTACTTGGAGCATCCTCGGTCAGTTTCCGGATGGTCATCTGGTCCGTGGAAAAAAGCAATTTCTCCTCCACCAGGTAAGTCCACATCTGCTTTTCGTTGTTCCTGCACCACTTCATCTGATCCTCGGTAAAACCCATTTTGAAATGCTCTTCCATCTTGCGGGTACATGGCATCCACAAACCAGGCCAGCATCCCCTTGTGGATCATCCTGTTCAGAACATTATCCACTGGAATCATTATAGGGATAAATCTGAGTGGCCCAGGCCATCATCACATCCACCGGAATCCTTTCCGGCACCTTTTTTCTAGTGAGGTACTGGGGGGTTCCCATCTGATTATAATACGGGACAATCCGATCCGAGATACTGGTCCAGTCCCACTCCCACAAAATGGTCCACCGTAAAGAGCCCCTGGTTGAACCTGCTCACATATGCCACAACCCTGGGCAGGGTCGAATCCGGATAATGATAGAGATAGTGCCTGAATCCGTCGCTGAGCTGGGCATTGATGTCATCCATATCACCGAATATCTTGCTGGTATACTCAAAGACCTCCCTGTTGAGAGGGTCATTGATAAACATGGAAAGGTAGGAGGGATATCGCTTCTCAGATGCGCTCCCGATATTGATCACATATACATTAAAAACATCGAAGAAATCACCATAATCCGAATAGATGGATCCAATGGCGCTTTCGAGGTGAAGTCAGGAAGGAATCCCGAATAGCCTGATATCAAAACGTTCCACCTGGAGATCTGCTTTTATCCCTGACACATCCACATCCAGAGGGTTCCTTCCGCAGCCGGTCAGCAAAAGGAAAAATCCCAACAGAAAAAGCAGGCATCCAATGAACAGGTCTCATCATTATATGTAAATTTGAAATCTTGATTCTGCTTACAAAATTAGAAAATATGAAATGGATTAGCCGCATATTTATGATCATTGCCTTCTTTAGCTCTTTCCAGGCCATACAAGGGCAGGGTAAAATCCGTTTTAATGTGCAAGTCGACCCTCAATTTGCCTGGCTCAAATCGACCGACCATGATAAGATTGATCCCAACGGATCCATCTTTCATATTCAGGCAGGGCTTCAGATGGACTACTTTTTCCAGGAAAACTACGCCTTTGTACTGGGCTTCGGAATCAACAACCTGGGAGGGAATCTCCTTTATGGAGAGTACTGCCACCACCTATTCAACTGACAATCAGTCTATTATCATCGATCCAGGTCAGAGTGTTAAGATGAACCTTCAGTACCTGGACATACCCCTGGGACTGAAACTGAAGACCGAGGAGCTGGGATACGGCACCTTTTTCCTGCAGCTTGGATTTAATCCCATGTTCAACATTAACGCACATATTAGCATCTGAAGACGGAATCTTTTGACAAAGAGTATATAAAGGAAAGCATCACAACATTCGGCCTGGGTTACCATGTGGAGGCCGGGTTTGAATACCGTCTGGGAGGAAATACGGCGGCCATCGGAGGGGTCAGGTGGACCTCCGGACTTAACCAATGTAACGCGAAAACGACGGCGCAAATCTCAGTCCGAATGCCATTTCCATTCACCTTGGACTTCTTTTCTGATCGCTCATGAAAATTGCACTTGCTCAGCTAAACTACCTGATAGGCGACTTCGAGGGTAACCTGTTCAAATATCAACAGGGCCGTACAGCCGAGCCACCCGGGAAGGAGCAGATCTGGTTTTGTTCTCTGAACTCTCCATCTGTGGTTATCCGCCACTCGACCTGCTGGAACGAAAGGAATTTATAGCCAATAGCCTTCAATCCATTGACCAGCTGGCCAAGACCATAGACCCGGAAACAGGCGTTTTGATAGGAGGACCCGAATATAATTCTGAAAAAAGCGGGAAATTACTTTATAATAGCGTCTTTTTCCTGCTGGGTGGGGAAATAAAGCAGGTGTTCAGGAAAACCCTCCTTCCCACCTATGATATCTTTGACGAATACAGGTACTTTGAGCCCAACAGAGAATTTAATGTCCTTGAATTTAAAGGGAAAAAACTGGCTGTTACCATTTGTGAAGATCTGTGGGATGAACAGCCATTTGAGAGCGAATTCTCCAGAAGCCGGCTCTACACCACCAGTCCGCTTGACGAATTGATGAAATTTAAACCCGATGCCATCATCAACCTTGCAGCATCGCCCTTTTCACACCGGAAGATGGAAGTAAAACAATCCATTTTCACCGGGAAGGCAGCCCGGCATTCCCTCCCGCTACTCTACTGTAACCAGGTCGGAGCACAGACAGAGCTCATCTTCGAAGGCGGCTCCATGGCCATCTCTTCCTCAGGCCAGGTAGTGAGCAGACTTACCTTCTTTCACGAAGATTTTGAAGTGGTGGATCTGGCGGATCTGGTGGAGTCAAATCCTGACTCGGCCATCGGCGAAGATCCCCAATCGAATGGAAATGATTCATGGAGCGCTGGTACTGGGGATCAAAGATTATTTTGGGAAAATGGGTTTTAAAAGTGCTACCCTGGGACTTTCCGGAGGTATCGATTCGGCAGTGACCCTTGTGCTGGCTGCCGAAGCACTTGGACCGGAGAATATGCATGTACTTCTGCTCCCATCGCAGTATTCATCGGATCACAGTGTGAATGACTCCATAAAACTGGCTGAAAATCTTGGTGTGGCCTACGATATTATTCCCATCGAAGCCCTTTTTAATGAATACAGGGAATCACTCCAGAAGCTCTTCACTGGGACAGCCCGAAGATCTTACCGAAGAGAATATCCAGGCCAGGATCAGGGGCACCCTGCTCATGGCCCTTTCCAACAAATTCGGAAATATCCTTTTAAATACCAGCAACAAAAGTGAAACGGCCGTGGGTTATGGGACACTCTATGGAGATATGAGCGGGGGACTTTCAGTGCTGGGTGATGTATACAAAACCGATGTTTATGACCTGGCAAGGCATCTGAATAATGAAAAAGAGGTGATTCCTGAAAATATCATCACTAAACCTCCATCGGCCGAACTACGACCCGATCAGAAGGACTCCGACTCTCTACCCCCTTACGACATCCTGGACCATATACTTGAGTTATACATTGAAAAACAGCAATCCCCAAGCAGAATGGAAGAATCGGGTCTTGACATCAAGCTGATACGCAGGATTATTAAAATGGTTGACCAGAATGAATACAAGCGCTACCAGACACCTCCCATCCTTAGAATCTCCTCAAAAGCATTTGGTGTCGGGAGGCGTCTTCCACTGGTGGCAAGGTATGGTTAGCGAATGAGGCTTGGGGATTGATAATTTTTTCTAATTTTGTGTGTTATTCAACATTTTACGTAAAACAACTAAACTATAATGCAGGAAAGGAACTACAATGCAGATGATTGCATAGACAATCCGAAATCTGTATTTACAGTGCTTACTCCCAAAGAAAAGGAATTCCTCAAGCAAAATTACACCTGCGCATTTTACAAAAAAGGAGAAATCATTTTCAAGGAGGGTGACAAACCCATGGGACTGATGATTCTGGCGGAAGGGAAAGTGAAAATATTTAAGGAGGGTGTCGGAGGAAGTGAACAAATCGTCAGGATGGCCAAGCCTGTTGGATTTATTGGTTACAGGGCGCTGTTTGCAGAAGAAAATCACACAGCCACGGCTGTGGCCATTGAAGATTGCGTCTCCTGCATTGTCGATAAGGAGAGTGTATACCGTGTCATAAGAAGCAATGCCGAACTAAGTATGAGCATTATCGCTGTCCTTTGCTTCAGAACTCGGTTTCTCACACGACAGGACTGTTACTCTGACCCAAAAGCATATCCGGGGTCGTCTGGCCGAGTCACTTATCTTTTTGAAGAACACTTACGGATATGAGGATGATGGAAAAACAATCAAAATCTATCTTTCACGAGAGGATGTGGCCAATCTATCCAACATGACCACTTCAAACGCCATCCGCACACTCTCAACCTTTGCCCAGGAGGGTGTAATCTCCATTGACGGTAGAAAAATCCGCATCCTGGATCTGCACAAACTGGAACGCATCAGCGATCTGGGATAAGTGATGAATTGGCTTGGCTATATCCTTACCTACAGCTTGGTATGGCTGCTCCACCTCTTGCCGGAACGCATTCTTTTCCTTCTCTCCGACTTTCTTATATCTGCTCATGTATCATGTGGCAGCTTACAGGAAAAAAGTAGTATTTGACAACCTCCGGAGAGCGTTTCCGGAATACGATCAGAAAGAAATCCGGCGAACTGCAAAGAAATTTTATCGCCACCTCTCTGATCTCTTCCTGGAATCGGCTGTCTCCCATTTCTACTCAAAGGAGAAGGCTCTGAAAAAAATAACCTACAAAAATCCTGAATTGCTGGATGAAATTTACAGCACGGGCAAACAGGTCATGGCCGTTCTGGGGCATTATGGGAACTGGGAATATCTGTCAACCATTTAACTGGCTTCAAACTACCCCTTTATTGGAATATATAAACCGCTGAAGAACAAGTATTTTGACCGTATGGTTCAAGGCAACAGGAGCACCTTCGGCGGTCAGGTTGTCCCCATGGAGAAAATTGCCAGGGTATTAATGGATTATAAAAGGCGGAAAGAACCCATCCTTACGCTTTTCCTGGGTGATCAACGACCCGTCTACCAACAGATCCAGTATTGGACCAAATTCCTTGGACAAGATACTCCTGTTTACCTGGGTACCGAGAAACTGGCCAAAAAACTGGATGCTGCAGTAGTCTTTATTAAAATCAGGAAAAAAACAAGGGGAAGATATGAGGTGGAGTTTGAACTGATATGTACGGAACCAAAAAAACTTGAACCCTTTGCCATTACCGATGCACATGTGAGGATCCTGGAAGACCTGATCAGGGAAGCACCTGAATACTGGCTCTGGTCCCATCGCAGGTGGAAACATTCCTATGATCGATATCTTGCAGACAAAGACTCCGACAAAGCAAAGGACGAAGCCTGAGTTCCTATTCCCTAATTAAGCAAAGTAATAACCTCTTCAAGGCCTTTTTCAAAGGAGAAGGCAGACTCAATCCGTTCCCTGGCCTTCAGCCCCATCTCATTTCGCATTGATTCATCTGCTGCCAGCTCAAGTATCCAACGGGCCATCTCATCAACGCTATTTACCTTGCCAATAAAGCCCGTGATTCGGTGGTCAATGATTTCCCGGGTCGAGCCCACATCAAAGGAAATGACTGGTTTCGCACTGGCCATGGCCTCAATAACTACATTACTGAATCCCTCATATCGCGACGGAAGAAGAAAAATATCAATTGAATTAAAGAAAGAGGGCATATCCGAAACAAAACCAAGAAACTCAACCTGTTTATCCATGCCCAATTCCCTGGCCTTTATTCTGTAGATTATCCAGTAATTTTCCCTGTCCTGCAATCAACAGTTTAAACTTGTAAGTGCTTTTATCCAGCACTTTCATAAGGTCCAAAAGATGCAGATGTCCTTTTTCCTCTGACAGCCTTCCTGCGCTTCCAAGTACAATTTCCTTCGCCCTGGCTTTATACAGAGGAGTGCCACCCGAATTGTACCAGTCGAGGTTCACACCATTATATACAATGCTTATCTTCTCCTCGGGAACCAGCCTGCTGTTAATGGCCAGGACGGTTCTTTTTACCTCCTTTGAATTGGCTATGATTCTTGTCACAACCTTTCGTAGCAGATAGCGGTTGATAAAGGTGTTCCTGATTGGAATTGCACTTCCCCTTCGGTAAATAATATTGGGGACCCCGGCGAGTTGGGCTGCACTACTGGCCACTTTCATATCGCTTGGAAGGCTGGTAACCAATGATTTTACGCCCTCTCTTCTGAATATAAGAGCCAATCGAAATACCCTCAGGGGGTTCAGAAAACTTAGATTTGAGATTCTTTGATGGTACCCGGGTACACCAATCTCCTTCATTCGTTTTGCCAGTGGACCGCCGGGAGCAGAAATAAACAAAACCTTAAAACCTCGTTTAAGCAAGTGGGATGCCACATCCGCGTGCCATTTTTCTCCCCCGCCCCAGGCACGCTCCGAATTAAAAAGACAAATGGTTTGCCTTTGGACCAGCCTCTGTTCAGTATATAAGTTTCTGAGCTTAATATACTTCAGAAAAACCTCGTAGGATGAATTAATACTGACAATAAAGCCATAAAAACCATCTCTGAATCCACCCCTCACCAAAAAATCTTTGATGAATCGCCACAGGGGATGCAAAAGAATCATGTGTATATAAAAGCGTTTACCCGTATGGAAATAGGTGCTCGCCATGATGGTAGAAAACTTGTTGATCTGTTCAACGTGTTCCGATACCGAATAGTAAGAGTAGTGCAGGATATCGCCGTAAAGAAATTGTTCGGCTGCTTTTCTCAGTCAGCAGGAACCTGTCATGGGGATTATACCCTCCCCAATGACCTTTTCTTGAGTCCCAGAGGCGCAATTTCCTTGCAGGGTACCAGCTGGTATGCCTGATCCACTTTCCGCAGTAATTGGTAAGCCTGTTAAAATTGTAACCATCATGGGTCCAATCCTTCTTTACCTGCAAAATCGACTTTCTCAGCTCGTCAGAAAGGGTTTCATCGGCATCAAGGGAGAGGATATAGGGAGAGGATGCCTGAAGGATGGCCCAGTTCTTCTGTTCGATGTGTCCGAAAAAACGATGCCTGATAAACTTCGCATCGAAAGATTTACAAATCTCCTCGGTACGATCGGTCGAATAGCTGTCCACCACGACAATTTCATCGGCCACACCCACCAGTGACTCAAGACATCTTCCGATGTTACGTTCCTCGTTAAAGGTGATAATAACTGCTGAGATTCTGACTTCCATAGTTACTCCTGCAAATATACTCTTTTCACCCGCTCGGGAATGGAGGTAAGAATTTCATAGGGAATGGTCCCCGCCCTCAGGGCTACATCCTGCACTGACAGATTCTTTCCAAATAGTTCAACCTCATCCCCTTCAACAACATTCAGGCCTGTCACATCTATCATGGCATATCCATGCAAATATTACCTATGGTTGGTGCCAGGGTTCCTGCCACCCATACCATACCCTTCCCCTTACCAAGCCTTCGGTCCATTCCATCGGCATATCCCACCGGAATGGTGGCCACAATCAGATCTGTATCGGCTTTTCCGGCCCTTGAATAACCTATGGTCTCCCCTTTCTTCACATGAGCGTCCTGGGAAATGGAGCTCCTGTAAGAGCCTGCCGGAACCAGGCCCGGATTGGTACCCTATTCCATGCAGTCCAATCCCCAGTCTGACCATCTGGTACTGTGCCTCCGGAAATCGTTCAATACCTGCCGAATTCAGAATATGCCGGTCAAAAGCGTAATTCAGAGCCTCTTCAAGCATCCCGGAAATCTGGTCGAAGCGTCTGAATTGTTCCCGGCTGAAATCATCCTACTCCGGTTCATCGCTGGCTGCAAGGTGAGAGAAAACCGAAGATACCCTGAACTGCTCCTTTTTAAGAAGGGGAATAAGCTCTCCCATTTCTTCTTCCTGAAATCCAAGCCTGTGCATACCGGTATCCAGCTTGATATGAACCGGATAGTGCTTAATCTCCCTGTAATTTAGAATGCGCCCAAGCACCTCAAGTCCCCTCTGGTTATAGATCTCAGGCTCCAGGTTGAAGTCGATCATTTGCCCGAAACCGGATGGGTCGGGATTCAGCACCATAATGGGAAGCCGAATCCCCGACTTACGAAGCTCAATACCCTCATCGATAAAGGCAACAGCCAGGTAATTCACCTGCTGATACTGCAGCATGTTTGCAATCTCAATGTTACCACTGCCATAAGACAGGGCTTTTACCATCACCATAATTTTCACATCTTCTTTTAAAAGCGAACGGAAGTGGTTAAGATTGCTTACCATGGCATCCAGGTCGATCTCAAGCAAGGTCTGGTGACTTTTTAATTGCAATTCGGCGGCTATCCTCTCAAATCCAAATTTTCTGGAGCCCTTGATCAGTACCATGGCATCACGGAACCGTGTCCGGTCCATCCTTTTCAGGAACTCCTCTGTATCAGAGTAAAAAAGGCTGTTGGCAGGAAAGAGCTTTCGCTGTCTGCATCATGGCCGGTCCGATTCCCACGAAAAATGTGATTCCCCTTTTTTCACCCAGTGTGGCTATCTCCCGGTACAACTCCTCCTCCTCCAGTCCGCTTTGAAACAGATCCGAAAGGATCAGATATCTTTTTATCATACTGTTTCTGCTGATCCACCAGATCAAGGGCAGCTGAGAGTCCACCAATATCCGAATTATATGCATCATTGATCAGCATGCATCCATTGATCCCCCGCAGAATCTCCATGCGCATGGAGACCGGCTCAAGACTTCCGATTCGCTCGGCTGCCACCTGTTCGGGCAAACCAGCCACCAGGGCAAAGGTAAAGGCATGAAGTGCATTTTCGATGGATGCCTCGTCACTGAAGGGCAACCAGAATCTGCATCCTTTGCCTGGAGTATGGGCTTCTATCCATCTTCCCGATCGCTCCTATTTCGGTGCTAACATAGTTGTAGAGGCCCTCCCCATCCAGGCTCCAGGTGATCTTCTCTGCAGGTAACTCATCCAGGAAAGGACCCACAGACAAAAGTCCTCCCCTTTGATCCACCCTGAATATGATTCTGCTGCAATGTCTGAACAAGAAACAGTTTTTCCTTCAGTTTTTCCTCAAGGCTTTCAAAATTCTCCTGGTGAGCCGTACCCAGGTTTGTAAATACCCCCACATCAGGTGAGATAATCCTTTCAAGTCTTTCCATCTCCCCAGGAAGAGAAATCCCGGCCTCAAAAAGGCCTATTTGATGATGGTCCTCTAGCATCAGGACTGACAGCGGGACACCCACCTGGCTGTTGAAACTTTTGGGACTGCGATGAATATCGAAAGAGGGTGCAAGTAGCTGGTAAATCCACTCTTTGACGATGGTTTTGCCATTACTACCTGTAATGGCTGCCACCTGTCCGGAAAAATCTTTCCTCCTGGCGGCTGCGAGCTTTTGCAAACCCACCAGTGTATCTTCCACCAGACAAAATCCTGCCCCCGGAAAGTTTTCAACATCCTGGTCTAACGGAAACCAGAAAAGTCCTGACACCCTGCTTATACAGTTGTTCAATGTAAGTGATGACCGTCGTGCCGCTCTCCCCTGCAGGGCCACGAACATTGATTCGGATGAGGGAAGCATATTTCTGCTGTCTATACCAATGGATGAAATAAAAAGGCCCTCTTCACCATACAGGGAACCATTCACAATCCGGCAGATCTCTTTAAGTGTCCAGGCAGTTTCCATAGTCGTTAAGTCCTTGATTTGGCCTTATAAAACACACCCGGCAAAGGGGCTCATAAATATCAGTCTCGCCGAGCACTATCAGTTTATCATCCTCCGACAAACGATGGGTATAATTTGCCAGGGAACCACACCTGACACAGATGGCATGGACCTTGGTCACGTATTCGGCAATGGAAAGTAACTTGGGCATGGGACCGAAGGGCTTTCCACGGTAGTCCATATCCAGACCGGCCACAATAACCCTGATACCTGCATCTGCAAGCTGATTGCAAACATTCACCAGCCCATCGTCGAAAAACTGGGCCTCATCAATTCCCACCACCTCCACATCACTGGCCAGCAGAAGAATATTGGTGGCCGAATCAACAGGGGTGCTGTGAATGGAATTATCATCATGGGATACAACCTCTTCCACCGAATACCTTACCTCTATGCGGGGTTTGAAGATCTCAACCTTTTGCTTTGCAATCTTCGCCCGTTTCAGCCGCCTGATGAGCTCTTCGGTCTTCCCTGAAAACATAGATCCTGCGATTACTTCAATCCATCCCTGTCCTCGCGATTTATCTACCCTGTTTTCAAGAAACATGATACACTATTGTATGAAGATTATCGTTAGTTTTGTAAGAGTCTATAGAATAATAATACCTGTTTGTCATGGAGATAAAATACACCTTAGAAATACTCACTAAAGATATACAAGATATAGGAAAGTTGGTGGAGAACCTCCAAAATTCTCCCGAGGGTTCAACCCTTGAACTGGATCTCGCGCTTTCCAAACTAAGAAATGTTTATGATATTCTGAGCGTAATCCGAACTGACACCACCATCCCGGGACAACTCTACAGGAAAACTGCGGAAACGGTTGCACCCCCAACTCCGGAGCCACAGGAGCCAGAGGAAGCACCACAAATAGAGCCCAGGCCACAAACAGTGGCTGAAGTAGTGGCTGAAGCTCCTCCAGTGAAGCCGGAGCCTGAAGCAGTAGCCGAAGCTGTGACTGAAGTAGTGGCTGAAGCTCCTCCGGTGAAGCCGGAGCCTGAAGCAGTAGCAGAAACCCCTCCCCCCCAGCAGAAAACACAACAGGCTCACAATGATTCCGGCATCCTTGCCGACAAATTCCTGGCCCAATCAAGCGTCAACGAAAACCTGGCTGGCAAACGAGAGGGTTTTGTGGAATCAAAAATGACACCCATTGACAATATTGGAAGAAACATAGGAATCAACGACAGATTCCTGATTATTCGCGAATTATTTGACGGTGATTCGGACGGTTTTGGAAATCTTATCAAGGATCTTGATAATGCTGAAAATATAAAGGTTGCCAATGAGCGACTTTCCATTCAATTTGAGAAAACCCCTGACCATGAGGGTGTGGCCATCCTGAGCCGACTGGTGAAAAGGAAATATAGCCTTTCCTGAGATGTCGAAACTCACCCTGGTACCAACCCCGGTAGGAAATCTTGGAGATATTACACTAAGGGCACTGGAAGTATTAAAAGAGGTTGACCTGATCCTGGCAGAGGATACACGAAAAACCGGCCTTCTGCTCAGGCATTTTGAGATATCAAAACCCTTACGGTCCCATCACAAATTCAACGAACACGGCACACTTGAATCGTTGACCTCTCAATTGGCCTCGGGCACCACGATGGCCATGGTTACGGATGCTGGAACCCCGGGCATCTCAGATCCCGGCTTCCTGCTTGTGAGAGCATGTATAGAAAAAGGCATCCTGGTTGAGACCCTTCCGGGTCCGACAGCCTTTGTACCAGCCCTTGTAAATTCGGGACTTCCCTGCGACCGCTTTGTCTTCGAAGGATTCCTTCCTCCCAAGAAGGGGAGAAATAAACGCTTCACACTTCTCGCTTCGGAAATAAGAACCATGGTTTTTTATGAATCACCATACCGGCTTGAGAAAACCCTGAAACAGATGGCTGAATATTTCGGGTCAGAAAGAAAAGCTTCCGTCTCACGAGAGATTTCAAAACTACACGAAGAGAATGCAAGAGGCACACTGCAGGAACTCGCTGAGCATTTCGGTGCAAAAACGGTTAAAGGCGAGATTGTTATAGTAGTGGCCGGATTCGAAACCGGGGAAATATCCTCCTCCTAAGCTCTGACATGCCTAGTATGGTCTGACGCTTCCCGATCCTGTTACCCTTGCACTGACCAGAGGGTTCCCCCTGTAATACACATCTCCCGAACCGGTAATGGTGACATCAAGGGTTTCAGTAGCAAAAACAAATACTTTCCCCGACCCGGAGCTTTGCACTTTGGCGTCAGCAACTTCCATTTCCAAAGCATCAATCTTTCCGGAGGAACTTAGTCCAAGATCCGCAGTTTCAGCATCACCAGAAAGGTTGATAATTCCGGAACCGGTCAGCTTGGCAACCACTTCCAGACCATCAAGAACCGTGGCATAAATTTTCCCTGAACTGGTATGATTAATACTTACCCCAAGAGGGGAAAACATAAAACCTGCATCAACCATGCCCGATCCGGTCTGTATCACTTCGATCTCATCGGTGTATGAAGCAGTGACATTAAGATCACCTGAACCAGAATTCTTCAGCGAAACCGTTGATGCAAAAACCGAGTCGATCCTGATTAGCCCCGATCCGGAATTGGAACATTCAAACTCTGCAGATTCGGCTCTGTCGGCCGACAGTTTTCCGGAACCGGTGTTCCTGATTTCTTCAAGGTAGGGCAGAGAAACATATACAATGATGGGCGCAATAGAGCTGATACACGAATTGTTCTTGGTCTTCACTACAAGCGTGGATCCCGACACATAAATTTCGATCATCTGATGCAAATTCTCCTGTGCCTGAACCTCCACTTCAAAGTCAGTACTTTTACTTACCCTCACTTCAAAATCATCCGCAAAACTCACACCGGTAAAATCGACCATATCGCGAAACTCATTGGTAACCGCACCGTATCCCTGAACGCACCCTCCACCATAGGAACACCCCGTTATCACAAGAACCGAGAGCAGAACTCCACTCATTAATATCTTATTCATCTTTTAGCATTTTATATAATTCCTGAACTCTTTCTATCACAAAGACAATCCTCAGGGAAAAAGGATGCATTAGAACGCAGAAAAATGGCTTTATGTTAAGAGGGTCGACTTTAAATCCCACACCTTGTGCGTTTTCGAACGCTCCTGTTACGCTACCGTTCAAAATTAATGATCCTTTACATGACTCGAATATCATTGTATTAATTTGATACACTGCACGTTAAAAAATTTGGCACGCCTTGTGTAAATGTTTAGTCAAAGCATTTAACTAAAAACGCAAGAGCCATGAAAACTACAAAAACATTAATCGTCGCAGTACTGGTCCTGGTGACCGCCTCCACATTTGCACAGGCAAAAAAAGGCCTTTTTCTTACTGTAAAATACTCTCACGAAATGAACCGGATTGAAACCTGGGCATCTAATATCAGTGAGCGGATCAGTCATAGGTGCACAGATGAGGCTGACTTCCCCGTCATCTCTCAAACCTATTATTCCGATTTTGCAGATATTTCTTACGAGAATGAACCCTTAATCGAATCATGGATGTCTGCCCCCTTTGATGAGGCCTTCTTCGAAGATGCGCTTACCCTGGAAGCCTGGATGAGCGATCCTTTTGAAAGCGATGAGCTGCAGGACGAGCTGAGTCTTGAGGATTGGATGTCTACTCCATTTGAAACGGAAGAGATCATCCTGGTGGAGAAATGGATGACAAGCTCAAACTGGTAAGAAGATCGCACCTGGCTCTGCAACTATTTCCCCTACCATATCTCAGGAGGTCGTCTCAAGCAAACGAGGCGGCCTCTTCTATTTCCCCACCATTTCAGACCTTTCTATCTGCATCGCCATTTTTTAGTCACTAAAAATATTACTTATAACACAAAGGGATGCTTGGGAAGTAAGCTGGCATTATTTACGGAGTAATTAAGCACCTTACGATTAAGCATCCCTTTGTGTGGGTAATGAATCTTTGTGATGTTAAAAAGGCGGCGGATCGAAACCGCTGTTGTGGCGGATATCGTCGTTGGCGAGGCGCTCATGTTCAAGGTTCATTTTTGAGGTAAAGGTGGCCTGGGAATTCCCGTTCTCATCTTCCTCAACCATCGCAAGGGTGTCGTCCAGATCCACGAACTTGGCAAACTCCCTGACAAATTTCAGCTGAACGTCGTCCTGTGGCGCCATTACGGTGCTTGGCCACAATGATCTCAGCCACTCCCTTTGAGCGAATTTCCATCCTCATCAACATCAATGCCATAATATTCGGGCCTGTGAATAAAAATAACCAGGTCGGCATCCTGCTCAATGGCACCGGATTCACGAAGGTCGGAGAGCTGGGGGCGCTTGTTTCCCGATCGCATTTCCACACTTCTGTTCAGCTGGGAAAGAGCAATGATGGGGATATCCAGCTCCTTTGCCACACTCTTTAAGGGACCTTGATATATTACTTACCTCCTGTTCCCTGCTTCCCGAATCCTTGGAACCGGTCATCAGCTGCAGGTAATCGATCACCACATGCCTGGATATCATATTTTTGCTTCAATCGCCTGGCCTTTGCCCTGAATTCAAAAATGGAAATGGCCGGGGTATCATCCACATAGATGGGAGCCTTTTCCAGGTCCTTTATCTTATATTCCAGTTGCTCCCACTCGTAATTCTCCAGTCTGCCCGGTCCGGATCTTATCAGAAGGCAACTGGGTCTCACCAATGATCAGACGATTTACCAGCTGGATGGAGGACATCTCAAGGGAAAAAAAGGCCACAGGGCGATTGTGATCCACCGCCATATTCCTGGCCATGGATAGAACAAAAGCGGTTTTACCCATGGAGGGCCTGGCTGCTATAATGATAAGGTCAGACCTCTGCCATCCCGAGGTAAGCCTGTCGAGCCGGGTAAAACCCGACGGAACCCCGCTCAGACTATCATCACGCTTTCCGGCTTCTTCAATCTGTTCAATGGCAGTTTTCAGCAGGCTGTTGATTTTAACCGTCTCCTTCTTGATGTGACCCTCGGCAATATTCAGTAATTCCCTCTCTGAGTAATCCAGCAGATCATCCACGTCGCGTGCTCTCATCAAAGGCTCTTCCTGTATATCCGATGAAACCCTGATCAATTCACGCTGAATATACTTCTGGGCCACGATCCTGGCATGATACTCAAGGTGAGCCGCAGAACCAACCCTGGAGGTAAGCTGGGCAATATATACCGCGCCTCCCACTGCTTCCAGTTTCTCCTGCCGGCGAAGTTCTTCGGTCATCGTCAGCAGGTCGATGGGTTTCTCCTGCGTGAGAAAGCAGCTGAGCAGCCGAATATATCTGCTGATGTGCCTCCTTATAAAAGCTGCCAGGCTCCAGGATATCCAGAACCGATAAGAATGGCATCCTTCTCAAGCATGATCGCTCCAAGCACAGCCTCCTCAAGATCCAGAGCCTGGGGAGGAATTTTTCCATAATCAAGGGCAATAGCCGGATTCTTCTTTTTGGGGGAAGGGGTATACTGTTTTGCCATATGGATTTTTTGCGTTTCGGGGTCATAAAGGTAACAAAGCAAAGAGGCTAAACAGGTTAAATCGCCTCCGCACTTATAAACACTCACAGAAAGTTTTAATTAACAAATGTTGAAAAATGCACCTATCTTTATGCGCCATGATACTCTTCTCACCCGCCAAGATAAATATAGGCCTCCAAATCATTCAGCGCCGCCCGGATGGATTTCACAACCTCCAATCCCTCATGTATCCGGTTGGGCTATGTGATATCCTTGAAATCAGAGAAGCAGGCCCGGACAAAAAGCCCCTGTCATTCAGCCAATCAGGCATCCCTGTAAATGAAGGATCCGGAAAAAATCTTTGTGAAAAAGCCCATGAAATTTTCACTTCCGAAAGAGCGCTCCCCCCGCTTGAAATTCACCTTCACAAACAAATCCCCATTGGGGCAGGGTTGGGAGGAGGGTCATCAAATGCCACCCAAATTCTGAAGGGCCTGAATCAAATCACCCCCGATCCACTTCCCCCTGAGAAACTTCATGAAATGGCTGCGCAGCCTGGGAAGCGATTGTCCCTTCTTCCTTTATGACCAAACAATGATGATGGAGGGCCGGGGAGAAATGCTCAGTCCTTCTTCAGTTCATCTGGAAGGACTCTGGCTTGTACTCCTCTTCCCCGAAATTCACATCTCCACTGCGGAGGCCTATGCAGGTGTAAAACCTGTGATGCCCGAGCACCATCTGAAACAACTGCTTGGCGACTCCCATTCGATAATGGAAGGAAAATGTGGTCAATGATTTCGAACCAGGGATCTTTGAAAAATATCCCGAACTGGCCACTCTTAAGACAGTATCTTATACAATGCCGGAGCGCTCTATGCATCACTCAGTGGCAGTGGGTCCTCCTTGTACGGTATTTTTCACTGAACGACCCGACCTGCCGGAATCAATCTCCGAGCTATGTGATCTGGGAAGGGAAAGCCTGAGTTATTCAAATTCCAGGAGGAGGTGAAATTTTGGAACCATGTTCACCCTCTTTAACATTGATCTTTTTGATAACCCCTGCCATGGGTGGCCTTGCACCTCATTACGCATCTTCATGGCTTCAAGGATTAACATGGAGTTCACCGGCTGCTACCCGATCACCCTCCTAAACCATCATCTTTCTGAATGGTTCCCGGAATCACTGCCAGCACCTTCCGCTTGTCAGGACGTTGCCCATTGTTTCCGGTTCTTGAACTTTGGTAGTAAGGCGGGTGGTATAAACGGCACCTCCAATCTCCAGCTCCTCCATGGGAGGTTCAGGAATAGCTATTACTTGCTTTGCATTTATCTTGCTTGCTCATATGTGCTTGCTAAAATGGTGGAATCCCGTGTTTCTTGGCTGGCATACCCACACTCTTCTCCCCTGAAACCTCAAGGGCATGTAAGAGTGACTTCCTGGTTTCGTCGGGTTCGATAACCGAATCGATATACCCTTTGGCGGCTGCCACGTAGGGATTTGCAAATTTCTCCTTATATTCCTTAACCTTCTGTGCCCTCATGTCATCCGGATCCTCAGCTGTTGCAATCTCCTTTCTGAAAATGATATTGGCAGCTCCCTCCGGACCCATCACCGCCACCTCTGCATCGGGCCAGGCAAATACAAAGTCGGCCCTCAGATGCCTGGAGTTCATGGCGATATATCCTCCTCCATAAGCTTTACGCAGAATCAGGGTGATCTTGGGAACCGTTGCTTCGCTGTAAGCATACAACACCTTGGCCCCGTGCCTGATTACACCAGCATGCTCCTGGTCCACTCCGGGAAGGTAGCCGGGCAGGTCCACAAAGGTGACAATGGGGATATTAAAAGCATCGCAGTAGCGAATAAACCTGCCTGCCTTACAGGAAGAATCCACATCCAGTACACCTGCAAGAACCAGTGGCTGGTTGGCTACAAAACCAACCGTACGTCCATTCATGGTTCCAAAACCAATCACCATATTTGCAGCCCAGCTTTCCTGAATCTCAAAGAAATCAGAACCATCGGTTACGGACCTGATCACATTGCGGATGTCATAGGGTTGCCTTTTGTCGGATGGAACAATATCCGAAATATTATAACTTTCCAGAGGTTCCTTTACCTCCTTCTGTTTGGGAACATCAGTATTGGACCATGGAAGATAGGAGAGTAAGGATTTGATCTGATTAAAACAGTCATCCTCGGTTTCTGAAAAGAAGTGGGCGTTCCCTGTAATTTCACTGTGAACCCTGGCACCGCCCAGCTCCTCCATGGTGATATCTTCTCCCAAAACAGTCTTGATCACTTCCGGACCTGTAATAAACATCTTGGAGATGTTGTCCACCACAAAAACAAAGTCAGTAAGTGCAGGAGAATAGACAGCTCCTCCGGCACAGGGACCAAGGATTACCGAGATCTGAGGAATTACCCCGGAAGCAAGAGTATTTCGGAAGAAAATCTCGCCATAGCCGGCCAGGGAATTGACCCCCTCCTGGATCCGGGCTCCACCCGAATCATTGATCCCGATCAGGGGCATGCGCATTTTCAGCGAATGGTCCATGATCTTAGTGATCTTCCTGGCATGCATACTTCCCAGGGAACCTCCTGCTACTGTAAAATCCTGTGCAAAAATACAAACCGGTCTTCCTCCAATGGTTCCTGTTCCGGTAATCACGCCATCACCATGTAAGTATCTTCTGTTCCATCCCAAAATCCCGCGCTTCATGCTCCACAAAGAGATCATATTCATTAAAGGAACCCTCATCAAGCAGTTTTAATATCCGCTCCCTGGCTGTCATTTTACCCATGGCAACCTGCTTCTGGATGGCCTTTTCGCCACCTCCCTGGAGAACTTCCTCACGTCTTTTTATTAATTCCTGAACCTTTTTAGTAGAGGCCATTTTTGAGTGTTGTTGATTTAAGCGGTACAATCTTACGAAAAACTGAAGGCTTAAAAAACTGTTATAGAATATTTGCTAGCGGGGAGCCAACCTGAACAGGTAAACAGCCACCAATATAAAAACAATATTGGGTAGCCAAACAGCAGCCATTACGGGTAGCAATCCCCCAATGGCAAACTGTTTTGAAAACTGTGTGAAGAGGATATAGGAGAAGCTGATTACCACACCAATGGCAATTTGCAAGCCAATCCCTCCCCTCATTTTCCGGGACGATACTGCCACTCCTATCAGTGTAAGTATAAACAGGGAGAAGGGGAAGGCAATGCGATTTTGACGTTCAATCTGGTAGGCGGTAATATTTGTTTCTCCCTGCATGAGCTGCTTGTCAATAAAGTCATCCAGCTCCTTCAGACTCATGGTTTCAACAATGGTCAGTCGCATCTTAAAATCGTCGGGGTGAATGGCCAGGGTAGTATCAATAACCTTTCCCTCTTCGAGGGTTTCGGTGAGACCGTTTATGGTACGAATGTAGTAGCGCCTCGCTTCCCATTTATTCACAGCCGTGTCCCACCTGATCTGATCCGCAAACATTTTAGACACCAGTTCACCATCCTCGAATTTTTCAATGGTAAAATTGTAGCCCACCTTCGATACATTGCTGTAGTTCTGGAGATAAATGTAGATTCCTGGTTCAATCTGTCTGTGGAAATCTTTGGTTTTAAATTTAATAGGTGCCTTTCGCACATACTTCTCCTCAAAATCCAGCTTCACCTTGTTGGCCCCTGGAATCACCTGGTCGCTCAGGTAAAAAGTAATGGCTGCGATGAAGGTTGCCGATATCATGTAGGGTACAAGGAAGCGCCTGAAGCTCATCCCGCTGTTGAGAATGGCAATGATCTCTGTATTGTAGGCCATCCTGGATGTAAAATAGATCACCGCAATAAAAGCAAACAGCGAGCTGAACAATACACCGAAATAGGGAACAAAATTTAAATAATAGTCGAAAATGATCTCATGAAGTCCCGCCCCGCTTTCAATAAAATCATCGATTTTTTCAGAAAGGTCGAAAATCACAACAATCGAAAGGATCAACACTATTGATAAAAAGAAGGTACTCAGAAACTTCTGAATGATGTAAAGATCCAGAATCTTCAAACCCAGCTTTCTTATAATCTTGTACTTAAGGCTGGAATCATCTTTTCTTTCCATGTGCTGAAGGTACCGTTTTTAATCTCATCAAAAGCCCTCCGGACCAACCAGAGGTAAAATGAAAGATTATGTATACTTGCAATTTGTGCTCCAAGCATTTCGCCTGAGATAATTAAATGACGCAGATAGGCTCTGGAATATTGTGTGTCTACAAAACAGTGTCCATCAGAATCCACGGGCGAATGGTCCTCCATCCACTTCCTGTTCCTGATATTGACGATCCCTTTTGACGTGAACAACATTCCGTTCCTTCCGTTTCGGGTGGGCATAACACAGTCAAACATATCAACACCCAGGGCAATCGCTTCGAGGATATTCACCGGGGTACCCACCCCCATCAGATAACGGGGTCGGTCTTCGGGAAGAATTGAATTAACCACCTCTAACATGGCGTACATATCTTCAGCTGGTTCCCCCACGGAAAGTCCGCCAATGGCATTTCCCACTGCGCCCTGTTCAGCAATAAAGTGGGCCGATTCCTTCCTAAGCTCAGGGAAAACACTTCCTTGTACAATGGGAAAGAATGCCTGACCATGCCCGTACAAAGGCTCTGTTTCTCGAAAGTGTTTCAAGCCCCTTTCAAGCCACCGGTGAGTAAGCCCCAGCGAAGTTTTCGCATATTTCAAATCGCAGGGCCACGGAGTGCATTCATCAAATGCCATCATAATATCGGATCCGATGATCCGTTGAATGTCCACAACCGACTCGGGTGTAAAAAGGTGCTTGGAACCATCAATGTGAGAACGAAACCAGGCTCCCTCCTCTTTCAGCTTCCGGTTTGCCGCCAGCGAAAAAACCTGGTATCCCCCACTGTCGGTCAGGATGGACCGGTCCCAGTTCATAAAGCGGTGCAGTCCGCCAGCGCTTTTAAGAACATCAAGACCGGGACGAAGGTAGAGATGATAAGTATTTCCAAGGATAATGGGGGCATTTACCTCCTCCGACAACTCCCTCTGATGTACTCCTTTTACGCTACCAGCTGTGCCAACCGGCATAAATACAGGGGTTTGGATCTCAGAATGATCTGTTTTCAGGATGCCAGCCCGTGCTTTGCTACCTGGATCGCTATGTAATAATTTAAACTCCATTGTATAAATAATGCGCAAAGATAAGCAATTGTTGAAAATCAACTTTTTCTTTTCGGCCCGGGCCACTTAAATTTGCAGGGCATGGATTTTAGGATATTGTTTGAAAGCACCGGGATACTGGAATGGATCCTGCTGACATTGTTTTTTACCACCTTCCTGGTACAGTGCTTCTATTACCTGGGCATTTACCTGCGCTTGCCACTTTTCAAGCAGGGAAAGCAGGGGGGTAGCAGCAAAGGAATCTCTGTTGTTATTTGCGCCCGAAATGAAGCAAAAAACCTGGAGCGTTTCCTCCCGCTGATTCTCGAGCAGAACTATCCCAAATATGAGGTGGTGGTGGTCAATGATTGCTCCACCGATCATACCGAGGAGTTACTCTCGGAGATGAAGGTACGATTCGATAAACTGCGCTACACCAACATTCCCTTAAATGAAAAATTCATACACGGCAAAAAGTTGGCGCTTACGGTGGGTTTAAAATCGGCCCTCTTTGACCATGTCTTGCTCACCGATGCAGATTGTTACCCTGCCAGCAAAGAGTGGCTGGTTTCCATGGCACGAAACCTGGGGAAAGAAAATGAAATTGTACTGGGTTATGGGAGCTATGAAAGGCAAAAAGGGCTGCTCAATATACTTATCCGCTACGAAACAGTTTTTACTGCCATTCAATACCTCTCCTTTGCAATAAAAGGAAGACCATATATGGGTGTAGGAAGGAATCTTGGTTACCGAAAAGACCTGTTTTTCAAAAACAAGGGCTTTGCCGGACATTATCACATTGCCTCTGGCGACGATGATCTTTTTGTGAACCAGCATGCCACCAAGAATAACACTTCCGTTGAAATCGGGTCGGAAAGTTTTACGATCTCCATACCCAAGAAGGGTTTTGGTGCATGGATCAGGCAAAAAAAGCGACACCTTGTTGCCGGCAATTTATACAACAGAGGAACCAGGTTCAGACTTGGGCTGGAGATTTTAAGCCGCATGCTCCTTTATGCATCCTTCATTACCCTCTTGCTGATATCATCCTGGCTCTGGCCTCTCACTATCATTTTCGGTCTGTTTCTGGTCATCAGGATGAGCATTTTCAAATTGGGAATGATGCGTTTGAAGGAAAAGTATTTATTGCTACCTTCGCTGCTTCTTGATTTGGTCTTGCCGCTCATCCTTGGAGCCATCTGGATTAGTAACTTATTTAATACAAAAAGTCAGTCATGGAGTTAAATCCCAATCTTTCGCTGAAAGCCCAGCAGGATATGGAACTGGTGGAAAAAGCCAGGAAAGGGGACCAGCTTGCCTATGGCGAGCTTCTTGGACGTTACAGGGATGCCATCTACTTCATGCTTTTGAAAATGGTGAATAGTCCAATTGATGCTGAGGACCTGACCATAGAAGCCTTCGGGAAAGCTTTTAAAAATATCGATCAGTATACACCTAACTATGCTTTCTCAACCTGGCTTTTCAAAATCGCAACCAATAATTGTATCGACTTCATCCGGAAAAAAAGGGCAAGTCATGTCTCTCTTGATCAGACCATAGACGGTGAGGACTCCCTGATACCTTCCTCAATGATCCAGGCAGATACCCTCGACCCTGAGCTGACAATGATCAACAAGCAGAAGGTCAAGCACATGCGTAACGTTGTTTCAAAACTGAAACCTCGCTACCGGCAATTGGTTGAGCTTCGTTATTTCAAGGAATACTCCTACGATGAGATTGCAACTGAACTCGACATTCCCATTGGCACCGTAAAAGCACAGCTATTCAGGGCACGGGAGTTACTTTTAAATATCCTCAGCCGTTCCGCAGAGAAGCCATAATCCATGGACCTTATTCGAAAATACTTTCCGGGGCTTGATGCCGTTCAGGAGAGGCAGTTCCGGAAACTTTTGGAAATTTTACCCGACCTTAACCTGGAGGTAAACGTCATTTCCAGGAAGGACATAGCTCAATTGGAGGAGCGTCACATCCTGCACTCCCTGGCCATTGCCAAAAAATTTTCATTTAAACCCGGACAAGTGGTGATTGATGTGGGAACGGGAGGAGGTTTCCCCGGCATCCCCCTGGCCATTCTTTTCCCGGAAAGCAGTTTCATTCTGGTTGATTCCATTGGGAAAAAGATCAGAATGGTGAGAGGAACTTGTTTCAAAGCTGGAAATTAAGAATATAAAGGCGCTGAATCAAAGGGCCGAAACACTTGATGTGAGGGCCGATTTTGTGGTATGCAGAGCCGTTACCGCCTTCCCGAAACTTTACGAGTGGACCATGCCGCTGATGAAAGCTTCCCGGGGTAAACAAGGTGGGGGTCTGATTGCACTTAAAGGGGGTGATCTGGAATCGGAACTGAGTTCCTTCCGCAACAAAGTACAGTTATTTCCCATTTCGGAGTACTTTGAAGAGTCATTTTTTTCTACAAAAACGATTGTTTTTATAAATAAATGACTACTTTTGCAGGCTCAAAACACGCATTGTTATGAAGAGGACATTTCAGCCATCAAACAGGAAAAGGAAGAACAAGCACGGGTTCAGGGAGCGCATGGCTTCAGCCAGCGGTCGCGGTGTTATTGCTGCACGCAGGAAAAAAGGACGCAAAAAACTGACTGTTTCCGACGAGCCCCGTCACAAGGTATAAAGCATTTTTATAAACTGCAGACAAACGATAACTGACCGGAATCCGGTTAGTTATTTTTTTGCCCGTACTTTTAATCAGAATTCGTATTTTGCCAACAATTTCGCAATTGGCAGCAATGGCAAAAAAAAATCTTCATAAGAATACAAGCCTTTCCATTCAGTTCCTCCTTCCTGGCCGGAAGCAGAAATCCGACATGCCAGGACTTCTTCAGGAATTTGAAGAAAAACTCAAGCCAGATCAAATTCTAACCTTGGATGAACCCGAGGCCTTAGTCGACGGGTATGTAGCGATCTTTGAATCATTCCATATGGAGAACCAGGTGAATCCTGGCGAATTTTTGCTCCTTTCACTTCCGGAGACAGACCAGGAAAAATGTTTCTGGGAGTTCTCTTTTAACGGGAAAAATGAGATCGGCCCGGGAGGTTTGATTATCCCCTCGGATGTAATGCGCTACCTCTTCGCTGTCCACTGCAAAGACGGACTACCTCCCATGGGAGTAATCCGCTCCATCCTGGAGAAACTGGAGTTCAGGCAAGAGAAGGTTCAGATCAACCAGGAGCCACCTTTCAAAGGTGATACAAAATCAATATCCCTTTTTTTCGATAAGCTCAGACTGAAGCTTGCATGGAACACGACACTTCCCCTGAAGGAAGCCCGGATCCCGGCTTTGAAGAGCCTCTTCTTCAGAAAGGAGAACTCACTATTCAGACTTGCCTTCTTTGCAACTGTCGCAGCCATATTCCTCATCCTGCCCATTCTGAGCACCGATGCCGGATTGTCGGGTGATGATCAAAAGCACTATGTACATGCTGCAAAGGTCTTTCGCTACTTTACTGAAGATGACCCGGCAGCTTTGAACGATCCGGCCAATAAACTTAACTTCTATGGCCAGTCCTTTGATTTCTTCACCTACCTGATGATCCGGCTGTTTGGGCTTGAAGATCATCCCTATGAAGCCAGGCACGTGATGATAGCCTTTACCGGTGCTGCTGCCATACTTTTTACCGGGCTATTTGTCAAACTGTTTTCCGGGTATGCGGGAGGCTTACTGGCCATGATTCTCATGTTCCTCTCACCCAGGTTCCTGGGTCATTCTTTCAATAATCCCATGGATATTCCTTTCGCACTGGGGAATATTTTCACCCTTTACCACATGGTGCTATTCCTGAAGAAACTACCCAGGATCAGCGCACGGTCGGCTATCTGGATCGCTGTGGGTATCGGCTGGACCAATGGAATCAGGATAGGGGGATTGTTGTTGATCCCCTACCTTGTTATGTTTGCAGGCTTATACCTGCTGATCCATAAATGGCCCTGGAAGTTCTTTTCGGTCAGGTGGTGGAAGTTTGCCCTCCGTGGAATGGGCACTCTTTTGCTGATTTCAGTGGCGGGTTACCTTTTAAGCCTGCTTACCTGGCCCTATGCCCTCCAGGATATTATCAATCATCCCATAAAGGCATTCAAGGTAATGACCGATATCCAGGTTTCAATTCGGGTATTATACGATGGAACGATTCAATGGTCCGACAACCTCCCCTGGCACTATATTCCCAAAAATATGATATTCACCATTCCGGTAGTCGTCCTCCTGGGATGGCTCGCCTCCTTACTTACCTGGTTCATGGACCGGAGAGAAGGGAATGGATTCTTCTATTTCATGTTGTGGTTCACCCTTCTTTTTCCCATATTTTTCGTTATTTACAGGGAATCAAATGTTTATGGCGGCTGGAGGCATATGTTGTTCGTCTATCCTTCCATGGTGGCCTTATCTGCCATGGCCTTTAGCAGCTTGATTAGGAAATTCAGTAAAATCGGGATCCGCTATGCACTCATTGGACTGCTCGGGGCCGGGCTCTTCCTTCCGGCACGGCATATCATCCGAAATCACCCCAACACTTATATCTATTTTAATGAACTTTCGGGTGGAATCAATAAAACAGTGGGGCGCTTTGAAACCGATTATTATACAAACAGCCTGAAACCAGCATCTGACCATTTTATCGAGGCCATCCTTCCCCAGCTGGAAGGCAGCAAGGACAAACCCATCAGGGTGGTGAGTAATTTCAACATCGACTATTACTTCAGAGCGCATAAGGACCAGGTACAGACCCTGTACAGCAGGTATTACGACCGGGGGAAATACGACTGGGACTATGCCATTCTTTACTGTAACTATCTTCACCCTTCCCAGCTAAAGAACGGGTTGTGGCCCCCCAAAAATACCATTTATGAAGTCAAAGTGGACACTGTGGTGGTGGCTGCAATAGTTGAAAGGAAGAACAGGGACGATTTCCTCGGTTCAATGCTTTTGGCCGAGGCAATGGGAGAGCAAAATGAAGCAAAGCTTAACCGGGCACTTTTAAATCTAAAGAGTGCTGTTGAATATGATCCAAACAATGAAATTGCTTTACTGGAACTGGGCAATGCCTATTCGGCCTTCCTGCAGTTTACCGAGGCCCGAAACACCATGGATCACCTTCTTGAAGTCTACCCTGACTACGATAAAGCATTTAATATCAAAGGCTACTCCTACCTCATAGAGGCAGAATTCACCCGCAATGCGGACCTGCTTGATGAAGCCATAAGAATCATTAACCTGGCCATAAGCTCCAATTATAAATTCTACTCCGGGTATTACAACCTGGGACTATGTTATGCCCAGAAAGATGACAGGGACAATGCAGAGTATAACCTAAAACAGGCCATCCGATATAATGCGAAATTCAAACAGGCCTATATTAAGCTGGCAGAACTTTATGATTTTTACGGAGACAATGACCTGGCCAGCCAGGTGAGGGAAAGAGCCAGCAGGTTACCAGGATAAACAGAATTTATGAGAATCGCAATTATAGGAGCCGGACCTGCCGGTATGACAGCCGCATATGAACTCTCGAAGGAGTTGGGAAAAAGCATATCAGTCCTCGATGTATATGAAAAGAGTGATGCTGTGGGTGGATTGTCCAAAACGATTTCTTTGTGGGGGCAAAGGATTGACCTGGGACCACACCGCTTTTTCAGTCACGACAGCAGTATCAATGCGCTGTGGCTGGAGGTGGTGAAGGATCGTTATGAGATTGTGGACCGCCAGACAAGAATCTATTATAAGAAAAGATTTTTTGACTATCCCATCAAGGCTTTTAATGCCCTGAGCCAGCTGGGGATTTTCGAGGCCGCCAGGTGTGTACTCTCCTACATGGCAGCACAGGTTTTTCCAACCAAGGACACCTCCACCTTCGAGGGTTGGGTGACCAGCAGGTTTGGGAAAAGGCTCTTCACCATTTTCTTCAAAACTTATTCAGAAAGACTTTGGGGAATATCATGCGACGAATTGGATGCAGATTTTGCCGCTCAACGCATCAAAAAACTTTCCCTTTATGAGGCCATCAAAAATGCACTCTTTCCCGGGGGTGGAAAAAATCACGCAACTCTGGTGGATCAGTTTGCCTACCCGGTGGGCGGCACAGGTGCGGTTTATGAATCCATGCGACAGAGTGTAGAGTCATATGGAGGCAGGGTTTTATGCCGCACCGGGATCGAAAAAATCATCACCCGTCAGGGAAAAGTAAGCTCGGTTCAGCTGGAAAGCGGTGAAGTGCTGGAATACGATCAGGTCATCTCCACCATGCCCCTCACCCAGATGGTTCAGCGCCTGCCCGAGGTCCCTCCCCTGGTTCTGGAACAATCCCGGAAACTGAAATTCAGGAATACCATCCTGGTCTACCTCAAAGTGGAAAAGCCCGATCTTTTTACCGACCAATGGCTTTATATCCACGACCAGTCTGTGACCTTTGGCAGGGTCACTAATTTCAGGAACTGGATTCCTTCGGTCTATGGAGATTCAAAAGCCTCCATCCTTTGTTTGGAATACTGGTGTAATTTTGAGGATGAAATATGGTCTTTGGAGCCTGAAGAGCTTATCAAAACTGCAAAAAAGGAGATTGTCCAGGCAGGTCTCGTCCCCGCGAATTTTGAGATGGAGGGAGAGATGGTGAAACTGCCACGATGCTACCCGATCTATTTCAGTGGATACAGGGAGGTCCTGGAACCCGTCAGGGAATATCTTGAAACCATAGGGGGATTACATGTAATTGGACGCTATGGTGCTTACAAATACAACAACCAGGATCACAGTATTCTCATGGGCATGAGGGTAGCCTCAAATATCATTCACGATTCCACACATAATCTCTGGGAGATCAATACCGATTACGAAGTTTACCAGGAATCGTCGGTCATCACAAAAACCGGGCTGAAAAAAAGCCCGTTATCGTAATTTGCGATTATGTATTACATTTGAAATAAAGAACGGATGGATTTCTTAAAGTTCCTCATGAGTAAAACGTTTTTCAGACAGCTGATGCTGGCGGTCGCCATTGGCCTGGTTCTTTTGCTTTCCACCCTGGTGTGGTTAAAGGTCTACACGCATCATGGGCAGGCCATCCATGTTCCCGATCTTTCGGGTTTGACGCCGGAGGAGGTGAGTGATGTAATTTCGTCCAGAAACCTGAGGTTCGAGATTGTGGATTCGGTTTACTCCCAGGAAATGCCAAGGGGAACGGTGATCAAACAAAATCCAACTGCAAATTCAATCGTAAAAAAGAATCGCAGGGTCTTCCTTACCATGAATGCTGTTAATCCCGAGATGATTTCTATGCCCAGGCTTGTTGGACTCTCCATACGTCAGGCCAGGCTTGCCCTGCAGAATGCCGGTCTGATCCTGGGGGATATTTCATACCGACCCGATTATGCGATCAACAATGTACTGCAACAAATGCATGCAGACTCCGTTATTATTGAGGGAACTTCCATCAGGAAAGGTAGTGTTATCGACCTGGAGCTTGGGATGGGTCTGAGTTCACAAACCACCCGGGTACCCGATCTGATTGGACTGAGTCTTGAAGCTGCCGGAGAAATCATCAGTGATTACTTCCTTAACACGGGGGCAATTACCTTTGATGAATCCATGGTCAATGAAGAGGACAGTGCCAATGCCTTTGTCTGGAGACAATATCCTGAATTTGATGAATTCGGGAGACTGAACATGGGTATGGAGGTGGACATATGGCTGACAATCGACTCGACCCTTCTGCCAGTGGCCGACACCCTCTTTGTTGAAGCGGATATTGAATAATGCATGAATAGATCTCTATTTTTTTTAGCAGCATTTCTGATGCTCCTGTGTGCCGGACATGAAATGAAAGCGCAGGAGTTAATCACACCACTGGCAGGTAATCCCTCAGCCGAAGCCTATTACAAATCCACCAGAAAGGTTCTTAAGTCTTCGGCCAACGATTCCCTGGAATTGCCCTTTTTTGATGACTTCTCATCCACCTTCGTTCAACCCGACCCCTCCCTTTGGATCGATGCGGATGCCTTTGTCAACAACAACTATTGTATAGACCCGGTCACGAACGGGGTGGCTACACTGGATGCCATTGACTACCGGGGAAGCATATACCCGGGTTCAACACTGGAGCCGGCCAGTTTTGTGGCCGACCATCTCACATCCGGACCTTTTAAGCTTGATCACTTACCGGGCGACAGCCTCTATTTTAGTTTTGTATACCAGCCAGGAGGACTTGGGGATCTTCCCGAAGAGCAGGACTCGCTTCTTGTGGATTTTTACTCCCCATCCGATACAGCATGGATCAATATATGGGCCATACCCGGCACCGGCCTTCATCCCTTTAAAACAGTGATGATCCCCATTACAGAAACCCGCTTCCTTACCGAGGGTTTCAGGTTCCGTTTCCGGAATATGGCCAGTCTGCCCAAGAATAACGACTACGAGGATAAAAGAGCAAATGTGGACCACTGGAACGTGGATTATATCCGGCTCGACCAGGGCCGTTTTGCAGCAGACACAATCTTGCGCGATGTGGCCTTTAACACAGGAATCCAATCGGTCTTGATTAACCTCACCTCACTGCCATGGTCTCATTTTGCAGACGCCAGGGACAAGGTTTTCGATCAGAATGTGAGGGTAGGTTACCGAAACAACGACTCCATTTCCAGAAACCTTACCCGCTCGCTGGTTCTTGAGGAGCCCCTCTACGGTGAAAGCTATACCCCGGGCTTACCCACGGCCCAGGACCTTCCCGCTTTTATGGATACTGTGGTGGAATTTGATTATTTCTACCCCCTGGATATTAACCGTGGAGATTCGGCCATCGTAAGGATCAAGGCCTCGTTACGTACCGACAATATCGATCCTAAGGTGAACGATACGGTTTTTTACGACCAGGTCTTTAATGACTACTATTCTTACGACGATGGCACCCCCGAAGCCGGCTATGGCTTGAGGGGCCAGGGAACAAAAAACAGTAGTGTGGCCATGAAATTTTTCTCTTACAAAACCGATAAGATAGGTGGCGTGGATATCAGCTTTAATCAACTCAGAGACTCACTTAACCTGGATTACTATTTTAAACTTATGGTTTGGAATGACAACAACGGTGTACCAGGCTCTGTTCTTTTCGAAGATGAAGCCGACCTTCGACCTGATTTTCCCTCTTCCTTCCCGGGTTTTGTGCGCTACTATTTCACCGAACCGGTCAGCGTGGAAGATTACTTCTACGTGGGATGGAGACAATATAATCAGTACATGCTAAATGTGGGACTCGACCTGAATAACCTTCCTTCACCCCATGTAATGTTTTACAACTATCAGGGTATCTGGGAAGAATCCAGTGCTCCGGGGGTAATCCTGTTGAGGCCCTTCCTCTATGATGAAACCCTGGCAATTGCAGAATCTGATTTTGAATCGGAATCGCTCTTTATCTATCCGAATCCTGCCTCCGATCACCTCTATATCCGCATAGCTGATGAAATCGACAAAAGCGGTCTCCTCTTAGATCTCTATGATTCATCGGGCCGCCTGGTCAAACGACAAGTACTTCAGGATGGTCACCTGGATGTAAGCCAACTGCCAGGGGGAATGTACTTTCTCAAACTGTTTACACCCGGAAAGATCTACCACGCCAAGGTTCTTTTAAATAAATAATATATGGACTACCGGGACAGCGACAACAATGAACTTTTTGAACATTTCAGGTTCATTTCCGACCCGGGACAAACCACTCTTAGAATCGACAAATTTCTTTCCAACAGACTTGAAAGCACCTCCCGTAACCGGATACAGGCGGCCGCCAATGCTGGAAATATCCTTGTAAACGATAACCCTGTTAAACCAAGCTACAAGGTTAAACCGGGTGATATCATCAGCATAGTCCTGCCCCATCCACCCAGGAAGATTGAGCTGATTCCGGAAGATATCCCTCTGGATATATGCCATGAGGATGAGCAAATCATTGTGGTCAATAAGGCCGCGGGCATGGTCGTTCACCCGGGTTACGGCAACTATCACGGCACCATGGTAAATGCACTGATGTATCATCTGAAGGACAATGAGCTGTTCAGCAGTGGGGAAGAACGACCGGGTCTGGTACACCGCATTGATAAAAACACATCGGGACTCCTGGTGGTGGCAAAGAATGAGATTGCCCTGAATAAGCTGGCCCTTCAGTTCTTCAACAAAACATCTTCCCGTACTTATCATGCTCTGGTTTGGGGTGACTTGAAAGAAGATGCAGGGACCATCACCGGAAACCTTGCCCGTAGTCCAAAAAACAGAAAATTAATGCAGGTTTTCCCTGACGGGGACTATGGCAAGGTGGCCATAACCCACTACAGGGTCCTCGAGCGCCTGGGATATGTAAACCTTGTGGAGTGCCGGCTGGAAACCGGAAGAACCCACCAAATCAGGGTCCATTTTCAATATTTGGGTCACCCCCTGTTCAATGATCCCGAATATGGCGGGGATAAAATACTGAGGGGAACCACCTTCACCAAATACAAGCAGTTTGTTCAGAATTGCTTCGACCTGATCCCCGGACAGGCCCTGCATGCTAAAACACTTGGCTTTGTCCACCCCGGTACAGGAGAAGCTGTCAGTTACGATTCTGAACTCCATCCAGGTTTCGCTGAGCTCCTCAGGAAATGGCGCACTTATATCGACGGAAGAAGCGATTAATAAACTACGGTCATCTCTTCCAAGGAAACTTTCATGGACGGATGGGTTCATTCGTCAAAATGCCCCCCCCTTTTTACTACTTATATTATATAAAAGGTCGTAACTTTAAGTATAAAAGAGCAGAGAGATCCATGAACATAGCAATATTTACAGGTGGAGATTCTTCGGAATCAGTGATCTCGGTGAAAAGCGCCGAACAAGTAACACAATGGCTGGGAAATGCTGGGCACAAATGTTATACAGTTGTGGTCACGGGTGCCGACTGGCTGGTTCACACCGAAACAGGAAAGATACAACTGGACAAGAACCTATTCGGATTTAAGGGTCCGAAGGGAGATTTTCGTTTCGATTTTGCATGGAACATGATCCATGGAACCCCTGGTGAAGATGGCAAATTACAGGGCTACTTTGATATGATTGGCATTCCATACAGTGGTTCCAATCATCTTTCATCGGCCCTCACCTTCAACAAATACACCTGCAAGATTTTTCTGAAACAGCTTAATGTGCTCACCCCTGAGGCCAGCCTGATCAGGAAAAACATAGTTACAGACCTGGAAGCCATCGCCGAGCATGTCGGATTCCCCTGCTTTGTTAAGCCCAACAGCGGAGGATCGAGCCTTGGAATAGCCAAGGTAGTAAGATTTGAAGAACTTGAGCCTGCCGTTGAAGAGGCCATGCGAGAGGATCGGGAAGTGATCATTGAACGCTACATTAAAGGAAGGGAGATCACCTGTGGTATTTTTAAAAGTGGTGGCGAATTCACCATTCTGCCTGTCACAGAGATTATTCCAAAGAAAGAATTTTTCGATTATGAGGCCAAATACACCGCCGGTATGGCAGAGGAAATCACCCCCGCCCAGATCCCCGATGCGCTTTCCCAAAAATGCAGGGAGCTCGCATGCCAGATTTATGATCTGACCGACTCGGCCGGCATCATCCGGGTAGATTTCATCATTAAGGGGAATCAGCTCTACTTCCTTGAACTTAATTCCATACCCGGCATGTCCAGGGAGAGCATTATCCCAAAACAGGTTGCGAGCGCGGGACTGACCATGGAAGAGGTGCTTCAGAAGATCATCGATGACCGCACAAACCCAGGAAACTGATCCATCACGGCTCATCAATTTTTTTCATTACTTTTGGCACCCTAATGAAGCGTATTACTGGATGTATACTGATCCTGACTGCCGTATTGCTGCTCGCTGGCTGTACTTACTCAAATTCTGAGGTCTACTATGTCACCCCGATTCCTGGCGACTCGGCCACTGTGGTTGTAAGCACAAACCTGGATACCCTGGATGAGATAGTGATCAGCGATAGTCTCCTGTTTAAATACCGAGCGGAGATTGTTGGAGGCGAGCTCTATTTTATAACAGCTTCCATTTCATCCCTGACCCTCTACCAGTTCATTCCCGACTATAATTCCGACACAATAAACGGGCCCTATGTAGTCACAGACTCATTTTGGATCTGGAGCAATTTAGCACCTGATACTGCTGTCTATTCCCTTCTTTTCTCCACTTATTACAGCTCCAATACCAATAGTCTCGGTGACAAGATCGGGCTTGAAGCAAAAACCCTGAACCTGGATTTTGATCTGCTTTTGGAAGGGGGTGACAAATGAGATCTGTTTTTACTCACAGGTGCCTCGTTTTCCCAGTTCTGCTGATGCTGATGCTGACACTGATGTCTCAAAAAGCAAGCGGTCAAAACAATGCCATCTGGATAGGTGCCGGCATTCAGACCTCAAAAATGGATGACATGATCTACCTCCAGGGCTTGATCCTGGATTCCTACCCTGTAGAGGGAAAAATAATTTCTTCATTTCCGGCCTACACCATGGGATCATTCGGCTTTGTGCACCAGTTATATCCTTCAGTCAGGATCGGTGGAGGGTATGGATATTCAGCAAGTGGAGCAAAGTCAGACTATTCAGACTATACCGGCTACATCACCACCATGATGCTTGCATCCTCCCACCGGGCTGGTGGATATGGTTCCTACTCGGTGATCACAGGCGAGTGGTTCGAAGCCTCGCTTTATGGCAGAATCGAGGTTCTATACTCACTCCTCGATGTTACCTCCACTCTTTATTCGCTTGGAGCATCAGGTTTAACAGAAAACTTCTACAGTTCATGGGGTGTTGGGGGTTCAGCAGGAGCGGAATTCCTTGTTCATTTGAAAAAATATTCCTTCGGTGTGGAAGGTGGTTACGAAGTAGACTCACCCGGCAAACTCACCAACCGGGAGAGTAAAAATGAACTGCTCGACCCATATGACTCTCAGCGGGTTCTGACCAGCGACTGGTCGGGCTGGTGTGCTCAACTGAAATTTATGCTCTGGCTCGATTTTTAGGGGCCGACCTGATCTCCTGAATAAAATTCTTGATTTTCGTTTCCGAAAAACCCTCCTCCTCAAGCATCCTGATAAATGCACTTCCGATGATGGCACCCTGGGCATTGTCACAGGCCGTTGAAAAGGTAGCATGGTTGGAGATGCCGAATCCAACCAGGCGTGGGATACCAAGCTGCATGGATTGTATTCTGTGGAAGTATTCAAGCTGGTGATCTTTCACCGCCGATCGTGCACCGGTGGTGGATGAATCGGCAACCATGTATAAAAAGCCTCCCGAAAGTCCTGCAATTTTACGGATCCTCTCGGGACCCGTATGCGGGGTGATCAGCAAGACATTGTGGATCCCATCATCCTGGAAGTTCTTTCTGTAGACTGTTTCGTATTCATCGGGTGGCAGATCAGGAATAATCACCCCATCGATCCCCACACGCATGCAACGCTCCAGAAAGGCCTCCATCCCCATCTTAGCAATGGGATTCAGGTAACCCATCAACAGAAGGGGCATTTGAACCCTTTCCCTGATGGTCTCAAGTTGTGAGAATAAGCAGATCCAGGCTCATCCCATTGCGATAGGGCCAGCTGGCTGCTTTGCTGGATTACGGGTCCGTCGGCCAGAGGATCGGAAAAAGGAATTCCAATCTCCACCATATCTGCTCCATGCTTCCTGAAGGGCCTCAAGAATCCCGGAGGTATCCTCCAGGGCAGGATATCCTGCGGTCATATAAATGGAGAGTATCTCTTCCCCCTTTTCCCTGAAAAGTTGATCAATCCTGTTTTTCATGACTCTTAAATATCCAGTTTATCAATATAGGTTTCCATATCCTTGTCTCCCCGACCGGAAAGATTCACCACCACCACATCCTCCGTGAAGGATAATTTTCTCCAGGACTGCCAGGGCATGGGCGGTTTCCAGTGCCGGAATAATCCCCTCCTTCCTGGTGCACAGCAGAGCAGCCTGAAGGGCTTCCTCATCTGTGGCAGTAAGCACCTGGCCCTTCCCGATTTGGCCAGCCAGGCATGAAGGGGCCCCACCCCCGGATAATCGAGTCCGGCCGATATGGAGTAAGGTTCCTCAATCTGTCCATCCTCATCCTGCATCAGCAGGGTCCTGCTGCCATGAATGATCCCCGGAGTCTCCAAGCAGGGAGTGGCTGCTGTTTTACCACTATCCACCCCCAGTCCGGCAGCTTCGGCCGAGATCAGCCTGACCGTTCATCATCCAGGTAATGGTAATAGGCCCCGGCCGCATTGCTTCCTCCACCCACACAGGCCACCAGGTAATCGGGATAGTCTCCGGCCTGTTTTCTCCGCCAGCTGGACCCTGATCTCCTCCGAGATCACCGACTGAAAGCGGGTTACCATATCGGGATAGGGATGTGGTCCTACCACCGAACCAATGATATAATGGGTATCCACCGGATGATTGATCCAGTCGCGGATGGCCTCATTGGTTGCATCCTTCAGGGTTTTGTTGCCGCTGTGAACCGGAATCACCTCGGCCCCAAGCATCTTCATCTTCTTCACATTGGGGGCCTGGCGTTCCACATCCAGTGCTCCCATATATACGATACAATCCATCCCGATAAGTGCACAAACCGTAGCGGTGGCTACCCCATGTTGTCCGGCCCCGGTTTCAGCAATAATCCGCTTTTTCCCAAGATGACGGGCCAGAAGAATCTGACCGATGGTATTGTTGATCTTATGGGCACCGGTATGGTTCAGGTCCTCCCTTTTCAGATAAATATGTGTACCGTAATGTTCCGACAGGCGTTCTGCCCTGAACAGCGGAGTGGGTCTTCCTGCATAATCCTTCAAAAGCATGGAGAATTCGTTCTGAAAACTATCCGATTCAATAATCTTCAGATAATTCTCCTCCAAGCTCCTTGATGTTGGGATATAGCATCTCCGGAATATAGGCTCCGCCAAATTCCCCGTAAAATCCTTTTTTATCCACTTGATAATTCCATAAGGTCTTATTTTCTGATTTCCTTTATAAATCTCCTTAGCGCCTTAATGTTTTTTCTGCCCGGGGACATCTTCAAACCTGCTGTTTACATCCACTCCCGAGCAACAGATGATCCAGCTTCTGAATTGAGGGAGCATCGCCGGGTCCGATCCCCCCGCTGAGAAGAAAGGGAACCGGAAGTGCATATTTTTCCAGCAGTTTCCAGTCAAACTTCTCGCCCTGTTCCGCCACTACCCTGCCCTGCAGTATCAAAAAGAAAATAGTGCACCACTCCGTAGTATTCCTCCAGTCTCTCCATAGAATCCAGGTGACTGGGTCCATGGCTTTGATCACATGGGACCCCTTCCTTTACCAGAGCCTGGCAATATTCAGGACTTTCCGTCCCGTGAAGCTGTACCACATCCAGCAACCCGATTCGATCATCTTTCTTACCGACAAAATGCTCATTCACAAATACCCCCACTCTTGTGAGACTGAATTTCCCGGAATGGGAAAACAGGGCCTCATCGGGCTTGTCACCCACATAGCTGGAGAGGCTCTGTAAAAAATATAGCCCACAAAATCGGGCTCCAGTTGCACATACCTGCTCCAGATTCTCAGGATCTTTCATTCCGCACACTTTTATTTTCAATGCTACGCTCATCCTTCTACAAATTTTCCATAAAACTCCGGCATGCCTCTCCCGGATCCTTTCCTTCATAAAAGTCTCTCCCATAAGAAAAAGCTTGATATCCTGCGTCCGATAGTTTCATAATCTCCTCGGGCCTACTGATGCCACTTTCAGAAACAGGCACAACACCGGGAGGCATATGCGCGATCAAATCCAGGCTGCGTCCGGTATCCACCCGAAAAGTTTTCAGATCCCTGTTGTTAACCCCCACATACCTGATGCCGGGATGATACTTTTCCAGCTCATCGCATCATGCACTTCAAACAGAACATTCAAGCCCAGATGACATGGCTTCCAGGCCAGATCCTCCACCTTCTGTTCTCCAGGATGGCGGCAATCAGCAGGATCATATCTGCCCCATAGGCACTGGCTTCGTGAAGCTGGTAGGGATCTATGATAAAATCTTTTCTCAACAGCACCAAGTCGGGCAGGCCTCCCTGGCACCTGATAGATCCAGGAAGATCCTCCAAAAAATTTCCTGGTCCGTAAGAATACTCATGGCCGCTACACCGGCTGCTTCGTAAGCCGCTGCCACAAGCTTGGATCCGCCTCCATGTTTATGGTCCCTTTGAAGGTGACTTTCGCTTAAATTCAGCAATGATCCCGGGCTTTCCCTCTTCCGGAAGGCTAATGGGATTGACGGCTCTTCCTGTAATGCGGGAAAGTTTGCAGGTTGGAGAGGGGACGTTTCTGTTTTCGCTTCAGAACTTCCATCCTTTTGTGTTCCACGATGGTATCCAGAATATTCATTATTTGCTCTCCACAAGTTTTGTAAATGCTTCGCAGTGCCGATCCCGATTCCAGCGACTGCCTGGCCCGGTCCAGGGAGCTCTGCAATCCCTTAGTCTTCATCCATGCAATAGAGGGCCAGTGCCGCATTGGCTACCACCACATCATTCTGGGCCCTGCTCCCCTTCCCTTCCAGGATCTTCAGAAAAATAGCCTGCTGCCTCTTCCACCGTGAGTCCTCCGAAATATATCTGAAGGGCCCAACCCTCTCCAGTCCCAGATCAGCCGGCTCAAGGGTTCGTTCGGTCTGCCGGGTAAGAGCCCTGAAGCTCCGTAAGAGAAATCTCATCATAGCCATCCAGGGAATGAATGATGCAGAACTGTTTATCCGATTCCTGGTACAGATAGTGATAGAGCCTGGCCACATCGAGGCTGAATACACCCACCATCTGATTTCCGGGAAATGAGGGATTCACCATGGGACCCAGCATATTAAAAAAGGTTTTGATCCGCAAGGCTTCTCCGAACAGGTGCCACATTCTTCATGGCCGGATTGAACAAGGGAGCATGCAGAAAACAGATGTTATATCGGTCAATCTCCCGTTTCAGACGATCAGGATCGCTGGTAAATGTGTAGCCGAAATACTCCAGTACATTGGAAGAACCGCAGGCCGATGAAACACTGTAGTTTCCATGTTTGGCCACTTTCTCTCCTGCACCGGCCACCACAAAAGAGGTAAGGGTCGAGATATTGAAGGTATTCTTCTCATCTCCCCCGGTACCACATACATCGATGGTATTGAAATCCGACAGATCCACCGGAGTGCACAGCTCCAGCAGGGCATCCCGAAATCCGGTAAGCTCCTCCACCGTAATGCTGCGCATCAGGTAGACCGAAATAAATGCAGCCATCTCAGCATCATTGTACTTCCCTTCTGCCATATTGCACAGAATCTGCTTGGCATCTTCCTTCCCCAGGGTCTTGTGATCAAACAGGTATTGTAAAGTATCTTTCATCTTAATGCTCTTTAGGTTCGCCACCTCATTAACCTTCTATCCAATTCATTATCATTCTTCCCCCCATACTCGGTCAGCACCGATTCGGGGTGAAACTGCACCCCCCTTACATCATGTCTGCTGTGCCTGATGGCCATAATATAGCCTTCATCATTCTCCACGGTAACTTCCAGATCCCCGGGAAGGGTTTCCGCGTTCCACCACCCAGGAATGATATCGTCCCGCATCAAAATCAGCGGCACCCCCTTAAAGAGATAATCGCCCGGAACCAGCTGTTTCATCTGACCCGTCACCCCGTGGTAGACCTTAGACAGGTTCGTGATGGAACCGCCATAGGCCTCAGCAATGGCCTGGTGACCCAGGCAGACCCCCAGAATGCTTTTAGCTGGGCCCATATTCCCTGATCAGATCCAGGGTAATTCCTGCCTCCATCGGGATTCCGGGACCCGGACTGATCAGTATTTTATCGTAAGCATCAACCTCTTCCAGGGACATCTGATCATTTCGCCTTACATCCACCGGCCTTTCAGCACCCGTTCGATGTATTGAACCAGGTTGTAGGTGAAAGAATCATAATTATCCAGAACCAGTATTTTCATCTTCGTTTGCTATTTTTCATGGTTATATTCCCTGGGCCATTTCGATGGCCGATTTTAAAGCGGCAAGTTTGTTATTCACCTCCTGCAATTCTCCCTCTTCGGTAGATTCAGATACAATCCCTGCTCCTGCCTGGTAATAGAGCATGTGGTCGCGGGAGAGAAAGGAGCGGATCATAATGGCATTGTTGATATCGCCGTTAAACCGGATGAATCCGATGGTACCGCCATAATATCCCCTCCGTTTCCCTTCGTATCGGTCGATCAGCTCCATGGCTTTGTATTTGGGAGCTCCTGAAAGAGTTCCTGCCGGAAAGGATTCGGCCATGATCCTTATGGTATTGGCATCCTCCTGGCAGCGTTCCTGATACCTTTGAAACCATATGGATCACATGGGAGTAAAACTGAATCTCACGGTAATCTTCCACGGTCACTTTTTGGGTGGTTCGGCTCAGATCGTTCCTGGCCAGATCCACCAGCATCACATGCTCTGCATTTTCCTTTTCATCTTCTGCCAGCTTCCTGGCCAGCTCCTGGTCCTCCCGGTCGTTGCCGGTACGCCTGAAGGTACCGGCAATGGGATTGATGTAGGCCTTCCCGTCCTTTCACCTCGATCTGGGCTTCAGGTGAGGATCCAAAAAGCTTGTAGCTCCCATAATCGAAATAGAACAGGTAAGGTGAAGGATTGATGGAACGCAGGGCCCGGTATACATTAAACTCATCACCGGTAAAATACTGGGAGAACTGCCTGGAAAGCACAATCTGGAATACATCTCCCCTGAAACAATGTTCCTTTCCCTTGGTAACCATGGTCCGATAGTCCTCATCGCTCAGGTTGGATCGTTCCTTCCCGGAAGATCAAATCCGTAGGTGGCAATATTCCGGTTGTGAAGCAAGTGAAGTAACCTGGTCAATCTCACTTTCCCCTCCATTGACAATATGTTCAAAAAGGATGAGCTCATTGGTCAGATGGTTGATCGCCAGTACAAACCTGAAGAAATTGTAGCGTAACTCAGGAATCTCCTCCTTTTCCGGCAAGGGCGACTGAAACGTGATATCCTCAAAATACTGCACTGCATCATAGGTGGAGTATCCAAATACTCCCATCCACCAGCATATCTTCGGGCTCGGAGCTAATCTCGAAAGAGGAGATAAAATGATTGAGCTGCTCCACCACTCCCTTTTCGCTGCTAATCGGAGTTTTTACGGCTTCATAACCCGGCAAAGAGGTGGAGCAAATACCCCGATGCACCTGGAACTCTGCTATCGGATCCATACAGATAAAGGAGAATGAATTCTCCTTGCTGTGATAATCAGAACTTTCCAAAAGCAGGGAATTGGGATATATATCCCTCACTTTCAGATATATACTGACAGGAGTAATGATATCAGCAAGAATTTTTCGGGACTCAACCCTTACGGGAATTTTATTCATTTTCTAATTTTTTAGCATAAAAAAAGGCTCCCACCGAAGAGGAAGCCCTGAATATTGTTTTGCACAATGAGAGGTTAACCTATACTCCGGTTTGTCGGAAATAGAATTGCCACCACCAATTTGTGCGATTTAATGTCATTTGAAAGTGTTTTCAGGAAGCAAATTAAGAGAAAGATTTCTATTAATCCAAATTTCATTACTTTCGAAAGGAAATTTTAGAGTCTGGCTTATGGCCAGAAAGTACTTCAGGAACATCGCCCTGTTTTTCATCATCTGGGTGATTGTCATGCTTATATATGCCATTAGCGGAAGGTGACTGACCTGGACTATCTGTGGAAATTTTTTCTGCTTCCTGCTCTTTTTCTTTCGACCCTTGCTGCGCTGGCCACCACCTTGAGTACCTCTTCAGCGTAAAAAAAGGAATCAACTGGATCTTCCTTGTGGCTGCAGTGGGAGTGGATCAGGGCATCAAAGCCTATCTTTTTTCACTGGAATGGGAATCCATCTCCATTCCGCTGATCGAACCTGTATTTTATATTGAACCCACCCAGAATACCCTGGGCTCCTACCTCTGGGTCTTACTGGGCTTAAAAGAAGGATCCCACCTTTTGAACATCATCCTGTTCAGCATCATCGGTGTACTATTTATCGAAATCTGGCGCTTTTATGTCAGAAAGAAACGAAACTCTTTCTGGATCAACGGATTTATACACCTCTTCCTGGCCGGTCTGGTAGCCAATCTGATCGACAATGCCTTCTGGGGAGGATCGCTGGACTATATTACCATAAAACCCTTCTACACCTTCGATCTGAAGGATCTGTACATCACCCTTTGTGAACTGTTCCTGATCACCGAGCTCATCGACAACCACTTACTGAAGCGTTTTCTGAATATGCCCAAGGACGATAGCCGACGGATCAACAAGGAATTTATCGCATTTGTAAAAAGGGATTTCAGGATCGGCAAAGGGAAAGACAAAAACCAGGAGCATTCTAGTTAAGGCAACCGGATGCCTCCAGCTCCTTCATCAGGGAATAAGATCTCTTCATATCCTCTACCATGGAAGTGGACGAAAAGGTCGCTCCTGAAATGCTGTCTATCTCCTTGCCAATCCGTATCTCTTCACCTTGATAACCCTTAAACTGTTTTAACCAGCCCTTGCTGCAAATTCCGGCTCCATGTGATGAACGATAAGTGGTGACCAGAACCCCCATTACCGTAAGATCTTTTGCGTAAATAATTGAATAGTCGAAATAATCATACCTCCCCATGGCACTGGTGGATAAGACGTAGCCTAATCTGCCTTCATTGCTTTCAAGGGCAAAGGCCTGATCACCTTCATGAATTAGATCTGACACCTTTTGCCCGTCCACAAAAACAGGGACCTCCTGAAATTGTGCTTCAATGTCAAAAAGTTTTGCCACCTCCTTTTCGACCTTCTTGTCCGGGTTTGGAGGATGAAAGGCCTCAACTTCTGATACCAACATCAGAAGCGACAAAGCAGCCATAAAAATCCTCTTCATATTGCTTAAAACCATACCGCCACACCCATGTTAAATTGCTGCCTGGAATCGCCCGGGCCATCGTTTTTAAAAATCTGGTAATCGGTCTTCAGCATTGCTCCGCGTGTAAGTTTCCATCCCAGACCAAAGGTAATATCGCTGCGATCAAAGGAGGGGTCGAGGGTGGTTCCTGGTTCAACAGAAGCTTGGGTATTGTATTGCTCGAACCTGACAAAGGGAATCAGTTCGGTCTTTAGACCCTCTGCAGAATGGAACACATTGTAGGCTACTTCAGCATACCAACCAGCCATGGCACTTCCCAGGTCACTCACTGCAAATTCATTGTACTGTAGAGAATTTGAAATGAGCCCGTAATTAAACTGTCCCCTGAGGCTCAGTCCTCCCAGGTTATAACGGGCATCAATTCCCAGCATTGTCAAACCAACCACTGATGAATCGGCCATGGCAATGGAAGCAGCATCGCTTTTGTCAATCCCCTTATAAAGTGTAGACTGGCTCTTGCCACCATAAGCGGAGAGGCCAAGTTGTAGTCCTTTTATTCCGAAATAATTGACTTTGAAGGTCAGGTTAGGTGAACTCATAAATGACTCGGCCCCCTTTTGCCGGCCCTTTCTGAATCCGTTGGATCCGCTGAGGTGTGGGGCGCCATCGTAGCCGTTAAATCCATTCATCACATACAATTGATAGGAAAGGGAAGCCGATGGGAATACGCCGGTAAAACCGGCCCCGATTTCCCTCCATGTGGTGGGAACGATATAAGAATCAAGATTGGGACGCTCGACCCCGTTAAAGGTCGAAGGCTCATGATATTCATTGATGATGCCCATGGGAACCAGCATCAAACCTGCCCTGAATTTTAACCAGGGTGTAATCTCGTGTTGCAGGAAGGCCTGCTCCACAAAAACTTCCTTCACATGCTCAAATTCAACTTCGGTTATAAACTGGGTTTTTGGGCTAAACTTATACCCGAACATCAGAACGAGCCGGTGCACATCCAGATTGCCATTTTGATAGGTCCCACCCGAAAGGGGCTGATTATAATCAATCTGACCGTAACCTCCAATGGTAAGCTTGTCCTCATCCTGCATCATTCTTCCAGCCGTATTTTCTGCTTCCTGTCCAAATGCTGCAAAAGCAATCATCAAAACCACAGCCATCATAAAATGTCTCATCCTGCTCATTTTTAAGTGAATAATCTGAGACAAAGCTATAGCAATTTGAGTCCTTAAAGAGGCTGAAACTCTTTTTGGCAGAATCATTCTAAATAAGAAGCAGAGGTAGATCTCTGATATTTTTGCAATTACACACTAAGCTTCCATTCTTATTTAGATTAAAATACCTACAAATGGGGATGGGCGAATTACTGGCGATTACCGTTCCCCAGGTTAAACTGGAAAAGTTGCTCGCCCTCTTGAAACTGAATGGCCCTGCGTTGCTCAACGAATTTGAAATCCAGATTGATGGTTTTGTTTCCATCGAATTGAACCTTGTAACTTCCGCGCTCAAGCCGGAAATTTTCGCCAAAAACATTGTAAATGCTCACCTCGTAAGCACTTGCCTTGGGAAGGTCCAGCACATAGGTTCCAAAACTGCTGGTAAGGGCAGCATAGGTCTCCCCCGTTTCACTTACTGCAGTGACCCTGATCCCTTCAGGTGAAACCTTCCCTTCATTGGAGTTGGGATCCCGGTCGATCATAATTTTTCCCTTGATCTTGTAACTTTCCACAAGCGGCATATAGTAAACCATGTCGTCGTTAATCTCAATGGTTTGGCTTGTCCCGTTCAGGAAATAAAGATTTTCCAGGTTCGAAAGTGACAGGATGGAGAGATTATAAACTCCCATGGGGATATTTTCATAAAAAATCTCACCGGTGGGATCGGTAATCATCCCGGTTTCTGCAAATCCGCTTCTCTTTTCAATATTTAGATCAGGATCTCTGGAAAGCCGAACCAAGACATTGGAGATCGGTTTCTCATCATCGCTTTTCATACCATCGCCGTTCAGGTCATTAAAACCAATGATGCTTAGATCATAAAATCCCAGGCGGGGTTGCTGAATATCAAAGGACTTTCGCACACCCAGAATCACGTTCAAATCCCGGTTGGTAATCTTACCGATCTCAAGATCGCGCCTGGTCACCCTGTAAACATTGACGCTGGTGAATATATTCCAGGTCTCCCTGACCCTTACACTCCCTGTAAGATTAAAAAGCAAATTTTCACGCATCGAAGGCATGTAATAGGAATAGTTGAGATAGGCACTCAGGCGCAATACCTCCTTAAAAAAATATCTTTCATAGTAAGGTCTGATATGGAAGGCCTGGTTGATCACCGGGTCATCGCTCACAACCACCGTCCTGTAAATATCGGCTGATTCACCGGAGGTATAATAGGCATTTAGCTTAAAGGCCCTGTCATAGTAATTAATTCCAAGGGTATAGGTCCACTTGCTATCGGAGTTTGAAGACTCAAGACCGGGCCTGAACTCCTCGTAATTGTAAAACATCATGTTAAACGAGGCATTGGGTGTAATGCTGCGCTGGTTCCCCATCCTGAACGACACCGAGCCCATCACACCGGGCTGATAATTTGTGAATCGTGTCCTGTAGGTGCCTGAGCTGTTCAAGGAGTTTCTGACCGTCCCAAAGTATTGTGGTCCCACCTGGTAGATGACCTTACCCATGTTATAAGCTAGCAGCAAACGTGCATTATCATTAAGGTTCTTACTGGGGACATAAATAAAGTTTAAGGGATAACGGGTGGTTGTATAGCTGTTGCGGTAATAACGCCCATTCATGTAAAGCCCGGCTTTGAATCGATAGTCTCCTGTAAAATTGATGCGATTCATGCCGCTGTTTCTCATGTAGGTATACATGGTATTGTTATTCTCCAGGTTCAGCTTCAGTCGCCTTCCGCTAAAACGATACCTCAACTGGTAGGCGATACCTACCACCGTGGTATCATCAGCAAGAAACATTTCATGTTTAAAGTTACTCACCGTGGTGGCCGTCTGCAGATTAAAACTGTGTTTTTGCCGGAATTGAAAACCAGCGCCCAGATGGAAGGTATAGTGACTATAAAGCTGCTCTGTGCTGGTTTCAAGGGTTACTCCCGTGTTCCAGTCCACATTCCCCAACATACCCGCATAACCCACAAAGCCACCGATGTTTTTACCGTAGGGATTCTGCACAACGTGAAGCCCCACCTGGTTGCGCTCGTTGATCTCATGGGAGGCGCGGATGCCACGTCCTGAAAGGGTGTGCAGGATTCCTGCGCCAATCCGGTCACTCAGCAGAATCATGGTACTCGGATCTGTATACTGGGCCATGAACCTCAACTGATCATAGAGGTTCAGATTCTTGTTCATTTCCGGATCAAAGTAGAGGTTATAATAGCCCAGGGAGTAAGCAAACTGTTGGTCTTCCGGGAAAAGCACCTTTCCAAACACACGAAGAGATGACTTAACCCGCTGTTGCGAACCCAGATTATAGAAGGTCACCTCTGCATTAAGAGGTGTATTTTGGATGGGAAGCCGGTTAATCGTTTTACTTTCCAAAGAAGTAGTACGTACCGATCCGGATGTTATCTGTTCTGTGGTAGAGGCTATAATATCAATATTTTGGGCCTTCCAGGAATTTTTCAAAGCCTGCATTTCAGCATAGGAAAGGTCACTTCTGCTCTGTATGTGTAATTTAATGGAAGTGTCGGTGTTTGCCGGGACCTCCACATAAAGAAAACTATCAGCCTCCAACTTATCCCTGAACTCCAGCATTCCTCCCAGATCAAAGGAAAGTTTTATCATCTCATTGGAGTTACCTGTATTCTTCAGGGAAACATCCACCTCACTGGAAGGCTTATACTCGGAAAGATAAAGCTGATCGGTACTCAGGTGCATATCCCACTTTGACACTCTCTTGATTGAGATATAGGCGTTGGCATAGTCATAAAAATCCTCAGCAAAAAGTTCAGCGCCAAGTACAAAGGACACTCCTCCTAAAGTATTTCCTGGCATTGAGATCCTTACCGGGATCAGCCTGACCTCTCCTGCATCAAGGCTCACACTATCCACCTCGGCCCCAATAAAGCCCCAGGAATCGGGAAAGTTAAACGCAATAACTCCATCAAGCTTTTCAAGGCGCTGGTTCCTAATTTCAAGGACATTAAATAAGCTCCCGGGCTTTTCCATTTCCACCTCAGCTTTTATAAAGCGCAATGTGAGCGAACTATCCCCGACAGCTTGCTGGGACAGGAGCCCGTTATAAGACAGGAATAAAAGGAGAATCAGGGCACAAGCTTTCCTCTTGCTGAAACTCCTTAGAATAGCAATTCTGCTAATTGATATTTTGTGCTTGCTCAACATACTGCACCACTAAAAACAATTAGAACCCTGCGCCGGTGGGGATCAGTTCAATTTCAATTTCAACACGGTAAAAATCGGGGGGCTCCCCCAGCAGGGAGCCATTTCCACCCCCGGACAAAGGAAGACCGCATTCATAAGAGATCACCAGCTGGTGCATGTCCCAAACAAGTTCATCGAATATTGCATCAGGGTCAGTGTAGGAACAAAGAATTTCGGATCCGGCCGGCAAATCGATGTAACCTTCGGATGTAAATCCCGGGCCAAAACCCTGGTAATTATCACGCTTTAATCCGGATTACATCTAAATCCAGGCTGTTTGCATCACCCATAATCTCAGTGGCCCCATTAAAGGTCCTGACCTGTAATTCAAAACCACTGAGACTGGTCCCCACCTGACCCGAATCAGCCAGAGACACTCCCAAAATGGTTCCCTCCTCAATCACGATTCCTTCCTTATAGCTTTTGAGGGAAGAGAAATTAAATGGGATATCGCCGCCATAAATCAGAACCAGCCTCGCATAGTTATACTCCTGTCCGGCTGCCCCGGCAGCAAGAAGAAATAGAAATAACATTAGAAAAAATCGCGATCTCGCACCCTGGATATTGATCATCAACAAGTTGTGTATTTCCAAGATTTAAAATAGAAATAGTCAACCAAAAGGCTGACTATTTCTAAAATCACCAGTCGTCCTGGTTGTGATATCTGAACTCAAATGAGCCTACTTAATTCCCAGTTCAAATAAAACATTGGTAACATACCTGTCGGGAGCCGGACTAGGATCCTGGTTCAGGATGGAGACATCCACCATGTTTGGAACGCCTGCTGAAACCTCCGCGGTTCCACAGCGCCAGACAAGTTGAAATGAATTGTCAGCACCATCACCTGCATTTGCATCACCATTAAGTCCGCCATTGTCGTCGATCAACAAGTCAGGATAAGCGGTTAAACCAGCAACCTCAGTGCCATTCACAGTGGGTGCACTCCATAACTCAGCAGCAGGATCAGCACCCTGAAGTGCAGCAGGGGCTTCAAAGTTATGAGTTCCCAGGGATTCCAGGGTATAACCCACGTTATTCAGCGCAAGGATGTTGGTAGGGTCGTCGGTACCGATAAAGGTAGCCTCTTCGGAACCAAAATTAAGCTCCCAACGGGCCGAAGATGCTACTGTAAAATCAGTTACATAGAAGTTATTCGCGCCCACGGGATTGGCCGCGGTTCCATCGCCTGACAAACCCAGCCGGTAGTCGTCAATGGAGTTAAACACAAATTCGATGTTACCGCCATTGGTAATGGTCATCCGAAGGACCTGATTAAGGTTTACAGCCACAGGAACAACCTGCCGGTCTCTGACTGCCTGGGAAAAACCAACCATTCCAATGGTCAGCATCCCCAAAATTACAATTGCTTTTTTCTTCATAACTTTCCTTTCAATTTAGAGATTTGTTAATATATATTTGCTTTAAATAAAGCCACGGCTAATTATCAATAAAAATATATAATCCAGACTCTCTATATTTGACCAACATGCGCATTTTATCAACAAAACGTCAGCTAATCCTGATTAACCTTTTTTTAGCAGGCTTCGTTTGCGGATTTTCCCAGGATTTTGAAGTGGCCCCGGTGCTGGTAGCCTTTGATGCCAATCCGGGCGAAAACCAAATACAAACACTCACCCTCAGAAACCACAGTAATGAAAAGCAAAACTTCGTTTTGAACCTGGCAGACTTTACTGTAAATGAAGATGGCGCCAAAATTTCAAGTGCCGCCGGATCAACGGATCGCTCTCTTATGGACTGGATAGCCATCAACCCCTCCCTGCTTGAATTGAATCCAAATGAGGCAGCCAGTATTAACCTGGTGATGACCGTACCCAGAACAGGATTCTCTACCCGCTGGGGCATGATTCAGGTGGAGGTGGCAAAAGAGCAAGTAGCAGCCGATGCCGATAAACAACTGGCCGCCGGTGTACTTGTGGTTCCAAGGATTGTTGTACTGGTAAAGCAGAGTCCGCGATCGAATCAGAATTACGAGGGGAATGTGACCGGGTTAAGGGAGGTGGAAAACCCAAATGGTGAATTTCGAAGCTTTGAAGCTGTTCTGACGAACACTGGCGATAAAATACTGGATGCCAGGGCATTTATCGCACTGGCAAATCTTCAGACAGCCGAGGAGAAACAATTCAGTCCCATGTCGGTTTCCATCTACCCGGAACAAAAACGGAAACTGACCCTTACCCTGCCCGAACACCTGGAGCCCGGTCAGTACGCCCTGGCATTTTTGCTGGACTATGGACACAGATCGGCCATTGAGGGCGCTCAGATTCTATTAAACGTTGAATAATGATCCGATTCACGTCCTTATGTATCCTTGTCCATGTGGTGTCAGTCTTATCGGGACAGCAGACTTATACCTCCCACTGGGATGAAGGGCAAACCCAGATCAGGGAAACCTTTCAATACAGGCTCTCAGGATCAGATACGATACGGCTGGGCGCTTATCAATGTTTTTACAGTGATGGCAGCCTTTGGCAGGAAGGCTCCTACAAAGAAGGAAAGATGGAAGGCCTCTGGCTGGATCATTACCCTGACGGGGCCCTGAGGCAGGAATTACCCTATAAAAAGGGCATGCTGGAGGGAATACTCAGGTACTACTATCCGGATGGGTCCATCTACCAGGAGGCTGCTTACAGCCATGATTTACAGGAGGGTCAGACCATCCTGTATTATGCCGGAGGTAGTGTGAGTGAGAAAGCCTCTTATAAAGAGGGAAAACGCAATGGTATGGTGGAAGGATTTCATGAAAGCGGCAAAATACGGTATAGGCGAAACTACCTCATGGATATTGAGGATGGCCCCCAGCTATTATATTATGCGAATGGAAATATCCAGGAAGAATCCGCCAAAACAATGGGGAAATACCATGGCGAATTCCGGGGATATTATAAAGACTTCCAAGACGGTGTTTTACAAAAAATCTGCCAATATAAAAACGGGGTTCTGGAGGGAGTTTTTACGGGATACTACCCTTCGGGACACTTGATGATCAAGTGCCATTATAAAGAAAACCTGATCGAAGGTGAATGGATCCGTTATTTTGATCTCCTGATGCCCGACTCCTCCTCCTTTGTCGAGGAAATAGGAGCTTATTCCAAAGGGGTAAAAAACGGAATCTGGAAAACTTTCTATCCCAATGGCAAAGTATATACCGAAGGCGCTTACTTAAATCAAAAATTTGAAGGGCCATGGCTCATTTACCACCCAAACGGGTCCTTAAAACAGAAGGGAAGTTATCAGAATGGACGTGCTGAGGGAGAATTTCTGATCTACTATGAATCGGGTGAGCTCAAAAACAGGGGACCTTATCTGGAAGATAAAAAAAGCGGAACCTGGATCACCTATTATGAATCAGGGAAAATAATGACTGAAATTCCCTTTGTTGGATGGCCTGCGACATGGTACCGCGAGGGCTTACAATGAAGAAGGAAAAATAGTAGAAACATTAAAATATGAAAATGGACAGGAGATCCGATAGCTGGATCATTACACGTCTCTTTTCTGGTGATGATGGGTGCATCATGCGACTCAAATAACACCTCGGGAGACTACAGCTCCATCGTGGGGATTTATACCTGCCATGAAAGCTCAGCACATTCCGGAGTCAGGCAGTACCCGGTGGAAATAGACCGGGTGAAAAATTCAGAGGACCAATATATTATCCTGAATTTTAATAATACGGGTGAAAATGAATTTCTCTTTGCACAGCAATCAAATGATACATTGCTGATTGTCAATCAGGCCATAGCTGAGCTTGTGGTGAATGGAGAAGGAGTTATAGGAAAGGATTTTAAGTCCATCCAGCTCTCCTACCTCACCGATGACGGACTTACTATTCTGGAATATTACTCCACTTTCAGTCGTTAAATCTCCGCGACAGGCTGTATGGGATACTTATCCAAAATGGCTTTTGCCACCAGGGGCATATTTTCAGAACGCTTCTGGGGATCACTGGATAGTTCTCCAACTGCGGCTCCGTGCCAGACATGCTTCTTTGTATGGGAATCAAATATATCCACCGCGATGGCCCGCTCCATATATGACCTCGTGGGATAATAGTAATAACTACGATCCATGGCCTCTCTGTGATAGACAGTAATCTGGACGGTTACATCGGGACGATTTTCTGAAAACTTCAATCCCTTTTGCTCGATCTCCCTTGCAAAGGCAACCCGGATCCTTTCCAGCTCCATTCCGGTAATCGTCTTTTTATTCCCATCCGTAAAATCAAGGAAGGTGTAGGTTTTATATGAGGGGAAAGGTGCTGTACTTTCCATATCACTATATATCTGCACAGATGCCGAGCAAGAGCTTAGGATTCCCACAGATGCAACTACTAAAAACAATACGATTCTGTTCATCATTTCATCCATTGGTTATGCATGAAACAAAGCAAATACTATGCCACATCAGTCGACTTTGAACTTAATTCCTGTCAGGTCTTCTGAAAGCTCCCACAACTTTGCAGCTACCTTCAGGGTGACCCTTTTGGGATTAGGCTTTTCCCTGACCGGCCAGCCTTTCATTTTTAACAAGCCCGAAGGACCATAGAATGCTCCCGCCTCCACATCATGAGAAGTTGCAGCATAAAGAGAAGGCAGGGAACCCATTTCTCCGGACTGCGCCAGGAATCGGTTGGCCAGATTTACGAATCCGGCGATCCCTTTTGAATTGTCCATCAACATTCCTTTAGCCACCAGTGAAGTATCGGCATAACCGGGATGGGCAGAGGCCGCAATAATGGTCGAATTCGATGCGATGAGTTTCCGGGTGAGTTCGGATGTAAAAAGAAGATTGGCCAGCTTGCTCATCCCGTAGGCCCCCCATTTGCTGTATCCCTTGTCCCAGTGAATATCATCAAACCTGATTTTTCCACTATGATGGGCCAGACTGCTCACATTGATGATCCTGGCTTCCGGTTTACCTTTTATGCCCGGCCAAAGCAGGGCTGTTAGTCCAAAATGACCCAGGTGGTTCACTCCGAACTGCATCTCAAAACCATCCCTGGTTTTCAGGTAAGGAAGGGCCATCACTCCCGCATTGTTAATCAGCAGATCGGGTCCTCCATGAACTGCCAGTAGTTTCTCGGCAAAGGAACGTACCGATGATAGGTCCGCGAGGTCCAGCTCCCACAATTCGGGTTCCGCCTCAGGCTGAAAGCTCAGCAGGTTTTGCCTTGCTTCCTCACCCTTCACCAGGTTACGGCATGCCAAAATTACCCTGGCACCCTGCCTCGCCAGAGCAAGAGAAGTAAAATAGCCAAGTCCACTGTTCGCCCCGGTAACCACTGCAATTTTCCCTCTTTGCCCGGGCATATCCGCTTCTGTCCACTTCATGGGAAATCTTTTTTTATGATAAAAATTAAGGATTCCGTAGGGTAAACTCACCCATAAGCATCTATTTACTAAAGAGTCTGAAAATAGCATAATAAAACCATATCATGAAAACAACAAGAAAAATCAAAGGAAGTTGGTTAGCAGGCGTTCTGATCCTGCTCAGCACCACTGTTTTTGCCCTCCCGGGTATTGAGGACGAACTTGCAGACACCATCAATTTTACGACATACTACGGGAAAATCGCTGACATGAAAAGTGGACGAGCCCTCCCCTTTGCCACCATCGAAGCGCTGGGTACCAACGTTGCAACTGTCTCCAATATCGACGGTGATTTCAGTATTAAGATCGCCAAAGATTCTAAGGTTTCAGAGCTCAAAATTTCTTACATCGGCTTTTCAAATGAAATGGTTCCCTTAAGCCGCTTTGACGGGAGCAATCCCGAGAAAATCGATCTGACGCCCAGCTCTGTACAATTGGAAGAGGTCGTCATTCGTCCGAAGGATGCCCTGGCTTTAATGGCTGATGTCCTCGATAACATCAAAAATAATTACAGTCCTGCCCCCATGATGATGAGGGGATTTTACAGGGAGACCATTTTGAAGAACAAAAACTATGCATCCATCTCCGAAGCCGTTGTCGATATCTATAAGGGAAGTTACGTAAATGACTTCCAGGTTGACCAGGTTAAACTTTTTAAGGGGCGTAAGAGTGCCGACGTGGAAAGAATGGATACCGTTTTGTTCAAGGTTCAGGGCGGTCCAAGCACGACCATATTATTGGATGTAATAAAGAACCCCTACATTTTGCTTTCACCCGATTATGCCAATATCTACGATTTTGAGATCAGCGATGTGATTGCCATCGACGATAAATTGCACTATGTGGTCTCTTTTAAACAGAAAGAATACATAAGTGAACCCTACTATAACGGGAAATTCTATGTGGATATGAAAAAACTGGCCATTACCGAGGCCGAATTTGAACTGAATACCGAGAATGCAGAGGAGGCGGCCCGTCTTTTTATCCAGAGAAAGCCTGCCAGCATGGACATTACCGCAGAAAAGGCGGCCTACCGTGCAAAATATACCATTGAGGCTGATCAGTGGTATTTCTCCTATGCCAGGGCCGAAGTGCGATTTAAGGTGAACTGGAAAAAGAAACTATTCAATTCCTACTATTCCACCATGTCTGAGCTGGCCATTACCGACCGCACTACGGAAGGGATTGAAAAATTCGCTGGAAAAGACAGGTTCAGAACAAACGATGTAATGAATGATAAGGTATACGTCTTCTTCGACCAGGGATTCTGGGAAGGATACAATGTGATTGAACCCGATCAGTCCATCGAAAATGCCATACGTCGTTTGAATCGTAAATATCTGAAAAGAAACGGTTAAGCAGTCGAATCTAAGAAAAACGAAGTCAGCGCTGTCTCACAATTTGTGTAACTTTACCCTCCCTGTATAGCAACACCCGAGACAGCGCTTTTTAAACTGAAAGATGGTCCTGAAAGAACAACAGCAACTGAGAAAAATCCGGAAGGGGGATATCCAATCCTTCGAGAAGTTGTTTTTCAATTTTTATCCCGGCCTGTTGAGATACTCAGAGACCCTGGTTCGAAAAATTGAGATTGCCGAAGAAGTTGTTCAGGATGTGTTCTATAATGTTTGGAAAAACAGGGAATCCATAAGGATTACCCAGAGTTGGAAATCATACCTCTACCGGTCGGTGTACAACAACTCGATGATGTACCTGAGAAAAAAACGGAGGGAGATCAGCCTGGAAGAAGGCCTGTTTCCGGAAAAAGACGGAGGATCACCCGATCCCTTTCAGGAGCTTGAATTCCAGGAAGTATCGACAATAGTTTCAGAAACCATCGGGTGCTTACCGGAAAGAACCCGGGAAATATTCCTCCTGAACAGGCAAGAAGGTTTGAAATACAGAGAGATTGCCGAGCGGCTCTCCATTTCGGTAAAAACCGTTGAAGCAAATATGGGCAAGGCACTTAAGGCCCTGAGGAGTAGCTTGGAAAAATATGAAGATCAGTAAAAAGGCATGAAGAAAAAAGAAGAAATATGGATCCGGATGGCCAGGTATTTGGCTGGTGAAATGGAGATGAAGGAAGAAATCGTACTCAGAACAGCCATTGAGAACGACAGTGGCTTAAAAAAAGAATTGGAAAAAATGGAAAAAAGTTGGACGCATATAAATGATGAGCCCTTACCCGGTGATGCTTATACAGGGAAGGCCTGGAATAGGCTGCATGCTCGTCTGGAGGCCGATGGCTTACTTCACGCAAGCAATTCCGGGAGCAGGAAAGGTGGTTTTACACCTGCCATGAGGATTGCAGCATCCATCCTTGTGATAATGGCCGTTGGCATCCCCACAATCTGGTTTGGTTTGAACCGCAACAACAGCGCGCCAGGCGAGTTGGTACAATTCTCAGAAAAAGGTGTTAACACCATCGACCTTCCCGATGGAAGCCGTGTTTTTCTCAATGAAGGTTCCCAGATAAGCTACCCTGAAAGTTTTGAGCAGGAGAGAACGGTAAAGCTGGATGGTGAGGCCTTCTTTGAGGTCATGTCCGACCCGGTCAACCCCTTTACTGTAAGATCGGGAAATGTGATGGTTTCAGTTCTCGGAACCTCATTTAATGTGAAAGAAGCAGGTGAAGACAACAATGTTGAAGTATTTGTGGAGACCGGGAAAGTGAGGATGTCCATGGAGAATCAGGAAAAATTCATCACCCTTGAACCGGGCGATTTGGGTCGTGCCGGTGCAAGCACCCTTTCACGCATGGAACAATCCGATCCCAACTATATTTCATGGAAAACAAAAGATTTTAAATTTGTAGACGAAGAACTTGGTAAAGTCCTCCGTGAACTTGAAGAATCATACCATGTGAAAATACAAACCGAGGGGGTCCAGGTGAGCGAATTAAGGATTACTTCCACCTACCGGGAGCAGTCCATCGACTCCATCCTGGAAACCATAGGTGCAGCATTTGGTCTGAATGTTCAAAAAAAGGAGGAGATCTACCACCTGAACCCATAAAAGAAGCCCATGAGGCATCGCCTGGTACTTCTTCTGCAGATATTGATCCTGTCGGTCCCGGCGACCCTGACCGGTCAGGAAGCTATTACCGAACTACGGATCACGCTCTCCCCCAGAAACAGAACCATTAACCAGGTGCTGGATGAGATCACCCTGCAGACCGGTTACTATTTCACATACAATGCAGCCCTGATTTCGGGCAAGGACAAAGTCAAACTCGAAATCACGGATCTCAGCCTGGAGGAAACCCTGGACAGCCTACTTCAGGATCCTGATTTTGACTACAAAATCATTGGGCGTAATGTGGTCATCTACAAGAAAAATGAACAGGCTGCAAATCCGGTAGAGAAAGAGATTGAACGGACCATTGTTCGGGGCAAAGTGGTGGACCAACGATCGGGCAAGGCCCTCCCCTATGCCACCATTGCTCTGCACGGAACATCCCTGGGTTCCATCACCAACGAAACGGGATTTTTTACTTTCAAAATACCTGCCGAACTATCCGATCCCATCCTGGTCGTCACCTACATGGGCTACAAAAATCTCCTCCTCCCGGTTATCTACCCTTTGGAGGGTGATTTAAGCATCAAACTTCAAAGGGAGACCATCCCTTTGCAGGAAGTGATCATCAGATATACCGATCCGGTTAAGATTCTGTCAGAAGCCATCCGCCGGATACCGGAAAATTACCTTCAGGAACACTCGGAAATGACCGCCTACTACAGGGAATCGGTGAAACGCAACGATCACTGCATGCTCTTTTCGGAAGCGATTCTGGATGTGGCCAAAGGACCCTATTCCCTGATATCTTCCAGCGACCAGGTGAGCATTCTGAAAGGAAGGAAAATTACAGATCTCACTTCGGAGGACACGGTCATTCTAAAGCTTCGTTCAGGCATTGATGCCTCCTTCACGCTGGATGTGGTTAAAAACAGGCCTGACTTTCTTTTGGAAAATTTTGCCGACTGGTACGACCTCGACTTCAGTGATGTAATGAGCTACGGCGAAAGACTGGTCTATGTGATCAACTTTCAACAAAAAAGTTCCATTCCCGATCTTTTATTCAGGGGAAGCATTTACATCGACCAGGAGAACCTGGCCATCCTGGCTGTCGATTTTGAATTTAATCCTGAGCTCATCCACCAGGAGCCGGGAATATTCCTGGTGAGTAGTTCACCCCGCGTTCGCATCAGGCCCCTTTTAGCCAGATATCATGTCGACTACAGAACCATAAATGGCAAGTTCCATGTGAGCCAGGTGAGAGCTGAGGTGGAGATGAAAATCCGAAAACGACGGCGGTGGATGGGAGCAAAATACCTCATCGCCATCGAAATGGCCATTACGGATGTGATTCCCGGCGAACGGATCCGGATCAAACCCTCAGAAAGAGTCAAACCAAACCTGGTTCTCTCCGATCAACCCTTCCAGTTCGACCCCCTCTTCTGGGGCATCTATAACACCATCGAACCAGAAGCCACCCTCCAGGAATCCATCCAAAAAATCGAGCACAACATCCAGGAAATCACCCAGCCGGAAGATTAGGCCGGAATCCCACATCCTTGTTGTTGCAATATTGCAACATGAAATTCCAATAGTAGCTTAGGATTTGCCCGGAGTATTATCATCAGCAATATTACAAAATAGATCTTTAGATACATATAATGTTAATTATGTTTATCTAAAATGTATATATTTGTAATCTATATTTAATCTTATGGCGAAAAAGAAAATAGTATTGCTGCCAAAGACAAAGCGGATTCTTAGCGAGATGGGAGAGAATCTTAAGCTTGCCCGGCTCAGGCGAAAGCTAAGTGCAGAACAGGTAGCAGAGCGGGCTAACATCAGTAGGCCCACATTAGTAGCTATTGAAAAGGGATCACCTGCAGTAAGTATGGGATCATATTTGCTCGTGTTGCAGGTACTGGGATTGGAAAAGGACTTTCTTTTGGTGGCTAAGGATGATGAATTAGGCAGAAAACTGCAAGATGCAGGGATGATCACCAGGGGACGGGCACCTAAACGAAAGGTCTGATATGGCAACAAAAGCTTATAAACGATCTATCTTCGTATATGCACATTGGCAAGGAATAAAGGATCCATTGCTAATGGGTGTCCTGTATGCTGAGAACCTGAGAGGGAAGGAGGTTTTTTCTTTTGAATACGATAAAAATTGGTTGAAATATGGACCTTCACAATTGTTGGACCCGAATTTGCAACTCTACTCAGGACTTCATTATTTAAATGAAGATCAGAAAAACTTTGGAATATTTTTAGATTCATCTCCTGACAGATGGGGACGTGTGCTTATGAGGAGACGAGAGGCGGCTATGGCTCGTAAAGATCAAAGGACTAACCAAAACTTGTTTGAAACGGACTTTCTTCTGGGCGTATATGATGGACACCGAATGGGCGGGCTCAGATTTAAATCAGAAGAAGGTGGACCATTTCTGGATGACAATAGTGTGATGGCCAGTCCTCCCTGGACCTCCATCGGTGAATTAGAACAGATTAGTTTACGTCTGGAAGATGAGGATATAGGTGAGGATCATGAGTATCTCAACTGGCTAAATATGCTCCTTGCCCCGGGAGCCTCTCTTGGTGGTGCACGGCCAAAGGCAAGTATTGTGGACAGGGACGGAAGCCTGTGGATGGCAAAATTTCCAAGCAGAAATGACCGGGGAGATATGGGAGCCTGGGAAATTGTCACCTATGAGCTGGCCATAGCTGCCGGCATTAATATGGCTGAATCCAAGGCCCAAAAGTTCTCATCTGATGATCACACATTCTTAACCAGAAGATTTGATCGATCAGATAAGGGTGAACGAATCCATTTTGCTTCAGCGCTAACCATGCTGGGTTATAATGATGGCCAGGATCATACAGATGGTGCGGGTTACCTTGAGTTAGCTGAGTTCATCTTGAATCACGGAGCCAGGGTCGACCAGGATCTTGAGGAACTATGGCGAAGGATTGTATTTAGCATCTGCGTCTCTAATACAGATGATCATCTTAGAAATCATGGATTCATTTTAACAAACTATGGTTGGGTACTATCACCTGCTTTTGATATCAATCCAATGGAACGAGGTATGGGATTGAAGTTGAATATTTCAGAGAATGATAACTCGCTTGATCTGGCCCTTGCCATGGAGGTAAGCGAGTATTTCAGAATAGAAAAAGAGAAAGCCAACGTAATAATGACAGAAGTCAAATCTGCTGTCAGAAACTGGAGGGAGATTGCCTCGAAATATAGAATCTCCAAGTCAGATCAGGAAGCAAAAGCTCTTGCATTTCGTCAAGCAGAGAACTAAAGTTCAAAAGGAAATCACATGGAATTTGATTCCAATATTGTAAATTAAGCTATTAATCGAAAGAAGCAGGCCCATGAAATATACTGTCCACCTCTATCTCATCCTCCTCACCTTGGTTGTTGTAGCGATGGCCTGGATTACGGATCAATTTGACATGCTACCCATACAGATCCTCATCGTTATTCTGGCCCTGATGTCCGGTATTGCTGTACTTGTGGTCAGAAGGATGAGTAGAAGAGGTGCAGGAGTGGATTCTGCGAAAAGATCGAGCATTGATTTTGGCCACCGGGACCGAAAATCAGGGCTCACCTGGGGAGGAGGTAATATTAAGGGCTCAAATGCAACAAGAGGGACAAAAAGGAAGTTTCTTGGCAAGTAAGCCCTTCTCTTGAATTGTTTTTTTGGAGAATAAAGGCCGACAAAATTATTAACTTCATTTTTTATATCGGCAGGTGTTTTATGAAGAGAGATGAATTTATTTTTGGCGTGAATACCCTGGTGGGATGTAAGTATTCAATCCTGAATGAATTAGAAAAAAAATTCCAGGTCGAAAAGAAGTATCTCAAAATATACCGACGGTCTAAATTTGTAAGTGCCATTACCACTGCCCTGTCTTATTTTGATAATTTACGCTATAAATCATTGTCCAGAAACCTGGAAATCACAAAAGATCCCATATACGTACTGGGGCACTGGAGAAGTGGCACCACATTATTGCATAACCTGCTCTGTTGCCATAAAAACATTTCCTATCCCACCACCTATCAAACTGTTTTCGCAAATAACATGTTTTTTTTAAGCGGTTTGATGAAGGAAGTCATGCGCTTTTTTCTGCCAAAAAAAAGACTGGTGGACCAAGTTGCCATGGATGTTGATTTTCCGCAGGAGGAGGACTTTGGCCTGGGAAATGAAGCAGCATACAGTTTCTATTACTGGTTCCATTTTCCCAATGACTATCAAAAAATTACTGATGACTATCTAACCCTGTCAAATAGGGGTGAAAAGAAGGTTCAGGAATTTAAACTTGCCTATGAGAGATTTATTAAACGGGCTTTGCTTAATGTGGGTGGTGAACAATATATAGCAAAAAACCCACCCAATATGGCCAGGATTCCTTTTTTGCTCGACATGTTTCCAGGGAGTCGTTTTGTTTTCATTGAGAGAAATCCATATGAAGTCCTGATGTCCACCTTCAGATTTCATAAAGGTTTTTTAAAGACACTTCAACTTCAGGATGTAAAGGATGAAACCTTATGGGCCTTCATTTTTCAAACCTATCTTTTGACCTATCATAAGTTCCAGGAGGACAAGCACCTGATCCCATCTGAGAACCTGGTGGAATTAAAATACGAGGACCTTATTTCCGATCCCGGGAGCATATATGCATCCATGCAACGGGGCATATTCTCAGATCTGGAAATCGATAAGGAAAAATTGGAAGGTGTCATTCAAAGGAATAAGAAACATTCGGTCAATCCCTATAATTTTGATAGAGAATATATAGATAGGGTTAATACGGAACTGGGTGATATAATCGAAAAGCAAGGTTATCATCGCCTGTGATAATTTTAAGCACATGGAAAAGGATCTGGAAAAAAGGATAGAAGAGTTGGCCCGGGAGAAGCTGGAAGGAAAAAGCTACAGTGAAATCCGGACAGAACTGGGTGAGACGGGGATGTCAGCCGAAGACATAAACCATCTTCTGAGACAGGTTGATGAAAGGGTCCTTATTGATGCTGTATCGGAAGCTACTCCGAATAAAGCCCAGCAGTGGTACCGCGGAGGAATGATCATTGCTGTGGTGGGACTTGCCCTCAGCATTGCTTTTAATGCCGGTTTCATTTTGCGGAACCTCCCTCCTATTGTTATATACGCCCCCTTTTTAGCAGGTATTCTCCTGATGTTTTACGGAAGGTTCCTTCAACGCAGGCCACCAGCTGAGGAAAAAAAGGGCCTGGGGCCCATTCGCAAAAAAAGGCCTTATAAATAATTACTTCAAAATGGAAGAAGAAATTGTAAAGAAGTTGTTCCCGTTTTTTGAGTCGGGCCTCAGGAATGCAATCCTGACCGAAGGAACGTTTCGGGAGTTTGAAGCCGGTGAGGAGCTGATCCGTGAAGATCAGTTCATCAGATCTTTTCCCATCGTGATTTCAGGAGTGATCAAGGTTTGCCGGACCGACGAGACCGGAAATGAACTGCTGCTTTATTATCTGCGGCCAGGGGAGGTTTGCACCGTCTCCCTGACTTGCTGCATGGACCGAACCCGTAGCCGGGTCAAAGCGATCACTGAAGAAGCAAGCACCGCCATCCTTGTACCGGTAGAACTGCTGGACAGCTGGATGACACAGTACCAGACCTGGAAGGAGTATGTGATGCGATCCATACAGAAACGCTTCGACGAACTGCTGCTTGCTCTGGACAGTATCGCCTTTCTAAAGATGGACGAACGGCTGGAAAAATTTTTTAGTGATCGCTATAAAACCACAAAACAAAAGATTTTTGAAGGTTCTCACCAGGATATTGCCCAGGCCATGAACAGCTCGCGCGAGGTGATTTCCCGTCTCTTAAAACAGATGGAAAAGAAAGGTTTGTTGGTTCTCTCCCGCGGGCGCATCGACTACTCCCCCCTATGTGACTAAAGTTACTGTACAGGTCCCCTTCCTTCATTTACTTTGTTGCGTTAAATCGAAGCGAATGAAAACAGTTCCGGTAGAATCCTATTCAACATTAAACAGCCTTGTATCCCAAACAGAGCGTTCCTTCCTTCTCCTTTATAAAGGAGGGGCAGAGCAAAGCGACTGTGCGCTAAACCGTATCAAGGATTTGAATCCGGAGGAGGATATTGCTGTATTCACAGCAGATGTAGCTACAGTAAGAGACATCCATGAAAAACTGGGAGTGGATACGGCTCCCAGCCTGGTGATTTTTAACCACATCAAAGTAACTAATATCATCAAGGGTTGCCAGACCCGGGCGTCTTACGAATTCATTCTATCTGGCCGAGAGATGGGGATCAGAGCAAAGGGTGAAGGAAAAACAAAACAGGTAATCGTTTACTCCACACCGAGCTGCTCGTGGTGCACCACATTGAAGACTTATCTGGATAGCCACCATGTATCCTACAGAGAGATTAATGTGGCAGCCGATACAAGTGCGGCGGCGGCCATGGTCAAAAAGAGTGGACAACAGGGGGTTCCACAAACAGAAATTAACGGACAGATGATTGTGGGATTTGACAAGCCCAGGATCAATCAGCTCCTTGAGATAAAATGAGTTCGACTCATCTAGTAAACCTAAAATCAATTAAAAATGAAAGAGTTACAGCCAATCAATCAACATGTGCTTCTTGAAATAGAAGCAAGCGAAGTGAAAACCGCTTCAGGTATTATCATACCCGACACCGCACAACAGAAACCTATATTTGCAAAAGTACTGGCAATCAGCGGGATCGAAGATCCGGAGATAGCCATAGGCGATATAGTTTTCTATAAGAATTTTTCAGGTACTGAACTGGAATTCGACGGAAAGGATTATTTGATGATGCCCTACGCGGATATTCTCGGTCGCCTTGTTGAGACAGACAAAATCTAAACCAGGTTAGTCTGGCTGACGACAATTTCACCATTATCAAAATCTTTAGGTTTCTGCCTGAAGGGCTGTTGCTCGACACAACAGCCCTTCTTTTTTTTAGCTATCTTTGGCCCCTGAAAAACCCTCAAATCATTAAAAGTGAAAAACCTCATTATACCCTTTGCCCTTGCAGTCATCCTGATTTCAGGATGCCAAACAAATAATCAGAAAAACATGAATCCATTTCTTACTGAATATAATACACCTTTTGGCGTACCGCCCTTCGACATTATTGAGAATGAGCATTTTCTGCCTGCTTTCAAAGAAGGCATCAGCCAGCAGGAGGCTGAGATAAATGCCATCATCGCTAACACTGAAGCACCCACTTTTGAAAATACCATCGCTGCTTTTGATATAAGCGGCGAGCTTCTTCAAAAGGTGGGAGGCGTATTTTACAGGCTTCTTTCGGCCGAGACCAGCGATGAACTGGACTCCATTGCAAAAGTCCTGGTACCGATGACCTCAGCCCACCAGAGCAACATGATGCTCAACGAGAAGCTTTTTCAGAGGGTGAAGTCAGTATATGACGGGCAGGAGAATTTGGCGCTTTCAGCCGAGCAAGCCAGGGTCCTGGAAAAGATCTACCAGGATTTTGAACGCAATGGTGCCAACCTGGATGAAAAGGGTAAAGCTTCGATCAGGGAGATTGATGAGCAGCTTTCCATGCTTACCCTTGAATTCGGGAACAACCTGCTTGCCGAGACAAATAGTTATCAGATGGTGATTGAAGATGAGGCTGACCTCGCAGGGCTACCTGAATCGGTTCGATCCGCCGCAGCTGATGCAGCTACTGGTGCCGGGATGGAGGGGAAATGGCTGATTACCCTGCAAAAACCCAGCTGGATTCCCTTCCTTCAGTATTCAGAAAAAAGAGAACTGCGCGAGGAGCTCTACAAAGCCATGTACAATCGTAGCAACAACGATAACGAATTTGACAACAAGACCATTATCCAGAAAATTCTTGGACTGCGCCTGGAACGGGCCAGGTTGCTGGAATATGACACCCATGCCGACTACATGCTTGCCAACCGAATGGCCAAGGAGCCTGCAAATGTATACAATCTGTTGATGACCATCTGGGAACCGGCACTTAAGAAGGCTGAAGAAGAAGCATCCATGATGCAGGAAATAATCCGCATGGACGGAGATAATTTCCAGCTTGCTTCCTGGGATTGGTGGTACTATGCCGAGAAAATCCGCAAAGAAAAGTATGACCTCGACGAGGAGGAATTAAGGGCCTATTTCAGCCTCGAAGATGTGAAAGATGGTCTCTTCAGTGTGGTTACAAAGCTATATGGCCTTACTTTCGAGGAACGGACCGACCTTCCCAAATACCAGGAAGAGGTGATGAGCTACGAGGTAAAGGATGGAGATGGATCCCACCTGGGCATTCTCTATATGGATTTCCACCCCAGACCCGGGAAAAAAGGAGGGGCATGGAGCACTTCCATACGTCCTGCCCATGTGGAAAATGGAGAAAAGATAAGTCCGGTTCACCTGATTGTGATGAACTTCACCAGGCCCACTGGTGGCAAGCCGGCACTTTTGAGTTTCGAGGAGGCGCTTACTTTTTATCATGAATTTGGACATGCGCTTCACTCCATGCTCACCAAATGTGAATACCTGACTACCTCCGGAACAGCTGTTGCCAGGGACTTTGTCGAGTTGCCTTCACAGATCATGGAAAACTGGGGTGCACATCCCGAGGTGTTGAAGACTTATGCAAAGCATTACGAAACAGGCGAAGCCATTCCCGATGAGCTTATCGAAAAGCTGGAAGCTGCCAGCAAATTTAATCAGGGCTTTGCTACTGTGGAGTATGTGGCGGCCTCCATCCTGGATATGGACTACCACACCTTAAAATCGGCTTACGAGATAGACGTGAACCAGTTTGAGCAGGCTTCCATGTCAAGAGTTGGTCTGATCGATGAAATCATTCCGCGTTATAGATCCACCTATTTTTCCCATATTTTCGCCGGGGGCTATTCCTCCGGATACTACAGCTATATATGGGCCGAAGTGCTTGATAAGGATGCCTTCAATGCTTTTTTGGAAACCAGCCTTTATGATCAGGAAACAGCTCTCTCCTTCAGGGAAAACATTCTGGAAAAGGGAGGCTCTGTTGAGGAAATGGAAATGTACAGGACGTTCCGTGGACAGGAGCCCACCATTGAGCCCTTGTTAAAGGGACGTGGTTTAAACTAGCAAACCTTTCAAAGAAGTTCATTCCTTATGGAGTGATCGTCCCTGTAGTATTCTTGAAATTCATTTGTCAGGATCTCTGTGATTTCACTTTTGAAGGCAAACTCATTTCTGATGTCATTTACATAGGCCTTTACTTTCACTTTGATCATCACCTTGTGACCAATGTTCTCCTGGAAAAAAAGTACTGAAATGGGCTTGTTAAGAAAAATGTAGCGGGAAACCTGAGCTGCCTCAATGGCCGCTTGCCTGATTTTTTGAATGTCCGCGGAAGGAGGTAAAAATATCTCGGTAACTACCTGACAGTTTTCTTCACCTGAATTGGCATTTGATACGGCCTGACTCATGATTTCGGCATTGGGCACACTGACTGTACTGTCATCAGGGGTGGTTAGTCGTGTTGAGCGAAGACCTATGCCGATTACTTCACCATAGTGGTTCCCAACCTGTATTTTGTCCCCTATTTGAAAGGGCTTATCAGTGATGATGACAATGCCACCAAATATATTCTTCACAAAATCCTGGGCCGCAAATCCAATGGCAACCCCGATAGACGCTGAAAACGCCAGAATAGAAGCCAGTGGAGGACGAAAAACGGCAACGAGGATAAAGGATAAAGAGCCTATCCAAACAAGAATTCTGATAATGGGTATAAATCCCTTTATAGTGATCCGATGTTTTGTCGTTCGTTCGGCCCAGACTGAAAACAGAAGCGAAATGATCCGTAAAAACAGATAGGTCAGTACTAAAATTACGATGGCTATCAGAATCTTGGTAAGGGAAAAATAGTTAGACATCGCTTTGGTTTCGGTACTTACATCAGCGATGATCTTAAGCGGTGCGGAAATTGTATCTACTGCAAGGGTGTCAGCTGTGCTTGCAGATGTGGCCATATTAAACATTGAAAGAAAAACAGCCAACATTGATATTTTCGGACAAACTCTCATAGCCCATTAATGAATTAAATTTCTGTTTTCCAATACCCGCACCACATTTCGAAACAGGATGCTATTCAGAATGTAGTATTCGTTTTGCTTCACTAATATGGAATCCTCGCTTAAAATGGTCAGCACTTTAAAACTCTTTTCAGTTTTCTGGTTGAAAATAAGTGCATGTTGATCCACTGAAATTTTACCATGCATTACAATCACCAGCAAGGTATAGGCTTTTTCCGGAGAAATATTCTCCAGAAAACCAAAGTCTGGCGCTTCAAAACTGCCGATTTCAAGATGATCCTCCTGGATGGATTGAATTGACTGAAGCCAGTAGTTCAGCGACAAACTAATATTGCTTCCAGCAAAGAGATTGAGCTCAGCAAAAAATTTATCCTCCAGATCGCTCTGGGTCAGCTTTTTCGTTTTAGCATTCTCCCCGGCAAGTTTATCCGCCAGATAGGTGACCCGATAGCCGCTCAGGCGATTTCGTTTTAATACTATGTCCTGAATCTGTTTACTGGACAGACTGTCAATCCTGATGTTATAATCAAAGTACTCAGAGATCGCAATCGTTTTATTCAGGTAAGCCGAGGCATACTTTGAAACTGAACAGATCCAGAAAATCTTCTGATTACTGGAAACGATCAGTAAAAGTAATTTTTGCAAACAGGCAAAACCGTTCACTTTTCTGATAAACAGCCTTTCCAGGCCGTCAATTATCATGATCCGGCGCTCCTTAAAAGAAGAGATAAATTTATCAATATCTTCATCTCCCTGCAGTTCGGGCTTATTGAATATTTCACCAATGAGTGTATAATAATCTGCTTCAGTATAGTAAAAGCGGGAAACCTGAAATGAATGGATTTTATGAATTGTTTTCAGGTCTTTAGAGTAATAATGAAGCAATGACGATTTGCCGCTTCCATTTTCTCCTGTGACAAGGGAGGCTGCAAAATTACCTTTTAACCAAATGGCAAAGGCTGCATTCAGCTTGTTGATCTCCTCTTCACGGGAAAGAAAAAGGTTTACTTCAGTGAGGGGGCTATTTTCAAAAAGGTGCTGGTAAATGACCGGTAAGGTAAAAATCCTTTGTTGAATCCCTGTCAGTTGATTGGAGATTTCGGATGAAATAGTTTCGGAGGAATCATTCAGTCTCAGCTTCTTTCTAATATCGGAGTAGGATAATTTAAGCCAGCCCGTATGTTTAACCAAGGTGGCCGAAATCCCGGAAAAGGTTCTTTTCGAAAAGCGCAAAAATGCATTCCGCTTGCTTCTGGATTCAGCAAGGGTCCTGGATTTTAGCAGACGGGTATAGATATTGACGATATTATTGTTATCGTCCAGCTCAGATACATCCTTCAGATACTCCTTCATCATATCTGAAATTTCAGATAGTTTCTGCTTTTGAAGCTCCTCTAAGGATTCAGAAATTTTAGTGCTTATTTTCTGAAGTCTTACTAAACCATCCTTGAAAAAGGATATAACTTCACTCTCTTTAACACCCGCCTTTTCGCTTAGGGAAATGGCCGAGTCCAGGTAGAAATCGATGATCTGGTCGTATTCGCCAAATTCATTGATTATCATTTTCAGTTCATTCCTCAGCTCGTTTCCTTGCTGCGACAATTTGCTTTGAAAATCCTGCAGACACTCGAATCCAATAAACTCGCTGGGAGAAAAATAAGAGATCTCGGAAGCTTTGATTCCGTTCATATAATTTGGATTTCCAACCACTCCCACTTTTTCTGGAAAAATTTCAAGCTTCTCCCTAACTTCATTCTCTAATTTCAACAGTAGTTTCGGAATATCCTCCGTGGTCATAAGGAGGCTATTATTTTGTACCTCACTTAATTTTCTCTTTTTTAACCTGTATAATTCAGATACAAAAAAACTCCGGATGGCATCCATTTCGGATGTGTCAGGATCAGGCAAGCGATCCATTAATTCGCTAACGATCCCAAGTTGTTTCTTCACTTCAGGAAAGAGTGAGCTCTCTATTCTTTCGGAATAGATCGATTCAATATTGAAATATGACAATCGCACTGAATGCATATAGGTAAAGAGCTGTTCACGAAAACGCCAATCCTCAAAAAATGCAAAAAATGTGCGTTGCCAGGATTTACCTACCCGGGCCAGACCCTCGCGGGATTTTTTAAATTCCAGGTTTCTGCCCATATTTCTCCAGAGATTCATCGATAAAAGCATTCCAGACTTCTGAAGCAACATTCCAAACTCATTTTTGTGTTCACTAAAGAATGCAGATGGTAGGGCATCTTTAAAATCGAAGCCACCTGTTTCAAGCAAAGGATTAACTTCTTTTTGCAAGAAATAATCGTTCTTTAAAAATTCAGATTCAATTTCAACCAGAGCTGAGTAGCTTTCAATAAGCTGTTTCTGTCTTTCTCCAATCAAGCGGGTGATATTGGAAATATAGCGGGTGAAGAAGAATCCCTTAATAATTTGTCTTAAAGTAAACCCTGAGTATTCTGTTTTCCTTCTGCTTCTGCTCCATTTTGAAAACTCCGCGAAAAAGATTGCCGGTTTTCAGGAATACCCTTCTTAATCTTATCCACCCCAATTCGAAGCGGTATAATGCCTTGATATGCAGGGGATATTCCTTAAGTACCCGGAATGATTCCGGCGGATATTCAATGGTCAGAAACGCTGGTGTATTTTGCCAGGAATTGGTCTATCTCAATTCCAACTTCATTGATGATTGAGTTTAGAAAGGATTCGGATTTAACCGATACAAAATTCTTTTTCAAAACATCCAGGTTTCGAAAATGAAAATTGGAAATTCGATCACCTCTCCCTGTTCCCTGGTCTTCCTCCAGTTTCATCCGGGCAAAGGAATTCAAATTGGATTCGATCGCCTTCAGTACGCTTTGATGATTTGAAATCTCCCTTTTAAGGTGGGTGACTGAAAATTCGGTCCAGGATACTGAGCAGGGACTCCAATTTTTTATAATGCTCATCTAACAAATATGTTGACATTATATTATACTGATATGAGGAAGCAAATTTACATTAATTATAAATAAGATAAGTATGGGTTTAAATATGGCAATTAGAAACGGAGCTTGATACTGAGGTAGCAAAAGAGGAGACCCCTCTTTTGTTTGAAACCTTTTGGGGTGGCCGTGCGCTATACGCCCTTACCTTTTACAATGGTAATAACAGTATAGAAGAGTATTTTTAAATCAACAAAGAGGGATCTGTTCTCAATATAGAGTATGTCGAACCTGAGACGTTTGACCATCTCTTCCACATTTTCGGCATATCCGTATTTAACCTGACCCCAGGAGGTGATGCCAGGCTTCACCTTATGGAGCAATACATAGTGAGGAGCCACCAGGGTTATTTTCCTAATAAAGTATGCTCGCTCGGGCCGTGGTCCAACCAGCGCCATATCACCCCTGAGCACATTGAAGAAATTTGGAATCTCGTCCAGACGGTGCTTGCGCATAAACTGGCCGAAACGGGTTACGCGGGGATCATGTTTGGAGGAGAGCTCGGGCCCGTTCTCTTCTGCATTATGGTACATGGATCTGAACTTATAGATTTGAAACTCCCGGCCATACCTTCCCACGCGAGGCTGCTTGTAGAAAATCGGACCCGGGGAAGAGAGTTTCACCCCGATAGCCAGGAAAAGGATCACCGGGGAAAGCACCACCAGAGACATAATTGATAGAACCAAATCCATCAGTTGTTTCACATTTTGTTGCCAGGTAGGCATCACATCGTGGGTTACCTCCTGCAGAGGTGTTCCAAAAATGGTGGTGCTTCTTACCTTTCCTGTAAGGATATCGGTCATGCTCGGGATGGCACTTACCCTTATATCAAGAAGCGACAGCCGGTTTACAATATCTCCAATCTTATCATGTTCAGAAGGTTCAAGGGCAATGATCACCTCCTCCACATGAAGTTGGCGCAAGATACCTTCCATGTTTTCATGGCCGCCCAGGTGGCTTATGTGATCCTGTAATTGATAATGTTCCTTCTGATGGATATTGATGAAACCAAGGATTTCATGCCCGCTGGATTTCTTCTGGTCCATGATATCCTTGTATACATCCACTGCATTCTCATTACTCCCGATCATCACTGTCTTAAAGCCAATTTTCCTTCGATGAACCTTATGTACGGTCCTACTGGTAATAATCATCCTGGGAACCATGGTCAGAGTAAGATGCAGGAGAAACAAGGTAAAGAAGAGACTATAGTAGTTGGTATAGTCAACAATGGTATCGTCCAGTATCAATAAGAAGAAAATCAACAGGACCCCAAGCAGGGAGGTGGTGAACGTACGCGTAAAATCGTCTAACCTGGATCGCCTGTAGATATTGTTATAAAATCCGGTGAAGTAATAAAAGATAATCCATGCGAAAGGCAGTCCAATGGCACCGGCCCAGAAGCGGGACCCCAGGGCAATAGGCACCTCCACTCCGAAAACCTGCGGCTCAATCTGCAACTTTCGGAATATATAAAACATGATCCATGCCGCAGAAGCAGCAAGGAAGTCAAAAAAGATGTAAAGCAGGCGTTGGTTCCTGTGATTCTTCATTCAAACAGACCTCTGAAATTTATAACTACAAAACGACCCAAATAATTGCATGCACGACAAAAAAAAATGGCCATACATGTTCAAGAATATAAACTATATTTGAAATCACATTTTATATAAATGGATAATTTTCGCCATAAAGGCCTAAGAAAGAAGCTAATAGAGGAGGTTCGAAAGAAAGGGATCCGTAATGAGGATGTATTGGATGCCATGAGCCGCGTTCCAAGGCATCTCTTCATGGATAGCAGCTTTATTAATTTTTCCTACACTGATAAAGCCTTCCATTTCGTCGGGACAAACCATCTCTCAACCATATACCGTGGCCTTCCAGACCGAACTCCTCGAAGTGCAAAGGCACCAGAAGGTGCTGGAGGTGGGAACCGGATCGGGGTATCAGACTGCTGTGCTGCTTGAATTGGGAGCCAGGGTACTACACCATGGGCGGCAAAGGCAGCTTTTCCCTTGAAAACTGCAAAAGAGGACAATGTTCGTTG
>CAVQUO010000017.1:0-234339 GCA_963716765.1 uncultured Bacteroidota bacterium | reverse complement strand
TATAAGGCTGTATATGGATGGAGCATGTTCATCTTGCGTATTGATAGTGTTGGTAAAATCGTGCCAGCCTGGTCTTCAGCAGACATCCTTTAGTCGCATCTATCTGATTATTAATCGAATACATTACAGATCCTTTGCCGGAAGCGTATTCACGCCCATCAATGGACACCTACAACTTGTGGAAATATGGCCACGGTTCACGGGCCATTTCGGATCATTTGAGGAATAAATTCCCAATCTGGGGATGGTTCTCCACATAACCAGGAATGCTTTCATATGCTGGGGAGAAGCCGACAGGTTGCATTATAACACCTATTTAAGGATTTTAAATTTAAGCCCGTGTCTTTTGGCATGTATTTTTCACCCAATATAGCAAGTTGGCCCCAGGGTGCTCAATTAGAAATATTGGGCCCTTAAAATCGGGAACAACTTTCAATAGGAATCAGTAATTTTTTAAAAACCTAAAAACGATGAAAATGAAGAAAATGATGTTTTTAACCGGAATGCTGTTTTTGGGTATGACCATAGCTTGGTCTCAGAAACAGCTTGATGACACTGACATTGCCGACGCCATAGAGAATGAATGTCGCTTCGATCATGCCATCAATGTGAACAACATTGAAGTGGAAGTCACCAACGGCATAGCAGAGCTTACCGGAACAGTTAACAACCTGAAAGCTAAAGAACGTGCAACGAATATCGCTGAACTGGTAACGGGAGTCCGATCTGTTTCCAATAGGATCAAAGTGAATCCTTCTGAAGCAATCAGTGATATAGGAATAAAGCATGCTGTTTATCAGGCATTGCTAAATGACCCCGCTACAGATGCTTACGAGATCGGAGTAGCCGTAAAGGACCATGTAGTTACCCTGACATGGTGCAGTGGATTCCTACCAGGAAAAAAAGCTGAGCGAAAATGTAGCAAAGTCGGTAAAAGGGGTGGTTGATCTGAAAAATCAAATCGAAATCGATTATAAATCCGACCGACCCGACCAAGAAATAAGGGAAGATATTCTGCAAGCCTTAAAGTGGAACATTCTTGTGGATGATGGCCTCATCGATGTAAAGGTGAACGACGGCCATGTAGAACTATCCGGAATTGTCGGGAGCGCTGCCGAAAAATCCAATGCTCATTTTACCGCCTGGGTGACTGGAGTAAAATCAGTGGAGTCTTCCGAACTGGAAGTTCAATGGTGGGCCGAAGATGCTGATTTGCGTAAGAACAAATACACCACAGTCTCTGATGAAGAAATTGAAGCAGCCATCTACGATGCGGCCATCTATGATCCCAGGGTAGTTTCCTTTCATCTTACTGTCGAAGCCGTAAACGGATGGGTAATCCTTAGAGGCACCATGGATAACCTGAAGGCCAAAATTGCTGCTGAGAAACTGGCCGAGCATACCACCGGGGTGATGGGTGTGGCCAACAGGATAAAAGTACGCACGGATCTTCCCTTGAGCGATGAGGAACTCCTGACAGAGATTAAACAAGCCCTGACGAATAATTCAATTACCGAAGCCTGGGAAATTGATGTGGATGTAAACTCTGGCATAGCCACGTTGTCAGGTACGGTAGATAGCTACCTGGAAAAGAAAGAGGCTCAATGGGCTGCCAGTGGTGTTGAGGGTGTGAGCGAAGTGAACAACACCCTGCGGGTGAATTACCCATACAGTTACTACTGGTGGGGACATTATCCGTATTACGACCTCTTTGTTACTCCTCCGGCCCGCCAGACCCTTGTCCCAAATGATGAGCGGATTAAGAGGAACGTGGCGAGCGAGATCTGGTGGAGTCCATATGTGGACAGGGACCAGGTAAGCATTACCGTAAACAACGGGGAGGTAACCCTGGAAGGAACAGTGGACAGCTGGAAAGAATACCGAAAAGCGGCAGAAAATGCCTGGGAAGGCGGTGCCTTTCAGGTATCAAACCAGCTTGTAGTAAAATAAAACTTATTATCTGCAGAAGGAGAACCAAAATCTCCTTCTGCACTAAATTTTAAACATGGAGAAAAATAGTCAAGAGAATGGATTAATGAGCTGGCGCCAATTCAAACGACTGGCCAAAACACACGGTGTAAATTGCATATCCATTTATATTCCCACCAGTCGTGCTGGGGAGGAAGTAGATCAGAAGCACGCACAGCTCACACTAAAGAACATACTGAAAGATGTACATACAAGACTGAATGCCTCTGGGAAGTAAAAGACGAATTCATGCATCTCTCCGTAAACTGGAGGAGTTGCTTAACGATGATCATTTCTTCAGGTACCAGTCCGATGGCCTTGCCATATATCTCCAGGGATCAGAAATGTCCTATTTCACCCTTCCGGTACATTTTGAACCGGGTTTGTATATGGCTGACCATTTCTATTTAATTCCGGTCCTTCCTTTCTTCAATGATGACGGTACTTTTTATCTGCTGGCCCTAAGCCAAAAGAAAGCCACATTGTATGAAGGATCCCGACATTTCTTCACAGAAATTATACTGGATGAAGTGGCTCCGGATTCCCTGGAGGATGCAGTGAGCAAGGAAAATCAGGAAAAATCGCTACAGTTCAGGTCCGCAGGTGGATCACGATAAAGGAGTTCTTTACCATGGACAGGGTTCCGGAAAAGATGACCGGCAGAAAGAACTGGAAAAATACTTCAGGAGCCTGGACCAGGTAGTAAATACCCTCTTTGGCGAGGAGAAAGCGCCCCTGATTCTTGCATGTGTGGACCCTCATTTCCCTATATACAGAGACCTGACCGCATAAATATCTTTTCCCGAAACATATCCCCGGAAATCCGGACGAGGAGGATGCCCATTGCTTCACGAAAAGGGCTGGAACCTGGTGGAAGATCATTTTTTGGCCGAAGAAAGGCGGTAAGGGCGCAGATACGCGACCTATCCGCCAGAGGAAGGACTTCATATTCGCTTGAAGAAATCATTCCGGCATCACTGGATGGCCGCGTCGAAACCCTATTCCTCCAGGGGGGCCTTGACAAATTCGGTGTGTACGACCAGGAGAAAAGATCCGTACTAAGGGTGCAATCCAAAGAGACGATAACAATGTCTCACTGTTTAACATGGCTGCCATCAATACCCTCCTAAAAGGGGGGCAGAGTATTTCTCGATAACCTGAAGAATATGCCTTTTAAGGACAGTGAGATCAATGCAATTTTCAGATATTAATTAAAGTAAAAACCTAAGCTATCATGATACAAGAGAAAACCAAAGTCAAAGAAACAATTGAAGTATTTAACAGGCAAATACTGGAATTGAAGTCCCAGGTTGTGAGTCCTTCAATGAAGAATTCTTATGATTCTCTAATTTCTGAACTTGAGAAAACCAGGGACCTGATCCAGGAAAAATACGATACAATGCAAGCCTCTGGCGAAAGCAATTGGACAAAGCTGGAAAAAAATATCTACAGTGATGTGGAGTCCTTTAACAACGCTTATAAAAAGGCTGGAGCCTTATTTAAACCAAGGCGTTAAGGTATAAATTTAAGTGGATAATCATTGAATAGCACACTGGCGCTGCACTTATTCCCACTCCGGGAATTGTGTAATATTCAGATCCAGTGAGGAAATCGTATTCATATCAGATTCATCCAGCTCAAAATCAAAGATGTTCAGGTTTTCCTGCATGTGTGCTTTTTGCGAAGTCCTTGGGATCGCGACAATACCTCTCTGGTAGTGCCACCGCAGGCTCACCTGGGCATTGTTTTTATTATGCTTTTTGCCAATGGCTGCAAGGGTCTCATTGGTGAAATGTCCGTTTCGGCCCTGTGCCAGAGGAGACCAGGCTTCCATTTGTATTCCGTAATTTCTTCAGGGCTTTCCCTGGCCTTTTCCTGCTGGAAGAAGGCATGGGTTTCGATCTGATTCACTGCCGGTTTGATTTTGGCATAGGACATCAGTTCATCCAGGTGACTGGCTTCAAAATTGCTCACGCCAATGGCCCTGATTTTCCCTTCCTTATAGAGATCTTCCATGGCCTGCCAGGAGCCTTTTACATCTCCCCGGGGCCGGTGGATGAGATAGAGATCCAGGTAGTCCAGACCCAGTTTATCCAGGGATGTTTGAAAGGCCTTCTTTGCACTTTTCGTAGCCGTAATCGTCCACCCAGACTTTTGAAGTTACAAAAAGCGCTTCCCTGTTTATCCCGCTTTTCTTAATTCCGCCACCTACGGATTCTTCATTTCCATATATGGTGGCAGTATCGATCAGACGATAACCCAGGGAAATGGCATCAGCGACACATCTGTACACCCAGTTCATCATTCAGGTACAAGGTTCCGAATCCAAGAATGGGCATCTTTATACCATTGTTCAGTGTGATTGTTTCAATGGCGGCTGAAGTTTCCGGCCGATGTGAATGAGCATGCTCCAAATAACCTGGAAGTTCCTAATCCCATAAACATTGCACCGGCTGCAAACCTTGCACTTGTTTGTATAAACTCCCGGCGTTTTAATTATCCGCTTGTGCTTTTGTTTCATTTGTAATTACTCTTTTCTTTAAGGATCATTTTCAATTTCCACTTATAAATCTAATTATAAATTTCATTTATCCCTTCTTCGCTCCTTAGTCTCTGCGAAACAGCTTAGGACGCTTGCTTTTTCCGTGCCGCCTTTGTTATCCGATTCCAGGTAGTCCTCGCAATCCAGTTCATTGATTACGCTTTCGGGGATTTCAAAGGAGAGCTGTTTCGAATATCTGTACAGGGGATCCCGGTATATTTTCTGCATATACCTGGCCCAGATGGGTAAAGCAGCCGACAGCACCCTGTCCATAGCCCCCATATCTGAATCTTACTTTGGGATGATCGCCTCCGACCCATACACCGGTAATCAAAACCGGTGTAAATCCGATAAACCATCCGTCGGTGTTGTTTTGAGTCGTTCCGGTTTTCCCGGCTATCTCATTGTCAAATCCATAAACTGTTCGCAAGGATGAAGCTGTCCCATGATCCACCACACTCTTCATCATTTCAGTCATCAGCAGGGCCTGATGTGCATCAATAAGCGGATCAGAAATAATGCTTTTGTTTTCAAATAAAACATTCCCGGATTTATCTTCAATTCGCTTAAGAAAAATGGGTTCAACCACTCTGCCTTCATTCAGAAAAATACTGTAGGCCTGAACCATTTCCTTCAGTGAGACATCCCCTGTTCCAAGAGCCAGTGAAAGCACTTCAGGCAATTCTCCTGCTAATCCCCAGCTGCTTTGAAAATTGAATTACTTCATCGATCCCGGTTTCTTCCAATAATTTGACACTGATTGTATTTACAGAATGAGTCAGGGCTCCTTTCATGGAGTAATATCCCCCATAGCCTCCGTTTGAATTTTTTGGTGTCCAGTTATCATATTCCTCATAGACCACCGAGTCGTTGGGAATATAGGAACAGGGATCATGTCCGTTTTTAAGTGCTGCCGAATATATGATGGGTTTAAAAGTTGAACCAGCCTGTCTCTTTGAAGTAACATGGTCATATTTAAAATATTCTGAATTGATACCTCCTACCCAGGCCCTCACATAACCGGTCTTAGCCTCCACAGATAACAATCCTGCATGTAAAAACTTTGCATAATGGGCTACAGAATCATACACAGACATATCTACTTCCTTCATGCCCTCCCAGGTAAATATTTCCATCCTTTTGGGGAACCTTCAGTGAATCAATAATATCATCCCTGGATAAGCCCTTTCTTTTCAGGCTTTTGTAAGCGCCGGGTATTTTCGAGAGTATTCAGAATAAAAGGACTATTATTCCCCAATGGGGATTTATTTTTCCATTGCCGGTCGAAAATATTTTGAAGATGAGCCATATGGACTTTCATGGCCTGTTCTGCATATTCTTGCAAATCGGCATTGATGGTGGTATAGATTTTTAGTCCGTCTGTATAGATATTGTAATGCGTACCATCCTCTTTGGGATTATTTTTGACCCAGTCCAGCAAGACCAATCGCAGGTGTTCCCTGAAATAGGGTGCAATCCCTTCATTGTGTGAAAGATTGACATAGTCCAGTTTCAGCGGCCAGTGAGCAGAGGGAATCCGCAGCTTCCTTATCCAGATAGTTATACGTAAGCATCTGGGAAAGAACCAGGTTTCTTCTTAAGATTGCTCTTTCCGGATTCAGCCTGGGATTGTAAAGATGGGTTCCCTTTAACATGCCAACCAACACGGCCGATTCTTCAATTTTCAAATCCTGGGGCTCTTTATTAAAAAACCTTTTTGCTGCAGTTTCAATTCCATAGGTGTTTTCTCCAAATGAAACTGTATTCAGGTAGAGTTCCAGGATTTCCTTTTTTGAATAGGCTTTATGGAGTCGCACACCGATGATCATTTCCCTGAATTTATTCACCGGCATTGTTAAAACAGAATATCGCTTCCTGGGATAAAGATTTTTGGCCAGTTGCTGATGAATCGTACTTCCTCCTCCGGAACTCCTGTTCTGAAAAAGTAAAGATTTGACAAGGACCCTTAATGAACTCTTTTTATCGATTCCATTGTGCTCATAAAAGCGCACATCTTCGGTTGCCAGCAGGGCATCAATCAGGTGTTCCGGCAAGTCCTCGTAACGGACATTGGTTCTGTCCTGAAGATAATATTTCCCAAGGAGTACTTTGTCGCTTGAATAGACCTCCGAGGACAGGTAATTCTGGATGTTTTGCAATTCCCTGACCGAAGGAAGATGGCCAAAGGCACCAAAATAAACCAGGAAAAAAAGAGCAGTAAAAATCAATACAACACCGGCGATTGCCGTCGTCGTAATACCAGAAAATTCTCTTAATAATGTAAACCGTTTCAGAATTTTTGTCACTTCTTAAGCAATTCACCTTCTTAATCGTTCCTTCTTCTGTTTTCCTTTTCCCGGTCCTTGTTGTCCTGGCTCTCTCTCAGAATTTCTTTTTCAGCGTCCAGTATTCTTCTCTAATTCTGAAATGAAGATTGTATTTGGATAAGGATTGTTTTCAAGTAAATCTTCAAGATTTTTGATTTTTTGCTCCTGGTCCGGCTCTTCCAGTTTCCGCTTGGCTAATAAAGCAAACGCCAGATCAATGGTGTTGTTGCTCATATACTCTTTTTTTATCCAACCCACTTTTTCCTTTTTTTCACTCACCACTTTTATCCAGTTATCCCACTCCTCGGTTACAGCAACGATTTCCATGGCTTTCATTCTTTTTTCAGTAATGGTAAGCAGATCGGGTCGCATATATAAAGGGACCTCAGAGGTAATAACAGCCGGTTTTGCATTTAACTCGCTCGCAAATCCATAAACCCATACAATGGTAGAATCAGATAATCGGGCCTTGAGAAATTTAGTATTGTTATAGGAAGAATCAATGGCAAAAGAATCCATGTATAGAAAACTTTCTCCAAGACTCAGCAAGGTTGTTGATGACGAGGCCCTCCGTGGTTCGCTTCGGGTTGAAATCCTGTCCCATACACTAACGCCCGATAATCTGGTGGTCTTTGGGAGGTGTATTGATCCGGTTTTTCCGGAATGCTTTCATTACAGCCTGTAAAAACCGGCAAAAGAACGATCCCCAGAAAAAATATGAATGTGCTTTTCATCCAATTGGAATATAAATATTGCCATTGATAATTGTAAAAGTATAATAAACTTCAAAATTCATTATTAAGGAATTATTTGGGGCAGATTTTACCCTTTGTTATATTACGAAATACTTCATATATATTTTAGTTTTTTTGGATTAAAGAGATGAGCAGGGCTGTGAAACTGTAAAGATTGGATATTGATGACTGCAAGAATATGTGGGAATGATTAGCTTTATTTCGAATATCATGTGAAGAAAAAGCAGAAAGGAAGGCAAAGATGACAGGAATCACAGAATCACTCTCCAAAAAGGAAGCCAGAAAACTGGTCTTGCTGTCACAAAGAGTTCCACCGAAAAAGCAGACTGGACATTCCCTGGATGCTACGCTTTCGACAATTGAACATCTTGGCTATATACAGATTGATACCATCTCGGCCATTCAGCGCGCCCATCATCATACGCTTTGGAACCGTAATCCTCAATATCACAGCTCCCATCTGGATGATTTGATGGCAAAAAAAAAGATTTTCGAATACTGGTCGCATGCAGCTGCCTATCTTCCCATGCGCGATTATCGCTTTAGCTTACCCCGAAAGAATGCGATTGCCAGTGGAAAAGAAAATCACTGGTACAAACGTGAAAAAAACCTTATGAAGTCGGTACTTAAACGTATCGAAACCGATGGTCCCCTGATGGCGAAAGACTTTGCTCCTCAAGGAGAAAAAACAGGAGATTGGCAATCCAATCCGGTCAAACAGGCTCTTGAAAATCTGTTTATGGAAGGTAAGCTCATGATCCCTTACCGGGTAAATTTTCATAAAGTATATGATCTAACCGAACGTGTGTTGCCAGAGGATACCGACACCTCCATTCCAGGAGCAGAGGAACAAGCCCGCTTTCTGATTAAGCGCTACCTCCGGGCAAATGGTTTAGGGACAGCCCGTGAAATGACCTATCTTCTGAAAAATAACAAAGGACCTGTATTATCAATGTTGCAGGAAATGGGCGCAAAGGGCGAACTCATTCAAATCCGTGCGGGTGAAAATATCTATTATGCTCTAACCCGACTTCCCTGGATCTCTTAACTCAGCCAATAAGCCGAAATAAACTCAAAATTTTATCCCCCTTTGACAACCTTATCATTCAGCGAAAACGTATCCTTGAGCTCTTTGGCTTCGACTATCAGCTGGAATGTTATGTGCCTGCTCCCAGACGTAAATTTGGCTACTTTGTGCTGCCTGTATTATGGGATGGAAAGCTTGGTCGCTCGTATGGATTGCAAAGCTGACAGAAAGAATTCGCATATGTATATCCAGAATCTTGTTTTGGAACCCGGGCTCAAAAAAACGGAAGCCTTTGTATTGGCTCTAGGTAAAGAACTGACACCTTTTATGCAATTTAATGAATGTACCAGGCTTAAAATTCATCGTTGCAGTCCGCCAGATTTTAAACCCGAGCTTGAAAGATTTGTTGCAAAGTAAAAAGCCCCTTTGAGAAAGATCATCCACATAGATATGGACTCTTTTTTTGCTTCTGTGGAGCAAAGGGATTTCCCTGAATACAGGGGGAAGCCCCTGGTGGTTGGAGGTCGTGGTCCCCGTTCCGTGGTTGCAGCTGCCAGCTATGAGGCAAGGAAGTATGGCGTATACTCGGCCATGCCCATGTCAGTGGCTTTACGAAAGTGTCCCGAGCTGATCGTGACACCCCACCGTTTTGATGTCTACAAAGAAGTCTCGGCCAACATCCGGAATATCTTTCATGAATATACCGACCTGGTGGAGCCCCTGTCCCTGGATGAAGCCTACCTGGATGTTACACAGGCAAAGAAGGGTCCGGCTTCAGCTTCCTTAATTGCCATGGAGATTAAGAAGGAGATCCAAAAACGAGAAGGATTAATTGCGTCGGCAGGCGTATCCTACAATAAATTCCTGGCAAAGATTGCATCCGACATGGACAAACCGGATGGCTTTTACCTTATAAAACCATCAGAGGCTGAAGAATTCCTGGAGGACCTGGATATTGAATTATTCTTTGGTGTAGGAAAAGTAACCGCCCAAAAAATGCATGGGATGAATATCCACAAGGGGCGTGACTTAAAGTCTTATCCACGGGAAGATTTAATACAGTATTTTGGGAAGGCGGGGAACTACTTTTATGATGTGGTTCGTGGCAAGGATGATCGTCCTGTGACCCCCCATCGGGAACGCAAATCAATTGGAGCAGAGCGCACCTATGAAACTGATCTGTATGACCTCGATCAGCTAAAAGAGAGACTGACCGAGGTCCTTGATATCATGTGGAAGCGATGCGAGGCAAAGAACAGAAAAGGCAGGACCCTTACGCTTAAACTTCGCTTTTCGGATTTTAGCACCATCACAAGAAGCAATACTCAAAATCAAGGCTTTCTCCTACGAAGAGATGCTTAGCTGCATGATGAATTTATTACCCGAACAAGAGATTAAAGAACGAGGAGTGAGACTTCTGGGTGGAACAATGTCCAATTTCCAAAACGAAATCTCAAACTCCTCGAAACAAATGAAAATTGATTTTTAACGCTAAAAATGATAGTTAAAATTCGATTCTGTAATTGAGTATGGGTATCAAACCGTTCATGTACCATTGCTCCACGTTTTTGGTCTCGGGAGAATAGAACTCATTTGCAACATTATAGCGGTTGGTGGCATTCTGAAGATCAAGAGAGAGTATCCAGCTCCAGCTGGGTTTGTTTTTGCGAAAGCTCACTCCCACATCCACCCTGAAATAGTCAGGAGCTTTGGTTTCATATGCACGATCATAATCCCTCACATCCCTGTTTTGAGAAAACGATTCTTCCATATTAAGAGGAACGGTGCGGTATCCTCCACGCCAGATAACACGAAGATTTGTACCAATGATATTCTGCTTGTTCTTTCCCACCAGGAACTCTTTTCCAACCACCAGGTTGCTTATGTAGCCACTGTTAAATGTGGTGTTTCGTTCCTCAAAGTCAGGCATGGAATATTTCGATTCAAAGAGAGAGGTTGTAAGCAGCAGATAGTAATTGTTTGAAAAGAATTTTTCCAGGGTCAGCTCAAGACCATAGTTCCGTCCTGTTCCGTCATTAGACAAAGCTTCATTTGTATATCCGCTAGAGAAATTCAGGGCAGTAATGGTTCCGGTGGTATCTCCGATTTTCACGGGTACCTCATAGAGGTATTGATAATATAGCTCCGTCTTGAGTCTGAAATCCTTTGCAAAATTCCAGTTATAACCTGCCACAAAATGTGCCGACTTTGTAATGCCAAGATTCATATTTGGAGTGGAGATTGAACCATCCGGAGCTACTTGTTCCGAAAGGTAGATGGAGAGAGGTTCTGCCTTGCTGTGAAGACCGGCTCCCAGATTAATCGTGTTTTTATCATTTACTTCCCATGTGAAGCCCATGCGTGGTTCAATGGCAAAGTCGTCGTTCAGGAACATATAAGTCCCATGCAGTCCTGTATTTAATTCCACCTTCTCACTCAGGCGGTACTGCCACTGCACATATCCCTCCAGCATCTGGGTGCTCCCTGAATTTGAAACCAGTGTTTCCAAAACCCTCTCTTCGTAATTATAATCTTTCATGTATAGGGAGAAAGTTTGATGATGTGCTGTGAATCCGGTCCGGACAATATGTCTCGAGTTAAATTTATGGTTGATAAAGGAATTTACACTGAGTGTCCCATAGTCCAGATTCTCATCCTGGGTGATGGCTTTGACATACTTATGTCCCAGTGAGTCTTCAATTACACTATTACTTGTGGTGGAATAGGCAGCAACGGTCCGCAGGTAAGTTTTACCATTCTTAAAGATATAATTGTGCGTCATCCCATTGATGGCAAGCCTGTGATTCTCCGTATACCCGTAACGATCGCTTCTGTAGGTCCAGAGTGTGGAATCGCTCAGAAAGTTACTGCCTGCAGAGCTGATACCCCCGAGACCCCAGAATGAAAAATATCCGGCCCTCCTGGTGGGTAAGTAAAGCTTGTAGGAGAGATCCTGGAATTTTGGAATCACATCTCCTCCACTGATATCGATGCCCATCTTACTTAACATCTCAAGGGTTGAGTAACGGTAATTGATCAGGTAGGAGGCCTGCTTTCCCTTTACAAAGGGGCCTTCAGCTGCTACCTGGGCTCCAAGTACTCCAAGTTGAACTGCATATTCTCTTTTTTCGGAATTCCCCTTCCTTAACCTGAGGTCAAAAACTCCGGACAGTGCATTGCCATATTCAGCCGGGAAAGCACTGGTAAAAAAATCGGAATTACTCAGAACCTGCGAGCTCAGTGCACTTACGCCACCACCTGATCCTCCTTCTCCATTTGGAAAATGATTGGGATTGGGTATTTCTATTCCCTCCATTCTATAGAGCATGCCACGGGGAGAATTTCCCCGGATAACCAGTTCATTACCTTCATCATCTGCCGCTGCAACTCCCGCATAGGACTGGGCAGTCCTTGCAGGATCACTTATTCCTGCAGCAACCCTTGAGGTAGACTCAACGGTGATCTGATGTGAACTGATATTGGCCATCACATTCAGTGCCTCGGCTTTGTCGGGTCGTGCAACAACCTTCACCTCGTCCATGGATATAAAAGATTCCTTCATCTGTATGTTTAGCACAACCTCTCTCCCGGAAGCAACCGGGATCTCGGAACGAAGGACATCCTCATATCCCAGGTAGGAAACACTGAAACTATGGCGACCCACGGGGACTCCATCAAGATTGAAATTACCATCCAGGTCAGACATACAACCTTTCAGAGGATCGGAGTTTAGCAGGACAACAGTGACTCCCACCAGGGGATTTTTTGTATCCACATCAATGATTCTTCCTTTCACGGTCTGTGTCAAATTTTGAGCATTTGCGCTAAAAACCACAGAAATCAGTAGCAGTATAATTTTTGTTTTCATAACCTTGTTTTTTAGTATAGTTTAGACAGTTTCATTTTTTCTAATTGATCTGTTTCTTCTCTTACTAAAACAACAAGTCTGAAAATGGAGTGAAGAGAAATTTTGATTTCCGAAACATAAGGGATGGGATATTTGTTGTACTAACCTAATTCTCAAAGAGCTTAACTTATATCTGCAGTGAAAATAAAGCCAGAAGATAAAACCATCGCGGTGCTCCCTTTTTTAAATATGAGTGCCAGTGAGGAGAATGAATATTTTAGCGATGGTATTACCGAAGAAATCATTAACGCCCTGGCTAAGATTGAGCATTTAAAGGTCACATCCCGCACATCTTCTTTCTATTTTAAGGGCAGAAACATACCAGTTCCTGAAATAGCTAAGGAGCTCAATGTTTCTACCATTCTGGAAGGCAGCATTCGCCTGTCAAAAAACCAGATGCGGATCACAGCCCAGCTGGTTGACGCAGCCGAGGATTTTCATTTCTGGTCAGAAACCTGGGACAGGCAGCTGGAAAACATTTTCGAAATTCAGGATGAGATAAGCCTGATCATAGCAGATAAACTGAGAGAACATATTGGTCACCTTGAAATTCAGGAGCACCTGGTAGAAAGACAAACAGACAATATGGATGCCTATGAATATTCCTTAAAAGCTAAATTTCTCAGGAACAAATGGAATCCTGAAGATGTAAAGACAGCAATCTCTTTGTATGAAAAAGCTCTGGAGCTGGATCCAAATCACCATGAATCCCATGTGGGTCTGGCCGATTGTTACAGCTTTATGGGAACCACCGGATTTATGCCCTTTGAAGAAGCGTGGGAAATGACCATAAAATATACCAACAGGCTCTTGAAAAAATAGTCATTCCTCAGGGGTTCATTATCAGTTATCGAATCAGGCCTTTTTCATCGAATGTGATTATGGCAAATCGCTGAGAGAAATGAAAAAAGCGATTGAAATAAATCCAAACAATGCTGAGGCTCAACAATTCCTTTCCTTCTTATACATTATTGCGGGAGAAAGGGAGAAGTCACTTGATCATCTTGAAATTGCGCATTGTTTAAATCCACTTTCAGATGAGACTCATTTCTTCAGAGCTTATTACCATTACATGATTGAAGATTATTCCAGATCCTTGGAACTGCTCGACATATGTTTATCAGCCAATGACAAAAACATTCCTGCTCATTCCATAAAACCCCTGTGTCTTCTTAAACTGGGCAGATTCGATGAGGTGATCAGTTATTTTGACTCAATCCCTGCAGATGTAGTCATCGAGGGTGAAAAAACAGGTGCCATTGGATTGGCATATGCTTTAAAGAAGGATACCGTGAATGCTTCCATATATCTGGAAAAACTTACGCAAAAAGGCAAAAGAACCTTCTGGTTTTACTGAAGACTCCTATCTTTTTATGATGCATGCAGTTAGTCGGAAATATGAATAAAGCTTTTGAATGGGTAGCTCAAGCGATTGAAAAAAAATCTTCATTATTACTGCTGAGATATACCGACCCTGTGGTGGCTGTCCATAAGAAATGATCCCAGATATGAAGCCCTAAAGCTTAAAATCTATCGAACGGACGCCTTTGAAGAACCTGTCAGGCAAAAAACCGCCTTACTTGATGAGAATACAACTACTGAGTATTCAAACAGGCTTATAACACATGTTTCTGAGAATAAACCCTATTTGAACCCCGATCTTTCCTTGCGCGATCTGGCAAATCAAATTGATATCCACCCCAACCATCTTTCCTGGTTACTTAATAACAGCATTGGAAAAAACTTCAATGAGTTTATCAATCAATACAGGATTGAAGCATTTAAATCCATTGCAAAAGCTCCGGAAAACGAAAACCTTACCATTGAAGGTTTAGCCTATGAAAGTGGCTTTAATTCTAAAACAGTATTTAACACCTATTTTAAGAGAGAAACTGGCTTAACACCCAAACAGTTCCTTAAACAAGTAAGGTTTAAAGCATTTGTTCGGAATTATAATTCCGCACTTCCTTCTTATAATTCAGAACGGCTACTCTGTCCGGGATGCATCACCTTTGCCATACAAATCATAACAAAAAACAGAAATCATGAAAGCAGTTGAATTATTAAAGTATGGAGCACCTGAGAATCTCCAAATGAAGGATATTGAAAAGCCTTCACCAAAGGACAATGAGATCCTGATTAAAATACACGCCACTTCCGTAAGTTCAGGGGATGCCAGAATAAGAAGAGCCGATCCATTTATTATTCGATTAATATTCGGATTCAAGAGACCCAGAAAACCTGTTTTAGGAGTGGTTGTTGCCGGCGAAATTGAGGCCATAGGAAAATCTGTAACAAACTATAAAGTAGGGGATCAGGTTTTTGGCTCCAGCGGAATGAACTTTGGTGCCCACGCAGAATACGTAGCAGTTCCGGAAGATGCTGTATTGGCTTTGAAACCAGGCAACATGAACTATGAAGAAGCTGCTGCTATTCCCTTTGGTGCAACAGCATCCATGCATTTTCTTCGGATAGCAAACATTCAGCAAGGGCAGAAAGTACTTATCTATGGAGCATCTGGTGCCCTTGGTACAATGGCAGTTCAATTGGCCAAGAATTATGGAGCCGAAGTTACTGCAGTTTGCAGCACCTCGAATGTTGAATTGATGAAATCTTTGGGAGCCGATCATGTCATTGATTATACCAAAGAAGACTTCACGAGAAATGGAAAGAAATATGATGTCATTTTTGATACCATAGGCAAAAGTTCATTTGGGAAGGCGCTTAAATCATTGAATAAAAATGGCTATCTCCTGCTGGCCAGTGCAGGTATAGGCACCATGTTAAGGGGAGCTGTCTCCTCCATGTTTATCACCAAGAAAATTGTATCCGGGGTAATCAAGGAAACCGTTGAAGACATGAATTTTTTCAAAAATGAGATTGAAAAAGGAAGCTTGAAAGCAGTGATAGACAAAACCTATCACATTGGGACAAATCGCTAAAGCTCATGCTTATGTGGATCAGGGACATAAAAAAGGTAACGTTGTGATCAGTATCAGTTAGCTGTTTTATCCTTGTACCCCAGAATGACCTTAATCATTTTCGGCTCAATCGTCTGGCAAGATAAAAGTTGATATTCATATCCATACTTTAACCTGAGCTCTGAAAACCCTATCACAGTGTTTATTTCCTCTAAATCCTCCCTGGACAGCTGCCCCAGAAGGTGCGTCTTGATTGGTCTGTTATAGGGAGAAACGAGCGCTGCCTCAAGTATTAATCGGTTGCCATTCAGAAGCGCCTGGACATCTTTGCCAATCAACTCACTGACATCCATAATGATGACCACCTGCTTTCGTTGTGGATCCCAAATAAAACTGAGGTTTCCGATTCCCAGGGAATTCCCGGAATTAGAGAACTGATGCCTCTTCATTTCCGGGGAGGACTTATATGCTAAATGATTTTTAAACATGACGATTCGATTTAAATAAATACTGATTGACAAATTCTCAACACCGGGCAGATTTGCTACCCGGTTACACCCGGAGGGGGCCTGTCAATCAGAAAGGGAAGCACCTGAAACTTCACATTATTCGTATCTTCGATATTTCCAATTTCGGAAATATGGATGTTCATGAATACGGACAATGCTCGTCTCATTGGTGGATTCGAATGATCTATACAAATAGACGCACAATAGCAGAAATATGATTCAACATTCGTGTTAAGAAACCTTAATTCCTCTGCTAAAGAATGTTAAAACACAGATCATGATCAGGCTTCAGGCATCACCTCTTCAGGGATTTACTGATTTTCGATTTCGGAATGCTTTCCAAAGCTTCTTTGGGGGGATCGACCAGTACATTGCTCCCTATATTCGACTCAAGGGAAAATTGGAAATCAAAAGCTGCCAATGTGCGAGATATACAAACAGAAAATAACCTCTCCCTTGACCTGATCCCCCAGATCATTACAAAAGATGCCGGTGAGTTGCTGTTTGTTGCAAAATACGTGCAAAAACTGGGCTATAAGGAGCTGAACTGGAACCTGGGCTGTCCCTATCCCATGGTTGCCAAAAGGGGAATGGGCTCAGGATTGCTGGCACAACCCGGAAAAATTGATGAAATTCTAAACAGGGTGAGTGCTGAATCAGATATTCAGGTTTCATAAAAATGCGACTGGGATATGAAAGCCCCCGGGAGATCTTTCAGGTGCTGCCTGTGCTGGAGAAATACAAGCTTGCCAGTATCGCCATACACCCCAGGATAGGGAAGCAGCTATACAAGGGGGAAGTCGATCTGGCAAGCTTTGAGGAATGTACCGTCCAGTGTTCTCATACCATTTTCTATAACGGGGATATCTACTTCGGTCAGCAGCTTCGGGAAATGAAAGATCGTTTCCCGGCAATCTCTCACTGGATGATTGGCAGGGGTCTGATTGCCGATCCCTTTTTACCTGCCATGATAAAAGCCGATAATCCCGATTATCCGGAAAATCGCTATGAAGTATTCAGGGCCTTTCATGACAGCCTGTTTTCTTCCTACGAAGAAGCCTTATCGGGTCCCAAACATCATCCTCATGAAAATGTATTCCTTCTGGGAGTACTTCATTCAGGCCTTTCCTTCTTCCGTGAAAAGTCTGAAAAAGATCAAGAAGGCTCAAAGTATTGATGCATACAGGGAGGCAGTCGGGCAAATAATTTCCCTGGAGCCCTGACAAGCAGGAGGTTTATGCAGAAGGGCACCTATCGGTTCATCTTGATATAATGATCAATTCTTTTTCTATGATATCGCTATAACGAACTGAAAGCAGGTACATCCCATTTTCCAGCCTGCCAACAGGCAGGGTAAATTCTGAGGCTCCTGTGATCGAAGAGAAATCCTTCGGTCATTGCTACCTGTTTGCCGGTCATATCGTATAGTACGATGAATAATCTGTCCCGCTTGAGCATCCTGTACCCTGATATTGATGGTCTGGCCCCTGACCGGATTCGGGAATACTTCCATTCCCATTTTTGCCACTATCAGATTCCGGTGTCGATGTGATGTCTGCACTGTGCTCCAGATGATCAAGAATTTGCTCAGCAGAAAGAGCATAATCAAAAAAACTGACCGCATCAAGAGAACCCATGAAGTTATATCCGTTTTCGCCTGGCAGGTATTGCCCGAATGCCAGGTCGTATGATGGTTTTATTGATAAGTCCGCTAAAAGAAGTAAATGCATCCAGTGCACCATCCAACCATATTTCCATGTCCATCCCATCATACACAGTGGCAAGGTGGTGCCACTGTCCCGGGTATGGGGGAAGTTTCTGAATCCAGATCTTTAATGGAAGCAGAGGTCTTCAGTGTAAAACGAATCCTGTTATTGGATATGGAAATTTTATATCGATTATCCCAGTTTCCATGGGATATGGGGTACTGTTCGCTGCCTGTAAACCCATCCACATTGATCCAGCAGGCGATGGATAATGCATCCTGGAAGTTCAACAGATCATTATTGGGAACATGAATATAAGCGCTGGTTCCGTTAAAATGAGCCGCACCGGAAACTTTGCCATCCTTATCATCCACCCATAATACGCCACCCGAAGTGCCGTGAAGTCCATTTCCACTTGCATCCCGTGCATTTCCATTCATGGGATAGTGAGCAATAAGATGGCCTGCAGGGCTCAACAGAGAGATCTCTTACCATGATCTCAATGCTATCCATAGCAGTCAATCCGTCTACATCGCTCACTGAACAAAAGATGAAATAATTACCTGCAATACCAGGTGCAGTATACATGGCAGCACTACCATCAGCAATAATATCACCGTCATCCGAGGACCAATCATAGCTGAGTACATCATTATTTTCATCCTGTGCCACACAGTTAAGTGCAATGAGATGCTGAAAGATGAACCTTTCGTGGATCGGCTTCAATTTTAATAATTTCAGGAGGCAGCATTTTCTTGTCCACCACTTCAATTGCTATGGAAAGCGTATCCCATTGTTTCCCGGGATCGGAAACTTTACATTTCAAGTGATAAATTCCCGGAGTAGCCTGGCGTTGTATATTGAAAGATATCCGAACTGTCATAAGATATGCCTTCCCAGGTCCATTCGTAAACAAGGGCTTCCTGTTCAGGATCGTAAGCAGTACAGTATACCAGGATCGTAGTATTGACTTCAAATACAGTATCCTTTGCAGCCAGGGCTTTAATCCTTGGAGGATAGTCCTGGACCGTATTCCCATTATTAAAATCAATGATCGTATTGCCGGCATAAGTCTTTTTACCCTGCTTGATGAGGGTAGTTCCGGCCGGAATCTGAACCAGCATGACGCTTTGTTTTGCAGCGATGGTAATATTTGTATTGCCGGATATCCCGGATACAAGCATTGCATTGGAAATAGCATCGTACAAATCATAGGAACCGGCAGGGAAGCTTCACTGAAACCGATTTGCTTATATCATAAGGATTGTAGTACAAATAAGTGGGATAGGCATCCTTCTTATAATAATCGGTTTTTAATAAATCAAGCTTCAAAATACCCTCAACATTTGTTGTCTCAATAATGCCGCCAAGGATTCCCACATGCGAAGAGCTGTATAACATCAGGTTTGTTGATGCCCAACCGCCATCCATTGCATCGCCTGTTGCATAGGGACTTTTACCATGCTTGCTTTCTTTCATCGATTCATAGGCGATATAGGAATCCGGATCATAAGTATTTGCCCAGTCTTCATTGTCCTGCATATCGTCAGGTAAATAATTTGAATAGAACAGCCTGGAGGCATTTGCCAGATTCAGTACCCATTTGGCTATGGCGCTTGCAAAACGATCATCGTATCGAACCATGGGGACCAGGGCTCCTGCATGCTCGAAGCCATTCATGGCAAAGGCATAATCATTCCCTTCATCGTTCGCTTCGCCAATGAGTCCGGAACAATCGTAATCGCCCCATTTACCCACAATGGTACCCCAATCGCGAAGCTCGCCCCGGTTAAAGACACCAGTTTACCATTTTTTCAATATCGTAATCTGTACCCACTTCGGCATTGATTCTTGCGGCCGCATAAACACCATAGGGTAGTTGTAATTCATAGGATGGATTTCCAGTATATGAATTCAAATACTCAAGGCTCCATTCCGCACCGCTCAGGTATTTCCGATCGCCGGTAATGATATAAGCATTGTAAAGCATCCAGGCAATGGCCCCGGCAGCTTCGGGTTCCTTTACTCCAATATCGAGGGGAGTCATGGTCGACATCGACCAGGCACGGTAATTCATGTATGGCACCTTCCAGGGTGTTGTACTTCCGCCCATAAATGCTGTGGCATTTAACCATTGCTTTGCCAGTGTTTCAAGCTGATCATCGAAGCTGCCCAGATGCGGATACAAATAATTAAGCTGAAGAAAAAATATATTGGGCATGGTCTCGTACCACCAATCATCTCCTGAACTTGTATGCGGGTGATTCAGATAAATATTTTCTTCCGCTCGCTTATTAAAATACTCTTCACACATAAGCGCCCAGTTCTGTCCATACTGCATTCGATTTATTGATTCCAACCAGTGAGGCCCCAATTACGGCAGGAAGGACATTGATGGCTTCGCCTGATTCGGGATCAGATGTGCCAATGGCAGTATGTAAGCCAAAACTTGAATGTTCGGGATAATTAATACTTGTTTCCCGAAAAAATACCAGTGGCAAATATTGCCCGCTAAGATCTTGCATCAAATACCAGTGAATCGTAGCCCCGGGCAACCTGCTTTCCAATCCCTCATCTGGTAGGGTTGGGGAAAATCAGGCATCAGATCAATGCGGGGTACAGCGATTTGTTGTGCCTGGCTCACAATAACAACAGGGCAACAAATATGATCGGTATGATGGCTTTCTTATTCATGATGTCTTCTTTATTATAGTTATCGCATATCAGCCACCTCAAGGGCAATCAGCGTAAAAACATTCCAGCTGAATACCCTTGCTGAAGGCCACCAGCAATCAGGCTGTGAAAGATCCATGGGTATGATTTCGTGACTGAAGGGTTCATCGTAGTTGAGATTGATTTCAGCCAGCATTCTTTTCTCAATTCGTTCCTCTGCAGGCTTCCAGCCATGTTTTTTACCTGCAACGTAGGCACAAATTTCGTTTCGCATCCAGCTGCCGCCATTATAATATTGTCCGTCGGGCCACATCTGTTCTGGTAAAAAAGGCTTATTTGCCTCAGTGAAAAAGGTATCTGTCACATGGCATATAAGTGGCGAACAATCGTTAATAACAGGAACTTTATTCAAGGTATTAATAACCATATGGGAGTCGAGCAAGGGAGTGTTCCATAACCACCACGACACAAATTCGGGCATCAGGTCAGTGAGGGAAATCACGTAGGGGAAATCTTTGTCGGAAACGATATAGCCCTTTTCTTCATCGTAAAAATTCCTGTATTCCTGTACTGTTTTATCGATATAATCCTGGTCGATATCGAATCCTAATTCTTTGGCAGCCATCAGGGTTACTGCATATACCCCCTGATTCACGGCAAGGGATGATGTTTTTTGTTCGTAGTACACCACATCGTTCTGGCTTAATGAAAATTGAGAACTAACAATGCCATCCATGTCGGGATCAAATTCCTGGAAGCAAAATTCCAATGCCTTTTTCAAACGCAGGGTATCCAGGATAGAATCAAACCTTCTTTGATTGATCAATCCCCACCAGATCCATTCACAGGTGGCCTCATTTCCCTTTTTCTCAATACTTCCCATGAAAGGTGTAATGATCGTACCGATTGCACCTCTCTCGTCCTGTGTTCCTCCCCATTTTTTCCAGATGGATTCATTTAACTTTTTATCATAAACAGAAACCACACTCCAGAACGAATCCCGGTTGTACATATCAGGGGCATAGTTAATACTGGGTACATTATGAGGGCTGAAGTCCTGCGAAGAGGTGATCCAGGTAAGCATCATAAAGTCGGCATACAATACTTTCTCCACATCAGAACCTTTGATGCCCAATCCTTCCGCAAGCCTTGTCTGACTGGCCAGGCGGATATCTCTTAAATCTTTGGCCTCCTGCACAAAGATAAAAACTGTTTTTGTTTGTTTTTCTCCTATTGGCATTCGGTGATAGGGATACTTTTGAGGGCTTATTTCTGTAATCTCAAAATCCTGGATGTGCAATGTCCGATTTACTTTCGATCAACAGTTGAGCTTCGCTTCCTTCCAGTCCCTGCAGCAAAGCCGATTCCTCAAATGTGAGCCATTCACCTGATAGAAGCAGGAATGCCTGTTTTATAATGAAAACCAATCACTTCATCTGTGTTATTGCTGGATTTTAATAGTCTCAGATTGAAGGGCTGTTCTGATTTGTACTTGAATTTTATGGTATAAAAGCCATCAGAAGTGGTGAAGGGAATTTTAATTCCGGAATTTAGCTTCCAGCTGATTTTGATCGATGAACATAAAATCATTCCATGCCTTATCCCCATTTGTAACTCCTAAGAAACTGTTAGAATTCACCGGTTCCGGCATTATAATCTGAACATTCACCAAAAGTCAGGCTCACATAATGATCATTTCGCAAACGATCCTCGTGATTTGCAATCCGGTAAAGGTTTACATCGGCAATGGTTCTGTACAGCTTTAAACCCTGTATTGCCGGTCCTCTGATCGGTGGGGCGTTTTCGTATGTTACGGGTCCACTGGTTTCGGTATCCGGCATCTGTTAACAAACCCACAGCAATGGAATCATCAAGCAGAAAACCCGCAGCAGGATATATTTCCCGTATGGAACCTCCCTGGTGATCCATGTGGTCAAAACTCCAGTATGAAACATCATTGTTCAGCCGGGCTTAATTTGTTTTCAAGCTGGTAAAATAAGAGCGGAATATTGTTTTGCTCCAGGCTGATTTCTTTCTTTATTACATATTCATTTACAATGGAATAGGCTACCTCAATGGAAATGAAGGTCATCAGGCTTTCTGAATAATACTGCCCGGAAAGTTTTATTCCATCGCTGCTTTCTTCTGCTCTGTCGGCTTTCCAATTGTTAAGCGTATCAGAAATACTGCGATCATCGTTTTCAATAATCAGCTTAAACTCACCATTTACTTTGTTTGTGGTCACCTTCTGATTCCCATACAGTATTTCAATATCATACCCGTCTTCTTCATTGCCTGATAATTGCAAGGATACATTTTGAGAAAACAGGGGAGAGATGCGTCGCAATAATGATCAGAAAAAATAAAATACTATTTCTCATAAAAGTTCATTATAAAATATATGGAGCATCATTATAAGAAAAAAAGGGAGGGATACTATGATCCCTCCCCTTTAAAGCCATATCTATTGCTTATTGAACCTCAGCATTTTCCAGGGTATAGATAGAAAGTGCTTCAGCATCTGTCAAGGCTTTGTTGTACAGACGCATGTCATCCATGGAGCCTTTAAAGAAACCATCCGTTGCACCAGCTTCCTCAACCATGTAATCTGAAGTTGGAAGTTGTTGACCGATACAAAGGTTTTTGGTTACCGTCATTAAGTCACCAGTAACGCCTCTGTCATTAATTTCCCTTACTTTCTCACCATTGGCAAAGAATTTAATGACACCTGCAGTACCATAAGAACAAACAACATGTGTCCATACGTTTTCTTTCACTGTAAAAGGATTGCTGTCGTCGTCACAAACAAACTCCCATGTATCGGGATCAGTTTGTTTTCTAATGGTATAATAAAGTTTATCTTCCGATTGCAGGTTTAATTTATAACCAATCCAACGATCCAAAGAAATGATATAATCATTGTTATCCTGGCTGTCCATTTTAATCCAGACACTGACACTTAATTCTTTTTTAGGATTAAGTTTTGAGTTATAGGGAACCTCAATATTTGCACCTTTATCGAAGTAATAAGCCATTTCGGCATTTCCAAATCTGTCAGCTGTTAAAACAGGCATAACCGGACTGCCAGCCTCATAGAAATTCGTCATGGCCTGATTTTAATTCACCATCGTGACCATTGCCTGAGGCATCCATTGCATCGCCGTTAAACAGCCACTGTGCAATCAGATATTCGGTACTTACCGGTTCTATTTTCTTGCTCATAAATACATCCATGGCAGTAGCTTAACTGAGTTTCCATTGCAGCTACTGTTGCTACAGTGGTGTACAGGTCGTCAATAACCGTTTTAGCTGCATCAATTACAACTTTGAAAGTCAGCTTTTGAACCAGCGGCATACTGTCCCGGCATTGGTTCCTTCTACAGCACCATCATGCAATGCAAGAGCATCGTCATAAAGTGCCTGCAATTCCGTTTTGTCCACATTGGTAGGCACAGGATCATCTTCTTTATCACAACTTGTAACAAAGGCTGCCATAATGATGAAAGCAGCAAGTGAAAATTTTAATAAATGTTTCATAATTTCTCTTTTTTTAATGAATAGATAAAGGATACTTATTTTTTATATGATTTAGTTTTTGGTGTAATCTCTCAATTCATAATTTGTATCAAGCTCTCGCTGGGGGTAGGGGAGATATCTGTGCTGCTGATAATTAAAATAATCCACGTCTTAAAAGACATCATTGGCGTATTGTTCCCCGTATCTCATGATGTCAAAGTAGCGGTGGAATTCAAAGCCAAATTCAGTCCGGCGTTCGTGACGTATGATATCTCTGAGAGAATTTTGGTCTGTGCCTGAAATATCTTCCAGCAAGCCCGCAGGAATATTCGGATAAGATGTCAGGTTCTCGATCCACCTGGAAACATTCCCTGGCTCTTTTTCTGATCATGTTTAAATACATCAAAGCCATTGCCGGATTTCCATCTTCGTTATAAGCCTCGGCAAGCCAGAGCAGCACATCTGCATAGCGAATGGCTGTATAATTCAGATCACCATCCCCTTTGATATTGCCCGGAATTTCTGAAATGGGTTGTAGACATTTTTTTGCAATATATCCTGTTTCTGTCCACTCGCTGCTATAAGTAATGCTGTCGTCTATCCATGGCAGTTGAGCATTTTCCCGTCCTATAGAGTAATCAAGCCTTGGATCGGCATATCTGGTTCCGTCGATATTTACAGTCTCAAATTCATCCACATAATCCTGGGTGGGTTGATTAAAGTAATAGCCTTCGCCCATTCCATAATCGGCAGGAGCTGCAAAAGCCTGGTTCAGCAGATTCCCTGAAAATGGATTCTGTGTGACTTAAATGCTGAATTTCAAAAACCGACTCAGCATTGTTCTCATAATCAACATTAAAATTGTGCTGATAATTTGCCATTAAGCCATATGCATAAGGAGCCTGGGTAAGAAGAACAGCTGTTTCATGCGCTTCTTTCCATTTTTCCTGGTACAGGTAACTTTTTGCCAGCAGGGCCAGCGCTGCACCTTTTGTTGCCCTGCCAACCTCCGCCGGAGGGTATGCGAGGCAGCAATACTTTCTGTGCATCATCACAATCCTGTTCGATTTGTGCATATATTTCACTTACAGTGGAAGGTGCAATCTGCAACTCACTGGCAATTTTGGGTTCCAGGAGCAGAGGGACATCACCGTAAATGTTAATCAAAAGGAAATAATAATAGGCTCGTAAAAATTTTGCTTCTGCGATAATTCTGTCCTTCAGATCGGCATCGATAATACTGGTGCTCATGGCTCCCACATTAACGATCGCATAATTGCAGCGGGTGATCCCTTCGTAATAATTTGCCCAAATCGTTGCAACCACACCATTATTGGTATTTTCCACAAAATTGTCAATATCAGCAGCATCGGCCTTATCGCCTGCATCTCCCCCTTTCACTGCATCATCTGATCTGGTATCTCCAACCACCCAGATTTCGCCACCCATCTGTAGCAAATGACAGGGGACGGTAGGCCGCATTTACAGCCAGAATTGCGTTCTCCTGGGATACGAAAAAAGTTTCGGTCGTATAACTTCCTTTAAGCTCTGTGTTCAAAATGTCTTCACAGGCGTATAAAAGGGAAGCCATCATGATGATTATGAATGTTTTGTACAATGTTGTTTTCATGGCGCTAATGTTTTATTTAAAAAGTTAGGTTCAGACCAATCAGGTAGGTTTTCGAAGTAGGGTATGTACCCCAATCAATACCTACTGCCCTGTCTCCTTCCCCTGCGGCATTTTCGCTGGTTTGCATTTCGGGATCCAAACCAGAAAACTTAGTGTAGGTGAACAAATTCTGGACACTTGCATAAACTCTAATTCGTTGTATCCTGATTTTTTCACTGGAACTGTTTGGTATGGTGTAGCCAAGTTGAATGTTCTTAAGTCTTATATAGGAGCCATCTTCAATAAATCGGGTCGATGGCCGGTTGTTGTTTGTAGCTCCGCCCCAGGCGGCACGGGGAAATTCATTACCGGGCTGATCAGCGGTCCAGTGCTTGTCATAAAAACGCTGTGTTACAGGGAATGCTCTGTAGAATCCTTCGATGTCCTTGTTTATTTGCATGTATACTTTATTTCCCTGTACACCCTGGAAGAAGGCCGAAAAGTCGAAGTTCTTATAGGCCAGATTGACTGTTAATCCATAGGTAAAATCTGGTATGGCACTTCCGGCATATACCCTGTCAAAGGCATCAATTGTGCCGTCGGGAATTCCATCAGGACCACTCATGTCTTTATATTTAACATCGCCAGGCTTGATATTTGGTCCCTGGTAGGCATGAGTTAATATTTCAGTGGTAGACTGGAATATGCCATCCATCTGATAAACATAGAAAGTTCCGATAGCCTCCCCGACTCCGGTTACTGTAACAAATGTGTTGTTATCCACTTCGCCGCCAATGATGGGTTTAGCATCTTCCCCACTGAGTGAAAGCACCTTATTACTTACTGTGGCAAAATTTCCGCTTATTTCATAGCTAAAATCTTTCGTGCTGTTCCGGTAGCCCAGTTCAAACTCAAACCCCTTGTTTTCAACACTACCGGCATTTACCCAGGGATAGGCTGCAGAACCACCAATGGAGGGGGCCGGATAAGGAATCAGCATGTCGCTCGTAACTTTGTAGAAATAATCAGCATTAAAAATCAGTTTGTTTTGAAACATTCTCAGGTCGAGCCCAAAATCAATTTGTTTCGTTGTTTCCCACTTTACCTCATCGTTACCCTGGGTGGAGATTGCATAGCCATTTTGCAGCCTTTGAGCCTGTCCTCCAAAGGGATAATCATAACCTCCACTGATGATTGTAGCCCACGGATAATCGCCAATTTCCTGGTTACCGAGCTTACCGTATGAACTTCTAAGCTTAAGCATGCTGATATTGGCTTTTTCAACAAAGTCCTGCCATGAAAGCTTCCTGATCAAGACGCCATGCAGCTGATCCTGAATAGAATACGCCGTAGCGATTCTGTTCTGAAAATCGTGATGAACCATCCCTGCGAACAGTCAATGTCATCAGATACTTGTTGTTGAAAATGTATTCCAGGTTAGCAAAATAGGAGGTCAGAGCCCATTCCCAGGCATTTCCATAACTGTTCTGTTCCCCGATTCCGGCATCCAGATATCGGAAATTTATCGCTTTGCTGGGGATAGTTCTGGCGACTGCCTCCGTGGATTTGAGTCATATCCTTGATCAGCTCCATCCCAAAAAGCACACGTACATAATGCAGTTCATTGAAGGTATTTCCGTATTCCAGTACATTGTTTGTGGTAAGCGCTGTATTGATTGCAGTGGAATGGCTTGCGCTGCCCGGGTGCATCAATACCCCTGTCTCCCCATTCCTCATAAAATGTTTTACGGTCGTTAATATTCAGATTTACTCCATTGTTGGACCTGAAAACAAGACCCTTCACTATTTTTATTTCAAAAAGCACATTGTTCAGGGAGATATACCTGCGTTCCTTGTCATCGAAATGATTTGCCAGTCCAACCGGATTGTATCCGTCTCCCAGAAATTTTGGATTCTGAGGCAGATCAACATAATCGCCATTCTCTTTATAGATAGGTGTTCCCGGAGTTCTGAAAAATGCATATCGAACCACACTACCCTTATCGCTGGAAGCTCCGTCTCCGGAATTGGAAATGATATTTCTGTTGGTAGTGGCAAAGTTTGTATTGATATTGATCCGGAGCCATTTGGATAAATTTGAATTCACATTTGCTTTAAAGGAATACCTTTTGAAATACGAATTAAGAATGATGCCATCCTGATTGAAATAATCACCCGAAACCAGGTATTGTGATTTCTCATTTCCATCCGAAAAGCTCAAGCTGGTGACTTTGGACCGGAGCTAACTGGAATATGGATTCCATATGGTCAACATCGGCAAAGGTTGCAGCTATCTCAGGACTAATGACATCTCTGTCATCTGCAATGGCAGCTTCGTTATAAATATCGATGTAGTCGGCTGTATTTACCATGGGGGTAAGCTTTCCGTGTTGTTGTACCCCAAGTACCCGTTGTAGCTTACAGTTTGTTTTCCGGAAGTCCCCTTTTTAGTGGTAATCACAACGACTCCGTTTGCCGAACGTGAACCATAAATTGCTGCGGATGCAGCATCTTTCAGGATGGAAATTGATTCGATGTCGGAAGGAGAAATTACATTTAAGGCTCCTTTTGTGGGTATTCCATCGATCACATAAAGGGGATCGTTGTTTCCGATGGTCCCTACTCCCCTGATTCGTGATGGATACATCATCTCCGGGAGCCCCGGTGGCCTGGTTCACCCTTACACCGGATACCTTTCCGGCCAGGGCACGATCAACACCAACAACAGGCATTTTTGAAAGTTCCTGAGCATCAACTGTCGATATTGCCCCCGTGATATTGCTTTTGCGTACCGATGAGTACCCGGTGACAACTACCTCCTCCAATTCGTTCCAGATCAGGCATCAATTGAACTTCAATATTCGATTCTCGGTGCCTATTTCAATTTCCTGCGAGATGTATCCTATAAAGGCCACGGAAAGTCTGCCTCCTTCCGGAGCCTTTATTGTAAAATTTCCATCTATATCGGTAGTGGTTCCCAGTGCTTGTTCCTATTATAATGATGGTGGCTCCGGGCAAAGCCTCCCCAATGGATGCATCCATCACCCTTCCTGTAATTACCCTTTCCTGTGCGTGCAATCTGCACTGACAGAAAGAAGTCCGATGAAGGACATTAGAAGTATTTTTACAATCATTTTCATGGCTTGTTCAGATTAAATTATAGTTCTTATTTAAATAGCGTTTGGCCTATTTGTATGCCACCACAATTCCGTTTACTCTTGTTTTTTTACCCGTTTTTTCAAGCTCGCTTTCAGCCGGAATTGCAACAAGAAGCATCGTCTTGTCAGCTGGCAGGGTAAAATGACCCGTAGCTTTTACGCCAGTGGCCACGATTTTATGGCTGATGGCATCATACAGATCCACAGGATCACCATCATTAAAGAATTCAATCACCAAATCTTCACTAAAGGGATTATAGTACAGGTAAGTAGGGTAGGCAGGCTTCCTGTAAAAGTCAGTAGCAAGACAGTTTAGCTGAAGGATCATCTCCACATTGGTTTCGCGAATGATCGATCCAAAAATCCCAACATGAGCCGATCCATATATGCTGAACATGGAAAGGGCCGGCTGTCCAACAACCCAGTTCGGACCATCACCCAGAGCGACAGGTGAGACCCCTATCAGGCTTTCCTTATTGATAGGCATCCGTTTTCTTTAGCCCCTCGTAGGCGATCACATTCCTGGTAATGGCCTTTTCTTCGGGCAGCCATTGATTTTTGTCCGGAATTTCATAGGGGTAAAAGAGGCGGGCAGCATTGCTTGCATTCAGCATCCATTTCCCGATAATTTCAGCATATTGTGGTTCATACCGGACCATTGCCACAAGAGGCCAGGCCATGTCAAAGGTATTCATCAGGAATCCATAGCCTCCCTCCTGAATGATATTGCCCTGTATTCCACTTACATCATATTCTCCCCAGTGGTCATTGATAATTCCCCATCCCTCGCGTCCATCCTCGCTTGTGCAACCATCGAATGTCCAGTTCAGATATTTTTGAAATATCGTAATTTGTGCCCTTTTCAGCATTTAATCTCGCATGCCGTATAGGCACCGAAAGGCATCAAAACCTCATAGAAACGGCTCTCGCTCTGGCTGTATAAGCGCATCCAGAGCAGAAATGGCTCCCTCCAAATACCTTTCATCCCCAAATTTCTGATAGGCTGAATAAAGGACCCAGGCATGACCTGCAGCTGCATCCTGCTGGTAGGGAATCTGGTTGATCTTTCCTTCCATCAGGGAATAGTCAAAATAGGAGTAATCGTAATTTCCGTCCAGCACCGAATCGGCTTTATAGAACTGTTCGGCGATTATTTTAAGAAGGCTGTCAGCCCTTACAACACTCAGGAAAGAGATCGGAAACCGCAAAATACAATACATTGGGAAATACATCATACCACCAATCCCGGCCATATCCCCCACCCTGCATGGCCACTTCGGCAGAAGTATTATTCATCATGATATTCCATCCATTATCCCTGTTGAAATAATTCTGAATCATCTTCGGATAGTTGTAGCCTTCCTGATTGGTTTTATCGATCCCGACCAAACCGGCACTCAATAAGGCTCCCATGGAATTGATCGCTTCATGGAATTCCCCGTTATTTACATCAGGTCCCTGCCGGATATCTCCAATTACCGTGTATAATCCGAAGGTTTCCTGGGGGAAATTTCTTTCTGCATGGTCGATCCAGATGAGTGCTTCTCCCTGATTATCAGGATGGTAGTTAAATATGATATCGTCGAAATTTTTAGTTTTTTCATACCAGTCAAGGATTTTGTAAGGGGCTGGGATTTGAAGGCATTTGGCTTACCTTTTCCAATTCAAGCTGCTTGATTTCCAGGTGCCTGGCAGTGCATGAAGGAAGATGCTACCAGCACAAATACGACAAGTATATATATCAGGTTTTTCATTATTGTTTTTTAGTAACAATTATTTCTGCAGGAGGAAGTATCAGGAGCAGTCTCATAAGTGTTTGCTTTCCTGATCACCCTTCTGGCGACCGGTATGGATAAAAGTTGTATGGTAGCGATAATGATGAGTGAGTATTTCAGAGCAAAGGATTCGGAGACATACATGATGAGAAAAATGAAAAGGCCCAGTCCCAGGAATCTGCCTATATAAAGCCCGAATTCGTGATTAAAAATATAGGCGAACTGATTCCTTTTCTCCTTGAGGGAGAGTACATCAATCACCTTCATCTGTATGGGGAAGTAAGCGATGTCGTGCAGGGGTTGAAACATCACCTTGCAGATCACAAATACAATGACACCGCTTGCCGAGAACAGCACTCCGTTCACAAGTGTTCCGATGAAGAAAATAATCAATCCGGCAGAGAAAATATAGATTCTGTGCTTGGGTTTGGAAGTTCTGCCAAGTATATACAAGATGATGGCAGACAGTACTCCCGACAGGCTTTGAATATTTCCCAGTGAGCCCTCATCACCTACCAATCGCATGATGAGAATGGCTGGTGCCGTAACCAGGTATCCCTGTGCCAGGCCTTTCAGTGAGGAGAGAAACAACATTCTGCTCCAGAGCTTGTCAAACTTGAAAAAAACAAATCTCTTCCGGGAAGGATTTTTGAATTTCTCCTTATGAATGATGATGCTTGAGAAAATCGTGAGGAAGAATACGATTACAGTCACAATTTTATAGGCATTTTCAATATTACCAATCCACTTCCATCTACCTGAACTAATCAGAAACCATCCAATGGTAACCGGAACAATAATGGTGGTAACGGTATAGAAAAAAGTCTCCAGTCCGTAATAGTAATTTCGGTTGCTATCGTTGGTCGTATTCAGTGCAAGGAAATCGCGATTCGCCCAGAAAAAGCCAAATGAGGAACCCATGATAAGACCTGAAAATGCAACACCGGGAACATTAATCTCTCCCAGGGTCATCATAAATACCATTGAAATGCCACTCAAAAGCATCCCAAAACTATAGAGATGGGCTATTTTTATCTTATTCAGCAGGAAGCCATTGATCAGGAAGGTGATGGGAATACCTGTGTAAACCGAGAGCTGGTAGATAGCAACCAGTCGGGGTTCATTTGAGGCACGCATGATGTAGGCACCTACGAACAGGTCAATTACCGGCAGTACAAAGGCATAGATAATATTTGTAATCAACAGCACCCTCATGCCCCGTGGCATACTGAGGAAGAAATCGTATTCGATTTTCGGCTTTTTCAGAATCGATAATGTCATTTGCTAATTTTTAAGTGATGCCAGAATTTCTTTAATTGAGAACTCGGCCATGCAAATGACTTCATCGCTTGCCCCGTAATAAATGGTCAGCGTATCTCCATCTACAAGCTGTCCGTTGGTGAAAATCACATTTCCAAAAAAACCGCTCAGTTCGTAATCTTCCCTTGGTTCCATAATGGGTTCCTCGCTTCGCGCAAGGACCAGGGAAGGATCATTGAGGTCAAGAAGCAAGGCGCCCAGGCAATACCTGTGCTCACTGTTCGCACCATGATATATTTCAAGCCATCCTTCAGCTGTTTTTATGGGGGCTGCTCCTGCACCTATCCTGGCACTATCCCAGTAAGAATCCCTGGTAACAGCAATGCATTTATGATCTCCCCAGTGCACGAGGTCCTTTGATTGGGCAATCCAGATATAATTACCTCCCAGTTCCGGACTGCTGGGCCTGTGAAGCGCATAATACCTATTGTTTATTTTCTCCTCGAAAATGGCACAATCCTTATTATGAGGAGGGAAGATCATGCTTCGACCTTCGAATTGTTTCCAATTCCGCGTTTTCATGTAACCCACACCCACACCTTCGGACGAAACTTTTGTATAAGTAAGGTGATAGTCCTGATCAATTTTACTTACGCGGCAATCTTCAATTCCAAAGGACTCCTGGGGACCCATCCCAAATATGGGAGCATAGGCCTGTGGTTCCATAAAATGAACCCCATCTTCACTGCAAACCAAGCCTGAGGTGCGAAAGCGTCGTAAGAAAGGAACTGCCTTTGTATTTTATGATGCGCGGATCTGAAGGATCAAGATCGGGGTCGTCCTTTCTGAAGCTCAATATTTCCATACGTCCCGTCTTTCAGTACCGGAAAACTCAGGATACCCTCCTTCTGCTCGGGCCGTTCGGCTACCCTAAGCAAAAGCCAGGTCTTATTCTCAAATCGGAACACCCCGGGATTGAGCAGGCATTCTATTTTCATGCCTGAGGTGCTCGGAGTGATGTCCTGAGGTCTTAAAATCGGGTTGTGTTATATTTCTTGTAGCGAGATCCATATGTCTATCCACGAATAGCTCAGAACAAGTTCCGACAATAGCGCATGGTCTGACTTCCTGCCCGTGACCAAAGTTGTCTACCCGGTTCCCAAAATGGATTTCCATATTTGCTTTATAATCAATATAAATGTCATAACTTACTGTGCTCACCCCATATCTGCTTTTCCACTCAACCATATGAGAAGACCTGTTTACATATGCTCCCTGTTTTGCCTTTTTGTGTATTATTCTCTTGCCGGGAATACCAACAGTAAATGGATTCCCATGAATCTGAGTAATGAGGAGGGACTGTCCAACTCGGCTGTTACCTGCATCCTTCAGGATTCGGAAGGTGTGATGTGGTTTGGATCGTGGGACGGACTAAACAGGTATGATGGCACAAATATCAAAGTATTCAAGCCCGACTATCTTGAAAAAAGCTCATTGAGCAACAATATCATCAGGAATCTGCTGGAGGACAAATTCCACAACCTTTGGGTCATCACAAACAAGGACATCAACCGCTTTTTATCCAACACGATGACCTTTGAGTCCTATTTTTCAGAGAATGTATATATGCCCGTCCGGGAGGTAAACCTGAAGGCCTGCATAGGACCCGACTCCACGCTCTATGTTTCACTGATGAGATTCGGACTTTCCTATTACGAACAGAGCGGAAATATATTCAGGCAACTGGATCTTACAGGAATCTCTGAAGCCGATCACAAAAATATCATTGGCCTATCAGGAGGCAACAACAACAAGCTATATCTGCTGGGCTCCGGGGGTAAATTATTTATTTACTCTAAAAATAATGGCTTTAAGAAAGAGGATGAATTTGACCTTGGTGATTTGGGGGACCTGAAATTTGAGAGAAACTGGTTTATCCGGGGTGATCAGGCCAGCTATCTTGCAATAAGCTTTGAAACCGGTGGCGTTTTAATCATGAACCTGGAAACCCGAGAGTTAAAACGACTCCATGAGGGAAATGCACAGTTGAATGTAACGACTATTAATGAATCGGATATGACCAATGAATTCTGGGTGGGGACAGATGATGGCTCCATATATAAACTTGCATTAGCCAATGTTCCGGAGTTGATCCGAATGGATGAGAATATGCCTGAACTCTCTTCCAACCACGTAAAAATATGGAACATCCGACAGACCCAGGATTTACTCTGGATAGGGACCGACGGGAATGGGGTGTATCGCTATATTACCAAGGGAAAACCATTTTTTAATATAGAAAAGGGAAGCAGTGAATCAGGCTCTCTCAGCCATAATATTGTACGATCGGTCTACAATGATAAAAGTGGAAATTTATGGGTGGGGACCAGGGGGGGCGGACTGAACAAATTGGCACCCGGATCAGGAAGAAGGATTACCTATTTGATGGAAAACGGACTGTCAAATAATGCAGTTCTGTCTCTGAACATGGATCATAGCAATAATTTGTGGATCGGAGTGGACGGAGAAGGGGTAGACATGCTTGAGCAATCGTCAGGAAGAATTTTTCATTTTCCGCAGAGATCTTAAGAATGACGGAGAGCTTTGAATTTGGAAATGTATATACAATTTGTGTTGACATATATGGAAGCATTTGGTTAGGTACGAATGGTTACGGATTAATAAATTTGGAAGTAGCCAGGAACAGCAAGGGTGAATATGTGTTGAGCAAGTTCCGGCAATTCCGATATAAGCAGGGAGAGAAGGGATTGAACAGTGATATTGTTTATTCCATTGTTGAGGAGGGTCCGAATATACTCTGGATAGGAACCAGGGGAGGCGGTCTGAACCGGCTGAATACCCTGAATTATTCTTTTGAAATTTTTGGCGTAAGAGAGAATCCTGAAAGAAGCTTTGTTGATGACGACATTCTTTCACTCTGTATGGGCAGCAATCAAAAGTTATGGATTGGTACCAGCGAGGGATTAAGTGTACTAAACCTGTCGTACAAACCTTACCAGTTTGTTCATTATACAGAGAGAAACGGACTGCCGAATAATACGGTCCACGGGATACTGGAAGATGCCGAAGGGCAAATCTGGATCAGCACTAATCAGGGACTTTCAAAATTAGATGTATCCCGGAATGTTTTTCAGAACTTCGATAAAAGAGATGGCTTACAAAATTCAGAATATACAGATGGCGCCTATTTTAAAACCCCGGAATCAAGCATACTGTATTTTGGTGGCGTTGAAGGCCTTGACTGGTTTAATCCGCTGGAAATAGAGTCGTCGGAAAATTTCCCTCCAATTATTCTTAATGAGTTTCGACTGAATAATAGCCTGATCATGCCCGAAGATTCTACGGGGATATTGAAAAATAGTCTGAACGGAACAGATGGAGTGGTACTGAAACATATGCAGAATTTCTTCAGCATCTCTTTTACAACACTGAATTACCACAATTCAAATAAATGTCAATTTTCCTACATTCTGGAAGGCTTTTCCAAATCCTGGGTTGAAGCGGGCGAGCAAAGAATTGCCGGATTCACCAATGTGCCCCCGGGAAAATATACCCTGAAAATAAAAGCGACCAACGAAGATGGAATATACGGTCCCGAGATCAGGCAACTTTCAGTAATCATTAAACGACCTTATTGGAATACTTTTGCTGCTTACATCGTTTATATTGCACTTGTAGGTTTATTTATCTACTTATTAATGAACCGCTTACGCCTAAGAAGACAACAGCGCATCCAGATTGAAAATGCCAAACAGGAACAGGCAAAAGCGGATGAGATCAATCAGTACAAGCTTCAATTTTTCACGGATATAGCGCATGAGTTCAGGACGCCACTTACACTTATTCTGGCACCGGCAGCACTCTTGGTGGATAAATTGGAAGACAAACGCCGCCTGGGGCTTTATGCGCGATCAATCTTTCAAAATGCAAGCAAGCTGCAAAAATTGATCAGTGAGCTTATCGAATTCAGGAAAGTTGAAACCAGAAACATGAAATTATCCTTTCAGCAATATGACCTTGTGAAATATATCTCTAAGCTGGTAAAGGCCTTTGAAGTCTATGATAAGATCAGCGATGTAAGGCTGAATTTTGTTCACCCCGAAGAGCCGGTTCTGGCATGGATCGATCCTGACAAATTTGAAAGAATTGTCCTCAACCTTTTAAGCAATGCCATAAAATATACACCTGCAGGAGGCCGTGTGGAAATTGAGCTCTTAGAGGAAGGAGTAACCTTTCAACTCATTGTGAGGGACACGGGAATAGGGATTCCACCTGAATTACTTGACAGGATTTTTGATCGCTTTTACCACCATGGAAGCAGCAGTCACGATGCACCGGTATTGCAGGAAAGCGGAGGTGTGGGACTCTCTCTGACCAAAGGTCTTGTTGAATTACATCATGGATCAATCAGTGCAAAAAACCTTCCCTCAGGAGGAAGTGAATTTTGCGTAAGCATGCCCCGTAATCAAGAGACGTAATGAAATAGACGATGCGGAAAATATCCGCTACCCGAGCAGTGAAAAAATTGCACTAAAGGTCGAAGTTGAATTTCAGAGTCTGAAGATGATTGATATCCACGATGAGGATATCGACCACTCACTTGACACACGACAATACTCAGTGCTGGTTGTAGACGATAATGTCGAGGTCTGTTCACTGGTAGAAAGCATGTTGATGGATACCTATTTCATATATAAGGCCTACGATGGGAAAAGCGCACTTGAAATACTGAATCAGAAGACCATTGATCTTGTGATCAGTGACGTGGTTATGAAGGGTATGGATGGAATAGAACTAACAAGAAGAATTAAGAATGATATTAATACCAGTCATATACCATTGATCATGCTTACAGCCAAGGCAGAGATTGAAGACCGGATAGTAGGTTTGGAGGTAGGGGCTGACTCCTATATTCCCAAGCCTTTTCATCCCAGGCATTTGATGATAAGGGTGGAAAAACTAATCTCCAGAAGGGAATTATTCCGAAAAACATTCAGCGAAACTGAGGAGCATGTTTCTTTCTCAGAGCTCTTGAAAGGCCTTACTCCTTATGATCAGAAGATCATAAAGAGCCTGGTTGAATATATCGATGAAAATTTGCAGCATCCTGATCTTAATGCCAATGCACTGGCCCATCATGTTGCCATGAGCAAAACACAACTCTACAGGAAGATTAAAGCCCTGACCGGTTTAACGCCCCATGGACTGATCAACAACCTTCGATTGAAGAAGGCGGCAAAAACACTTAAGCTAAGCCAGAAAACGGTTTCAGAAGTATATTATGAGACAGGATTCAACAGTCGCTCCTATTTCTATCAAAGCTTTAAAGCTGCCTACGGAGTTCCTCCCGGCGATTACAAAAATGGATTCCAACATCCTTGAAGCCGATGAACATGACAGGTTAATATGCGAAGCTTCAGTTCAAGCCGCGATTTTTCAGGGTGTAGTGTCGCGGCTCGAATATATCAGGGACCTTGGGGTAAATGTAATTTATCTCTTGCCTACCTATCCTGTTGGAACCTTGAATTCATTCAATTCTCCCTGTTGTGTAAAAGATTATATGGGGGTAAATCCGGAATTTGGCTCCCTGTATGACTTACGTAATCTCGTTGATGAGGCTCACGCCAGAGGGATGTCCGTCATATTTGACTGGGTGGCGAATCATAGCTCCTGAGATGCGTCTGGCCATGTTCGGATTTGCCTTCTTTGATAAGATGAAGAATATCTATAATTCAAATGCCTCCGTGACCGGGTTTGATCAGGTAATCACTGATGAGTATACCGGTGCTGATGACTCACAAAGGGTCGTACCTTATACCACGAATCATGATGTGAACACATCCACATTGATCGACTGGAGCCTCAATCCGAACCATGTGGAGGAATACAAAAAGATCATGGCATTTTACAAAAGCAGCACTGCCTTACAAAAGGGAACCTTCATATCGCATCACAGCCCTGATGTTTGCGATTTCGGTAAGGAGGGACTCCTTTTCCCAACATCAGACCATCTTTGTAAATCATTGATCAGTACCTTCTATCATCTGAATGGAACCGTCCGGGTTATATTCAAGCTCGATTACCTTCAGGCTTCTCAACCAGGTTCTGCCCCCGGATGGTACACTGTCGTGGTGGAAGAGGTACCATTTTCCCTTGAATTCACAGATGGAATGATGGGTGGTCCAGCCCACCACAGGTGTTAGGATAACTCCCTGGTAGGTAAAGGGCCCATAGGGATTATCGCCGATGGCATAACAGAGCAAATGCGTATTCCCCGTTGAATACGAGAAATAATACTTGCCCTTATACTCATGCATCCAGGATGCTTCAAAAAACCTGCGTTCATGATCGCCGGCAGTAAGCGGCTTCCCTTCTGTATCGAGTATCACCACATCCCTGGGCTCTTCAGCAAATCCCAGCATATCATCATTCAGCAAGACAACTTTGGCGCACAAGGCCGGTTCATAATCTGCAGGTTCTACTCCACATTCCTGCGCCTTATTGATTCCTGTATCGCTGTAGCTGGCCTCCCCAGAGACCTCCGAAATACATGTAATGCTTTCCGTCCTCATCTTCAAATACGCCGGATCGATGCTGTAGCTTCCAATCATCGGGATGCTCCTGCGGAATAAATGGTCCTTCCGGTTTATTCCTGATGGCAACGCCTATTCTGAAAATATCAGTCTTGTCCTTCACCGGAAAATAGAGGTAATACTTTCCGTTTTTGTATGCTGCATCCGTGTCCCACATTTGCCGGCCTGCCCAGGGCACATCATTAATATCCAGTGCCACACCATGGTCGGTCACCTCACCATCCATATCATCCATGGACAGCACATGGTAATCCTTCATGTCAAAATGATCACCCTTGTCGTTTTCCGGAATGCCTGATTCGATATCATGGGAGGGATAGATATAAAGTCGTCCGTTAAAAACATGTGCAGCCGGATCGGCTGTATAAATATGGTCAACCAGGTACCTTGCTTTTTTCATTCTTTTGCCGCTTTAATGATTTCTTCCACTGCCGGTTTGGCCTCGTAATTCCGGTCAAAAAGGAGGGGATAATTCGTTCTTCCACGGATGGGCCAATTGTTTTTCCAGGAATCCAGATCCGATACGCCCCAGAGTGGTAACCCGCTTAATCTTATCCTGGTGCTTCAGGAAAACTTCAAAAAACTCCAGGAAACGGTCATTTAAAGCGATGCTGACAGAATCAGTCAGACCATTCTGTATAGGGATCCATTTTTTGCTGTATTCAAAATTGTTGGATATCTCGGCTCCCCTATTATTAGAGGGGACGGGAGGACAGTGATATCCAGCTCCGTAATATGTACATCGGCACCGGCTTCAGCAAAGGCAACAATACTCTTTTCAAGATCTTCCAGGGGTGGGTGATCCAAGCCATAATGTGCCTGCATCCCGACACCATCTATCCTGTATCCCCTTTGCCTTAAAATCTTTGACCAGCTTCACGACCGCTTCTCTTCGTCCTTCATGAAACATTGAATAGTCATTGTAAAGTCAACTCGGCATCGGGATCCGCCTCATGGGCAAATTTGAATGCAAGCTCCATATATTCTTCGCCAATGATCTGGTAGAATTTGGTATTACGCCAGGAGCCATCATCTTCAAAGGCTTCATTCACCACATCCCAGGCAGTCCACTTTTCCCTTGTAGCGCCCAACCACCGTGTTTATATGTGCTCTCATGCGCTCGATCAGGACATCCCTGCTTACATCATTCCCCTGCTTCGTCCACGAAAAACCAGCGAGGGGCCTGTGAATGCCAGATGAGGCAATGACCGACGGTATACATATTATTTCGCGCTGCAAATTCAATAAACTTGTCCGCCAGCTCAAAGTCAAATTCCCCTTCTTTTGGCTGGATGGAACATGCTTTTCATGCAGTTCTCGGCCACAACCGAGTTAAAATGTTCATGAATAAGGTTCAGGGATGGCAGTATCTCTGCCAAGAATCTGAGCCTCATTCATTGCAGCTCCAATGTAGAATTTTCCCTCAAGGGCATCCTTTAGGCCTTCTTCGGAAGAATCCTGGGTGCTGCAGGCAGCAATAAGAATCAAAACTGCAAGAAATAGCCAGTTCTTAAATATTGTTGGGTTTTCATATATCTTTAAGGTTGATATTTTTGATCGCTTCTTCTTTCACTCAGTTCTTTCTCCAGCTGAACCTCTGTCTTCTTATCAATGGAGTAAAAGAACAGGCAGCCAACACCAATCATGAAGGTAATGGTAGGGAAAACACTCATCATCAATTTAATCCCATTGATTACTTCAGGGGTCTGAACCAGAGCACTTTCTTCATATCCAAATCCGCCAAGGAGACCAGCAACCAGGGCCCCACCGATACTCAGTCCGGCCTTCAGTCCGAAGATCATGGCTGAAAAAATGATGGCTGTAGCACGCCGGTTGTTTTTCCATTCCGAATAGTCTGCCACATCGGCGATCATGGCCCATAAAAGCGGGATGGTCAGGCCGTAAAAGAAACCATGAAGGATCTGTGTAATAAATACCAGGCCAATGGATTCCGGGGCATAGAATACAAACACCAGCAGACAAAGTGCAGAAAGGAAAAGACCTGCTCCGAATACATCTCTTTTTCCAAACCTGTCGGCCAGTTTTTTTGAAAACATGATGCCCACGATCATGAATATAATGCCTCCGGCATTGAATAAACTGAAGCCCGAGGTAGGCGCATCTTCCGGCCATTGGAATCCATGCATGCCCATGTTTGTAAGCATGTTGTTTAAACCATCAATAAAGCCATTGAAGCCAATATTCTCCAGGAAGAGTGCCAGGTGCGCCTCACTTAAATAATTCTCAAAGTAATAAACATAGGTTCCTCCTTTGAGAGCGAGGGTAATAAATATAACAATGGTGAGGACCAGCATGGCAATCCAGGGTTTGTTCCTGACCAGGTCCCCAAGATCTTCCTTGACACTTGATTTTTGCTCCGGTTTGGGAATGACCCTTTCCCTGGTAGTGAGAAAAGTGATGATGAAGAACACCACCCCGACTCCGGCAAAAATGGCCATCGTAGTTTCGAATCCCTTGGTTTTATCTCCGTCTCCCAGGATAAGGACCAGTGGCAACAAAAGGACCTGTACGACGAATTGTGCAACCATTACCGCCACAAAACGATAGGAAGAAACACTGTTTCGTTCTGCAATATTTCCGGTCAATACTCCGCTCAGTGAGGCATAAGGCAGGTTATTGGCTGAATAGACGAGCACCAGAAGAAAATAGGTAATCAGCGCATAGGCAATTTTTCCTTTTTCACCGAAATCAGGTGTGCTGAATGCCAGGATGGCCATGACACCAAAGGGCAATGCAGTCCAGAGAATCCAGGGGCGGAATTTTCCCCAGCGTGTATTGGTCCGGTCGGCAATAACACCCATAACGGGATTAAAAAATGCCCCGGCCATTCCTCCGGCAAAAATAATTCCGGAGGCTGCTGCCGGTGGGATTTTATAAATATCCGTGTAAAAGAAAGCCAGGAAGGTCATCAGGGTCTGGAAAATAAGATTGGCGGACAGGTCACCCAGGCTATAGCCGATCTTTTCTCGTACTGAAAGTTTAACGTTGGAATCTGTCATTTTGAAGGCTTAGTTAGTAAAGTGAAGATAAAACTAATATTTATTTTATTTCACTCCTGTCCCAATCATGGATACCCTGCATGGCATTAGTCATTTTGCATAAGGCCCGGAAGCTATTCCACAAGAATTACCTGGAAATACTTTCCATCAGAAGATTGCTTCTTATCTTTATTCTATCCATCGATCCTTCCGGGCCATGTATACAGGAACTGGACTTAGCGCAAAAGAAATTGCCGGGGCAACGCTCCGAATTTTATGAGGATAAAACCCTGAAGCTAAGCGAGGAGGGAGAAGTACAGAAAGCCAAAGAAATCGCCGATTACTACCGCATCTGTTTTGCCCATCCTGCTGTGGAAGGGATCTTAATGTGGGGCTTCTGGGAAGGAGCAAACTGGATTAAAGCGTCCTCCCTCTATAAGCGTGACTGGTCGCCCACACCGGCTCTAAAAACTTACCAGGACCTGATTTTCGGGGAATGGACTACATCCCTTTCTCTTACCCTGGATGAAAACGGGGAAGCCGCAGTCCCCGCTTTTTATGGAGATTATAAAATTTCCAGCGGGCAGGAAGCGCTGTATGTTTCCCTGAAAAAAAAGGAAGGGAGTCAGTCCGTTTTCCTTCAAAAGTCCCTGTAAGCCGAATCTAAAAGCTTATTCGCCTCCTTCTCTCTGAATTCTGCTGCAACATTGTCCCTTGCCACCCAGACATGGTGGGTGAGCGGCTGTTCATCCGTTTAAAAGTTCTTAATGTCGCTTATAACTCTTTAATGGATATATTTCTAAACCAGAGAACATGACCATGTCCCAGGAAGCCAATATGACCTGACTCGTTTCCCAATCCCGGGTGCTCCTTCATGTCTATGGTCCTCCCGTTTCTGATATACAAGCCAATATCTCCGTCAAGAATCACCTGGCCATTCAGGGTGACCGTAATTTTTGTTCCATCGGCTTTTACTTCCTGGGTATTCCACTGACCCACGGGCTTCAAATAACCTCGTAAAGCCGGGATAACCCCGTATACTGAGCCGTGATACTGGTAAACCTGCAAATCTTTATATACTTCGGCTGTATTGTCCAGAATTTGCAGTTCCATGCCCACATAGGCTGCATCACCTTTGGTTGGTGTCCTGATTCCCAAACCGTTGTTTGCTCCTTCTGTAAGCTTGAACTCGAAGCGAAAAATGAAGTTATCGTATTCCTCTTTTGTATAGAGGTTGCCTCCACCATGATCCGGCCTGACCACCAATGTTCCATCCTCTATGGCATAGCCCCCTGTGTTTCCGATCCACGAATCCAGATTAGTTCCGTCAAACAAAACCGTAAATCCTTCCTCCTGGGCGCTCAAAAGCCGGAGGGCGGCACAGAAGACAAACATTAATAAAACTCTTGCTGGCATATCTTCAAATTTAAATTAAGCGTATGGATGAGAATAAAAGCTAATGTACTTATTTTGTCATTCCGTTATATCAAAATAAGAAAAATATGAAACTGATCTCCTGGAACGTAAATGGAATTAGGGCAGTAACGAAGAAGGACTTTTTTAAGGACTTTAAAAAAATGGATGCAGATGTGCTGTGTCTGCAGGAAACCAAAGCCCAGGACCATCAGGTAAGGGAAGCTCTTGAGCCTATAAAGGATTATCAAATCTATTCCTGTTCTGCGCTTAAACCTGGCTACTCGGGTACGGCGATCATCTCAAAAAGCAAAGCGCTGAGCGAGACTCATGGGATGGGAATCCCGGAATACGATCATGAGGGTCGTGTCTTATGCCTGGAATTCGACTCCTTTTACCTGGTGAATGTTTACGTACCCAATTCGGGAAACGACCTGAAAAGACTGGCATATCGCCAGGAGTGGGATAAGGCTTTTTTTGCCTATCTGAAAAATCTGGAAAAAACAAAAGCTGTGATTACCTGTGGAGACTTTAATGTGGCTCACAAGGCCATAGACCTTGCTCGTCCAAAGCCAAACTACAACAAATCGGCCGGTTATATGCAGGAAGAGATAGACGGAATGGATCGTTACACCGGGGGTGGACTGGCGGATAGCTTCAGACATTTTTACCCCGATCAGGCAGAACGTTATTCCTGGTGGAGTTATCGTGCAGGAGCCCGGGCCAAAAACGTGGGCTGGAGAATTGATTATTTCCTGCTAAGCGAAGCCTTCCTGCCTTCCCTGGAAAGTGCTTTCATCCTGAATGAGGTCCCCGGATCCGATCATTGTCCCGTAGGAATTGAACTTTCCTGAGCCAATCAGCTAATTGACGATAATCAGTTTCCCTGATTCGCGATTTTTATTTGTTTCTACAACATAGAAATATATCCCTGCGCCAAGTTGTAAACCATTGCCAGGATCCAGGTTCCATGATATCAAATATTCCCCGAAAGTAAAAAAGCCTTCAACGGGCTGGGCCACAAGTTTTCCCGCCTGGTCATAAATCTTCACTTGTACTTCTGTTGGCTCACTGATGGACATTGAAATTAGCACTTTATCAGATGCCGGGTTTGGATATATCTCATAGCTGAAATTTAAAACACCATGGGTAATTTCATTTGCTCCAGTCAGCATATTATACCCCAGCGGGGTAGGAATTCCCATCTCTGCCCAGGGAAGATCTCCATCGCTGCTTCTGCCAAAAGTATGGCTTCTTGGCACCAGCGCATAGCTAACCGAGTCAATTAAGGTCCTGCCATCGTAAGCATATAAGGCCACCTGTTCTCCCGAGCGACTCAATTTGAAATCGCTATGCAAGACTCCTTGTTCAATTGAATCATCTGCCCATATCAGCAAGAACTGCATGGCTTGAATCGTAGTCGAGTCAGGCTGATCGGATGAGATTCTAAAGGGCTCCGGATCTCCAATTGAATCAGTGATGAACAGTCCTCCAATATCAATTGCTTCAGTGCCTCCGTTATAGAACTCAATCCAGTCGTCATATTCACCATGATTGTCTGCAACAACACCCATGTTCATGGTCATGATTTCGTTTATATATAAATGACTGAGATCAGGCATAAGATTACTCCTTCCCGGCGTTGGAGGAAGATCATTCCAAGGTCCATTGTCATTTAACCTACCACTCGAAAAATTACTGTATTGCTTTTGGAATGACAGGCTATCGATAATCTGGCGATAATCATAAGATGATAAGATCAGGTCTTCTCCACTTCTGCTCAATTTAAAATTTGTATGTAAGGGACCCTGGTCAGTATCTCCATCTGTCCAAATAATTACATACCCCTTTGCCGGAACAATGGTATTTTCAAGGTCATTGCTGGGAATACGGTACATATCAGCTTCAGGAAGACTGTCCGAGAGATGCAATCCTGCCAGGTTTACGGGGTAATGATTGTCGTTGTATAGTTCAATCCAGTCGTCATACTCTCCAAACTCATCCATAAGCCTGTTTTCGTTATCCGACATGTACTCATTTATAAAGAGGTTTTTAAGTTTATCAATCACATTCTTTTCACCAGGAGTTGGCGGTAAATGCATCCATATCCCCGGTCGAGCCTGCTGTAAGAAAAATTATCATACTGATTGGGGTAGCTGACAGAATCGAGTAGATCCCCATTCGTGCTATATATACCTACCTGCTCTCCTCGCTCTCTTAATCCAAAGCCCAGATGAAGGGTACCCTGTTTAATGGAATCATCGGCCCAGAGTACCAGGAAATCACCTGGCTGAATGCATGTCAGTTCCGGATGTCCACCTGGAATAAAATACTTGTCTGACTGATCCAGTGAATCGCTGAGCACCATTCCGGCAATATCAATCACGCGATCCGAGCTGTTATACAATTCAATCCAGTCCTCGTACTCGCCTTGATCATCCTGAAAGCCCATATGATCTGAGGCCATTAACTCAGATATGATTATTCCCTCGTAGGAAGATATATGGTTTGCAACTCCGGGTGTAGGTATTTGCCTGGCAAAATTCCAGTCCCCATCGGAGATCCGTCCCACAGAAAAATCCTTATGTTGCAAGTCAAAACTCAAAGAATCAATGATCATTTCTCCACTTGTTGAACTTAATATAAGTTGTTCCCCATTTCCGTCGAGTTTAAAAGAAGCATGCAATATTCCCTGCTCTATGGAGTCGTCTGCCCATACCAGCAGGTGTCCCTTTGGCGGAATGGTCGTTGAATCGGGATAGGCTGTAGATATCCTGAACATTGCCTGCTTAGCTAGGGTATCCGAAAGGAACAATCCGCCCACATTCAGTGGCTTGTCTCCGTCATTATATAGCTCAATCCAGTCGTCAAATCCCCCCTCGGGGTCTTTGAGGGTTGCTTGATTGGATGCCATTATCTCATTGATAAAGAGACCCTTAAAAGAGGGCTGCTCATTGAAGCTCCAGGCGTCCCAATCAAATAGGAATAATGGCCGGCCCCGTCTATGGTTCTGCCATAGGGAGCATCATTGATAAGCTCGGGATAGCTTATGCTATCCAATATTTCTTTTCCATTGGCTTGCCCTAAAAGTATTTGCTCACCGCTGCCCTTCAATCCAAAGTTCAGGTGAAGGATGCCCTGCTCCGTAGAATCATCGGCCCAGAGCATTAAATAACCTTTGCCAGGATGGTGGTTAAATCGCTGAAGCTACCCGGGATCCTGAATTTTGTCGGATTCTCAAAATCATCCGAAATAAACATCCCGGCAATATCCACCGGGTAATCATTGGCATTGTATATTTCGATCCAGTCATCCCAGTTGCCATCCTCATCCTGCAATACTGAACGATTCGATGCCATAAATTCATTGATGAAAATTTTTTCGAGCCGTTTCTCCTGATTTTCTGCTTCAGGTGTAGGATCCAGGAAGATCCACTGATCTGGTTCCTGGGGATTCCGACCATAAGTGAAATCGCTGTATTGCTTCCCGTAACTTAAAGAGTCGAGAATTTGAATATCCTGCCCGATTTGCTGAGAGAGAAAAATCTTTTCCCCACCTTTACTCAGCTTGAAAGGCAGGTGCAAGATCCCTGTTCGGGATCATTGTCAGCCCAGAGTAACTTATATCCCTTGGCAGGAATGATTGTATTCTGAGAATCTCCAAAGGGAATTTGAAATTGGGTAAGAATCCCGAGGGAATCCGAGAAATATAATCCGGCCAAATCAAGCGGATGGTCATTGTCATTGTAAATCTCAATCCAGTCTTCATGTTCATTGTTACCATCAGCCTAGCCCTTGACATTGCTGGCGAGGAATTCATTAATATAAAGATTTCCGATGGGATCAGCTTCTTCAAAATGAGCGATGATTGACCGGTCGGAATCTGCTGTTAAAATATAGTTGGTTTTCTTGTGCTACTGATATCTCCAGACCAGGCAGAAAATTTGTAACCATGTTTTGGAACGAGCCTGAATTCTCAGGGGAACATCCTTAAAATAAAATCCGGTAAACTCATCGGGAATTTCCACACCGGCTATCTGTATTTCTCCATAGCCCGGGCGATTTATTCTCAAAATCCAGATCATAGGTCCCCGACAGATCAAACTCCTCCATAATCTGGGGAATCACAACCGCGCTTCGCCCGTGGGTAAAATCGATCATTACCTGCACATTACTTTCCCACTTGCTATTGACCAGGGATTTCCCCACAAATCGATATGCCTGTAAATCTCCGGTCAATATTCCCCTTGACACTGTCCAGGATATGCAGTACCCGTTCGGTCTTGAAAGTGGTATTCAGATGACTGGCCATGCGTTGAACAAATTCATTTCTAAAGCTTTGATTGTTCTTTAACTTGTAGGCGATCCTGGAATCCTCGCGATCCGCGAAAAACCATTCCACACTATTACCGGTTTTAGGCCAGTACCCAAAGCCAAAATCCAAATCATACATGTACCATCGCCATTTTCCATCTGGAGTCTCTTTCCCTCCAGAATTTATTGTTGTTGTTAGGCCAGTCTTCGTTCTCGAAAAAAATATTTGCAATATGAATATTCATGAATTCGTCCACATCCATCTGAGACTTTACATAGTCATAGTTTTCAGGAATGCTCAAATCGTGGGTGGAAACGTATTCATGAAACTCGTCATATAAATTCCAGTCTCCCTGGTGCACTTCTTTGACTCCTATCGTATTGTACTCCAACAAATCGATGGATTCGGGATCAATTCCATAGTTTGATGCCACGTAATATTCATCCATCTTTTCCCGGAGATTATATAAGCCCCAGTATTTTCCGTTTAATGTATAACACGATGGGCTGATAGGCCTGGTAGTCCATATCCATCCTGTCCATGATAAGGGTTTGCATAAATCCATCCCTCAAATAGGTTGAATAAGCCTCGGTACCGGAGTTGCGCAGGTAAAGATTTTTTGGACTCGATCCAGATTCTTGCTGTTGAAGAACTGGTAGCCATCAAATCCTTCTTTACCATATTTTTCCCTTGAATATATGCCCAGCGGTTTCATGGGTCTTGTTCTGGAACACCTGCCCGCTATTTTGGTACCCACAACCTGGTTTACTACTGCATTTACCATCCTGTGAGTAAGTATTCAAAATTGATGGCGCGTTCCCAGGGCTGATTAAAATTTACTGCCGAATCGATGCAATTGCCTTCGATCCCATTTGTTCCCACCACATATATTCCATAGGTGTAATCTGAAGAAATAATCAGGATTGGTGGAAATAGACAGAACCGGCAAATTGGTTTCCTGGTCTATGAAATAGGTCTCCGTTTTAACAGGACCTGGCAAGTGACCCGGGTCAAAAGATCTTGCCCTGATCACCCTGTTTGATGAAATGCTCAGGGCTGAAGCATAAATTTCAGATTCTGAATCGGGCCATGAACCATCACTGGTATACCTAATGATTGCACTTGGCGAAAATGTGGACAATTCAATCCTTTGATGTCCAGTGTAAAATCCTCCCTTTTGCGAGAAAATCACAGAATCTGAAATGTGGACTGCATCATGATGCCCGGCATATTTTCTCTGGAGCAGGTGGGCTCTGGCATGAATACGAATTCACTGCTGCCATCGGGATATCTTCCAAATGAAACATCCGCCAACTGTGCACTAAAACTAAATGAGTCAACTAAAGTTCCATCCGGATCAAAAAGCGCAACAAACTCCCCATCGCTATCCAGTGAGAAATTTGCATGAGCATACCAGCTCTCCTTGTCAGCCCAAATAACTCCATAGCCCTGGAATCTATACCTAAATTGAAATTTATCAGGTATTTGTCCGGAATATTAATGTCATCGGTGATGGTATAACCTTCCAGGTTAACACTACTGTCGCCATCATTGTAAATCTCAATCCAATCTGAAAAATTATAAAAGGGATTGTCGTAATTCGTCGAGTTATTAGAGGCAAGAATCTCATTAATATAGAGGCTTGCATTTATATTAATGCTGAGTGTTAAAAATACAGCAAAAAGTAAATATGAGCGTAGAAAAAACTTCATTCTCATGGCTTTAATTACTAATCTTACTAATTCTGTTCCACTTAGTTATCCTATAAAACCACTTATTTTATGAATGGAAATATATCTATGATATTGGATGGAGACCTCATTTTTTGAAGAGATGAATATTTTATCCATCTTTATTGCTGATTCAACAACAAATCTGAGCTATTCACCTAAAAAAAAATCGGAATATTGTTACCCAAAATCAGATTCGGAACAGCTAACTACCCGGGGTTTATCCTGATAATATTCTCTCTCCTTTTGCTTACCCCACTCAGGGCCCAGGATTATGTGCTTGTCTGGAGCGATGAATTTAACACACCCGGGATGCCCGACCAAACAAAATGGGGATATGAAAAAGGTTTGCTTCGCAATAATGAACTGCAGTTCTATACTGAGAACAGGTCAGAAAATTCACGGATTGAGGATAGTTTGCTCATTATTGAGCTCAGGAAAGAAGCATGGGAAGGATCGGATTATACCTCAGCCAGTCTGATCTCGAGAGGCATCGGGGACTGGTTGTTCGGCAAAATAGAAATCTCTGCCAAGGTGCCCACAGGCAAAGGAACCTGGCCCGCATTGTGGATGATGCCCACCTATGAGGAGTATGGGGGCTGGCCAAAAAGCGGAGAGATAGACATCATGGAGTACATCGGGGTAGAACCCGAGAACCTGTTTTACACCGTTCATTTTGAAGGAACAGATGGCACAGGTCACCAGTCAGATGGAAATGGTGGCAGTAGTGCCATTGTTCATCCTTATGATCGGTTTATTAAATTCACCATGGAGTGGACACCGGATAAAATTCAATGGTATGCTAACGACGTAAAAACCCATGAATATATTAGACCCTCCGATGACCCGAGGGAGTGGCCCTTTAACAAAGAGTTCTATCTCATCATGAACCTTGCCTATGGAGGCACCTGGGGCGGATACGCTGGTGTGGATGACTCAAAATTGCCCCACCAGCTGCTCATCGATTATGTAAGGGTATATCAAATGAGAGCCTCGGACGGACCCTTTGAACTTTATATCCCACCGGTAGAAGGGGGATCTGTTGAAATCTCACCAGATCTGGAAACTTATCCGGACAGCACAGAAGTGACCATTACAGCAGTGCCCGATAAGGGCTTTGCCTTTAAAAGCTGGAAACATCTCAGCGGAGCCAACCCCTATACCTTCATCATCAGAAAGGATATGGAAATTCAGCCTCAATTCATTGATGAATTCGAACTCATCCTGAACGGGAAGTTTCAGGAAAACACGGATCACTGGGTAAGCTATATTTTCGATGAAAACACTGCTGCCATGACCATGGATGTTGTGGATAGTATGCTGGCCCTTGATGTATATCCATCGCCCGGGACCAACTGGCATGCAGGATTCCAGCAACTCAACCTTTCTTTAAATGCCGGAGCCTATACCCTTCGCTTCGATGCACAGGCAGATCTCGCCCAGGAGATGCTGATCACAGTGGCTGAAAATCACTCCGATTACTCTTCTTATATAGATATTAATCAAACTATTACAACAAGCCCGGATCACTACGAGATAAAATTTACAATGCCGGAGGACGAAAGCAATGCACGGCTGTTTTTTGGAATGGGAAAATTTGAAGGTGAAGCTTTCTTTGACAATATCAGCCTGCAAAAAGTCCAGGCTGTGGGTATCAATCAAAGCAATGGAAGTGCAGGCGAAAAAAACATAATAGTTTATCCAAATCCCACATCAGCTTCCTTCACAGTCCAATCTACCAATGGTCCAGGAGCTGAAGCACAAATAATTCAGCTCACCGGAATCCATGGAGAAATCTTGAGCGAAACAGAGATGAGCGATGGGATTGTAAAGATGGATTTGTCAGCCTTTGAACCAGGAATCTATTTTGTAAGGCTTATATCCTCAACATCAGTTTCCAGCCAGCGAATTATTTTAATAAAATAAGACTACCACCTCTTATTCTTCTTGTTAAAGTTTTTATCCCCCTTCGTTTTGGGTTTTTTATACTTCTTCATCTTCCTGAGGTAGGATCCTCCCTGGTTGACCTTTGTGTTTTTTAATTTCTTTTCGTGAAAAGCTCCCCCGAGGCTTCAATGACTTTATGGGTATTTAGTTTGATCTCCTCCACTTCTTTGGGTCTCTCCTCGGGAGTGAGCTCCGTTGAGATTTCCACCTCTTCGGGGAATTCTATAACAGGAATGGTATAATCCATCAGGGCTTCGATATCCCTTTTGGCTGCTTCCTCTTTCCTTGTGTAAAAAAGGATGGACTTCCCTTCCTCCTTTGCCCTTCCTGTCCGGCCAATGCGATGCATATAATTTTCCGGGTAGTCGGGGGTATCAAAATTGATCACGTGGGATAACCTATCCAGGTCGAGACCCCTGGCCATGACATCGGTGGTGACCAGGATTCGGTTTTCGCCCTCCTCGAACTGTTTTATGGAGCGCAGGCGGTAATTCTGCGTTTTATTGGAATGAATCACACATAACTCTGACCCATATTGTTCTGCTAAGCCATCAAATACCCGGTCGGCACTTTTTTTACTGGATACAAACACCAGTACTTTTGTGAATTCCTGGGCATCGGAGATCAGGTGGGCCAGCAAATTCACCTTGGTATAAAAGTTTTTAACCGGGTAAGACTGCTGGGCAATGTTTTCAAGTGGTGTTCCGCTCAGGGCGATGGAAACCCTGACCGGAGCAGTAAAATAATCGTCTATGATCGCATCCACATCCTGGGTCATCGTAGCCGAAAACATGATATTTTGCCTTCGCTTGGGCAGAATCCCCAGCATATTTTTTAGTTGAAAACGAAATCCAAGGTCAAGCATCACATCCACCTCATCAATCACCAGTTTCCGGATGGCATTCAATCGAACCCCATCGTGCAGGAGGAGATCATTCAACCTCCCGGGTGTTGCCACAAGGATGTCTGTACCCTGCGCAACCGCAATCTTCTGTGTATTGATATTGGTACCACCATAAACCCCAAGTACACGTATGTTGGAATGCCGGGTAAGTGTTTCAGTCTGCTCAACCACCTGTACCACCAACTCCCTTGTGGGAACCACAATTAATACCCGGGGATTCACCTGCTGAGAATACTTCAGATCACGAAGGATGGGCCAGAGATAGGCATAGGTTTTACCCGTTCCTGTCTGTGCAATACCAACCATATCACGACCCGAAAGAATGACAGGAACCCCCTTCTCCTGAATGGGAGTTGCCTGCTCAAAACCCAGTTCGGCAATGGCACGATACAGGGAGTTTGACAGGTTTAATTTCTCAAAATTGCTCATGGGTAAAATTCTGTTTCAGCAAAAATAGAGGTAATAATGCACAATGGCTGAACTTTTATCTATTTTCGGGGCCCTAATTATTTAAAAATGCCAACTATACAACTTGAAAACTGCACTAAGTGCCAAAAATGTGTCAGAGATTGTCCCTCGGATGCAATAAACATCGAAAGCGGAACCATAAACGATACCTGCATTCACTGCGGTCATTGTGTGGCCATCTGCCCCGAATCAACGGTCTACCCCGATACGGGTGAGATTAAAAGCCTGAATCCGGGAGCAGTCTCCCCGAAGCATTTCCAGGAGCTTTCAGCACGAATCAGAACATGCCGGAGTTATCTGGACAAGAAGGTGGATGAGGTAACATTGGACTTGCTCATAAACAACATGAAGCACTACCCTTCGGCCAGCAATGCCCGACCCTTGGAAATATGTCTGATCAAAGACCAGGAGACCATCCAGAAGGTCAATCATCAGACCGCCTCTGTTTTAATAAAAACACTTCGAATGATTACCTCCCCTGTTCTCCTGCCCATCCTTAAAGTGCTGGCACCGAAGCTGGGAGTGTCCCGCCTAAACGCCTATAAGAAGCAGTTCATTGCTCGACAAACACCCGAATCATCCCAGGTATGTCACCATGCTCCGGCTGTGATGCTTTTTCATGCTCCTGTCACAAAATATGGCATGGCTTCGGCCGATGCATTTATCTGGGCCACCTACACCTCCATATATGCCAATACCCTGGGTCTGGGCAGCTGTTTTAATGGTTTTATTACCACTGCCATGAAGAGAAGCAAAGTGATGAAAACAGAGCTTGGCATCCCCGCTGGCAACCAGGTATATGCAGCCCTTCTCCTGGGTCATCCAAAGGTGAAGTACAGCAACGAAGCCGGCAGAAACAGGCCCGAAGTAAAATATATTTGATTTGTTACAGCCGGAATAAGGATCAAGTCCTAAATTAAATTAATTTCGAAAGATAAACCATCGCAATAAAAGACCTTTGATGTAAATGAAAAACACCTATTTCGATTTAATTGAACAAACCTATTATTTCCCTCAGGAAGGCTTTGATCTGAGAGATGGAAATCTGACTTTTCACGGGGTTTCGATGAAACACCTGATCGAAAAACATGGAACCCCTTTCAGGTTTATTTATTTGCCAAAGATTGGCGACCAGATTAAAAAGGCAAGAAACCTCTTTAACAGGGCCATTAAAAATAGTGCTTATAAGGGAAAATATCATTTTTGCTATTGTACCAAGTGCAATCATTTTTACCATGTAATCAATGAGGCTTTAAAACATAAGGTGGACCTTGAGACCTCATCATCCTTCGATATTGACCTGATCATGAATCTTTATGAAAAGAAAAAACTGGATAAGGACAGGATCATTATCCACAACGGATACAAGACTGAGGATTACCTGCGAAAAATTGTCAAGATGCAGGAGGATGGTTTTAAAAACTCAATTATCGTACTGGACAGCAAGCAGGAGCTGGACCGTCTCCTGAAGATCAAAACAAGCATGCCGGTCAAGATCGGTTTGCGTATGGCCATAAACGAAGAGGCACAATCGGCTTACTACACTTCCCGCCTGGGCATTCCTCCCGATGAGATTATCGATTTATTTGTGAATCATATCCGGGATAATACCAGGGTGGAGCTGAAGATGCTCCACTTTTTTGTGGATTCGGGAATCAAAGACACCCTTTACTTCTGGGGAGAGTTTCAGAAAGCACTGAGTCTGTATATAAAACTTAAGAAGGAGAGCCAGAATCTGACTTCATTCAATATTGGCGGGGGTTTCCCCATCAGGAATCACCTTGGATTCGAATACAGTTATGAATACATGATCAATGAGATCATCAATAATATAAAAGAAGCCTGCAACAAAGAGGATGTCAGGGAGCCGGATATTTTCACTGAATTTGGAAGGTATACAGTGGGAGAAGCCGGCGCCATCATTTTTGAGGTCCTGGAACAGAAAATGCAAAACGACACGGAGACCTGGTATATCATCAACAACAGCCTGATGAACACCATCCCTGACGCATGGTCCATCCATGAAAAATTTATATTGTTACCCATTAATAAGTGGGGAAATGAGTATGGCCGGGTCAATATTGGCGGTATCAGTTGTGACCATTCGGATTATTATAATTCGGAGGACCTGAACCAGGAAGTGCTCTTACCTAAATATGACAGCAAGGATAAGGAGCCCCTCTACCTGGGTTTTTTCCACACAGGGGCTTACCAGGATTCCATCAGCGGATACGGCGGAATCAAACACTGCCTGATTCCTTCCCCCAAGCATGTGATCATAGACCGGGATGCCAAGGGCAACATCATTGACCACGTTTATCGCGAAGAGCAGTCGGCCCAGGAAATGTTCAATATACTTGGATACAATGGCTAAGAAATCTTTAGAATTTGGACAATGAAAGCACAAAAAGGCAATATCAGCACCTTCATGCTTGAGCATTTCAGGCATTTTAATTCGGCTGCACTTATTGATGCTGCCGACGATTATAACGATCAGCTGGAAAAGGGAAATAAAATGATGATTACCCTCGCGGGAGCAATGAGTACAGCTGAACTTGGACGCTCTTTGGCAGAGATGATCAGGCAGGATAAGGTGCATATTATATCCTGCACCGGTGCGAACCTGGAAGAGGATTTGATGAACCTGGTTGCGCACAAGCATTATAAAAGGATTCCCGGATACCGTGATCTAACACCGGAGCAGGAGCGGGAACTCCTGGACCAGGGACTAAACCGGGTCACCGATACCTGCATTCCCGAAGAGGAAGCCTTCAGGCGCCTGCAGGAGCACATTTATAAAATCTGGAAAGAAAGCGAGAGCAGGCAGGAACGCTTCCTCCCCCACGAATACATGTATCAGATGCTGAACTCGGGGGTGCTTGAGCAGTATTATCAGATAGATCCTAAAAACAGCTGGATGCTGGCCGCTGCAGAAAAAAACCTGCCCATCATTGTACCCGGCTGGGAGGATTCCACCATGGGAAATATTTTTGCATCCTATTGTATTAAGGGGGAGCTACAGGCTGGCACTGTTAAATCAGGCATTGAATATATGATGTGGCTGGCCGACTGGTATACCGCAAACACAGAGGATAAGGGCATTGGGTTTTTCCAGATCGGCGGAGGTATTGCCGGGGATTTCCCCATTTGCGTGGTTCCCATGCTTTACCAGGATCTTGAACGGGTCGAAACCCCTTTCTGGAGCTATTTTTGCCAGATTTCTGACTCAACCACCTCATATGGATCCTACTCGGGGGCTGTGCCCAATGAAAAAATCACCTGGGGAAAACTGGATGCCGATACTCCAAAGCACATCATCGAATCGGATGCGACCATTGTTGCTCCCCTGATCTTTGCCTACCTGTTAAACTGGTAGCGAGGAAACCACTTATGAATCCAGGCGACTTTTGCCCCAAAAAGCCCGGAAGGTGGCTTGTATTTTTTACAATGATTACCGCTTGCAGCACATCTCCCAAACACCACTTTGAATACTCAGCACCGGAAAGCAAAGGATTCTCTTCTGAAAAACTGGATAGCCTGGAGTCTAACCTTGAACAGAGCGGGGCTTCTTCCATGATGATCCTGGTGGATGGAGAGGTGATCTTCGACTGGGGCGACAGTAAGCGGAAACACACCATCCACTCTGTGCGAAAGTGTCTGTTAAATTCTCTTATCGGGATCGCCGTATCCAGGGGGGAAATTGATACTTCCATGACCCTGAGGGAGCTCAAGATCGATGACCTTGCCCCGGGACTTTCTGAAAATGAACTTGATGCAAGGGTGGCCGATTTATTAAAATCAAGGTCCGGGGTTTATCACCCGGCAGCCGGGGTAAGCGAAGGAATGCTCAGGGGGAAACCTGAGAGGGATTTTTACCTGCCCGGGGAACATTTCTACTACAATAACTGGGATTTTAATGTTTTAGGGGCCATCCTGGAACAGCAATGCGGACAAAGCATTTACGAACTCTTCCTTGAGGAGATCGCCAGACCTCTGGGTATGCAGGATTACCAGGGAAAGTTCAAAGTCATCGACGGTGAGGCTGAGGGTGTGGAGATGCCCCATACCGATGGCTTTTACCAGTATGAAAAAAGCAAGTCCATTTATCCTGCCTACCATTTCAGGTTGTCGGCCAGGGACCTGGCTCTTTACGGGCAGCTCTACCTGAATAAGGGAAGGTGGAAAGGAAAACAGCTTGTTCCCGAAGAGTGGATAGAAGCCAGTACCTTCCCTTATTCCCTGTTTAATCCTGATTACGGCATCGCCTATGGCATGTTATGGTATGTGCTTGTACCGGGGGACGAGGACGGCTCTTACTCCTTTTATCATACGGGGGTGGGGATACATATGCTGGCGGTATATCCCTCTTCAGATATGGTCCTGGTGCACCGGGTGGACACAGAAAATAACAACTCTTATGACAAGGGTGATTTTTATAAAATGATCGATCTTGTATTCAAAGCAAAAACAAAGCCGTAAATATTCACTATCTTTTCCATTCAATAAAACCCATGCTAAAATGAGAAAACTTGCCTCCCTGCTCTGCGCGGTATTAATCTTAAGCTCAGTAAATGGGCAAAAAGCCAAATTATCCCTGAACCTTGAGCAGGATAAAACCTACAAGCAGGTTAGCCATTCAAAGATCATCATCGAACAGGATGTCTATGGGATGAAAATGAACATTGTAATGGTCATGGATGGGTCCACTTCCTATCTTGTAACCGCAGTCAGCAAAGAGGGCTATGATCTGGAACTTCGCTATGATTGGATGAGTATGACCATGGAACTGCCCCAGGCGACCATGGAGTTTAGTTCAGAAAAAAACGATGAGAGTGATCTTTTCTCTTCAATTCTGTCACAAATGAAAGACAAGCCCATGAAGATGAAGATGGACAAACGTGGGAAAATTACGGAAATCATAGACGTTGAAGCGATGTGGAATTCGGTGATTAATCAATTCGACCAGTTTCCTCAGGAGGAACGTGAGCAGGTGAAAGCTCAGATTTTGAATGCTTATGGAGGAAAATCGGTCACCGGAAGCCTTGAAGCATTCACTGCAATCTTCCCGGAAAAGCCTGTTAAAAAGGGAGCCCAATGGAACGTCGTTAACCAGCTGGAAGCTGGCATGGCATCGACTGTTTCGACCGACTATACCTATGAGGGCAGTGAAGGTGAATATGCAATTATCAGCGGCCAGGGATCCGTTGTGACCACCGATAAAGATGCTTACGTGGAAACCAACGGAATGTCCATGAAATACAACCTTTCGGGAAACTCGACCACCAGGATCAAAATGGATGAAAAAAGCGGTTGGATCTACGAGGCGATTGCTGATCAAACCATAGAAGGAAATGCAAGCATTAAGGCAAATGACCAGCTACCCGACGGACTGACCATTCCAATGACCATCAAATCCGAGACAAAAATTACCACTGAGTAGGTCAACTCATTGAGTCGTAGTATAGATTTCCGGCAATTCAAGCCTTTCAAAAAAACGCTCGGCTTGAAGAATCTCTTCATAGGAAGGAGGCGGGTTGAACAGGAGGATCTGGATACCCTTTTTTATACCGGTGGTATCGAGGAAGGTTTTTAAAAAGGCCGAAGCATACTTATATTTGATTATATATTCCTTCTCGCTATCAAATAACTCCTCAATGGTGCTGGGTTTCTCCAGAACAGAAGGTGGGATCAGCTCTCCCATTTTTTCGGTAATATATTCACTGATACCCTCTTCGATAAAGGAGGAGCCAAAAGTTTCATGGGAATTCACAATCCATATTCCGGTCTCGTAACTTTTATCAATATGAAGGTGGTGAACAGATTGCATTTCCACCCCGATCTGGTTCACATATTCGTGGCCAAGTTCGTGGATCATCACAGCCTTTACAAATTTATTGCACTCCCTGAGTTTTTCCCGTCGATCGGGCGAGAGATCATTTAACTCATAGGCTTCAAAATGCTCTGCGGTGGTGATATAGATTTCGTGGGGAAAAACCTCCCCAATTCGAGTGACATGCTGTCCCAGGGTTCTTCCAATTCATCCGTATACATCCAAACATTATAGAGCGTATCCCCCACAAAATCCTGAAACTCCTTCACCAGCGAAAGGGAATTCTGCTCCACATAAAGCTCAATACCTTTACTGGTGGGCTTCCCATTCTTTCAATGGATAGTCCACTGACTTCCCGCCCTGTGCGAAAAGGAGCAATATGAAGTCACTGCCAGCATACCCAATTTTATCAACTCCTTAAGCATTGACAAATGCCAACCTGAATGGTTCACCATAAGTAAAGATGCAAGACCAGGGGACTTTACCCTTTTTTTTATCGGTTTGTTCTCTGATTTAATCCAATGAGGAAATAGAGCAGGGAGCCCAGAAAAGGCAGGAAAATAATAAGCAATACCCATATGATCTTTTCATTGCCCGGAAAACTGCTGGTAAGCGCACTGATCAAGGCAAACAAAGGGATCAGGATTATAAAAACAACCACCATCAGGGTAATCAGGATCCCACCACCAAAAAGAAATAAAGGTATCATGTTTCAAAAATTTGGAGTTGATATAAATCTAGAAATATTATTTTGGCCTTACAAACATTTTGAAGCTTATCAGATTTGCAGGCTAGTTATGCCTCCAATGAGTTTTACCTCAATTGGAACGCACCGGCGGTATTATTACCGGCCTACCTTGAGCAGGTCGAAAGAGGATAGTATTCTGAATTTTTTTAACTTGAAGCCTGAATCAACCCGGGATCACATGAAACTTCAGATCGATGATACCCGCAAGGCCCACTGACTGGCCGGAAAAGTGGTCGGGCAATAATGTGTGATCAATTCCTGATTAGATGGAGAAACAAAAGATTCCACCGTACTATGGCTTCAGGGTCTATCTGACCTCAAACCTGCTCTACTTCTTCCTGGTGATCCCCTTCCTGATTTTTCTAGGGGCAAAAAGCATCCCGGAAATTGCCAGGAATAAAGGATATCCTGGATGGCAATAAACGATGCCCTGGTGGATTCTCTGACAACCATTGCCGATTCTTTAAAAATCCTTTCGGATACTAAGGATCCAGATGAGATCATTCGACAGCCTGGTGAATGTGGCCATCGACCTGGGAGAGGAGTATACCGACTCCCTGGCCAAAGAGAAGGCAGACCTGAAAATTAGGGTCTCAGGTCCCTCGATCGGGTAAGGATCGCGATGAAACCAAGAGAAAGCTTCAGAATATTAAGGCCTTTTCGGATAAAGGCCCCTTTTCAAGGTTTTTCAAACTGCTCTTCCTCCTGACCCTGGTCGCCTATATTGCTGGCTTAATATACAATCAACCCTTCAAACGCTATTTCAAGATGTTCCGCCGCAAAACAGGAAATTCCCGTGAAACTGAAAGAATACTGTAAACGGCAATTATTAAAGACCCCGGTGATCAATGCAAGCATCATTACCCTTCCCAGTGTCCTTGTGCTCCTTTATGCCCTCTTCTTCATCATGCTGAAAGGACGCGTTGGAGAAAAGATTGAAAATGAGATTTTTGTGGAGTTTTTTTACCTCGCCAGTACTGGCCACCATCCTGGAGTTTCTATTTGTTTTCTTCTGGCAGAAGCACAGGGTACACATTCGTTACATCGAATATTTCTATTCCAGGGAAGAGCTTGCGGACAAAAAGTATTCAAGCGAAAGGGCGGCAGGATCAGGGACCGGCTGATTGATGGCCAGTGGCATGACCACCACCCTTCCCCTGCTCATCGTATTGGTCTACCTGATCCAGAGCCTAACCTCGGTGAAATCCCTGAAACTTGAAACCATATCCCAGGAGGCATGGGATATCCTGATCGGGCCCTGGGGGAAGATGATTGGCAGCAGGGAAAGAGAGCCTGCTCGCTGGAAAAATTTGAATGGCTGTTTTATGTGAATGCCGTTGATACCTTCAGCATGATCATAGGGATCAGTACCGGGATCCTGGTATCCCTGCTATACCTTATTTTGTTCATCAGATGGACCAACCGTGATATTACCTACCCGGTGAAGGAGCTCCTTTCGAACATTCGGAAATCAAGACAGGAGAGGTGGAGCGTTACACCATCGTGACGCACCAACGATGAGATCGGTGAGCTGGCCGAAGGATACAACGAAATGACCCGGAAGATCCATGAACATGTGGAGCACATTTCAAAGATGAACAGGGACCTCGAGCAAACAGTAGAAGAACGTACACAGGAGGTGGTCATGCAGAAAGAGGAGATTGAGGCGCAGAAGGAAGAGATTGAGGCACAACTGGACATGGCCACCCAGCAACGTGATACCATCTCCTTCCAAAATGAACAGATCCTGGACAGCATCCGTTATGCGGAACGGATCCAGTCAGCCATCCTTCCGCCCGATGAGGCCCTTTCCGAATCCCTCTCCGAGCACTTCATCCTGTTCAAACCGAGGGACATTGTGAGCGGGGACTATTACTGGACCTTACAGAAAAACGGGAAGCTGCTGATTGCAGTCGCCGATTGCACCGGTCACGGGGTCCCCGGTGCCCTTCTAAGTGTGATGGGCATCTCATCCCTGAACGAAATCGTGAGCAGGAATGAATCCCTCAGTGCCGCCAGGATCCTGGAGGATCTGAGAAGCTACGTGGTTCGTTCACTTCACCAGACAGGAACACAGGTACGAGGCAAGGGACGGAATTGAAATTGCACTGTGCATCATTGATACTGAAAAATGGCACCCTGGAATTTTCCGGTGCCAACAGGCCTCTCTACCTGGTGAGGAACAAGGAAGAAAATCCGGAGAAAAAACCACGGAAGTGATCCAGATCCGGGGCAACAGGATGCCCATCGGGATCTATGAACAAAAGCTTGCACCCTTTTACAAACCATTCCATCAAATTGCAAGAAAAATGATGCGGTATATCTCTTCTCAGATGGTTATGTCGACCAGCTTGGAGGGCCCGAAAGAAAGACCTTCCGTGCATAAGATTCAGGGAACTGTTGACTAAAATCCAGAAAACCCGATGAAGGAGCAAAAACAGATCCTTCTGGAGCAACATGAATTCTGGAAGGGTGATGTGGAGCAAATTGACGATATCCTGGTGCTGGGATTCCGGCTATAGACTCCTCTTTTACATATTCAAAAGCAATACCTGACATTCTGACATTTCCATCCCGACTTCGTACATGTCCTCATCATCCTCCTCATAATGCCAGGAGACCTTCACGGTTCTCCTGAACTATTAATGGAATTCAGGATTTTAAAAATATCCAGAATATACTTGGCAGAAGTTGAGTTGAAGTACTCAAAATTGAAACTGAATTCAAGTGGGGTACTTCCGTCCTTCCCGGAATCTCAGTAGCAAATTTTTCAAGCCATTCGAGTATGGGTAAGTAAAAACTTCTCACATTCTCCGGTCTTGATTCACCTTTTAATTCAAACTTGTTTCCCACAGGATCAAGAGTTACTCCTGGGGTATTTAATGTTGGGGCAATGGTTAATTTTTCCATGCGTTATCCATTTAAGGTAATTTCATATTCAAAAAATGAGTAGTTGCTGTCAACCACCTTAAAACCAAATTCAATATCCTTATCGGTGCGCAGGGCCATGGTGATTAATCCAAGTCCGGCCCCCGTATCAGTGGCATCTGGGTTCCTTATTGATCACCTCCTCATAGAGCGACTTTAGGGCTTCCACATCCAGCTGGTTGACCCGTTCAAGTTTAAAGGTAAGATCACCCACATTGTCATTCAGAACCAGGTTTCCTGCCCTGACCAGGTAAAGGTCATCCTTTTTTCTTCACCGAGATTCTTGGAGGCGGCCCCTGTTTCCCGGGTAATCTTTACTGCATATTTGTAGATATTATCGATGGATTCCACAAATATGCCATAAAGTCTTTTCCTGGCTGGTTTATTCAGTTCCTGAAACTCCCGGGAATTTCTCAGTTTGCTCAATAACATTTCAATGGTCCCAAAGGTAATGGCACCTTCATAATCTACCAGTGTTATTGAATCGGCACATAAGTGACACAAAATAGCGAAAAATTTGGTTACTTTAATGCTACCATGAGTGAAGCCATTTTAAAAGCATTGATGCAACTCTTTGCCCTGATCGTTGATATTGATGAGGTTCGAGGAGGTTTCGGAACAAGGAAAAGTCCATCATCCGGTCCTTTCTGTCCCGGCAGTTAAGCAGTGAACTGGTGGAGAAATACATGAAGTGTTTTTGAGGAATACCTCCACCTTTATCATGGCGACCGGATTGCCAAAGGGAGCCTGAAGGAAAAGAAAAGAACATCCCTGACTGCCGTCCGGATCCTGGGAATTTGCGAAAAGATCAATGAGGAGCTGGAGCAAAGACAGAAAGATCTATGTGATCATTCAGCTCATCGAATACATCGCCTATGGCATTGAAATTGATGAGAAGGAACTGGATTTCCTGGAAACGGTGGCCTCAGCCTTCAATATTCCTGAAGATAGAATATCAGAATATCCTCCGCTTTATCGCCTATTCCATTGGAGAGATTCCGCAAAAAGAGAGGGTCCTGCTGATCAACAACGAGAAAACATGCGAATATGAAGAGATGCATCACATCTGTACAAGCACCTTTTGGGCGAGATTTCCTTTCTGAGTATTGAGAGTGTGAATACCTATATCCTGCGCTACAATGGAACAGAAGACATGTTCCTGAACGGCCAGCACCTTCATGCGGGCATCACCTATACCTTTGAGCATGGTTCATCCATCAGGGGACAAAGCATCGATCCCATCTACTATTCCGATGTGGCGGGTGCTCTTCTCCAAAGTCCTTCATTAAAACCAGGCTCACCTTTGTGGCCAGGAATGTTGAATTCCGGTTCAAAAACAGTGATAACGGGATCCAGGATTTTAACCTGAACGAAGAATCGGGAAAACTGGTGGGCATCATGGGCGGAAGCGGTGTGGGCAAATCAACCCTGCTGAATGTACTGAATGGCAACCTGATTCCAAAGAACGGAGAAATCCTGATCAACGGATATAATATCCATGATCCAAAGGAAAAGGAAAAACTCAATGGAGTCATCGGATTCATTCCCCAGGACGATCTGCTGATTGAGGACCTGACCGTTTACCAGAATCTGTATTACAATGCAAAGCTCTGCCTGAACCGTTATGATGAGCAGAAGATCGCTGAAGTGGTTGAACAGGTATTGATCGACCTGGATCTTTACGGGATCAGGGACCTGAAGGTGGGTAAACCGCTGAACAAGGTGATCAGCGGGGGACAACGCAAAAGGGTGAACATTGGACTGGAACTGATCCGCGAACCCTCTGTCCTGTTCGTGGATGAACCCACCTCGGGACTCTCATCGGTCGATTCGGAAATGGTCATGAACCTGCTCAAGGAACAGGTTCAAAATGGTAAACTGGTGATTGTAAACATCCATCAACCCTCCTCAAATCTCTACAAGATGTTCGATAAAATCATCTTCATGGATAAGGGAGGCTACCAGATCTTCTACGGGAATCCATCCGAGGCCGTGGTCTATTTTAAAACCAAAAGCAACCATGCCAATGCCAAGGAGGACCAGTGCATCTGCTGTGGGAATGTGGATCCCGACCAGGTCCTTGCAGATCATCGAAGCCAAGATTGTCAATGAACACGGCAAGCTCTCCCGAACCAGGAAAGTAAGCCCCAAAGAGTGGTTTGAACGTTTCAAGGACGGGATTCTGAAACCGTGCTGGAATACCGGAGAAGAAGGACCTTCCAGAGAATTATTACAGTATTCCCGGCTGGTTCAAACAGATGAAGATCTTCTTCATCACGGACATTCTATCCAAGCTGACCAACACGCAGTATGTGCTGATCAGTATGCTGGAAGCTCCTCTGCTGGCCGTGATCCTGGGTTTCTTCACCAAATATTTCAGCGGAGTGCAGGGAGATCCCGTGGCCTACGTATTCCGGAACAATGAAAACCTGCCCGCATTTCTGCTCATGAGTGTGATCGTCTTTCTTTTCCTTGGCCTGACCATCAGTTCTGAGGAGATCATCAAGGACAGAAAGATCCTTCAGCGCGAGTCCTTCCTGAACCTGAGCCGGTCCAGCTACCTGAATTCGAAAATCCTGATCATGTTTCTGACTCTCGGCCATTCAGACCACTCTCCTACGTGCTGATCGGTAACCTGATTTTTGAAATCAAGGGAATGATGTTCAGTTACTGGCTGATCCTGTTTTCAACCTCCTGTTTTGCCAATCTGCTGGGCCTGAATATCTCTTCGGGACTCAATTCGGTGATTACCATCTACATCCTGGTTCCCTTCCTGCTGATCCCTCAGATCCTGTTCTGCGGGGTGCTGGTGAAATTCGATAAGCTGCACAAGAGCATTTCCAATTATGAATATGTGCCAGTCATTGGTGACCTGATGACTTCCCGATGGGCCTATGAAGCCCTGGCAGTGGAGCAGTTTAAGAACAACAGGTACATGCAGCAGTTCTTTGATATTGACCAGCAGATCAGCGATGCGACCTATAAGGAATCATTCCTGATTCCCACCTTGCTCACCAGCGTGGATGAAAGCATAAAATGGAAAAGGGAGGAGAAAAACCAGAGCCTCGTCCGGCATGAACGAAGTCATGTTGTCAGAACAACTGGAGATTCTGAAGCGCGAGTATCCCTCTCTGCTTCCCCCGGAAGATGATAAACTTGAAGCCACGCGTGAATATCTGGAACTGATCACCCTCATGGCCAGGCAGGCCAGAAGTGTGGGGAGTAAAAGCAGGAGCAGAGCTGCAGCAGGAACTGGTCAACAAGCTGGGGGGATGTTTGCCTTTGCTGCTTTCAGGGATGCCTACGAGAACAACCAGCTTACGGACCTGCTTTTAAATAACAGCAGTATCCACAAGGTGGAAAGAAGGGGGCAGAACTGCTGGTACGATATTACCATCCGGCCTTCCAGGTCCCCGAATCCAGATTGGAAGGGCCCAACTCTATGCTCCTGTCAAAAAGCTTGGGAATATGGAGATTAGCACCCCATTTTTTAACGTGGTGGTGATTTGGCTTTCATGCCTGATACTCTATTTGACACTTTACCACGACACCCTGCGAAAAACCCTCTGTTTCCTTGAGAACATGCGAATTAAAAAAAGATCCCGAGCCTGATCGCCCGGAAGGACGTACATTTTATTTGCCTCGTTCCATCTGTATCCCACTGTCAGTACAAGGCTGTTGTTGTTGATCATCAAGGGATCCTTATTGGTAACCGGACTCAAATCGGGCTGAAAGAGCAACTCGATTAAAAGCATATTTTGCTTAAGGGGGAATTCCACTCCCATTCCCAGAGTGAGTCCAAGAATCACATCGTTTTGCTCCTCCAGCGGGTAGTCCGAGTGGGTTGAATAGTAGAGCAAAAGATCCAGGCGAGGACCCACCAGGGCATAGGCCTCCACACCGCCATTGTAGGTTCGGGCCCTCAACATGGGAGAAATAGCCAGATAACGGTGCCTCGATGTGACCTTCTCCCCTTCATTGACAATCACCTGATTCCCGTTCAGGTGATCCACCGTAATAGACCGGGTACTTGTGGAGCTTCCCCTGCAGGCAAAGGCAAAATCGGTCTGCAATGTAAAATGATCTCCCTGAAAAGCCTCGGCAAAAAACACCACGGAAGGACTGAAAATGGCTTTTGTATCCATCGTATAGTTGATGGGGGTGATACGGAAAGACTGGTTGGAGAGTGCCACACCACCTTTCACCCCCAAACTTGAAATAAATTGAGCATCTGCCAGCTGAGATCCCAAAAGCCAGATCATTCCCAGGACTATCCATCGACTTCTCATTGTACCATCATTTTAAGAATTTCCTCATGGGAAGCTGATCTGATTCGGACAAAATAGACTCCAAAGCTCAAACCATCCGGGTAAACCCCGTACTCCATAAAAGACTGGCATCCCATAAATCTTTCACGATGCACAAGCCTCCCGGCAACATTGTAAATTTCCACATCGATATCTGCAAACTCATCCCTGTCCGACAAAGATTTAAAAGTAAACACACCCCCATTGGGATTTGGATAGATGCTAAAGGGCCGGGATTCGACCAGGGCCCCTTTGGTCTCCCCCTTAATCTTCTTGAGAACCTGATTGTTTGGGTCGGGAACAATACTGCTCACCACATGGGCCATGGGAATCTGATATACCTCCTGATTTTGATCCTGAAACACCCTGATCACGGTATCCCCGGCTTCATGATAAATCTGGTATTCCATGGACATTTTAAAGAGGGGATTGCTTTCTGAGGAGGGGCTCTGTGTGGAATAAATGCTAAGTATTCCATCGTTTTGATCCCAACTGGTCTCATAAAAAGGGTAGCCAGCTCCAAAATACCACTGATTGAAAAAGTCCGTAAAATCCATGCCTGAATTTCCTCCAGGACCGCCTTAAAATCGAGGCCGGTGGCCACACTGTCGGCATATATTTCGATAAAATCGCGGAGGGTTTTAAAAAAGATTTCGTCATCCTGCAGTTCGAAACGGATCATATGGATGATGGCCATTCCCTTGCTATAGGAAAGGTTCCCGTTAAAGATCCTGGACAGGATTATCAGCTTCCTGGGCCGGCACATATACCGAACCGTCAGGCTCCCTGAGGGCTCGCTCAAACCTGTACTCCCTTTCCCCATCTGCATATTCAGGGGCCAGGTTTTCCGTGGCCAGGTAGCCGGCGTAGGTGGCAAATCCTTCGTTGATCCAAATGTCCTGCCAGGTGGCACAGGTCACGTAGTTTCCAAACCAGGAGTGACCCAGTTCATGAGCGACCAGGTAAAAATCAAAGTTTCCCATTCCGGTCATGGTCTGGTGCTCCATCCCTCCACCCCTGGGCCACAGGTATTGCCCGTACTTTTCCTCCCTGAAAGGATAGGGACCGAACAGTTCACAGAAAACATCCATGATCGGGAGGGTCACATCAATCTGGTTCCTGTAGGTGTCCAGGCAGCCGGGTACATCATACACAAAATTCTGAATGGGAAAGGGCTTCACGACACCCGGGGGGTCCGACTCCAGACTATATTCCGTATAATCTGCCACCGCCATGGAAATCAGGTAGAAGGCAATGGGGTAGTTCGATTTCCACTCCCAGCGAACTTTGCCGTTGGGATAGTAGGTGGTCCCGGTGTGCAGACCCTGGGAAAGTGCGATCAATCCAAAGTCGGTGGTGATAAAAACATGTACTGAATCTGCCTTATCCTGCAGGTTCTGCTTGCATGGAAACCAGTCAAGCGATAAGAAAGGTTCAGTACTGGTGTAGGTAACCGCCACGTTCCAATTCCTGTCAATCTCCCGCACCATTCCTTCACCTGTTTGCCCACCATACCAGACAGTGGTACTCACCAGCTCTCCTGCACTGCGGGGGACAGTCAGGGAAATGATAATTTCGTTACCTTCATGGCTAAAAGACAGTGCTTGCCCATCCACCTCCACACGCTCCACTTGCAGACTATTATTCAGTTCGAAAACCAGGGTGGATAAGGTCTGGTCCCTCACCTGTACAAGGATGCTTGCAGATCCATGGATCTGATCACTCTGATTATTGGCTTCCAGATCCAGTCCGTAGAACTTCACATCGTAAGCTTCCAGGAGGGGATTGTCATTCAATGTATTCACACTGTAGAGGACAGGTGATTGATTCTCAATAAATTCGAGAGATGCATAAGGACCAGCAATTAACAATTGGGCCTGGACAAGTGAAAAGAAAGGTCCGCTTGCAAACACAATGATCCATATGATTCTGGCCACCTTCAATTTCAGTTTAGCTGAATTTAATCAAGTTACAATAATATGTAGATGCATCAAAATGGCTTTTCCCTATCTTTGAAGGCAGAATAAAAACCGAATACCATGCCGAGAATCTTTACACCCGTCGATATTAGCCAGGAAGAAAAAGAGGTAAGAAAGGATTATTTTGACCGCCACACCCCCTTTGTGATATGCGATGCTTTTGCAAAAGAAGGTGAAAAGCTCAAAGTAAAGGTTAAACTGGGGGCAGAATATACACACCCCGATGACCCTGACCATCATATTAAATATGTGCAACTATGGAACCGTGAGACTTTTCTGGCAGAGGCTCACTTTGCACCAGGCACTTTTGCGAACCAGCCACATCATGTGGAGGTGGATTTTTACATTGTAGCGGGAGCAGTGAGCATGAACCTTTCGGCCATGGCAGTCTGCACCAAGCATGGCTTGTGGCAAAGTGAATCCAGAGAGGTCAGCGTAAGAAAGGACTGAAGAAGACAGCCTGCTAATTCTCCAGCTCTTCAGTCTCGTCCATATGCTCGTAACCCGAAGTTCCAATGAAAGAGACGAAGGAGATTTTCCACTCACCTTTAATCTTTTCCAGGAAACGGACCTGGATGCTGTTGATCTCGACCACATCATCCCCGTAATCGGAGGTCCATTTCTGATCGCAAACCACAAAGGCCGAATTGGGATAAAGCTTCATCCGATAGTTGCTTTTTTCCACGCTGATGTGGAGATCGGGTCCCAAATCATCTTCGGTTTGATCGCCCGTCATATGCTTTGAAACATTCTCCCAGCCTTCGGCAAATACATAATTATCGGCACCAGCAGTAAGCCGCATATTGAGGGAGTCCTGTACATGGGTAGCAAACATGGCGTCGAAGTCCCTTTCCAGGTAAGCATCGGTCTCCTTGTTAATCACTTCAATAATGGCAGCTTTCTCCTTCTCTTCATCCATCGGCTTTTCGCAAGCTGTGATAAATACCGAAAGAAAAAGTGATAAGAATAATAGTGAGTATCTCATACTATCGTGTATTAATGATTGATTGGCATAGTGCAAAATACAACAATGGACTGTCAAAGTCAATTTATTCTTACATTTGCTTTTGTGAAAATACACTTCATCATAGCTCTTTTTCTGATTTCAAGTTTTACAGGAAGCCAGGCCCTTGCTTCACATGATAAGGCGCCTGTAAATGGTTTACTTGACCTGCGGGAAGCAGTGCTGGATCAGGGGAGTTTTTATAATCTGAACGGAGAATGGGAGTTTTACTGGGAACAGCTTCTCACCCCCGATTCATTCGAAAAGGCGAAAAGGGAAGGAAAAGGAATCGTCGTGCCTGTTCCCTCCTACTGGAATGATTATGAGATTGAGGGAAGTGAGCTTCCGGGATTCGGTTACGGGACCTACACCATGACCATCATTACTCCCTCCCGGAACACAATCCGGAATCTGCTTTGATATTCCTGTATTTGATGTGGCGCATAAATTTTTTCTCAACGATCGTTTGGTTAAGGAAAACGGAATTGTGGGAAGCTCCCGAGAGACCGAAGAGCCATGGTATGAGCCAGGTCGCTTTTGCTATATTCCCGACCAGGATACCCTGTTCCTGCTGATACAGGTTTCGAACTACCATCACCGGCGGGGCGGATTCTGGCAACCCGTGTTAATGGGAGGCTCAACAGCCATTATAAAAAGGGCCGAGCGCCGGAGCATGTACAATTACTCAACCATTGGAGTACTCTTCTTCTTCTCCCTCTTTTTTTTCATCTTCTGGCTATTCTACAGGTCCTATTCAATGACCCTCCTGTTTGCCCTTACAGCCCTTGGAATCCTGATACGCTCGGTGAATACGGGACTCTATTTCTCCAATAGCTTCATTGATACATCCTGGGCCTGGCAGATCCGGATGGAGTATTTCGGGAGCTATCTGGCCTCACTTTGCGGTATGATCTTTCTCCACAGGATGTTCCCCATGAAATATATGAAGCATGTGATCAGTGCGAACATTGTAATCACTGGCATCTTGATTTTATCCATTTTTACTTTGCCCCCCCGCTTGTTTAGCTACGGAATGATTGTTTTCCAACCCCTTCTCCTACTCTTCCTGGTCCACTACCTGGTGATTAGTTTTATCGGGACCATCCGTGGGAAGCTCCTGGATGCGATCTTTTTTGTATCACTTGGTCTCTTCATTTATACCCTGATCAGTGACATCCTGCTTGCAAATTCAGCCGGCTCACTGAGCTCATCTTATCTCTCGCAGATTTCCTTCCAGGTTTTTGTGCTGGCCGTATCGGTGATGATCATAATGCAGTGGGTTAACAACTATAAAGCACGGCTCAGGCTCGAGTCCTCCCTGATTTTTAAAAACAGGGTACTCTCGGTGATTGCCCATGATCTTAAAAAGTCCAGTGGCCAGCATTGCACAATTTGTGGACCTGATGTCCACCAAACCCGAACTTGCCAACAACAAGCAGATCCAGAATTCTCTGCATGAGTCATCACAGGCTGCCGTTACCCTGCTTGATAACCTTCTGTACTGGGGAAGGAGCCAGGCCGATGAACTGAGGGTCTCTTTTGATGAATTGGACCTTAAGGAACTGGTAAGCGATGTGGAGTCTTTGTACGCTCACATGGCCATTCAGAAGAAGGTGAAATTCTCATCCTCGATCCCTCCGGGCACAGTGGCCTATGCAGATAAGGATCTGGTGAACATTATCATACGTAACCTTGTTTCCAATGCCATGAAGTTTACTCCAGCCAATGGAAAAGTTGAGCATTCTGGTGTGGCAGGAAGGGGAAACGATATTTGTATCGGTATCCGATACGGGCATTGGGATCAAACCCGAGATTCTGGAAAAGTTCCACGATGAGGGCCAGCTGGCATCCTCCCTTGGAACGGATAAGGAAATTGGAACCGGCTTGGGCCTTCAACTGGTCAGTGATCTGGTTGCAAAAAATCATGGAACGCTGAAGGTGGAAAGTACTCCCGGTAAAGGGTCCTCCTTCACATTTACCCTCCAGGGAAGAAAATAAAAAAAGGAGCAATGAAAATATTTAAGATTAACAAGTTAAAGGAGTCCGACAACAGGGTTTTTCTGCTTAGGAATGTGGAAGAACTCCGGGGGCTGCTTCCCGATAAAAAACATATCAGCTACGTGAAAAAGCGATTTGAAGCAGGTAAGGAAAGTGCACAGATCAACCTGCTTGACCACCAACTTTTTTTCAGAAAGCTGGAAGAGGAGGATGGCTCAATTTATAAAAGGCTTGAGGAAGCGCGGACAGCGGCCCATTCGCTGCACGGGACCATCACTGACCTGGAGATCGACAGACTGATCATTGTCAACGCAGGGGTATCCCCGGAAGAAAGTATCGCGTTCGCCGAAGGAATGGCACTGTCAGGCTACCAGTTCCTGAAATATAAAACAGGGGATAATCATAAGGCCAATGCCCTTCAGGATCTTGGTTTATTTGACAGGGGGCTCACAGAGGATCACGTTTTAAAGCTAATGAACCTGGTGAGCGCAGTATACCTGAGCAGGGACCTGGTGAATGAGCCTCTCTCCTACCTCACTGCCCTTCAGTTATCAGCAGAGATAGAGAAGATGGGTAAGGAGGCCGGCTTTATGGTGGAGGTCTTTAATAAGAAAAAAATTGAATCCCTGAAAATGGGTGGACTGCTGGCGGTAAACCGCGGAAGCATTGATCCTCCCACCTTCACTGTACTGAGCTATAAACCGGAGAATGCAGTTAACAAAAAACCTATAGTGCTTGTGGGGAAGGGTGTTGTTTATGACACCGGTGGACTTAGCCTTAAGCCCACCCTCGACTCCATGGACTATATGAAATGTGATATGGGAGGGGCAGCTGCAGTTGCAGGAGCCATGTACGCTGTGGCAAAAAATGACTTGCCCCTGTGGATCATTGGCCTCATCCCTGCCACTGACAACAGGCCCGACGGAAATGCCTATGTTCCGGGCGATGTAATTACCATGTACGACGGTACCACTGTGGAGGTTCTCAACACAGATGCTGAGGGAAGAATGATCCTTGCAGATGCCCTCAGCTACGCAAAACAGTATGGCCCGGAATTGGTCATCGAGCTTTCTACCCTCACCGGGTCGGCCCACATCGCCATTGACAAATTTGGTATGGTGGGTATGGGAAATGCCAGCCGGGAAATGATGAAGGCCCTGATAGAAAGTGGTGATTATGCTGCCGAAAGAATTGCGGAGTTTCCTTTCTGGGATGACTACAAGGAACAACTTAAAATCTGAAATTGCAGACTTAAAGAACATCGGTGGCAGGTATGGCGGAGCCATCACTGCCGGAAAGTTCCTGGAACACTTCACCGATTATCCATATATTCACCTGGATATTGCCGGTCCGTCCTTCAACAAAATTCCCTATAACTATCGAGGAAAAGGAGGAAGCGGAGTAGGTGTCCGCATCCTTTATCATTTTCTTCTGAATCGAATATTGTAAGTAGACTGCTCATGCAAAAAATAAAAATCGGGATATCCCACGGGGATATCAATGGAATCAGCTATGAGGTGATCATTAAAACCCTGATGGACACAAGGATGGAGGAGATTTGCACCCCCCTGATCTTCGGCTCTTCCAAGGTTGCTGGCTTACCACAGAAAAGCACTGGATATTGACGACTTTTCACCCTTAAGCATCAGTTCTCCGGCCGAAGCAAGAGGAGACAAGGCTTACGTGCTAAATTGTGTGGACGATAACATACGGGTAGAGCTGGGCAGAAATACTGAAAGCGCAGGACTTTCCTCGTTCTCAGCACTGAAAGCTGCCACCGATGCCCTGAAAAAGGGCAGCATTGATGCACTGGTTACCGGACCCGTAAACAAGCAAAACATGCAGCATGGTGATTTTCATTATCACGGCCATACAGAGTACCTTCAGGATCGCTTTGAGGTTGATGAGGTGATGATGCTGATGGTAAGCGATCTGATGAAGGTGGGACTGGTGGCCGGACATATTCCCGTTGCAGAGCTAAGCAGTTTTATTACCACCAGGCTGATCGTAAAAAAACTTTCCATCCTCTCCCACTCCCTGCTGGCTGATTTTGGGATCAGAAATCCACGCATCGCTGTTCTCGGCCTTAATCCCCATGCAGGGGACAACGGATTCCTGGGAAAGGAGGAGATAGGAGGTCATTACTCCCGCCCTTGAAGAAGCCAGGAAGTTGAAGATCCTTGCCTTTGGTCCCTACCCTGCCGACGGATTTTTCGGTGCAGGTCGTTTCAAACAGTTTGATGCTGTTCTGGCCATGTACCACGACCAGGGTCTTGCACCCTTCAAAGCACTGTCCATGGAGACTGGAGTAAATTTCACGGCCGGACTGCCCGTTGTAAGAACCAGTCCGGCACACGGGACCGCCTTCGAGCTGGCGGGAAAGAATATGGCCTCCATTGATTCGTTCAGGAACGCCATTTATACAGCCATTGACGTGGTCCGCAACAGAAAGATATATGAGGAAATCTCCAAAAATCCTCTCGATACGGAACCAGGCCAACAAGGGGGCAAAGATGAATCACCCGAGGACATTTAGCAGACTGGTATTCAGGCGGTGGTCCAACAAGGGATGGGCCGTCCTGGCCAGTTTTCACAAAGTCATTATGATCGGCACCCTGTGCTTCTCTTATGGCTTACTGGCACAGGAAAAAACTTCGATGAAAGCCGACAGCCTGCTCCATCAGAGACTGGTAGAGCTCGATGAGGTGGAAGTGAGCGAAGAGTGGCCTGCTCAGCTTGAAGAGCTTTCGCTGAAACCGGTAATCCTGGTCACAACCAGGGATATTGAGGCTGCGGCGGCCACAGCTCCTGAAGACCTTCTGGAATATTTGCCACAAGTGGATCTCCGGCAAAGGGGAAAGCATGAAACCCAGGCCGACCTATCCATCCAGGGAGGGTCCTTCGACCAGTCCATGGTACTGCTTAACGGAATCAACATTTCGGACCCCCAAACGGGGCATTTCCACCTGAACCTGCCCCTGGACCTCCACTCGCTTGAACAAATTGAAGTGGTCACCGGTGCCTCTGCCCGAAGATTTGGCAATAACGCTTTTAGCGGCGCGCTTAACCTTGTCACCAATCCGGTCGATTCAAGCTTCCTGAAGGCCGGTTTTCGTTATGGCCAGCACTCTTTTTATAAGGGACATCTTCTTGGCAATATCGGAGGTAAAAATGCCTCCGCCCTGATCAGCGTAAATACCTCTGGAAGTGACGGGTACAGAGAGAATACAGATTTCAGGACCACCCACGCTTTTATTCATGCAAAAAGCAAACCGGGGAAGTTTGAGGCTCATTTAATGACAGGAGTGAACCTGAGAGCATTTGGTGCAAATGCTTTTTATTCTCCCCGCTTCATCGATCAGTATGAAGAGACCACAACCGGACTGGCTGCCCTGAAACTTGTCTCCAGGAAGCCACGCAGTACCTGGACCCTTGCTGGAAGTTTCAGGATGGGCCGGGACCATTTTCTCTTGGACAGGCACAATCCATCCTTTTACGTCAACGACCATCTCACCATGGTGGCAGGAGTCGATTTAAGCGGGAAATTTTCCACCGTGGCAGGTATAACACAAACGGGACTTAATTACCGGCGTGAAGAGATTTTAAGCACCTCACTTGGGGAACTGCATAAGCAGGAAGATTGGGTGAACTATAACGACACCATCACCTTCACCCATGGCCATGTTCGAAACCAGGTCAACTGGAATATTAACCAAACCTATGCATGGGGTCCTTTCACCTTTTCTGGAGGAATGCTTGTAAACATAAATTCTGACATGGACTATATGCCGCAATTTTTTCCGGGATTGGATCTTAAATTCCGGCTTCCGGGGTGGTTCAGTATTTACACTTCTGTAAACAGATCCATGAGGCTCCCCACCTTCACTGATCTGTATTACCAGGGCCCTTCAAATGTGGGTAATCCCCACCTGACACCCGAGCGGGCCACAACTTTTGAGCTGGGTATATTCAGACAAAACGAGGGTTTCTTTGTCGCTGTGAATGGCTTTTATCGCCAGGGCATGGATATGATCGACTGGATATGGATGGAAGATGAAAAATGGCATACCATGAACCTGACCCGTATCGACGCCATGGGAGGCGATATCCAGGTGCGGTACGAAGCTCCCCGCAATAAAAATAAAATTTTCCATGTGGAAACAGCCGCCTTTTTCTACACCTTCACCCACCTGACCAGGGTCGCTCCTGAAGTCAACTCCAGGTACCTGCTGGATAACCTGAGGCACAAGGTGGTGGCAGCAACGAGTATACACCTTTATAAACGATTCTTTGTCTCACTTAAGTCCAGTTACCAGAAAAGGAACGGAAGCTACCTTTTATATGATGCGCAAACAGGCTCCTCCAACGAGCAGCCCTATGAAAGCTTTTTCCTATTGGATGCCAAACTGGCCTATTCGCTCTGGAGGTTCCAATTTTTTGTGGAAGCCACCAATATTCTGGATGCTCATTACAACGACATTGGAAATGTAACTCAGCCTGGCCGCTGGATCATGGCAGGATTCGAATTTCGTTAAAATCAAGGATGGGATTGCTCTATCTGGTAGGCAAACTGAAATTCCTGATCGTCCAGGGGAAAGCAAAACAGGAGGTAGATGGTCTCGGGAAGACCCGGAAAATAGATAAAGCCATTTGCCACCTCTCCGGGTTTAAGCTCCCTTTCCTGCATCATCTCCTGCCTGACTGTTTCCTTTATAAGCCTTATCCTGTCCTGCTCCTGAGCTGGTCCGGCATGGGATTCATCAGTCCAGACACCCACAAATTCCTCCATAAACAAAGTGGGAATTTCCAGTAGTGAGCTAAAAATATTCTCGTGTCGCGGTTTTTCTAATGCACGGTCGTACCAAGTATAGGGCTTCAGTGGTGCAAGCGCCATGACTGGAGGAAAACGGGAAGAATCCCCTTCTGGATCGTCCAGGTTCAGACAGTAAAAGGAAGAAGGATCCACAAAAACAGGGTGGTCGGACTCATTGATTAGCACCAGATCAAAAAGCAGCTTTTTCTCAAGCAAACAGTCATAAGCAAGCTCCAGCGTGATAAGGTCATTGGAGAGCCGTATATATTCCCTGTCATTCACCACCTTGCCCTCAGGAGCAAGAGGCTTCAAAGAGAACATCTGCTGGGCATTCATCCTGGGGGATAAAGCAAAAGCAGTAAACAATATGATGGACAAGCTTCTCATACAGCAGGTGATGACACACAAGCTGGTACAAAAATCCTGCCGAAAAGGGATCTTAGCCGATCAGCTTAGCATATGCTTCTGCCGACATCAGGTCCTCAAGCTGAGCAGCATTGGAGAGACTGATGCGAATCATCCAGCCCTTTTCATAGGGACTGGAATTAACCAGTTCGGGTGCATCCTCCAGAGCAGGGTTCACTTCCAGTACCTCGCCATCCAGGGGCATATAGAGGTCTGAAACGGTCTTGACAGCCTCAATGGTTCCGAATATTTCACCCCTGGAAAGGCTCTCTCCCTGGGTCTCAATTTCCAGGAAGACCACGTCTCCCAGTTCTCCCTGTGCAAATTCGGTTACCCCGATAACAGCCTCTTCGCCTTCAACGCGAATCCACTCGTGTTCGGCGGTGTATTTTAAATTATCTGGAATGCTCATTATATAAGTTATATAAGTTAGTGGTTAGTGGTTAGTGGTTAGATGGTTAATGTTAAAAACCATGAAGCACTACTCTTTTATGCTATCCAAATGTAATAATTTCTGGAATAAGAGAAGCTGCTTTTGATCATATTAAGTCTAAAGTGTGAAGGTAAGACTGAAACCAACATTGTAGTTGGCATTGGGATAAGAGTTTGATATATAGGGGGTGGTTATTCGCTGATCGTAGAATAAGCGGATGATGAACTTATCGCTTAGCATGTAGTCGGCCGAGGCTTTCAGACTGAAAATCCTTTGTCCTGCCGTGATTTCACTTCCTGAAATATCCTCAAGTTTCCTGATTACCGTTCGGTTGTTACGCATGGAAAAGTCCAGTCGCACATTCAGGTCACTACTTAACTCTTTTTGATTGATAATCAGGGGGACCTGGTTGAAGCGGTATCCGGCCCCAATGATAATCTCCCCGCTGTTCACTTCGTTCACCTGGGTATTGGCCATGTTCATGGCTATGGTCCTCGATCGTCGATACTCAATGCGTGTGGTGAGGCTGTTCTTCCAGTCCATATTCAGATCAATAAGGGGAGAGAAATTCTCATTGATACTGACGGTATTGATATTCTGCTCCACCATGAAGTTCCCCTGAAGGTCAACTGTTATACCGCTGGAGTCGACCACATAGAAAGGGTTATTGATGAAGGATCCCACATTATAGGTGGAGCGGTAGGAATGGTTCATCACGATGGAGTTCACAACTCTCTGGAAGGCCTCTATTTTTCCCAGTCCGTCGAATCTCACCTGCCAGTTGGGCATAATTTGCGTGAGGGACCGGATCGCCTTGAGGGATATCTTTTCCACATTCTCATCACCATAGGCTGCCAGAAAAGCAGGGATCAGCACCGCCTGTGAAGTGGACCCATAACCCTCCACATAGCCGGTTGAATCCCGTGGAAGCTGGTCGACCGGAACTCCGTAATAATCCACACCCAGGCGCTCGGATATGGACATCCGGTAATCGTTCTTCAAACGGTTGAAGGTCCCTGAATTATCCACCTCCGAGTCAATCTTCTCAAAGGAGGTTCCCAAGGAGATGTAGGACATGCTGAAGTTTCCTCCTTCGCGCAATCCGCGCGAATCGGGATTAGGGAGGCTTCCATCCTCAGCAGCTGTGTAATATTCCGACAGGTTGGAGGCAAACATACGATTGGCCGTGATATCGATTTTCAGTCCATTAAAGGGTTCGATATTTGCCCTGAAGGTAAATCGCTCGGTATTATTCATGGAAAAGGCCGTATTCATAGCCTGGTCCTTTGTAAGCAGTCCGGCTTCGAAAGCCCTTTCGGCATAGCTGTAGTCCTGCCAACCTGAAATAAATGGAAAGCCCGGCGCCCTCATACTTCCCGTCCACTGGGTCCCAAACCCAAGAACATCGACCCCGGGCACGTAGCCTGGTAACAGGGTTCCCCCACTCTTCGAGTAAGTGACGTTAACGGTCCGCAATCCCATGAGCACCCGAAGGGTGGTCTCGGTGATCACCACCAGGGGATTTTCCCCTTTTTCGATGGTCCCTGTCACCGTAACGGTGGCATTCCGGATAGCCCTGTCGGCGGTGATCATCACCCGCGTGTCGCTCAGGGTCTCGCTTACAACATCCACAGGCTGCATATTCTCATCCAGTACCTCCACGCTGATCACCTCGGTTCTCAGGTTATGGGTTACATACCTCCCCTTCCCTTCACGCAGGTACAGGTTATCCTTGGTATAGACCTTGGTTTTGGTCCGGGTCTCCGACTCCTTCTGCCTGCTCTTTCCATTTCGGTACTTGTCGTTAATATCCTTCAGATAACCGATCTTATTGTAGAGATTCACCATATTGAGCTGACCATTTAACTGGATGGTGCTTGAGTTTTTGATGTCATTACCCAGATTGGTGGGCCCGTATACAGGATCATCAGGAATAACCGGACCCACATTCCAGGCGTAGGTACCCCCGTAGCGAACATTGGCTGAGGTCCAGTCCAGGAGAGGAATTTTATTGATGGGAATGGTATAGGAGAGATCGAAAGAGTGAAGATAAGTGGTGAGTCTTCCAAGTTGCAAAATACTGTTCCACAGGGAGTCGCGGTACATGTCATAATCACTTGCATTCTTGTCCCAACGGCCCGTGGGCTCATCAATCCTGGCCATGTTGGTATTGGAATAATTAAATCGCAGGTTCTTGGTAATGTCAAAATTAATATCAAAATAGCGGTTCCACATAAAATCCTTCTTAAAGGTTGGATCCACTATAAAGCCAGGGTTGTTCAGATTTCTTACCTGCTTTTCCATGTAGTAACGATCCATATCGGTTCTCCAGGAAAGCTTCGAAGGATTTACGTTAAAATTAAAATCCTTAATCAGCCTCAACCAATCCGAATTCAACCATTTGACCGTTTTAAGGGGTTGCACATTCTTTGCCCTGGTATTAAAATTGTAACTAAGGTTTGCCCTCACCTTCCTGGTGTTATAAAAATCCAGGTTGGGATTCTGGCTCGACATCTTGTTCAATGAAAAGCTTGTCGACCAGTTGGACAGACTGTAGAAATGCTTCTTGGTGCCTGCCTTATTCATTCTCACATTGGTAATGGCGAAGGCTTGTCGTTCCACCAGGTCCCTGGAATTCCTGATAATGGAATCTTTTTCAGTTTCTGTCTGGGCCTCTTCGATGGCCTCCTTCAAGGGGATGTCAGGGTCCAGGGGATTGTACTCAGGATTGACAATGGCCTTGGAGTAGCTGGCAAAAACAGGGATGTTTACACCATTCTCCTGCTTAAAGAATTTACCCATCTGAAGGTTGGACGAAACATCGTACTGGATGACCTGCTCACGCTGCCTTTCGTTCACCTTCTGCTCGATGCTTCCGAATCCGGGCTGACTGGTGTTCCCGGCAAAGGTTAGATTTCCGAAATCGGCAAGTTTCAGGGTGGCCCTGCCTGTTGGCTGCCCATCCGCCATTCTCATTAAAGTCAGTAAGCCGCAGTTCGTTGAGCCAGATTTCACCCGATTTGGGCAGGCCGTCGTCACTGCGAAAGGGATTGTTCCCCGCTTTTGGATTTCTCACCCCGATCATGATGGTCCGCACATCACTCAAATTCGGATTTCCGGAAACGGTCATCAGGTTCCCTTTCTCATCAAGCTGTGAGAAAACCGAGGTGATGGAGACTTCACTTTCCGGGTCGCTCATGGCACGATTCCTGGCCTGTTTTAGTTCTGTGAGGAGATCCAGTGTAATTTCAAATTGATTATCCTCAGGCCACACCGTTTTCCTGTCAGCTTCATTATTCTCATAGCGCCTGGGGGGGGTCAGCTTCAGAGGGATCTCATATTCGTAATAGTTACTCTGATAATCGGTTCCCAGCCTGATAAAAGCAGTAAGCTCCCCCTCATCCAGCATGATCCCCGGGATGGCCTCGGCATGTGCCTCCATGCGCAGTTTTTTGTACTGCCGCATGTCAAGCTGGGTATTTTTATAGGCTGCCCGCGCATCACCATCGGAAAGTTCATTGACCCTCAAAACGATGGACTGTTCGTTCAACTGCCTTAACTGGGGCTGGGTGGGATCAATCTGCCGGTCAAATCCCCAAGGCAATACGTAGTTTACAGGCTCCTTCCCTGCATTCTCCTCGATGTTCACTGCAGATATGGCCAGGGTCCCCTCGGCAGGCTCCTCACCGGTCCAGTCTTCTCCGCCCTGTGTAAAAGGCAGGGCGTACCTTCTCCACTCACCCCTTACCAGGTCGAGCCGTGCAAAACGCAGGAAGGTGGTATCCTCGAAACCGGTCATAAACATTCGCATGAAGCGTATGGTTTTGAAATCGGAGATATCACCTTCGGTATCTTCATAATCGTAGACAGGGATCCTGAACTGGTACCAGGTCACTTCTGCCTTGCTCCCATTTGCATAAATCACATTGTCCACCACCTTATCCACAATATTGTTCCTGCCCACCTCCAGGTTGTACTTGTCCAGGTCGACCCGATAAACAAAATAGCTTTCTCCCTCATTCAGGGTATTATCCCTGTTGATATCCTCAATATCGGGCAGGGAGGTGCCTGAAGTGGGATAAGACTCCGTATTATCAGCATCGCTGGGAGAGTTTCCTTCATGAGAATTGTAATTTTTGTAACGGGCCAGGATGCCTGTCTGCTCTGCATCGTATTTCGAGGTACGATAGTAAGAGTAGTTATCCGAGGAGGGATCGTTAAAAACCTTTTCCCTCGCTTCAGCTGTGATGGATCCGGCACCATAGAGGGCCTCGATCTGATTCAGATAGTCGGTGGGTCTTTCGGAAAAGAACTGAAGCTCATCATCGGTGGAGAGACCATCCAGACCCACATCCTGGAATTTTCTGGACTCATCTCCTGCACTGAAGCCCTGCACAAGTGATTGGGTGAGCGGGATCCGTCCCCAGGCAGTGGTATCCACCTTCTCCACCACTGCGGTGGTGGGAAGACCGTTTTCAAAGGTTTTCCTGGAGTCCTTCAATACATCCTCCGAGATGTTCCCCAGGTTAAAATAAAGCTGCCCACCTTTATTATCGGGCATTTCTGCAAAGGGATCCATCATCCAGAACTCGATAAACTCCACATTGGCCTGCTCAAAGTCACTGGAATAGATCTCTCTCATGATCCCACCCCAACGCTTTTCAGGGTCCTTCAGCTTCCCGTCCTCATCGATCCCTTCGTAATCGTAATTGTAGGGTCCCCGTTCCTGAGGATAGTAACCCAGGTTCAGTACCGAGATCCGGGTGGGCACACCATTGGGATTCTCTTTGTTGGGAAAAATATCCTGTTCATACACCTCGTAAACATAGGCACTGGATTGCAGGTCGGGGTTGGCCTTGATATAATCGGGGGTACGCGATTCATTGTTCAGGAAGAGGGGGTCGATGTGATACCATGCAAGCTTGGCCCTGTTGTAACCATACCTTCGGTCGTTATTCAGATCGGCTTCCGGGAAAAAACCCCTGGGGGTAGAGGCCAGTTTCCAGGAAGAAAATTGTTTCAGATCGTAAGAAGTTTCGCTGCCCTCAAAATCGTCAATATAAGCATTCCCAGAATTTCCAATGGCCTTGGAGTGGCCGGGAATCAACTGGGCGAATTCTCCAACCACGGTAAAGGTGGAAGGGGCCTTTGTCTCCAGGAAGGGCAGCCAGTCAACCAGGGTGGTGATAAATTGCGACTCGGTACTGTAGTTTCCGTTCAATCCCAGAATGGTATTTGAAATGGGTTCATCCCCGATATTTACTTTCTGGGTGAGGGGCCGCTCGGTAAGGTGCATGGCCGTGGCCCCCAGGTTAAATTTATCGGAGATCTTGTAATCCAGGTGTGCGCCCATCAGCGTCTTGGTCTGGAAGTTAAACAGGGATTGGTTCTCAAGTGCAATCCGGATGGGTGTACCCGATTCCATGATCCCCTGGTTAATAATCGTTACCCGACCCAGCATATAGTCGACCGTATAATCCTGCCCCTCAATCAACTCCCTTCCCCCGGCAGTTACCTTCACCGAGCCCTGGGGCACATTCATGGCATTAAGCATGATCTCAGAACTATTGGAGGAAGAATACTGTCCTGCAAGCAGGAACTTATTCTTTTCAGCAATCTGCTGTGCTTTGGTTTTGGTGGAATCATAAAGTGCCTGGTATACATATTTCCTGACCGCCAATTCTGCCGCATCTCCCTCCAAACTGTCGCGCAGAATCTTCTCCAGATCCTTCCCGAAAGGTTCCAGCAGAGGAAAGAAAACCCGTCCGTTGGAGGGATTGATGGTAATTCCTGGCATAAAGTCAAAAACACCATCGGGGTAGGGATCCCGCTGTGAGTTGATATTATCAAGATTAAGCTGCTGGATCAGAATCGTCTTATCAAGGCCCTCTTCTGGAATGTAGTTGATGTTGTTCCCGGTTTTGTCGTCCCGGTAGAGTACATCGAGGGTAAAATCCATCTCGGACACCTGGTAGGCCCCAAGTGCATAAACGTTTTTCATCATCAGGGGCCAGGTGTAAGCATTGGGAGTGAAGTTGGTTGGCTTGATCAGTTTAAGCATCAGTGTTGATGGAGCACTGATCCCGCTGGACTCAGAAAGCTCACCCACCTGGTAGGTCTGACCACCATAGCTGTACTCGTAGGCCACAGCAAGGATTTCATCGGTGTTCAACGCAGAATTCAGCGAAATATAACCCAGCTTTTCGTTGTAAGTATACTCTCGTGAGGAGAGCAGCCTGGCATTTTCAATCTTTTCAAAATCAACCCCCAGGGTCATCCCGGCATTTTCGAGCACGCTGGTGGCATTCTTGATATCCCTGATGGCAGAGTAGGTTGTGGTCAACTCCTGGTAAGCATTATTCAAAGGATTTCGGGGGTTATCGCCGGTCTGAGCCGGATCACGAACGAAGAACCATGGATCGGATTCACCAAGATCGGTCACCGCAATAATGTTACGCGACTGATCAAAATTGGTGGTTTTATTGGTGATCCAAACTTCCATCCGGGTGATGGTAACATCAGAGGTTATTATTGGCAGGCGGGCCAGAGCCTCATTGTAGTTTTCCCTGAAATAGTCCGATAAAAAGTAATGCTTGTTGGCATCATAATCATCCACGGTTACAGCGTATTCGCTGAGCTGGGCACCCCCCTCTACATTGATGACCGACGATTCGCCCCGCTGTTGGGAAAAAACAGAGGTTACCGTAAGTTTACCAAATTGAAGCTCGGTTTTTAATCCGAACAGACTCATACTACCGTTAATCAGAGAACCGGGAAGGGGCATATTCACATTCCCCACTTCAATCTTTTTAATGATCTCATCCTCCTTGCCCACATACTCCAGCTTGGTCTGGTTCTCAAAGTCAAAGGTTGCTTCGGTGTTATAGGAGATATCGAGGGCAAACTTGTCACCGATCGACCCCGCCACGTTCATGATAATCTTCTGGTCGAAGGTAAAGGAGGGGACACTTCGGAGTCGTTCGCTGATATTGGGATTGTCCTGCTTGGAAAGATTGAAGCCAAAGATCAGCTCGGCACTTCCCGACGGAGTGATGTTGATGATGTTGGACCCGAAAATTTTATCGAAGGCTTCCCCTCCCACCTGTATGGGCGGGATAAATGAAAGCTGCCCTTCAAGAGCCTCGCCACCGGCCTTCATCCGCCAGTAATCATTCATCTGCTCCCTGAATTCATAAGCTTCATACTCCTCGGCGGACATCAATGTGGGATTACGATAATTCCAGGTGCCCACTGTTTCCGAAAAGAGGTACTTTTTGGTAAGCGGATCGTAGATTACTTTGGATTGGATGTTAGATGGATTCTGAAGGTAGAGAGGGGAATCGAAAGTGGATGATGAAAATGGATAACCTTCAGATTTTGGTAATGGGTAGTTCAGAGTGGAATCCTGTGCCTGGGATCCAATAGCCAGCAGAAGTCCGATGGCAAGGAGAAATATGTGGGTATGCTTAGGGTTCACTACATAAACTTCAAGGCAGCCTTCACTACCTCTTCCACGGAAAGTTCGGGCTGCTCTGATAATATTCGGGTCAGGGCCTTCTCAACACTCTTCTTTGGAAAACCCAATGCCACTAAAGCAGATAACGATTCTTCCCGACTGGTATTGCCCTCAGAAAAGAATAATTCATCAATTCCGGCCCCTTTTCCCACCTTATCTTGTAAATCCACAATAATTCGCTGCGCAGATTTGGCGCCTATTCCCTTGACCCCTTGCAAAACAGAAACGTTTCCGGCCAGAATTGCCTGCGTAAGCTCCTGGGATGAAAGCGATGAGAGAATCAAACGGGCAGTATTGGCCCCAACCCCCGAAACAGAGATCAGCAATCGAAAGATTTCACGCTCCTCCCTGCTGCCAAAGCCGTAGAGAATCTGAGCATCTTCCCTCACCACAAAGTGCAGGTATAACTTTCCCCTGGTCTGATTGCTGACCTGGCTGTAGGTAAAAACTGAAATGTGAATGTAGTAGGCCAGATGATTGGCCTCAACGATCAGATGTGCAGGACTTTTCTCAACAAAGTCTCCCTCGATATACTCATACATACCCTAACAATTTGTTAGGCTAAGATAGTAAAATCAGAAGGAAAGATTAGAGCGTTTTCTTCATCTCGGTTTCATCGTAGGCTTCCACCATATCTCCAACCTTGATATCGTTGAAATTTTCGATGTTCAGTCCGCATTCCAGACCCGAAACCACTTCTTTGACATCATCCTTGAAACGCTTTAAAGAACCCAGTTCTCCGCTGTAGATCACGATTCCGTCACTGATAAGGCGAATTTTTGAAGTCCGGCTGATCTTTCCTTCCCGGACCATACATCCGGCAACTGGTTCCCACTTTGGTAATCTTGAATGGCATCACAGCATCTCTACCGTGGCGGTGATCTCCTCCCTGATATCCGGCGAAAGCATACCCTCCATGGCCGCTCTGACCTCCTCTATAGCATCGTAAATAACGGAATAAAGCCGAATATCGATCTGCTCCTTTTCGGCCAGTTTCCTGGCACTCAATGAGGGCCTTACCTGGAATCCGATCACGATGGCATTGGACGCTGCTGCCAGCAGGATATCCGATTCGGATATCTGTCCAACAGCCTTATGCTTGATATTAACCTGAATCTCTTCAGTTCCCAGCTTGATCAGTGAGTCGGATAGGGCTTCAATGGATCCATCCACATCACCTTTTACAATCACATTCAGTTCCTGGAAATTTCCAATGGCAATACGTCTGTCCGATCTCATCAAGGGTGATGTGCTTTGGTGGTACGCATGATCCTGCTCCCTTTGTAGCTGTTCACGCTTACTGGCAATCTCCTTGGCCTCCTTATCGCTATTCATCACATTGAAGCGTTTCCCCGGCCTGGGGTGCACCGTTAAGCCCAAGAATAAGCACAGGTGTAGCTGGACCGCCTCGTGTTAATTTTCTTACCACGTTCATTATACATGGCCTTCACGTGTCCGTAATGTTGCCGGCCATCACAACGTCTCCCATTTCAAGGGTGCCTGTCTCCACCAGAATGGTGGCAACGTTTCCCCTCCCCTTATCAAGGGTTGATTCAATGACAGAACCACTGTGCTGCCCTATTCGGGTTTGCCTTTAACTCCAGTAATTCAGCTTCCAGAAGGACCTTTTCCAGCAGCTCCTCGATATTGATCCGCTTCTTGGCTGAGATCTCCTGTGACTGGTATTTCCCTCCCCAATCTTCCACCAGATAGTTCATGTTCGCCAGTTCTTCCTTGATCTTTTCCGGATTGGCAGAGGATTGGTCAATCTTGTTAATGGCAAAAACTATGGGAACCCCGGCTGCCTGCGCATGATTGATTGCCTCTACTGTTTGCGGTTTAACTCCGTCATCAGCTGCAACGACGATAATTGCAACATCCGTGGCCTGTGCACCCCGGGCACGCATGGCGGTAAATGCCTCATGACCCGGAGTATCCAGAAATGTGATATTCCGTCCATCGTCCAGTCTCACTCCGTAGGCACCGATATGCTGGGTAATTCCACCCGCTTCACCGGCAACGACATTTGCATCTCTGACCAAATCAAGCAGTTTGGTTTTTCCATGATCCACATGTCCCATTACAGTAACAATCGGAGGACTTGGATTCAGTTCTTCAGGATCATCCTCTTCTTCCTGGATAGAGGCTTCCTAAATCCACACTGACAAATTCAACCTTAAAATTAAATTCATCTGCCACCAGCGCCATGGTTTCAGCATCAAGGCGCTGGTTAATCGAAACGAAAAGTCCCAGTTTCATGCATGTCTGGATCACCTCGTGTTGGCAGGCACATCCATCATAGTGGCCAGTTCGTTGACTGACACAAACTCGGTCACCTGCAGCACACTCTTCTTCTGTTCGGCCTGCTCAGAATCCTCCAGGAATCGCTGATGTACAGCATCCCTTTTCTCTCGACGGTATTTTGAAGTTTTGGATTTGACACCCTTATTTGTCAGTTTGGCCAGGGTATCCTTGATCTGCTTCTGAACATCCTCCTCATTGACCTCGGGGCGCAGGGAGCGCTTCTTCTTTTTGCCTCCCTTAATATCTTTCCTGTCGGCTGACGCTTTTTGTTTCGCCAGGTCGACCGGGCCATCCTTACCGGATACGCTTTCTCTTTCTTCTTTTCCAGGTGGAGATCATTATCCTTACTGGAAGCCACCGGCTTTTTCTTTGGTTCCCTCTTCTCGGGGAGAACTATTCTTACCAACCACAGTGGGACCGGTTAACCTCTCTACCCGGGTGGGAATGGTGTTATCATCCTCCTTAGCTTTTGCTTATCCACGGCCCTCTTGTAATGGTTCAGCCTTAAGTTTCGCAGTCTCAATAGCAGCAAGTTCCTCCTTAGTCTGCACCTTTTCTACAATCTTGGCTCCTCGGCTACAACCGGAACTTCCTCCTTGGCCTTCTCCTTCTCAAGCTCTTCAGGCTTCCCGGCTGCCTTTTTTGCTGACTTAAGGGCTTTACTTTTTTCCGCAGCCTCTTTGGCAGCAACCTTGGACTTCTTCTCCGGCCTTGTTTTCTGATTCATGGCATCCAGGTCGATCATCCCGACCACCTTTGGTCCGCCGTCATCCTCAACGACTTTCTCAGCCTCCTTGGCCGCCTTTACAGGCTCCTCGACCTTAGGCTTACTCTCTTCTTTGGCTGCGGGCCCGGATGTCTCTTCGACGATCTCAACAGTCTTTTCTTTCGGTTTTTGAACCTCGACTTTTGGATCCTCCACTTCTGGTTCGGGCGCTGGCACAGGCTCATCTTTGACTTTCTCAACAACAGGCTCCGGAGTGGTTTCTTTACTATCGGCTGTGTTATCGGTAATCAATAACTCCTCCGCTTCTTCCACTTCTGGCTTTCTAACATCCTCAATGGTCAGAGACTCTTGTCTCTCCCGGAGATTCTTCAGCGTTAGCTTCTCTGACTCCTTCTTTACACTCTGATCGGTGCTGTAAGCATCGTGAAGGAGGTCATACAACTCCGCTTCCAACTTGGTATTTGGATTGGAATCGACCTCATGACCCTTCTTATCCAGATACTCCACAATGGTGGATAATCCCAACATTAAATTCCCTTGCAGCCTTGCTAAGTCTTGTTGCCTTTCTTTCAGCCATAAAAATTTCTATTCAAATTCTGCTTTCAGCACATTGACCAACTTCCTGGATGGTTTCTTCCTCAAGATCAGTCCGTTTTACCAAGATCCTCCACAGTAAGGTTCAATACCGATTTTGCCGTATCACAACCGATGGCTTTCAGTTCATCAATGATCCAGCCTTCAATTTCATCAGCAAATTCCTCCAGATTCACATCTTCATCGTCGCCATCAGTACTCCCGGTAAACATCAATCTCATAACCTGTCAGCTGACTTGCCAGTCTAATATTCAGTCCGCCTTTTCCAATGGCCAGTGAAACCTCATTGGGTTGAAGATAAACCTCTGCCCTTTTTCTTCTTCATTTAGCTTAATGGAGCTGATCTTTGCCGGACTCAGGGCTCGTGGTAATAAATAACTGAATATTGGTGGTATAATTGATCACATCAATATTCTCATTCTTAAGTTCCCTTACAATTCCATGAATCCGGGATCCTTTCATACCCACACATGCACCAACCGGGTCAATTCGCTCATCATAGGATTCCACAGCAACCTTGGCCCTTTCACCGGGTACCCTAACAATCTTTTTAATGGTGATCAGTCCATCAAAAATTTCAGGTACTTCCAGCTCAAATAGTCTCTCCAGGAATATGGGTGAAGTCCTGGAAAGAATAATCAGCGGATTATTATTTTTCATTTCCACCTTGATAACAACCGCCCTGATGGTATCTCCCTTCCGGAAATAATCAGATGGGATCTGTTCCGATTTTGGGAAGAATCAGTTCATTTCCTTCATCATCCAGCACCAGTATTTCCCTTTTCCAGACCTGGTAAACCTCACCGGTAACAATTTCACCGATCCGATCCTTGTATTTCTTATAGAGATTGTTTTTTTCCAGATCCAGAATCCTGGAAGTCAGGTTCTGCCTCAGCGAAAGAATAGCCCTTCGTCCAAAATCACCCAGTTTCACTTCATCAGTAACCTCTTCACCGACCTCGTAATCCTCATCGATCTTCTTGGCTTCAGAAAGTGTGATCTGAAGATTGGCATCCTCCAGTTCATCATCTTCCACCACTTCCCTGTTCCTCCAAATTTCAAAATCACCCTTGTCAATATTGATAATGATGTCGAAATTTTCATCCGTTTCATACCTCTTTAGCAACATCCCCTGAAAACATCCTCCAGTACACTCATCATGGTCGCCCTGTCGATATTCTTTAATTCCTTGAATTCCGAAAAAGTTTCTATCAGATTAATATTTTCCATCGTAAACCTGTTGAATCAATTAAATGAAATAATTGCTTTTGCTTTGATTATATCCTGGAACAGAATCTCCTGCTCCACTTCCTTTACATTAAGGATAATGGATCTCTCATCCACCCTATCAAGCTTTCCCTCCAGCCGCTCTCCGTCCTTCGAGCCTATACCTCAATGGTACGACCCACATTTTTTTCATACTGTTGCTTCACCTTAAAAGGGCGCTCATCCCAGGCGAAGAAACCTCCAGCGAGTAATCCTCCACCTCACGGTCCAGCTGCCCGTTCAGAAAACGGCTGATTTTCACGCATTCCTCGATGCGAGATACCCTCCGGACGATCAACATGAACCCGGATCATATTTCCGGGCTTCACAACAGCCTCCACCAGGAAAATATCGCTCCCCTGAATATGCTGCTGCACCAGGTCTATGATCTGCTTCTCCCGTTATCATTTTTTCAGGTAATAAAATAGGGGACCACAAGCCCCCTAGAATCACATCCTCCTAACGACGACGCAAAAGTACAAATAATCATTGAAATTAGCAAAAATCAAGTTGTTTTTTCGCTGATACAAACCCGTTTATAGCAATAAAAGAATATTTTTGCATCACAAAACTGCTTATGGGGAAAGAATCCTCCACTAATAAACTGAAAATCATCAACGATCCGGTATACGGTTTCATCAAGATTCCGTACGATATTATTTTTGACCTGATCGAACACCCCCTGTTCCAGAGACTGCGTAGAATCAGGCAACTGGGACTCACCACTTATGTCTACCCGGCGCAAACCACACCACGGTTTCAGCATGCAGTGGGAGCCATGCACCTCATGGGCCAGGCCATTGAAGTCATCCGGTCCCGTGGCCACGAAATCACTGACGACGAAGCATGTGCCGTTACCATAGCCATCCTGCTGCACGACATCGGGCACGGTCCTTTTTCCCACTCCCTTGAAAACAGCCTGATCAGGAACACCTCCCATGAAACCATAAGCCTCATGTTTATGGAGCAGCTGAATGATGAATTCGGGGGTGAACTTGGAGACAGCCATCCGGATCTTTAAAAACGAATACCCGAAACGATTTCTTCATCAGCTGGTCTCCAGTCAGCTGGACATGGACCGCCTCGACTACCTGAAACGGGACAGCTTTTTCACCGGTGTCACCGAGGGGGTCATCGGTTCGGATAGGATCATCAAGATGCTCACCGTGCTAAACGACCAGCTGGTGGTGGATGAAAAGGGAATATACTCCATAGAGAAATTCCTTATTGCACGACGACTCATGTACTGGCAGGTTTACCTGCACCGCACCGTAGTAAGTTCGGAACAGCTTCTGGTGATGATGCTTAAGAGGGCACAAAAACTAAGTGCCGGCGGACAATTACCCTTTGCCACACCTGCACTTGCCTTTTTCCTGGATGATGCTCCGGGAAAGTTCGATCCTTCCAACCAAAAGCTCTTCCTGGAACAATTCGCCCAACTGGATGACAACGATATACTCGCCTCGGCCAAGGTCTGGTGCATGCATTCCGACAAGGTTTTGTCCCTTTTATCGGCCGGACTGATAAAAAGGGAGCTTTTGGGAATCCACCTGAACAATGGGCCTTTTGATCCGGAGTTGGTAAAGAGCCTGAGAAGGAAAGTGGCCGCTTACCTCTCAATTTCGGAAGAAGAGGCTGCTTACCTGGTTATATCGGATAGTGTGAGCAATTATGCCTATTCCGACATGGACGACCGGATTTCAATCCTGGACAAGAAAGGGAAGATCAGGGATATAGCAGAAGCTTCAGATATGCTGAACATAGCGGTACTCTCTAAAACTGTTAGAAAGTACTTCCTTTGTTTCCCGAGGTTTTTAAAAGATTTGGTAGATTTAGATAACATATAAAACAGAAAGAATGAATTTTACGGCAGCTGTCATTGCTGATTTCCTGAAAGGGAAGGTCGAGGGAGATCCCGAGGCTAAAGTGAACGATGTTTCTAAAATAGAAGAAGGAAAACCCGGGACACTATCCTTCCTGGCAAATCCCAAATATGAGAAATACCTCTACGAGACCCAATCAAGCATTGTGATCGTCAACCAGGATTTCCAGCCCCAGCAAAAGATAGGGGCCACACTGATCAGGGTGGAAAATGCATATGATGCATTCGCTGACCTTCTTATCCTTTACGAACAAAGCAAACCGAAAAAAAGAGGAATCAGCAAGCTGGCCAGTATCGCCAGGTCGGCCACCCTGGGTGAAAACCTTTACGTGGGTGAATTTACCGTGGTTCATGAGAATGCTAAGATTGGCGATGCAGTGCAGCTCTATCCACAGGTATACATTGGTGATAATGTGAAAATCGGGGAAGGCACGATCATCCATCCCGGCGTGAGGATCTATGAGGGATGCTTAATCGGAGCTTTTTGCGTGATCCACTCCGGAGTAGTAATAGGCGGCGACGGATTTGGCTTTGCCCCCAACCAGGATAACGATTACAAAAAAATTCCGCAGGTTGGGAATGTGATTGTGGAGGATCATGTAGAGATTGGGGCCAATACAACCATCGACCGGGCCACCATGGGATCCACCATCATTCGAAAGGGTGTAAAGTTGGACAACCTGATCCAGATCGGTCACAATGCAGAGATAGATGAAAATACCGTGATTGCAGCCCAGTCTGGAGTATCTGGATCGGCTAAAATTGGAAAAAATTGCATGTTGGGCGGACAGGTGGGGGTCGTGGGGCATCTCAGCATCGCAGACGGAACCAAAATTGCAGCCAAGTCGGGGATCCCAAAAACCATTAAAAAGGAGGGTACTGTGGTCCAGGGAGCCCCTGCCTTTGAATTCTTTGACTACCAGCGTAGTTATGTGCTTTTTAAGAATCTGCCAAAACTGAAAAAACAGATCGACGAGCTGGAGCGTAATGTTGCTGACCTAAGGCAATAACAAGCAGGAGGTTCATCATATTTTTGTATATTGCGGCGCTTTTTTAGAAAAGACTCCTAGAGATAATAATATATGGCAGAAAAACAGAGAACCCTAAAGGCCCCAATCAAGTTTGCCGGGAAAGGACTACACACTGGTGTAGAGGTAAATATGACCTTTGTACCGGCTCCTGACAGTCACGGTTACATTTTCAAACGCACCGATCTCCCCGGACAACCCCTAATCAATGCACTGGCTGAATATGTAGTGGATACATCGCGTGGTACAACCATTGAAGAGAACGGGGTGCGGGTATCGACCATTGAACACGTGCTGGCCTCATTTGTGGGAATGGGTATTGATAATGTTCTTGTGGAGGTCGATGGCCCTGAAGCTCCCATCCTTGACGGAAGTGCCAGAGAGTTTGTGGCTGCCATTGAAGAAACCGGATCCGTAGAACAGGAAACCAACCGAAAGTACTTCATTCTGAAAGAGAAGCTGGAATATTATGATGAAGAAAATGGCATCCACATCATTGCCTATCCGGATAAGGTTCAGAGTCTTAATGTACTGATTGATTACAATTCCAAGGTTCTGGGAAACCAGTATGCCTCACTGGAGGATCTGGAGAACTTTAAGGAAGAAATTGCTCCTTGCCGGACCTTTGTCTTCCTGCATGAGTTGGAGTTTTTGGTCAAGCATAACCTGATTAAAGGGGGTGACGTGGACAATGCCATTGTGATTGTGGACCGGAAAATGGAACAGGAGGAGCTGAACAAACTGGCCGATCTTTTCAACAAACCCCATATTGAGGTTCAACCCGAGGGGATTCTGAATAATGTGGACCTTCGTTTTGCAAACGAACCGGCCAGGCACAAATTACTGGACTTGATTGGGGATCTGGCCCTGGTGGGCAGATGGTTCAAGGCCAAGATCATTGCCACGCGACCCGGCCACCTGAGCAACAACGAATTTGCACGGGCCCTGAGGCAGGTGATGAAAAAAGAAGCCCTGCAAAATAAAGTACCTTCCTATAATCCCAACCTGAAACCTTTGTTCGATATCAACGAAGTGAAACGCAGGCTCCCCCACCGCTATCCTTTCCTTTTGGTGGACAAGGTGATCTCCATGGACGACAAATCTGTGGTGGGGATTAAGAATGTGACCACCAATGAGCCCTTCTTTACGGGCCATTTTCCTGATGAGCCGGTCATGCCCGGCGTCCTGCTCATCGAAGCCGGAGCACAGGTGGGAGGAATGCTGGTATTGGGAACAGTCCCGGATCCGGAAAACTACTCCACCTACTTCCTGAAAATCGAAAAGGTTAAATTCAAGCGGAAAGTGATTCCGGGAGATACCCTGATCATCAAAGTTGACCTGCTGGAACCCATACGAAGAGGGATTGCAATTGTCTACGTGGAAATATATGTGGGAAATCAGATGGTAATGGAAGGTGAAATGATGGCCCAGATTGTAAAAACCAAAAACAATGATTAGCAAACTAGCCAACGTACATTCCGGTGCAAAACTGGCCGATGACATACAGGTGGAAGCCTTTGCCACCATCTACGAGAACGTGGAAATAGGATCCGGATGCTGGATCGGACCCAATGCAGTCATCATGAACGGCGCCCGAATCGGGAATAATGTGAAGGTTTATCCCGGGGCTGTAATTTCAGGCGATCCCCAGGATCTAAAATATGAGGGTGAAGATACCGTTGTCGAGATTGGCGACAATACAACCATCAGGGAGTATGTCACCATCAATAAGGGGACAAAAGCCAGCGACAAAACCACCATCGGCAAGAATTGCCTGGTTATGTCCTATGTGCACATTGCACACGACTGTCTCTTGCACGACAATGTCATTATGGGTAGCTATGCAGGCCTGGCCGGGGAGGTGGAAGTTGACAGCTTCGCCATCATCAGTCCCGGAAGCCTGGTTCACCAGTTTGTTCGCATTGGAAGCCATGTAATGATCCAGGGAGGCAGTAAGGTTAACAAGGATGTTCCTCCCTTTGCCATGGCAGGGCGCGAGCCCATCTCCTACACCGGGATCAACTCCATAGGATTACGGAGAAGGGGCTTCGATAACGACACCATTTATGCCATCCAGGAGGTTTACCGCATTATTTACCAGCGAGGGCTCAATATCTCCGATGCCCTGGAATTTGTGGAAGCCAATCTGCCCGCGTCAAAAGAGAGGGATGAGATCATCCTTTTTGTCCGCGGCTCCAAAAGAGGAATCATCCGAGGCTACTTCGACGGAGAAAAAGGGGGTATATAAGCTTTCTTAATTTATCTATTTTGCATTATATGCATTCCATCCCTGGGCCTGCAGGAGAATGGCGTTACCATCATTGCCCACCAGTAAGGGCTTTCCATCTTTCTCGGTCATGTTACCGATGATACTGACCCCGGGAATGGCTGAAACCTTATCATAATCGGAAAGAGGCACCGTAAAGAGCAGCTCATAATCCTCCCCTCCATGCAGCGCAGCCACCAGGGGTTCCATCTGAAACTCTCCGGCTGCCTCCTTGGTCTCATCGGCAATGGGAATCCGGTCGTCATAAATCTGGCAACCGATGCCGGATGCCTTGCAGATATGCAATAATTCGGAGGATAGTCCGTCCGAAATATCGATCATGGCCGTGGGAGTAATTCCCCCTTCCTTGAGTGCCAGTAAAACATCTACCCTGGGTTCGGGCTTCAGGAAACGCTCCAGCACATAATCATAGCCCTGCAGTTCGGGTTGAAATTCAGGATCGGCTTCATGCAATTGCTTTTCCCTTTCCAGTATCTTAAGCCCCATATAGGCGGCGCCCAGATCACCCGTTACACAAATCAGCTGATTGGGCTTCGCACCACTGCGAAGTGCGATCTCCTCTTTTTTTGCCGTTCCAATGGCAGTAACAGAAATAACCAGTCCGGTCAGCGAGGCTGAAGTGTCCCCGCCCACCAGGTCTACACCGAAACGCTCACAGGCCAGGTAAACGCCCTCATAAAAAGTCTCCAGGGCCTCCACAGAAAATTTTCCGGAAATCCCCAGAGAAAGTGTAATCTGCCTTGGCGCCGCATTCATGGCATACACATCGGATAGATTTACAACCACCGCCTTATAACCAAGATGCTTCAGCGGGGTGTAAATCAGGTCAAAATGGACACCCTCAAGAAGGAGATCCGTTGTAAGCACCTGGTAATAAACACCGTGATCGATAACCGCTGCGTCGTCTCCGATACCTTTATGGGTGCTATCCTGCTTGTTTTTGATACCTGAAGTGAGGTGATCGATCAGACCAAATTCACCAAGCTCCTCGATGGTGCGGATCTTTTTTTCTGTCATGCCGGGAAATGTTAAAACTTGAACAATCGAAAGGGGACGTTGTATTACAAATGTAAGAACAAGTTTTTGTATATTTGCAACCCCTATTTTAAATTAATCTAATTTACAATTAGTCAGTGACAAACCAGGATAAGATATTAAGTGAGGTAACGGATAGTGACTACAAGTATGGTTTCCAGACAAATATTGAAACAGAAACCATCCCCAAAGGCCTGAGCGAGGATGTGGTCCGCCTTATTTCCGCAAAGAAGGAGGAACCTGAATGGCTCCTGGAAGCACGCTTGAAGGCATTCAGGCACTGGCAAGGCATGAAGATGCCCAAATGGGCCCACCTTACCATTCCGGATATTAACTATCAGGACATCATCTATTATGCGGCCCCCAGACGGGGGGCTAAATATGAAAGCCTGGATGAGGTGGATCCGGAGCTGATTGATACTTTCAATAAACTGGGAATTCCGCTTGAAGAGCAGAAACAGCTGGCAGGGGTGGCCGTGGATGCGGTGATGGACAGCGTGTCGGTGAAAACAACCTTTCAGGATACCCTGGCCGACAAAGGAATCATTTTCTGTTCCTTCAGCGATGCTGTGAAAAACCATCCCGACCTGGTCAAAAAATACATGGGCTCGGTGGTTCCCTATACAGATAATTATTTTGCAGCCCTTAACTCGGCTGTATTCAGCGACGGATCCTTCTGTCACATCCCAAAAGGGGTGCGATGCCCCATGGAACTTTCCACCTATTTCCGAATCAATTCAGCCAATACCGGACAGTTTGAACGCACCCTGATTGTGGCTGAAGACGACTCCTATGTGAGCTACCTTGAAGGCTGTACTGCACCCATGCGAGATGAAAATCAGCTGCATGCAGCCATCGTTGAAATTGTTGCCATGGAAAATGCCGAGGTAAAGTACTCCACGGTACAGAACTGGTACCCCGGCAACAAGGAGGGTAAGGGAGGCATCTATAACTTTGTAACCAAACGCGGTATTTGTAAAGGTGACAACTCTAAGATATCATGGACCCAGGTGGAAACCGGTTCGGCCGTAACCTGGAAATACCCCAGCTGCATCCTCAAAGGAAACAATTCGGTGGGTGAGTTTTACTCAGTGGCGGTGACCAACAACCATCAGCAGGCCGATACGGGCACCAAAATGATGCACATCGGGAAAAACACCCGATCTACCATTATCTCAAAGGGGATCAGTGCAGGGAAGAGTCAGAACTCTTACCGGGGACTGGTTAAAGTGTTGAAAGGAGCAGAAAATGCCAGGAATTTCTCCCAGTGTGACTCTTTATTGCTGGGTGATAAGTGCGGTGCCCATACCTTCCCCTACCTTGAAGTGAACAATAAGTCGGCCATCGTTGAACATGAAGCCACCACTTCGAAAATTGGGGAGGACCAAATTTTCTATTGCAACCAAAGAGGGATTGAAACAGAGAATGCCATCAGCCTGATCGTAAACGGATATGCCAAGGAGGTATTAAATAAGCTGCCCATGGAATTTGCAGTGGAAGCACAAAAATTATTAGCCATTACCCTGGAAGGGAGCGTCGGCTGACAAGTTTGCCAGTTAGTGGGTTAGTGGGTTAGTGAGTTAGGGGTTAGTGAGTTAGGGGTTAGTGGGTTAGGGGTTAGGGGTTAGTGGGTTAGGGGTTAGTGGGTTAGGGGTTAGTGAGTCCTGACTTTCCTAACTCGAGTGAAGCGAGAATATTAACACGAGTGAACCGAGCCTGCGAGCTCATCGAAGATAAACGAGTATTATAACACGAACGAAGTGAGTACTATGTTAGAGATAAAAGACTTAAAAGTCAATATAGAGGATAAAGAGATATTAAAGGGCATTAACCTTTCGGTGAAGGCCGGTGAGGTACATGCCATCATGGGGCCCAACGGTTCGGGTAAAAGCACCCTGGCCTCGGCACTGGCAGGACGCGATTATTTTAACATCACTCATGGTAAGGTAAGCTTCGAGGGTAAGGATCTTCTGGAGCTCTCTCCCGAGGACCGCGCAAGGGAAGGGATCTTCCTTGGATTCCAGTATCCGGTGGAGATTCCAGGTGTAAGCATGGTGAACTTCCTGCGCACAGCCATTAATGAAAAGCGCAAGTACCAGGGCTTGGATCCTATGCCTGCAGGCGATTTTCTGAAACTGATGAGGGAGAAGAAAGCCATTGTCGAGATCAACTCCGACCTTACCAATCGCTCAGTGAATGAGGGATTCTCCGGGGGAGAAAAGAAGAAGAATGAGATTTTCCAGATGGCCCTCCTGGAGCCCAAGCTTGCCATCCTGGACGAAACCGATTCCGGACTGGATATCGATGCCCTGAGGATCGTGGCCAATGGGGTGAATAAACTACGGTCGCCCGAAAAAGCCACCATCATCATCACCCATTACCAGCGACTGCTGGATTACATTGTTCCTGATTTTGTACACGTGCTCTACAAGGGCAGGATCGTTAAATCGGGGGATAAGAGCCTGGCCAAGGAGCTGGAGGAGCATGGATACGACTGGATCAAGCAAGAAGTTGAATATGGAAACGCTTAGCACCACCGGCACAGCCGAAAAATATATTGAACTTTTCAGGCAGAACAAGGGCCTGATCATTAATGGTGATCCGGACTTTATGAGTGACCTCCGGGAAGAGGCCATCCTTTCCTTTGAGAAATCAGGCTTCCCAAAAAAAAGGCAGGAGGACTATAAATACTCTCACCTGGAGCCTGTTTTTGATGGCGAGCTTTCCTTCCATTTTAGCCCCAGGGATATCAGTTTTGACAACCAGGAGCTGTTCCGATGTGATGTGCCCATGCTTGACTCCCATGTGCTTACTGTGCTCAACGGATTCTTTTACAATCCGGAAGGACCAGCCATTTTTGAATTGGAGAACGGAATCGTCTATGGCAGCCTGAAAGAGGCCATCCACCGTTACCCTGAGCTTGTTTCGCGCTACCTTGGACAAGGTGCACTATTGGAGAGCGAGTCCTTTGTCTCACTGAACACCGCTTTTTCCCAGGATGGAATTTTTCTTTATGTGCCTAAAGGCAAAAAGCTTAAAAAACCCATACAGATCATCAACCTGCTTCTTTCAGACAAGAACGAGATGGTGCATCACAGGAACCTGGTCATTTTGGAGGAAAATGCTTCAGCAGAAGTTATCATTTGCGATCACACACTTTCCCCCTACCTCTTCCTTACTAACTCTGTAACAGAAGCTTTCATCTCGAGAAAATGCAGACCTGGATTTGCTCAGGCTCCAGAACGAACATAATAATTCCTGCCAGGTCACCAATACCTGGATCAGGCAGGAGGCTTCCTCCCGCTGTCAACATGGGACCATCACCCTTCATGGTGGATTGGTAAGGAACAACCTTCATGTGAAGATGGTCGGAGAAGGGGCCGAGACCAGTGCCCTGGGACTCTTTACTGAAGATAAAACGCAACATGTGGACAACTTCACGGTGATTGAACATATGGCTCCACACTGCAGAAGCGACCAATACTATAAAGGGGTACTTGATGATATTTCAACCGGGGCATTTACAGGAAAAATACTTGTACACCCCGATGCCCAAAAGACCGAGGCCTTCCAGTCAAATAACAACATCCTGCTTAGTGACACTGCGAAAATGCACACCAAACCACAGTTGGAGATCTACGCCGACGACGTGAAGTGCAGTCACGGCGCCACTGTGGGACAACTGGAAAAAGATGCCCTTTTCTATCTTCAGTCCAGGGGAATACCAAAAGATGAAAGCCGGCTGATGCTCATGGATGCTTTTGCCCATGATGTGATCTCCCGTATAAAGCAATCCTCCCTGCGGGACAGGATTTCCGATCTGGTGGGAAAAAGACTAAGGGGCGAACTTTCCAGGTGTAATAACTGTGCCATGAATTGCAAGGACTAAAACCTGAGCCCATGGCATTCGATATCAATAAGGTCAGAGCCGACTTCCCCATCCTGAATCAGAAGGTCTACAATAAGCCCCTGATCTATCTGGACAATGGAGCCACCACTCAAAAACCAGGCCTTGTAATTGACACTGTCAGAGATCTTCAGGCGATTCATAACGCATCCATCCACCGCGGTATTCACTACCTGAGTGAGCAGATGACCAGCCGCTATGAAGCAGCCCGGGAACGAGTAAGGCTTTTCCTCAATGCCTCCTCAAGCAGCGAGGTCATCTTCACAAGCGGGGCTACAGGGTCCATCAACACAATCGCCTTCTCCTTTGGTGAAAAGTATGTCCGCGAAGGAGATGAGATCCTGATCTCCGAGATGGAACACCACTCCAACATTGTCCCCTGGCAGATGCTCTGTGAACGAAAGGGGGCCCACTTAAAAGTAATCCCCTTCGATGAGACCGGCACACTGATCCTGGAAAAGCTGGACTCCCTACTTACCGAGCGCACCCGCATTGTAGCCCTGGCCCACGCATCTAATTCGCTTGCCACCATTAACCCGGTGAAAGAGGTGATCAGGCGTGCACATAAAAAGGGAATTCCAGTCATGCTCGATGGAGCCCAGATGGTGCAACACGGAGGGGTTGATGTACAGGATCTGGACTGTGACTTTTACGTATTCTCTTCACACAAAATATTCGGTCCCACCGGCTCGGGTGTCCTTTACGGGAAGGAACATTTGCTGGAAGAACTCCCACCTTACCAGGGTGGTGGCGATATGGTGGACCAGGTCACCTTTGAAAAGACCAGCTATAATACCCTGCCCTTTAAATTTGAGGCCGGAACCTCCAACTTCATCGGAGCCATTGGCCTGGCCAGTGCACTTGAGTATGTGACACAGCTGGGGATGGAAGAAATCGCCTCCCACGAGACAATGCTCACACAATACACCCTGGAGAAACTGGAGGCCATACCGGGCCTGATCCTTTATGGTAAAGCCACGGAGCGAATTTCGGTCTTTTCGTTCTTGCTGGAAAATATACACCCTTATGATGCAGGGATGATCCTTGATAAGATGGGAATTGCAGTCCGCACCGGCACTCATTGTACACAGCCGGTAATGGATCATTTTGGCATTGAGGGAACCATTAGGGCCTCATTGGTGTTTTATAATACCACAGAAGAGGTGGACCAGCTTGTCAAAGGTCTTGAACGAAGCATACAAATGTTATTATAATAGCCTGAAATGAACCTCAACGAAACACAAAAGGAAATTATAGAAGAGTTTTCGGTATTCGAAGACTGGCTTGATAAGTATAACTACCTGATCGAACTGGGCAACGAGCTTCCCGAAATCGATCCCGGGTACAAAACCAATGAATACCTGATCAACGGATGCCAGTCGAAGGTATGGCTTCATGCCGACCTGGTGGATGGGAAGCTGGTTTTTAGTGCTGACAGTGATGCCATTATTGTAAAAGGGATTGTCGCCCTGCTTGTCAAAGTACTTGACGGGCGTACCCCTGATGAGATCGTGGAGAACAAGCTGTTTTTCATTGACGAGATCGGACTAAGCCAGAACCTCTCACCCACCCGTTCCAATGGTCTGCTGGCCATGGTGAAGAAAATGCGCCTGTACGCCATTGCATACAAAGCACAAAGTGAAAAGTCGGCCAAGTCATAAAGCGTAAAGTCATAAAGCGCAAAGTCATAAAGCGTAAAGTCATAAAGTCATAAAGCGTAAAGTCATAAAGTCATAAAGTTGAAAGGAGATTGAGATGAGCGAAGCACCTGATTTTTTAGAGATAGAAGGAAAAATAGTTGAGGCTCTTAAGGAGGTTTATGATCCGGAAATTCCGGTCAACGTATACGACCTGGGACTGATCTACGAGATCGATGTTGATGAAAGCAAGGAGGCCCATATCAAAATGACCCTCACAGCTCCCAACTGTCCCATGGTGGATATGCTACTGAATGATGTTGAGGAGGCCGTGGTGGCAGTGGATGGCGTGGATAGGGTGAAGGTCAACCTGGTTTTCGAACCACCCTGGGACAAGTCCATGCTGTCGGAGGCGGCGATGCTTGAGCTCGGACTTCTTTAGTCGGGCAAGACTGTAAAGTCCGTAAAGTCTGTAAAGTCTGTAAAGTCCTTAAAGTCTGTAAAGTCCTTAAAGTGAGAGGTGAAAGATCCATATCCGAAGTCTCGAAATCAATCCATACAAAAGCCCTGGAGCTGGGGTTTGCCGCCTGTGGATTCTCCAGGGCTGAAGAGCTTCCCGAAGATGCGCAGCGCCTGAGAGTTTGGCTGGATAAGGCTTACCACGGTCGCATGGGCTACATGACCAATCACTTTGAAAAGCGTTGCGACCCAACTCTCCTTGTGGAAGGATCAAAGAGTGTTATCTCCCTTTTATACAATTATTACACCGATAAGCAGCAGTCGGATCCCGAAGCTCCGGTAATCTCCAAATATGCCTACGGCAGGGACTACCATTTCGTAATGAAAGAGAAGATGAACCTGCTGTTTGACTTTATCAATACTGAATTCGGGCCGGTGGATGGAAGGGCATTTGTGGATTCAGCGCCTGTACTGGACAGGGCCTGGGCAAAGCGTGCCGGCCTGGGGTGGATCGGAAAAAACTCCATGCTGATTTCCCGGAAAGCTGGCTCCTTTGTTTTTATCGGGGAGCTTATTCTGGACCTGGAGCTGGAGTACAACCAGGTACCCGAGGGGGATTTCTGTGGCAGCTGTACCCGATGTATAGAAGCATGCCCCACCGATGCGATTCTTTCAAACCGTACCCTTGATGCCCAAAAATGCATCTCCTATCAGACCATCGAAAACAAAGGAGACATAGATCCAGGACTGGAAGGTAAGTTTTCCAATCGTTTTTTCGGCTGTGACATCTGCCAGGATGTGTGCCCCTGGAACCGTACTCCCCTGCTTCATAGTGAACCAGCATTTATGCCTTCTGAGGGTTTAATGGAAATGACCAAAAATGATTGGAGCAAGCTGAATCGGGAGCAATATCTTAAGCTATTCAAAGAGTCTCCTGTAAAGAGGGCCGGATTTGATAAGTTAAAGGGAAATATTGCCTTTATCTCAAAGGTTCCTGAAAAATAGGAGTTTTCCTGTAACAAGATTCCGGTCTGTTCGTCTTACTTCTAAACACTAAAAGACGACCATCATGAAAAGACTCATCATAGCCGCCATCGCCATTGTTTTCTCCGTTTCCCTGTTTGCCCAACCCGCGGGTTACCACAAAGTTTATCAAACCTACAAAGGTGAAGAGGGCGTTACTGCCATTTATGTGCCGGGCTTCCTGATGAAATTCGCCGGAATGTGTGCCGGACTGGAAGGAAACGAAAGAGACCTGGTTCGCTGCCTCAAATCGGTAAGCGTACTCACCATTGATGACAGTCACCTCTACCCCGGGGTGAATTTCACCGAAGAAATGGACATCACCCGCATGAGAGATAATTACAACGTGTTGATGGAAGTCCATGACGGAGATGAGGATGTGATCATTGCCGCCAGGGAGAAGAATGGAAAAATAACCGACCTGATCGTGGTGGTGGGAGGAGAAGAAAACACCCTTGTTCATGTACGTGGGCGCATGGAAAGCGACCTGCTGGAAGAGCTGGCTAAGGTATCGGGTGTTAAGGAACTTCAGATCACAGCCAAACTATAAAAACCCGATCATGCGGATGGTTCAGAGATCATCACTGTTACCATGATATTCCGAGTGGTGCGGGGCCCGTCAAACTCACAGAGGAAAATATTCTGCCAGGTCGATAACCCCATCTTTCCATCCACAATGGGAATGGTTTCCTGGGGCCCCACAATCCCTGCCTTCAGGTGAGAATCTCCATTGCCATCCTGCTGGTCATGTTCCCAGACTCCCTGAGGGATCAGCTTGTTCATCAGGCTCACCACATCCCTCTGAACCGAATCATCCCAGTTCTCCTGTATCATGATCCCTGCCGTTGCGCCCTGGACATAGACGTTGACCAGGCCGGTCTGAACACCGCTTTCGGTCACGATGGCCTCCACCTGGCGGGTGATGTCGTAGAGGCCATTGTGGGCGGGGGTGCTGATTTGGATGGTTTGTTGCATAGTTGACTCAAAATACCACGTTTACTAAATGACTCAATAACTGATACCCAATTCTCCGGCTATCCGCTTCAAAGAATTATCTCTTGTCCAAATAGGAACATGATGTATCATTGCTGAAGCAAGCAAATGAATATCTATAAATCCCAATCCTTTACCAAACAGCTTCCTTTCTTCAATCAGAATGAAGACTTCTTCATCCAGCACCAAACCAACACTCCTGAGTGTCCTGAGAAGAGAAAGAACTTCTTGCCGATTCGAAATATTGCCACAGCTCAGTTCACAAAGAATAAAAGGATGAGTGCAGACCTGGTTTGAAAGAAGTAATTCCTTTAAATCCTCATCAGAATGATGAAAGTGGTCAATCCAGACAGAGGTATCTACCAATATCATTCCTCAACCGATTTTCTCCTGGGAATGCTTTTTAGTTTCTTTTCACTGCCACCTAAGGCTGCAAGCCGTTTCGCACTCTCCTGTTCTATCAAAGCCTCCAATCCCTTCCTTACCAAGGCTGTCTTTTCCGATATTCCCGTAAGCTTTGAGGCTTTTCTCAGGATTTGATCGTCTATATTCAATGTTGTTTTCATACTTGCAAGATATATGATATATATGTATATGTCAATACATATAAGAAATATCGTGCTTGTACATGATTCCCTTTTTTCGACCTGGTACATTCAAATGAAAGAATCATGATGCCGGCGGCAGCACCCTGAACATAGAACATTGACAAGACAAGTCTGAACACCTGATTCAGCCTCGATGGTCTCCAACTGCCGGGTAATTTCGTAGAGTCCTCTGTGAGCTTAACTGTATATTCTGCAATTTGAGCGATGGTCTTTCAGCTGCACAGCAATTTTACGCTGGACTCAGCTCTACCTTCCCTGTCGCCTTCTCGACACCGTTAATAATAATTGTGAATTGATGCCGGCCCGGATAATGCTTCCGGGTGGAAAGATCCTTGAATGAATGCTTCTTTTTGATTGTATGGCTTCCCGCCTCAAAGTCGGCTTCCTTAATCTGAAATATCTTTCGTGAGGTTTTGTTGTTGGCTTTGACATAATCTACTCCATACTCCAACCTGACCCGGCGGACTTCCCTATCACTCAGTTTTAATTCGAAGGAAAACCGCAATTCGTCACCAATGGCAAGTGTCTGTCGGTCGAATGAAAAACCCTGAACATCCAACTGATCCGGATCACCAAAGCCAAAAAGGATTAAAGCTCGTTTATTACCTGCCTTCAGCATGGTGCGGCAGGCCCTTTTTACGATCCAGTCCGTGTTTTTACTATGGCCATACCACCTTTCGCAAATATCAAGAACTAAATCGGGATGGTCCTTGGAGATGTCATTCAGATTATTGGCTACGCTCATTCGCACATAAAGCACCGGATCATCCTGAAGGGTTTCCAATATGGGAAGAATGAGAGCCGGATCTTTCTTAAACACGGGCAAAGACATGGCCCATGGAAGCCTGGGACGACAACCTTCACTTGCCAGACGGCGAAGGTGATAATTCTCATCTTCGGCCCACTTGTACATGTAGTGCATCGCTCTCTCCGGGTTTTTTGCCAGGAAAGGACGTATGGCAAATTCAGAACTGCACAATTTGGTAAAGAAAGCTAATGCAGGAAGTGACAAATCCCAATCATCCATCCCATATTTTTCGACAAAGTCAGGAAATATCATCACATTAAATCCCTGGAAATTGGGAGCAATCCCGGTCAGTATTTTTAATGCCCGCGCGTAATCTTCAGGCAATGTTGCCATCATACCATGGCTGATATGATGCATCCGCTCTTTCAATTCCTTGTTTTCCCAATCATCCGAATAAACCAGACGAGAAAATTCAGCCTTGTCAAAATCGGGATAAAGGCGCAAAATTGCATCTCCCAGTTCCTCAATGAATTTGTCTGAGAAAAACCGGTCTTTTAGTCGCTCTGCCATCTTATTCTTTGTCCTTACTTAACGTTTTCTGATTACTGACCGTTTAAACCCAGATACTTGCATATTGGGATCGGTATTGGGGTCATAGCTTTCATTGTTGGTGTATATAATTTCGCCAAGGTCATTTTGCCAACGGTGATCCCATTGGTTGGTCCCTGTTTCAAGCTCATTGGTGTAAGGGTTAATGTATTCTTCCTGGTCGGTGAGGGTGAGGTACATATCGTTGTGGATCTCATGGTTCGTTTTTTGACGGAGGGCAGCAATGTCTTTGTCGATATTTTGAATTTGTTGCTGCACTTTGGTCAACTCACCACCACGCACCTGCTGCCCTTTTATTTCACCAATTAACCATTGGATGTTAATTACAACTGAGGTATGTATGGTTTCCAATACGGGTGCCCATCCCTTCATCTCACCCTTAGGGGCTCTGATGTAGAGGCAACTTTTATTTCCCCACATCCCAGCCCCCATCTGTCCCCAGTCTTCAATTACGGCAACAATCACTTCCTCATAGACCTTTCCGTTTTCCGAATATTCGATGTTCACCTGTGCTGCACTGTAGGACATGGTGAGCATTGGGGTTTTTGACGCATATTCATGATATGCAGTGGCAATCCCTGTCAGTGGCTTCTCATCGGTCTTTTTCACGTTTTGAATGCCTGGGTGGGCATAGGGAAGCACTACTTGCATAATAAAGCTTACAGGATCGGTTTTATTCATTACCAGCATGCCATTATTGTTGCTCCCTTCAGGAAAAAATGCCGCTGCCGGAGAGTTCCGCATATCCATAAAGAGATAATCGGGCAACCATCTTATTTGCACATCCAATGATTCATTATTGTAAACGACAAAGTCGTACTTGGCAGCGATGGAATTACCTGCGCCACCATTTTGTATCGGATCAAGCCTGAAAATACCTCCTTTGGTCTGCCAACCTTTTGGAACCAATAGTTCAAAGGCACCCTCATTGGGTTCTGTTACCTTTTTAAAATAAATAATAGCCGAATGATCCTGAGCGGTCGAAATATTGACTATCAGAGACAGGATAGTCAGGAAAAGTACCAGTCTTCTCATTTCAATTTTTCTTTAAATTATGAATTTCTTGCGGTCCCACAGTTTAAACAATTGGGCCTGTGTACGCAGATCAGATCTCCACAAACATTGCAGACCCAGCGACTATTCTCATTCCTGACGAAATGCCTGATGCCGGTTTGCTCAATCTGTATCAGATTCTCTATCATGCTCATGCCATATTTCTCACGATATCGCTTATCAAGATTTTTCAAGCGCTTACATGGAAAGGAAGAACAGGAATGATTACAGTATTTCCCCTTGCGTTCTGTGCAGAAACGCAAAGTGCAAACCCTGCTGCATTTAGTGTCACGCTTCAGGCAGCCATCACATTTATTCTTTGTTCTGACATATCCTATGCAGAGCCGACAGTTCATGCCACATGGTGCGATTTCAGATATCCTGACACCTGTTTTCATGTGGGGTTTTATTTCAGGCTATTTGTATAAAATTTGGGCATAAGCACGCACGGAAATGTGAATTGTCAGACTGTATTGATTCTGTCATAAATCTCATGCAGTGGGCATTGGTTTGCATATAGCTGCCATTCTGCAACTTTTTCTGACTTTACTAATACACGCCACGCAGAAGGAACCTGCCAGAAATTTTCCGGTTTGAGTTCAGCATTTTGAATGATGGTACCTTTTGACCGACCAAGTAGTACCACGTTTTTGGAATTAATAGCGTCAACAAAGGCAAGTGCAATTTCTATTGGAGTCAAGTTTCAATTTTCAAATGCTGCGCCTTACAATTTGACCCGGTATAAAGCCTTGCTGGTAGTAACAAATAACTCATTTTTATCCTTACCTCCCCAGGTCATTGATTGAACACGTTCATCCAGGGTAATTCGTTTTATTTCATCTCCCTTATTATTTAAAACAAGTATCTGCCCTTCGGCTAAATACAAATTACCCTGACTGTCAGACACATTGCTGTACTCACCGCGTGTTATAAATTCACTCATGTCTGAAAGCCTGCCTTTGTCATCTACATTAAAACGGTAGGTGATTTTTGAGTCTTCATGGGTCACATAAACTGGATTGGTCTGGTTTGGAGTAACTCCCATAAGTTGTACTGAGCGCCCGAGATCAAAAGTGTTGGGAATGATAGTAACACCATCGGGCGCAACAAAGCTTGTTTCAGCGATGCTTGTGGCTACTTCCTCAAAATTTCCTCTCCATCGGTGGGTTGGGTGGATTACGCGTTCAATATTTTTTACCTCATTTGTTTTCACAAGCTTTAGCTACCTGCATGTCATCCGTATGATCAGGATTTATGGCATAGGCCAGACATGCCCAGCCTCCATTGCCCCAACCACTATAGACCGGGTTATTGTCTGGTAGTGTTTCGATTGTTTTTGGCTGCTTCATCATCCTCAAAGCCTGGTTGTGGATCGTAACGACAGATTACAATCAGATTGTCCCGGGTGTCCATGGCCAGCGAAAAAGGCTTGAAAGGATAATCGGCATAGATGGATATTGTGTTGGTTTCAGCCGACCATTTGTATACTCGCTTCTGCTGGTTTTCGCAGAAGTATACATTTCCTTTACTATCAGAAATGGCCCCGGTAGCAAATTCATAGCCAAAGCCTAAGATCTCAGCAGGATTATCAGAACGATCATTCTTGCTGGATTTTTCCATTCCGGTTATTGTCACCCTGGCAAAATCACCAGGATATACAATCAGGTTTTTGTCCATATCGAAAATGGTGCGTTCAGGCAGGTGCAAAACCTGTGTCCAGCTACGCATATTACGAAAATCGATGTTATAGGCTGTTGGATACTTTTATCCCCCAGGGCCGGGGAGTGTTTACACGAATAATCCGGTACATCCAGAAATTTGCAAACAACAGGTTCTTGACAATTACTTATATCCAGTGTTTGGGCCTTTTTACCTTCTCTGCCTTCTTCCTCAAATTGAAAAGCATAGAACTTCCAGTTGGCAACATTGTTAAAACGAGCTTCCTGACGCACATGATGCTCCAGCGACATGGCATAAACTTTTCCGGGGGTAGAGGTGTTGCTGATATATAATCCTGCACTGGCATAAGTGTTAGCCGTCCAGATATCCTTGAGTATTCCGCCCCCATTGTTGGTAACCCAGAGGCTCCAGTACTGATTGTCCCAGGCCAGGTCCATTCCCTCGGAATAAACCGGCTCGGACGGACTGCTGATCTTTTGGTCCCGCCTTCTTCTGTAAGAAGGATCGCCCGGCTTTTCCATGTTGCCATGTCCCCCGACAAATTTCACATCATTGATCATGGAGTTCTCATTTGCCATCCACTTTAGTCCAACTGCACGGTAGTTATAAGCACCTGTGTTAATACCAATTCCATTGATCATATCACTCCCGCCTTCGGATGATTCCAACACAGGAACGGGTGAGCCAAATCCACTAAAATTCGCCTCACTTTCATCGAGTATAATCTGAGTGGCATATGGGTGCAGACCAATCAATATCGATCCTTTATTCAGTTTAATTGTTTCCGAGACCCGATACCAACCCGCTGGCAGATAGACGATTTTTATGTTTGGCAATAGCTTCTTTGATGGCCTGGGTATCATCTGTTTTGCCATCACCGACGGCTCCAAAATCTCTAACATTTACCCAGGTTTCCATGGGAGGTAAATCCGGTATAAGCTTGTCCAACTTTTTGGGCACTAGGTCAAGGGCTTCTATATCGCTAATGGTTTTATAGTTGGAATCATCAGTCATATCATCCATGACCAGACCGTATACAAAATTGTTGATCAGGTATTTATTGCCTTTCCCATCAATGCTTTTCCCGCTGGGCGAGAAGTACACAGGCACATCTACATTGTTGCAGTTAATATTTAGTAAATTTATCTGGCTGTCAGATTGCTTTTCAATCCCTATAACCACCCCTTTCTTCACATTTTCAAAAAGACAGTCTTCCATAAATAATCTGTCCGAAACACCATGTTGAAGCTCAACAGCTACCGGTGCATCCTTCACATGCATGGAAACAATTGCCATTCCGGTATTCCGGCTGATAACCGCTGCCTTTCGCTGACCTTCAAAATAGAGATCTATCATCATCATGGGCCACCCTGGGGATGTCCGTGTTGTAGAAATCCCATATTCACCGCCATAGAATTTCAGATCCTCTATTTCATTTCCTAAGTCATAAATTCCAGCGTAGCCATCACCTATATAAAAGTTACAATGGTTTACAAAACTATGTTGTGCAAAATGAGTACGAAGTGCAATGGCTTTTGGATTGCCCTTTTCAATTCGGAAATCAATGTTTGAAATGGCACTATAAAATGTACCTGCACCTGCATCCCTCGGCTTTTGGCCTTCTTCCACCAGATTAGTAGGTGAACCAAAACATGTAATTATTTTCTTCCTGATAACCCGCTTGTGTTTTTTCCTAAAATGAATTCAGGACGATTTTTTCCATATCCAATAATGCGTATTGCTTTGGGAACATAAATAGTTTTACTGATGAGATACTTCCCTTCCGGGATAAATAGAACACCAAAGTTCTTCTCCTTTTTAAGTTTATTTATGGCAAGTTGAAGCGCTTCAGATACATCCTGCTTTCCGTCAGCTTTGATCTTAAAGGCTTCAGAAGTGAAGTACAGAGCCTCCGAATCATCTGGCTTCTGATTATATACCGATTGCGCATTAAGGGTTAACAGGGTAGAAAAAAGTATTACAATGAGCAGTAGGATCTGTTTCATATGAAATAGCTATAGGTGTTATTGGTATGTATAAAGCATGACAGACAGCAATCCTGCTAGAAAATCAAAACCAGATGTAGCTTGTTTCCTCTAATGGATTTTTATTCTTCCAGTCTGTTTTATGATATGTATTCCACCAATCTACGTATATTTCTCTGACGTATAATATTTCATCACAATGAAGGTCTTTATATCTTTCAATTTCAATTTTGTATGTATCAATCATATAAGGATCCAGCGAACCAAATTTATATCCATTCCGGATTCCTTCTACAGTCCAAAGCAAACATTCTCCCAATATAGCATAGTCCCTGCCTTATGGATAAGGTGTACGTGAAGAAATAGGATTAAAAGGATATGTTGTTATATGAGTTGTATCCTTCGCAAAGTCAATTAGAGAATGTATATGTCTTTCAGTAAAATCCGGCATTAAAAGCCACAAATTTTCCCCATTTTCTCCCTTCTCATAATAACGATATCTTCCGCTTTTGATGATCAATAAATTATTCTATTGCGACAATCACCTTTTTTATTCCACCTGTAAACACAGTCTCCACAGGACCATAACCAATACCTAAGGCCACCGGAGTTTGGTTGTCAAGCCCCACATCGGCGGTTTCGTCGGCGGAAAAGATGTTCGGCTGGGTTTTTTCAATTCGGGCTTTGCCAGCTTCTTTACCATTTACATAAATTGTACCCGTGCCACCTTTACCAAAGCCATCGCCATCATAATCAAAATCAAACTTAAGGGTTACCGGGCCCTTTGCCAATTTTTTAGAACCGGAAACAACATATCTTTCCAATCCCAGAAAGTTATAGGTAAATTCCGGAACGCCATCTTTAAGATAAAGAGACCATCCCCCAAAGCGGCCACCCTGTGTAAGAATAACCCCTTTTGCTCCCTTTTCCGGGATCTCAATTTCCGCTGTTACAGAAAAAGAATTGTTTTTTATGTTGATAAAGGTATTCTCCATCATGCCTTCCATACCCGGATATAAGGTAAGAGACTTTCTGTCTCCAAGCAGATCGGGCCGACCGGCGAGCGCTGCGTTGGTTCTTTCTATAGTTCTGTCGTCGATGGGAAGTACATGGTGTATTTCAGCCTGCCACATAAACAGGCTTTCCATTTCTTCTAATATCTCAGGATATTTTTCAGCCAGGTTTTGAGTAAGACTGAAATCCTCATTTACATGATATAACTCCCATACATCACTATCCAGCGGAGGCAAATTAGCTGTCTGCCATGGTGCCCTGTGTATGGTACGGGCAAACCACCCATTGTTATAAATTGCACGGTTACCAAACATTTCGAAATATTGTATGGTATGTCGCTCTGCTGCATCTGCATCATTGAAAGAATAAACCATGCTTGTTCCTTCAATGGGTATTTGAGGCACTCCGTTAACCACTTTGGGTTCTGGCAAACCTGCTGCCTCAAGCACTGTAGGAGCTATATCAATAGCGTGTGTGAATTGGGTCCGAATTCCATTCTTCTCACTAACGCCCTTCGGATAATGAATGATCATACCGTTTCGGGTTCCCCCAAAATCGGACGCCACCTGCTTTGTCCATTTGAATGGAGCATCAAAAGCAACCGCCCAACCTGCTGCCATATGAGGAAAAGTGTTTTCTAAACCCCAGTCATCCATTAAAGGAATAAGGTCTTCCACTTTTTCTTCAACACCATTAAAATAGGTCATTTCATTATACATGCCAACCATGCCGCCTTCCGCACTGGTTCCGTTATCTCCTGCAACAAAAACAATCATCGTATTGTCCAGTTCACCGATTTCTTCAATAGCATCTATTAATCGGCCCACTTCAAAATCGGTCATTTCCATAAATCCTGAAAAAACTTCAGCCTGACGGGCAAAGAGCTTTCTTTCATTAGCGCTAAGCTTATCCCAATCTTTAATATCTTCAGGTTTAGGAGCCAGATTGGTATTTTCAGGAATAATCCCGTTTTCCTTCATTTTCCTGACCGTTTCTTCTCTTACAACATCCCAGCCTTTATCGAACTGGCCTTTGTATTTATCACTCCATTCTTTTGAAACATGATGTGGCGCGTGTACTGCTCCGGTAGCGAAATACACAAAGAAGGGCTTATCGGGGGTCATCGATTGCTGAGCCTTTATCCAATTGATGGCCTGATTGGTCATATCAGTAGTAAAATGGTAGTTTTCCATTTTAGGTGGATTAACCTTTTTAACACCATCGTAAATAAGAGGTGCCCATTGGTCGGTTTCACCACCAATAAAACCATAGAATTTATCAAAACCCTGATGGGTTGGCCATCTGTCAAATGGACCTGAAACGCTGGTTTCCCAGGCTGCGGTTTCGTGCCACTTCCCAAAGGCTCCGGTACTATATCCATTCAAACGCAGCATTTCCGCCAATGGAGCGACACTGTTGGGTAAGGCTCCTGTATTACCCGGATATGCAGTTGCTGTTTCCATGATGGAACCTGTATTACAGGTATGGTGGTTCCTGCCCGTCTTAATAGCCATGCGTGTAGGAGAACACAGGGCCGTAGTATGGAAATTGTTATAACGCAAGCCATTGTTGGCCAGCTCATCCATGGTTGGTGTCTTAATTGGTCCACCATAAGTCGTGGTTGCGCCAAAGCCTAAATCATCTATTAAAATGATGACCACATTTGGTGCATCTTCAGGTGCTTTTACCTGGAAAGGGGCCGGAGGTTGTGTATTTCTAACATCTAACTCAGAATAGGTAGGAGACTCTGGAGTTAAGATAGGCAATATCTCACGGTTGAGCTTATCTTGAGCTTGTAAATTTATCAAGCCAATCATCACTGTTCCTAATATTACACTTAAGCTTCTAATTTTCATTGAATTATTTTTTAGTAGTATGTAACTTCAAACAAATGAATAATTGAAATGTTTGCAAATCCGGGTTCTTTTTTCGTCTATAGACGTTAACCTTCCATGAGCATCATTTTTAATCTGTTCCTTAAAAAAATACAATTGACAGAACAACGAAAAAGAACGACTTCACCATACATTACACTTGCAGGAACTACTGAAAATTGTACGAAATATGCGATTAATAAAACGATGGCAGAGTTGAGTAAAATGCAAATTTTACTTCATTCTTACTGTTATTCATTTTCAATAGTTTATTTATTTAAAAGTATTTTACTCCAGGAGTACCTTGGGACTCAAGCAGCCACCCCAAAGATCGCTCCAACTCCAGCTGTCAATGCCATTGCCAATGCGCCCCAAAAGGTGACGCGCAAGGCTGCCGAAATCACAGGTGCGCCACCTACACTTGCGGCCAGTGAACCCAACAGTGCGAGAAATAAAAGCGAACTGCCTGAGACAGCCCACATAAGTGCCGAAACAGGAAACAGGATAACGACCAGAAGCGGAAGAAAAGCGCCCACCGCAAAAGTGCCGGCAGAGGCAAACGCGGCTTGCACAGGTCGGGCAGTTAAGAGTATCGGAAATGCCCAGCTCATCACGCGCATGTGCACCAAGCGCATCATGCTGCATTAACTGGGTGGCAACGTTGGAAGCCAGTTCCGTGTCCAGCCCACGCTTAACGTAGATTGCTGCTAACTCCGCGTGCTCGTGCTCTGGACTGGCATCCAGTTCCATACTTTCCCGCCTCAGATCTGCTCGTTCAGTATCGGCCTGCGAACTGACCGATACATACTCTCCAGCTGCCATCGACATAGCACCAGCAACAAGGCCGGCAACGCCTGTAACCAAAATACCCTGAGAGTTTACCCCAGCGGCAGCAACGCCCAGGACAAGGCTCGCAGTGGAGACAATTCCGTCGTTTGCGCCAAGAACAGCAGCCCGAAGCCAGCCGATCCGATGCGTCCTATGTTTTTCAGTATGATTCATAAGTTCTTCTTTGTAAATAGTAATTTATGATGATGCCTAAGTTTGAAGCCAGGTCTCCACGATGATGCCCTATCCCGAGTTCCACAGAAAAAATGCGATTCCTTGAGTGCTGTTCGTGGATAATCAACTAATTCAATAAATAGTCAATTACATCATTTATTAAAATCTGGCGTTCTTTTATTGGGAATATCATCCAATCATGTTGCATATTCTCATACTCCTTATAAAAGATGTCAGTATTGGATTTTTCAATTTTTCTTTTGAGTTCCCGACAATCAGGGAGTAGAATCTCGTGTGTACCAACGAACACACCAATATGGTTTAGTTTATCCATCTCACCATATAGGGGTGAGACTATGGGGTTCTTTAAATCCAGATCTCGTGCAAAACGCTGCGAACAGGTTAATAAATGCTTTGGATTGAGAAGCAAATCCTTCTTTTCCAATTTCCTAATCCCAGGATTGCTCATAGAGATATCTACCCAGGGAGAGAGGAGCACTAATTTCTCAGGCGTCTTTTTAAAGTGAATATCTCGTAGTGTCTGAGCGAAAGACAAACAAAATCCTCCACCTGCTGAATCACCCACAAAATAGAATTCATCATTTGGATGATTTTCAACCAGCCTGGTGTAAGATTGGAAGACCATTTCATGTGATTCTTTGTAACTATTCTCCGGGGTAAGTGGATAATCGATGAAGCTTAACTTAAAGAATGTTTTTGATACCAGGTACTTTATCAATCCCCAATGACTCGGCTGTACTTCCGCAGCATATGCACCCCCGTGAAGAAAGAATAGGTGCTTATTTTCTGATACTTTCTTGGGCGTAAATGTAACTACGTTTCGATCTTTCACCAGAAATTGCTCAGTGTGAAACCCTTTTTTTAAGCTATTTGGGATATTTAATGTTTTTGATCTAGTTGGTTTTAAAAATCGTTTTGAAGCAATCTTTTTTGCAGGGAATACCTTTAAACTGAAATGGAGCAATTTGGTAGGAATAATCATGTTCTTAATTTCTGGTTGCTATCACTTACCATATCGCAGATGAGTAATGAGGAAGAAGCATTTTACTTCTTTCATTGCGCTATGTGTTTGGTTTTCATTATTCCATATATCATAAACCCGATCCCGACAAAAATATAGGGAAGACTTAAAAGCTGCCCCATCTTTAACTAATCACTTCCTCTTTTTGAGATTGCAGAACATTTGCCAGATCATAATTGATCAATCTTATACTTGATTAAGGTCTTAATGTCAACAAGTTGAGACTTCATTCTTACCTCAACAACAATAGGCTTTAATCTCCCTATTGGTTTGTGATTTAAATAAAACGCTTTAATAGAATCATCAATCATTAATCCAGGTATTCCTCCTCCACTCTTTTCAGTGAAATAAAAGGCAAGCTTAAAACAGTCTGACCATACAGATAACCAGAATACCGTTTTCTTTTTGAGAGTAATCTTGCAAAGCCATGCTTTACCATCATTATAATAACGCCAGTTAGGAATTAACTCAAATTCTTCAGATTCTACAGTACGAATAAACTCCTTAAATACTGGATATGTTTTATCAAGGACCTTTTCCAACGTTTCTGCTGATGGAATAAGATCTGGATCTTTTAAAAGCTGATTATTCATATTTTTAATGATCTTAATTTCAATTTAGACTTTCTGCCTTTTTACCAGGAATATCTTCATCGCGCGAAAATTGTTTATTTAGTAGTTCATCCTTGTAAAGAAGAACAATAAGTGTCGCAAAAACCAGGTATCCTATTGATGTGAAGATCAGCAATGGAAGCATCTCGATTACAAAAATTCTCAATAGAAAGTTGAACCAAAAATGAATCCACATTGCTACTATTATGTTCTTACTTCTATTATAGAAAAAGGTTATGATGACTGACGTTGAAATTATTGCCAACATAAATGCGATCATATAATACACTAATTCCAATCCTGAATATCCGGATAAAATCATCAAGGGAAAATGCCACAAGCCCCATATCAGGCCTACAACCAGACCAGCGATCAGCGGGACATATTTCCTTTGAAGGATATTTAACGCATATCCCCTCCATCCAAGCTCTTCTCCCAGCGCTCCGCTAGTTAATACGAGAATAAAAACAGGAAGTATATTTGAAATAGTGATAAAGGTACTTGTATTCAAAGGCTGGTTGTTTATGATTGAAAATGAAAGAATAACTGCCACCAGTACCAAAGCCTGTAATCCGAACGATGTAATAAACACCATTGGATTTGTTTTCGTCATAAAATGCAGCTTCAAATATTCCGTTAAAGTGATGTTGGGATATAGCTTCTTGAACAAGATCAAAATAACAAATGTAGGAGTCCATGCACAAACGTTTTTCATTATTGTCTGTATCAGCAATGGAACTTTTATTGATATTAGATATCCAGTCAGACCAAGTAATAGCCAAAAAATTACATAAGAGAGAATGAAGAATAACTTTAAATTCTTTGCTTCACTTTTTTCTGTCAAAGAAATTTCCTTCTCTTGGTGCATGTTATAATCTCTCTTCACTCTCCGGACCTGGCCGTAAGAAAGCCATTAACATCTAACCAGTGTATAAAGGCATCAAACCAACGATTGCTGGTTCGATTGGGATTTCCCAGGCCGAAACCGTGACCACCATTTTGGTAAAGATGAAACTCAACAGGTATGCCTGCTTCGTACCAGGAATCGATGACGCCAAACTGACCCCTGAAGAGAAAATCATCGGTGGCTATAACATTGAACATTGGTGGAGCGTCCTCGGGCACCTCTACTGGAGCCATACCCCCATAAATAGGACCGATGAAGGCCAGGTCCATGGTTTGGGAGTTCAGCGTTGAGTGCATTGTGAGGCCTGCACCGGCCGAAAAGCCAATCATGCCTATTCTGTTCGTATCGACACCCCACTCCTCAGCTCGTTTAACAATCATGGCATAGGCGGCCTCAGCGTCCTCGAGCTGGTTGGAAAGATCCAGTTGCAGTGGACGGGGCGGTGCTGTGTCATTAGAAGCATCGGATGACCCGGCTGGGGGTGTGCGTGGACGATTCATCCAGGCTATGAAGTCATCGAGCGACTCTGGAGTCGGATGGAGCCGGTACTTGAGCACAAAAGCGGTGATTCCCTGCTCTGCAAGTGCCTCTGCGACTTCCCAGCCCTCATTACCCATCGAAAGCCATCTGAAGCCTCCCCCGGGTGCCACAATCACGGTCGCACCGTTCGCCTTACCAGGTTGTGGAAGGAAGGGGGTGAGGGTCGCAGTGGTGATGTTACGAGCCATCGGGTCGCCCCACTGGCGGAACCAGGTCTCTGAGGCGGGTTGGTCATCGACACCACCTGTGCCGAGCGGAATAGCATTTGGTTCGTCCGGGGTGTTGAGTGGGTAGATTGTTCCGTCTTGGGCCATTGTAGATTCAGCATAGAAGAGTAAGAAAACCAAAATGGACGTTTTAGCCAGATTTTTAAGTCTATAAAACATAATGAGGTGATTTTGATAAGTTAATATCGAAATATAGTGTATATATTACACTTATTCTGAAATTTCCCTTCCAGTCGCTGGTATTATTTAGCTTATCTTTGATCGCGGTGGGCGTGCCACGCTTGAGCGGTCGGATTGAGTGTTTTGTTAGGTTTTGTTGTGTTGCACAGTTATTACCACATTTCCCTTCTTGTGTCCGGCCTCGACATATCTGTGGGCCTCGACCATTTGCTCCAATGGATAGCTTCTGTCGATCACCGGTTTGAACTCACCAGACTTTGTAAGGTCCAATAAGAAAACAAGATCATCATAGCTTACTTTGGCTAATCCATCATCTATTGAGATGTACTTCCCATCAGTAGTGAGGGAGTTCTTCGCTTGTGATTTCAGGCTCTTCCTATCCGCCACCTGCTGTGGAACGGCATCCAGTATCAGATCATAACGCTCACCGCGTTTCGAATAGTCCTCTTTTGTATAGTCAATTACCGTTTCGGCTCCCAGGGACCTTACCAATTCCAGGTTCGCAGTACTGCAAACCCCTGTCACTTTGGCCCCGTAATGCCTGGCAATCTGTACGGCAGTGGTACCGATCGATCCAGAGGCTCCAACTATGAGAACATTCTTCCTTCTTTGGATGTCCCCCTTCTTCAGGAAGAACATCGCCAGCTCTCCCGGGTAGGGGATCGCAGCAGCCTCCTCATAGGTCGTATTGGATGGTTTTGGCAACACGATCCAGTCTTCCGGAATGCATATGTACTGGGCATAGGTTCCAAATCGGGTCTTGGTGGGTGACAAGACAGTATATGCAAGGACCTGGTCATCTATCTTGAACCGTTTCACATCGCTTCCAACAGACTCGACCTCTCCAGCTGCCACCATTCCAAGAATGGGATTCCTCGGTTTCCCGAAGCCCATCGCAATTCCCATCATCAGTCCCATCGGATGCCACATCAGGTATGTTGAAACTCCGGACTATACAGTCACTTGATGTAACTGTGGTCGCGTGGATCTTTATGCATATCTCATTTTTCCTGGGAGCAGGTTTTTCTACCTCTTTCAGTTGAAGAACCTCCGGTGGTCCGTATTTAGTGCATACAATTGCTTTCATAAGTCTTTTTCTCCTAATTTACTTAGATCGGGTTAGATACAAAACCTAACGGTGGAAACAAGCCGTGGTAGCGAGACGCAGGCTTTGCCTTTCTGCAAAGGACGTAACAAGCATTATGGTCGGCTTTCGTTCATTGTTGTGATTCTTCTTTATCCTCAAGCCAGGCTACTATTGGGTCAATCCTATGATCATCGACCAGGCTATAACGTTCACCTCCACTTATTTTTATTGATGTGAACCAACCAATGAATTTTGAAAATTTGGCATAGGGTGGTGGGGCAATATTAGCTCCCAATAATCTTGTAGGATAGTTGGTTTTCCCGTCCTGAACTGTAATAGTTGCGATTTTATGTTCAGTGGCAAACGCAAGCGCTCCGCTTTGAAATCCCGATGTTGAGAAGACCATGCCTTTATGAGCTCCAAATTCCTGAAGCTTTCTATTTAACAACATGATTACATCAAGCTTTATCGGATTCTTAAATCTTTTGCATTCAACTAATATAAAGATGTCGGCACCATCTAAAATTTCTAACGTAACCATTACATCTATCTCATAATCTCCGCTGCGGTCCCCAAGCTTCTCTCGATGGTTTACAGAGAAGCTCTTAAGAGTCTTGCCGGATTTTGAGAGCCAAGATTTAACCTGCCGCTCAAACTCTGTCGGGGTGATATTTATAGGTTTGATTTCTTTCATACTTGTCCGGTTTAGTGATGATGCTGGATTGGCTCTTTGCTTGCCCTGTTCTAATATAGCCTGATAATCTTCTAAAAACATTTTTGCATTGATGAATGTCCCCTCATATTCTGGATATTTTTCCGTTGATTGAATCGTGCATATTACAGTATCAATGGGCTCCCAGGTAGATAATTCTTTAAGCTTTCATATGTACTTGTGTTTGGTTGAAACTTTGTCTCTATAAATACCAAAGTATGCTATTTCAAACAGCTTGGAATCTGTAATAAAGCTTTTATTATATTAAGCCAGTTCGGCTTTAGTGATTTGTTCTGTGATGGTCATTTTCGTCCTCCCACGATAGCAAATTCAGAAGCAGACTCAGCAAATGGCAACCCAGCTCCGTTGCCTTAGAACTCGAGTCGTGTGAATCACGCCTCCTCAAACTCTCTTTGAAGAGATTCGGGTAAACAAAGGTTATTTATTCAATCTTTTTCCAGATACATGCTGTCCCCAATATTGACCATTAGAATTGTTCCAGGCATGAAAATATATGCTGTCGCTATTTATAAACCATCCCTCAAACCCGGCACGTGGTCCACAGGACTCAACTACTTTTGAATATAATATAACCCCATTCTCCTTCATAGTTGGGATTAGTTGACTACCGAATACTTTTTCATTATTACAGGTTGCGCCACCCGAATCATCTGGAGCATATATAATTAGAAGCGTTGAATCAGTTTCTTGGTCAATTTGAACATTACCCTCGTATAGAATTTTATCTGAAGAACTACAGACCCCACGGACACAAGAATAGTAGTAGGATTCAAATTGATAATCGCCACAATACTGAGTTCTATAATCAAGCGGCGTTTCATTATCACATGAGATTACACCAAGATTGATTAAAACAAAAAAATATATCCAGAGGCTTCTTCTTTTCATCATTTATAATGTTTGCTACACTTAATATTAGAATATTAGCCGATTGAGGGCTCCAAGGAATTTCCGTTTCCAACATTGTGCTTGGAACGGTGGAATTAAGCCGCAGCTCTAGCGGTCAGCTTTAGTAATTTGTTCTACGTCCTTTCAAACGCAACTGAGTCTGGTGGCGTTATCCTGTCTCTCATTTATTATGGTTTGTCTTGTGGAATAAAACCTAATTTGCTCAAAAACTTCACAGTGTAATCCATTGTTGAAAGGAAATCTTGATAATCCTCAGCTGAGTAAAGAAAGAAACCATGTTTGCGACCTTCATAAAGAAAAACTTCGCACGTATTCCCATGACTATTCATTTCTTCACAAAACCACTCAGATTCTTTAGTCGAAACAAGTTTGTCAGCTGTTCCTTGAAAGATTATTGTTGGCGGTGCTCCATTAGATACATTATGAACTGGAGAGATTTCTTCAACTGTCCTGCCATCTAAGTATCTGATTTCCTTTAAGGTTAAAGGAGGGGCTCCCAATACAGGCAAAACCAGTCTCGGATTAAACAAAACCAAAGCATATGGAATTGAGCTTATACTCAAATCTTCATTTTTTTCATCATAATCTTTTATCAGGGCAGTACATGCTGCAAGGTAGCCTCCTGCACTACCTCCTCCTGCCGCAATACGGTTCTCATCTATTCCTAACTCATCAGCATGTTCTCTTATCCATCTAATAGCTGATTTCGCATCAGCAATACTTTCAAAAATAGTTCTACCATGACGCTTAACCCTGTATGTAGCTATGACTGCTACAATGCCTCCCTCCTTCACAAGGTACTTACTTTGTGGTTCAAATTCCCAGATATGACGTTCTCTTAATCCACCACCATGGAAAAAAACTATTGCAGGAATTTTTTTATCTATTTCTATTTGAGATGGTTGATATACAGTTAGTTTTAATCTGGAGAAACCTCTGGTTTTATAGGTATGTGTTTCCATCTTATCCCTAAAAGCCTGGGCATGGATTTCATTCGGCAATATGATTATTGCACAAAGAATGAGGAGCTTTAATGATTTTATGATACAGTTTGCCTTTTTCATTTCCGGGATGCTTATTCTGAATCAAACAGTCACAATGTTGCTGCTTTCATAATTTATATGCAACCTAACAACATTATGAATCTACCCTACGGCTTTTTCTTTCACTTTTTTTTAGGTACGCAGAACTGTGGGATTAAGCCACCATAGCGTGGCCAGGGTTTTGCCATTTCTGCAAAGGGCGTGACTCGCGTATGCGGCCGGCTTTGGTGCATTGTTATTTGGGCTTACTGGATAACTATGACTACCCCAAATCGAATCTGTCAAGATCCATTACTTTAACCCAGGCGGCAACGAAATCATTGACAAATTTCTCTTTAGCATCGGCACTTCCATATACCTCCGCCAGTGCCCTTAGCTGAGAATTTGAGCCAAAAACTAAATCTACCCTTGTAGCTGTCCATTTGAGCTTTCCGCTGCTTCGGTCCAGCCCCTTGAATACTTGCTTATTTTCAGAATCGTGTGACCATTTAGTACCCATATCGAGCAGATTTACAAAGAAGTCATTGCTCAATGCTCCGGGTTTGTCAGTAAATACCCCATGTTTGGATCCATCGTAATTAATATCTAGAACACGTAAACCCCCAATTAGGACTGTCATTTCCGGAGCTGTTAATGTGAGCAACTGGGCTTTGTCAACTAGCAAATCCTCCCCACACATCGGGACACCTTTCTTCATATAATTCCGGAATCCGTCTGCCAGGGGTTCCATAACGGCAAATGAATCAATATCAGTTTGTTCCAAGGAAGCATCCATCCGTCCGGGTTTTACGGGGACTGTCACGGTGACCCCAACATCTCCTGCAGCTTTCTCAATAGCAGCACTACCTGCCAATACTAAGAGGTCGGCCATAGATATCTTTTTATTAGTAGACTGACCTCCATTGAACTCTTCCATAATCTTCTCCAGACCTTTCAGTACTTTTTTTAGCTGGGTCGGATGATTAACTTCCCAGTCAATCTGAGGGGCCAGGCGAACTCTTGCACCATTGGCACCACCTCTTTTATCCGATCCACGGAAGGTAGAAGCCGAAGCCCATGCTGCAGAAACCAATTCAGATATTGTCAGGCCGCTAGCCAATACCTTCTTTTTCAGTTGTCCAATATCTTTTTCATCAATCAGCGTATGATCAACAGCCGAAATCGGGTCCTGCCAAATAAGGTCTTCCTTTGGTACTTCAGGTCCCAGATACAGGGTTTTAGGCCCCATGTCGCGGTGAGTCAGTTTAAACCATGCACGTGCAAAAGCATCTGCAAATTCAAGTGGATGCTCATAATAACGTCTGGAAATCTTCTCATACTTGGGATCGAAGCGCAAAGAGAGATCGGTCGTGAGCATAGTTGGCAGATGCTTCTTTCCTTTCTCATGGGCATCTGGCATTTGCTTATCGGTATTCTTTGCCACCCACTGATTGGCCCCTGCAGGACTTTTGGCAAGCTCCCATTCAAACTCAAAAAGGTTTTTGAAGAAGTAATAACTCCATTGAGCCGGGGTCTGGGTCCAGGTAACCTCTATACCACTGGTAATGGTATCCTTTCCTTTTCCGCTTCCGAATGAGCTAATCCAACCCAGGCCTTGCTCTTCTATCGCTGCCGCCTCAGGTTCTGGACCAACTTGTTCAGTATTACCTGCACCGTGGCATTTTCCGAAGGTGTGCCCACCGGCGATAAGGGCAACTGTTTCTTCATCGTTCATGGCCATTCGGGCAAAGGTCTCGCGGATGTCTTTAGCAGCAGCAACAGGATCAGGATTGCCTCCTGGGCCTTCTGGATTTACGTAGATCAAACCCATCTGTATGGCTGCTAAAGGATTCTCCAGATTTTCCACATCCAGGTCTCTATCGTTGTTCTCAAGCCATTCTTGTTCGGATCCCCAGTTAACTTCTTCTTCCGGCTCCCAAACGTCTGCCCTGCCTCCTGCAAAACCAAAAGTCTTAAAGCCCATGGATTCCAGCGCCACATTTCCGGCAAGGATCATCAGGTCGGCCCAGGAGATCTTTCTGCCATATTTCTGTTTGATGGGCCAAAGCAGCCTGCGGGCCTTATCGAGGTTAGCGTTATCCGGCCAGCTGTTCAGCGGGGCAAAACGTTGCTGACCCGTCCCGCCGCCACCACGGCCATCAATGGTCCGATAGGTTCCGGCGCTGTGCCATGCCATTCGAATAAATAGGGGTCCGTAATGCCCGAAATCCGCTGGCCACCAGTCCTGTGAATCAGTCATTAAGGCATGAAGGTCTTTTTTTAAAGACTCATAATTAAGGCTTTTAAACTCACTTGCATAGTCAAAATGATCATCCATGGGATTGGATAATGTTGAGTTCTGTCGAAGTATATTAAGCTTCAATTGATTGGGCCACCAATCACGGTTCCCGGTTCCTCCGCCTCCCATTTGAGGTTTACCTGTAGCACCTGTTACCGGGCATTTACTGATCTTTTCTTGTTTATTTGACATGACTGTTATTTTTGGATTCTCATTGTAAGTTACGTAAATCAAAAGAAAATAAGTATTTAACGATAGTGCTTCTTGGCACAACTACTCCACAGAAAAGGTGGAACAAAGCTGCCATAGCGTGGCGCGGACTTTGCCATTTTTGCAAAGAGCGTGACACGCGCTATGGTCGGCTTTAGTGTCTTGTTATGCCATTGTAGTTTATTATTTAATGACAGTTCGATGAGATTTTATCCCAAATCGGAACATCAATTATTTCCCTTGTTTAATTATACGTCGTCCAATTTTTGCCCCGATAAATGTACCAATCACTGATAAGACGATACAAGCACCTTGTAAAATCAAAAATGTTAACTCTGGGTTGGAATATGATACACTGATAAGTGAAAATATTACAAATGCATTGCAAATCAATGGAGTGTACCAAATACTTTTTGGGTGTGTTTTGCAGATAATAAAACAAGCAGCAGGAAGAAATATAAATATATAATGAATAGAAGTATATTGGTGTCAATAGCCCCTTCAACAGACTCCGGTAAGTCTAAACCAAAAAGTCCAATTGACGCGAAGAAAATCAATAAGGACAATGCCCAAGCTGGGATTCCAGCTAAACGGGACTTTTTCGCTTTTTTTTCTATAATTGTAAGTTTAATTTTTATTCCTAGGTGACATAACGGTGGAACGAACCTGCCAAAAAAGTACGTGGCAGTGACTTTTGATTTGCTGCCTGATTTTGAGCGGGTGATATGCTATCTAAAACCGCTGCTGTTTTGTGGTCAGAGTTTAGCGGCTTGTTAGACCATGTCTTACTTTTAGGACAATTACGACCCTTTATCGAATATCACTCGCCATTGACCGTCATTGTCTAATCTCCAGATAGAGTTGAAGCGACCATGGATTTCTCCGGACGCACTGCGGACAGGACCGGAACTGAGTGCTAGACGACCCGACTCCAGCACCTCAATCACGTCTGGTTCCCATGAGAACGGCGCTGTCTCATCCTCAAATAATGGTGCCCACACTTGAGCAATTGCATCGTGACCCCTTAGAGGTTCGTTACCGTTAAAGAATACTGCTTCGGTTGAGATAAAACTAAGGAATGCTTCAAAATCACGATCTGCAAAAGTTTTCGCGAAGGCGACCTCGCGTTCCTTTACCTCTAATGCAGCACTACTGATAGTTTCATTTGAGGTACGCGAGCAACTACATAGGCCGAGCACCAATAAATACCCGAGGCCGATCAAAATACCATATGGCCGATTGTAAACATTCATCTCTGATTCTCTTTATTGTGGTCTAACGTTAGAGCTAAGCCGCCGTAGCGTGGCGCGGGCTTTGCCTTTTCTGCAAAGCGCGTGACATGCGTTGCGGTCGGCTTTAGTGATTTGTTATATGGACCAACGTAGCTGCCAATTACGTCCTGATTTTGTGTAATTCAATTGGAATAACAGATTGAAAGTTGATGAAGTCTTTATCAGTAGTGAAGATGGGCATTCGATGGCGAATAGAGATAGCACACAATAGGAAGTCAGTATTCGAACCCTGGATGCCATTTTTCCGAGCTGTGTTAAAATACTCGGCCGCCAATTCGTAATCTTCTGTTTCAATAGCGAGATCCTTGAAAGCCCTGAGATGCTTTTTAAGTACTCTATATTGTTTTTCTGATTTGATTCCATTGAGAAGTTCTTGACGAACAGGGCCAATGAGTTGAGCACGGACCTCTTTTATAAGCTCCTCAAGTTCTTCAACATGCTTACCTTCTGCCTCTTTACTTCTCCTTAACGCTAAGGACCATACGCTAGTATCGACTATGACTTTCATTTGACAGCTCGTTGCTTCTTGTAATCGTAGTCTTGGTCATAATCAATTGAATGGAAAATCCGAAGGATCTCAGATTGCTTTCTGCGCTGGATGTACTCCATTAAGGCTTCAGTAACAGCTCCTTTTTTAGTCCGGTGTTTACCGACCAACTTAGCTTCTTCTATAAGCCAATCATCTATAGCTAAATTCGTGGCCATGTGTGATATTTTTTATCTTTTCTACACACAAAGATATAGTATTCTGTGTGTAAAACAAAGACGTTTAAATATTGTTCCATATAAATGATATTTCCACACCACTGCAGATTATCCTTGTAGCTCATGAGTTGCGATTTGGGATTCTATTTTCTCTTTCCATATGTTCCTGTCATCAACAATAAATCTATCTGAGGCTCCATTGCTTAATGTTACTTGTAATCCGTTTGGTATGAATCCCAATGAGTTGAAAAACGAAACGGTCTTGATTTGAGTTATGGGTAACTCAAGTTCGTATTTTCGGAAATTGAAATTATGAAATTTGAAATGGATTTTATCTGAAAACAAATAGAGTCTGCCTCCAGCGGCTTCGATCTTCATTTTATAATTTGCACAGCCTGAGTGTATTAACTTCTGACCTTTTGGCACATTCACAGCCGTTTGCTTTTTAACAAGCCAAGGGCCCACTGCGTATGGCATATTCAGGTCCATATCCGTACCAAAAGAAGATCCCCATAAGCGCACCAAATAACAGGCCTGAGATTAGTGGCTTTTTTTTTCATTTTTCATATCTCGGAGTGATCTGCAAGTTGCTTGTTGGTAAATGTGGTTAAAGAGGAAGTACGTATATGTTTCTGTATTCTACCATCATTACCGACCCATCATGGATTTGGAAACCTATTACTCCTATACGGGATGCCTTGGGATCGTGATCCAGATAATCTAAAACCTTTATGCCGTTGATCCAATATTCCAAACGATTTCCACGCGCGCGGATGGTTATGCGGTTCCATTTCTCTGGCTTATACACTTGATTGATGATGGTCTGGTCTGGATAAATACGTAAGGACTTACGTGCGTACCAATCACCAAGCGAGCCCCAGAAATTCTTCTTAGAGCTGTTGTGAAAGGCAGCGTCAAACTCGTATCCTGAAGGCGCCTCAAAGGTTTTATATCCCTCAAACAGGAACGTATTAGCGCGGTAATATATTCCCGTATTACGATGATTGTCACCGGTCAACTTTAATTCACAGGTGAACTCAAAGTCGCTAAACCGTTGTTTAGTGTACAACCACTCTGGAATTTGGAGTTCCTCATCTCCGGTCCGGCCGACGATGCTTTCTGCCTCGACATACCAGTGGGATGAAGGTACTTTCCACGCTTCCAATGTTCCTCCTTCAAGTAGATCAATTGCACCCTCGCCCTTGACCGCAGGCTCGGTTGCATCGTTGGCATCCTGAGAAAAAGCCAGATGTGGTATCGCCAAATAGGAAAAAACGATTATTAATAGTACGTGTTTCATGTGCTTTTCTTTTTATCTAATCCTTGACCGGTATGTAACGGTGGAACTAATCCGCCGTAGCGTAGCGCGGGCTTTGCCTTTTCTGGAAAACGCGTGACCAGCGTAAGCGTTCGGCTTTAGTGATTAGTTATAACAATAGCTTGATTAAAAGAACGATACCTAAAGAGTTAATGTAGCAGATGCTTGATTCCATAATAAAAACTTAATGGAGGGGTGGACATGTGCGTTTCATTATCGAAATAATGATATTCTGCGCATACCACATCTTCATACCTTTTTAGGAGGGTAGTGAAATTATCCTTGGCCTCTTGAATGGGAGGCATCTCAAGGTCTTCTTTCGATAGAGAATAGTAAATTGATATCATTTCAGATTTATCTGAAAATGAATTTTCGAGCTCTATTAATTGCTCAGACGTGAACCATGGAGCTGACAGGATAAACTGGTTGATTCGATCGGGATTTTCCTGGATGACCTTTCCCACAAGTCTTGAAGCACGGCTATGCCCATAGAGAACCCCATTGGAGTCAAGTTTAAAACTTGCGGATAGCTGATCCATCAATTCTCCGGAAATAAATTTGGCATATTCTTGCTGAAAAGGTCCAAATTGTTTCTTTGGAATCTCATTGATCCCAATAAGCATGCAATTTGGTATCAATTCTAATTCGTTGTGTAAATAGTTGATTAAACCAGAGAACGATTCGAAAAGAACGTCACCAAAAATATACAGAATGGGAGTAACCTTCCCACCTGGGATCCTGTATTCAGGCTCGTAAATGACAATATGTACATAAGAATTTAAATCTGTTGAATACACGGAGTCAAGCTGACAAACTATATTGTTCGAAATTGAATTCTGAGCATTTGCTCCTAAAAGCAAAGAAGCAAACAATAGTGAAGCAATGAATCTCATAGGGTTTTTCTTTCTATTGGTATAACATTGGTACCAGGCCGCCGTGGCGTGGCGCGGTCTTTGCTTTTGCTGCAAAGGGCGTGACACGCGTTGCGGTCGGCTTTAATGATTTGTTCCACGCCGGTTGTATTCATCAATATGATTCTGGAGCAAGAACTCTTCTGTTGAGGGGTGATTTTTCCATACCCTGCCATCAGATCTGTAATATTTTCGCATCAAAGTGCTATCAATCTTCATATAGTCAATTACGAAAACCTGACCTGTTTGAATTTCCATAGGGTAATTGCCATAAGGTAAAACGTCACCTGTTTTTGCAGCCTTGCTGAAATCATTGTATGCATCCTCTAATCGCCAGAACTCTCTATACGCAAAGTCTTTGAATCCTGATAAATCCTGCTGGCCAAAATACAAAGCTTTATAATCTGTGCCATTGAGTCTAATGTTGTCTATTCTGAGTGGTTCTGTCAGGGTTGGTTCGACTTCTTTTGCAGATTGGTTTAGATTTACCGAGATAAGATGATCACCATAGATTTTGTGAAGCTGATTTGCCATAGAAGGGACGGATCTGCTATGATCCAATGACTTAATTCCGGTATGGGCTGAGCCATAGATTCCTATTATACTCTTGTTATTGAGTTTATTAAACTCACGAACAAAATTTGCCACCATCATATTCTCACGGTAAACTCCATCCCGATTTCGATGATAATAGGTCTTCCCTTGTTCAATTGCTTCAATTGCTAATTGATATTGTTCTGAATCCATCTTGTTTTGTTGATCCAGATATTTTAGGTACCACTTTCCTGTGGTTTGATATTGATGCCCAATATCAGTTCCGCGAAATACTGTTTCCGGGAATCGAGTCTTGAGCTCCTTGAAGAAATGCTTAACAACTGGATTATGGTTGTCAGTACCCGCCCAATCATCATATATCCGATTGAGTATCATGTCATCTTCAGAATTCATCCAAACATTCAACAATTCCGCTGTGTAACATGGTGTTTCTAAGAATAAATGCCGAAATCCTTGATTATTGTAAAAATCTCCCCAGATCTCGAGCTCTTTTTTCAGGATATCTTCAACGGCATGACGTTCACCAAAGAGATATATTTTCCCTGTAGATATTGAAGCCAAATCTAAACTATTGTTTTGCCCAACAGTACGCATACATCCCAATAATGAGAAGAGGAATAAAAATACGATAATACGAAGCTTCAGATTGCTGAGTTTTCTCATGCCGCTAAATTGAAATTGTATATACATCATTAAAATCTCTACTTGTCCTTACTATTGCGTGGAACGGTGGAACTAAGCCGCCGCAGCCTGGCGTGGGCTTTGCCGTTATTCGTCACCTGCGATGACTCATGAGCTCGCTTCGCTCGGTTCTGTAAAGTGCGTGACACGCGTTACGGTCGGCTTTAGTGATTTGTTCTGCGGTGATACTATTGCTTTTTTCTGTCCTTAAACATCTGCACTCAAGAAACGTGAGCACTCGTTCATCAACAATGTCATGCTGACTGAAGCTGATATCATGACCGCAATTCGGCACCAGTTCTCCAGTTAGATCAGGAATTAATCCTCTGGCACGAGCCAAGGCCTTTGTGGGATTGTATATCACTTCGTTCTCACCAATCAGTAGCAGTACTGGCATTTTCAATGCACCTAGCTCCTCGTCTGAGTATACAGTAGGCATAACACGCATCGTTTCCGCTGACATTTTGATATTCTCGCCTCCAAGCCACATCATATCCAGTAAACTCTGGGAAAATTCGTGACCGGGTCCACGCTTAAGGCCCATCCAACCCATAAAGGAATAAAACCAGAATTTCTTCGGAGGCAACGAAGACAGTATTGCTCGAGGAATGAACTGTTTTACAAGAGGGAGAAGACTTGCTGCCGGTGAGATAAGTATGAGTTTCCTGACTCGTTTCCGGCTCGGCCAGTGCAAAGTTAATACTCAGCCAACCTCCGAAAGACATTCCTGCCAGGTATACTCTATTGAGCCTCAGCTCATTGAGTGTTTCATTGAGCCACTCAACAATGTCTATCTTGAGGTGCCGATTGGTTCCTTGGGGACACTTCTATTGCGGTTTCCCATGATGTCAATGGCAGTAGACACGATACGATCTGCTAAGATCAGCAATGTTCGGGGCCCACAGGAGCAGGGTAGTAAAGAATCCATGCAGGAGTACGAGTGGTGGAGCTTCCTTAGGGCCACTGGCAATAACATAGGTCGTCCCAAATCGATTCGAGACTTCGATCTCTTCCCATGGAACCGGCCATGAGTTCATCGCTGTCTTATAGGCGGCCAAGTAGGATGGTTTCACTTTCTTTGGTCTTGTAGTGCATAAGGATCAATTTCCATTATTATATAAAAACTTGTTTAGTGATGGTCTTGAGTTCATATCCGCAGAACGGTGGAACTAAGCGGCCGCATTAGCGGTCGGCTTTTTCTTTGTTCTATCACCTATTTCAATCTTATTTGCTTCCTTTTTAATCCAAACAACGGCCTTAAAAGCCACACTCGCTTTATAATTTCAAAAAACAACCATGAGCCTCCGAAGGTGCCAACAATCATTATCACAAACTTTAAGAATACTGGCATTGGGTTGTTCATCAACCAAAAACCCAAAAGAACAATAATGGTATAGTGGATAATATAAAAGGGATACACTGCCTCATTTCTATATTCTAAGACTCTACTAGCCTTATTTAAATATTTGGCACCGTACCCGAAAACGGCAAGAATAATACTCCACATCAATATAATCTTAAGAACAGGAAGCAACACATGACTTTGAAGAGTAGTCCACAGCCACCAAAACAACTGAAAGCTCACGAGACCAGTAATCAGTGCAATGCCTTTTATTTTATCAATTGCCTTCCAAAACGATTGACCAATTGTAATTAAAACAAATCCTGAGACAAATAATAAAAAGTAATAAACCAAAGCATACCAATCGCCGATAAAAGCACGGGTGATGGGAAATATAGGTTCCATGGTGAATTCTACCACCATCAATGGAATAGTGAATAGATATAAGTAAAAGGGTGATTGAGTTAAGCGTTTTCGCAACCATTGCGAAAAAGTATTATTATCTCGGCGAAGGTTTAAGAAAACCGGTGTGGCAACGATTGACATCACTAGTAAATAGGGCAAGAACCACAAGTGATGCCAACTTAAATTGCCTTTAGGATAAATGGGCTCAAAAAAATGTGGATAGAACGCCCAGAAACTTCCCGAAAATTCGCCATCAGCCAATCGTTCCACATACACTTGAGGTGGCACGATAACCAGGATACCGACCAATAATGGAATAAACAGCCGGATAAATCGTTCTTTAATGTATTGACCACCTGTTCGATAAGAGAGGGCAAACCGTGTTCCCATACCCGATACCACAAATATAAGGGGTAGCCGCCACTGACTTAAAAACTGCATCGGATATGCCAGCCAGTCTATTGTGATGTTGTTTTTTACTTGAGAATCCCAGGTATTAAAAAACATTCCGATATGGTAGAGAATCAGCACATCAAATGCTAAAACACGGATCCAATCTATGTCGTGTCTTCTTTTGCTTTTCATGCAATAGTTGCTCATTACTATGTGAACTCGACAACAGGCTACTAATGGATGGTTTATGGTGGGTAGAACGGTGGAACTAAGCAGTCCGGCGCAGACGGATCGGCTTTAGTGGATTGTTATATGCCTACCCTTTTTGAAAATCTAAGCCCAATCATTATCAGGAGAAACACCATCCATACATAGACAAAGCAGTCTCCAATCGAAGAGTATATTGATGTAGCTTTGATAATCGGCAATTCTGCGAAAGTGACTTTTTTATCAGATTTGAATGTATTGCTCTGCGCTATTATATTACCCCGGGTATCATAAAGAGCCGTAATGCCCTTACCATTGGCCCTGACAATGCTTACACCATATTGTATCGCTGCAAAAGAAGCCATGTGGGCATGGTAGTGTGTCACCTCCTCCCAATCAAATGCCGGCACCAGAAGAATATCAACGGACTCTTTCCCAACCTGGGAAATATATGTGGAAAAATCCAGATCTGCGCATATGGTATTTGCGATACGGCCATATTCTGTATCAGCAAACGGAACGAGACCACTTCCTGTATTTGTTACTAACCTCTCATGACTCAGGTTATACTTTTGATAATTCCACAAGATTTGACATTCAGGATCGACAAGGATGGAAATGTTGTTGAACGGCTTGGGTAGATCTCCTGCATTCTTTTCAAGCACGGCTATCAGAACAAAGGCCTGATATTTGGCACATAAATCCTTTACTTTTTCGACTAAAGACCCTGTCTGTGATGGTATCAATAGCAGTGAGATCTCATTCCAAACAACAATTTTAGCTCCATTAGATAAAGCTTTATCTGTTCTATTAATCATTGCCTCCAAGTCTGATGAGTCCGAATAAATTTCTGCAGGAATCTCTTGGGAATAGTTCTTTGATAAACCGATGATATTTTCTTCCCAATCCTCGTAGACTTGTTGAATATCTGTTACTCCCACAATGGTAGCAACCTTCACTGTATCTTCAGCTTCAGGTAATGATTTTTGCCGGATAACGCCAAAAAGCAATACCGAAATAAGTACGGTCCCATAAATTACAAGTCCCGTCCAAAGCCTTTTGGATTTTATCCCATATATCATCACCCAGTTCAGGATAGAACCAAACCAGGCTATCAGGAAAGAAATGCCAAAGACTCCGAAAACTGAGGAAATCTGAATAAGGTTCGAGTTGTGAAACTGTGAAATAGCACCATTCCCCCAGATCCCGATAAGCAGTGAGAGCACATATTCGACTGACACGACGGCAGAGGGGAAGATCAGAGTGGAATAGAACTTTACACCCTTTTTTACCACGAGTTTATCGATCAAATAGGGCAAACAATATAAAAATCCATAGGATAGTCCAGTAGTGATGTAAATAATGAATACTCCTGATACATTTTCAGCGGTCTTTGATACAGCAGAGCAAAAGGCCAAACCCAAAAACAGAAAAAGGAGTCCTGACCATTTTGAGCTTCTGGAATAGAAAAGCAATAGTGCCGGAGCAATCCAGGCAGTAATCCCCACATTCCAGTTGAGACCTGAAAATGTGTATGCCAGGAGCCCAAGCACCAGTATCAAATACCTTATGACTTTACTAATTCTGATCACTCCAGGCCCATGTCAGTGGTTCATAATAGGCATATAACGGTGGAACTAAGCCGCCGTAGCGTGGCGCGGGCTTTGCCTTTTCTGCAAAGGGCGTGACACGCGTCACGGTCGGCTTTAGTGATTTGTTAGATTGCAGTCGATTCAGCCATAAGAATTTACGAACACGACACTCTTGGCTAGACTGTATCTTCTCATTAATGTGATGGAGCGCTGTCTGTCTCAATACTCTCACCTGTTTTGTCATAGCGCTGCGATCTGTGCCTCCAGCTTCATTGGGTGTGCTATGTTCCACGTCGATCTAAAAGCAACAGTTTCATATCCTTGTTCCCATAGGAGACGATGGGTTCGTTTTGCAGGGAAACACCATATTCCAAGTGAACTACAAAGGCTTGTGCGACCTCGTCCTGATGGATATTCCCCCAGCCGATGGAGTCCGGTATGAAGCGAGTAAGGACGGTGAGCCACCGGGGAGTATGTGCATTACCCACGATCATTCCTGGCTTGAAAACAGCCAGTTTTTCAAATCCGACCTCAAGCACTGCTCTGTACTTTTTACCCATCACCCGAAGGCCCTTGATTCTCGAGGCTGCGTGGGTTTCTTTTATACCAACGGCGGTCAAGAGCTCAAAGATCTCGATCCCAGCGGCTTTGCAACCTCTCGCGTATTTGCCCAACATATTGACCTCGACCTCCAACATTTGCTCCTCACTCATGAAAGCAGTACCGCTTCCGATTCCAATGCAACTGATGGCAACGTCATGGCCTTGTGCTTTCTCTTTGACTTCCTCTTCAAAGTTGTCTGAGCTCGTGTCTAGCACGATCTGTTTGACCTTCGGCTCGTCTTGCATGGTGGATATGGCTCGTCGGCCTAGCAGGGTCAGTTGAGAGCATACATCGCTCTTAAGCAGCTCGCAAGCAACTGCTCCACCAACTTCCCCACTTCCTCCAAAAAGTATGATCTTCATAGCATTCCTCCAAAATTGATTATCGGCCCTTGTAAAGTGCCTGTGTTGTATCGTCGAGACGCTCCAGCTGCCAATCTAACGGTGGAACTAAGCCGCCGAATTCACGAGGTCGGTTCCAGCGTATTGTTCGGCTTCTATGATTGCTAATGCTACAATGTTGGCGGTTCCAAAGGTTGCTTAAAATATTGCCCGACCATATTCACAACAGCATTGGGTTCTAACTGATTATGCATTTTCAGAGTCTCTCAACGATGTCGATTCTTTTTTCGAGATTCTCTAAGACCTTACGCTCTCGATCAAGCGCTGCACTCGCTAAGTTCGGACTGACGTCTCTCGTACATATCACGAGCCTTCTCAAGGAGAAGGTATGTTTCTGCCTCAATCTTCTCATTTCCAACCTTCTTGCTTCGCAACCATTCCTTTACGTAAGCTACGGCTTCTTGTGCAACATCCCCAAGCTCATCCTTTACTGTCGTATTGTGATCTGTGTCGATCACAGTGTTCAATAAGTTCTCTATTGCGGAAGCAATCTTTGATCGTACTATCCTAGCCTGGTTTAATTGTTCTTCATCAGGAGCGATTCGAGATGGATTTGAGATTTGAATCATTTTTTTCTCCTTGAAAAACTTGACCCAGCACTTCGTCAAAGACATCTACAAAAACATCTGCCGCGTCCATTGCCGTTGGCACCTTCATGATTGTTGCTAATCGTATTGCTCCCTTTCTAGTCACAACCCACGGCAAAGCCCGAGCCCCACCGCGCCCAGGCTTTGAAATCACTCCCAGTGATCTCAAATGAGCCAATTCCTGTTTGTTGATTTGAAAAGCGTAACGTTCTGGAAAGATTGGGCGAAATCCTTCATTGTTTCGCTTGATGTTTTGCACGATCTCCCTAGTCTCAACATTGAAGATCTCGGCTACATCAGCCGCAAGCATAACTAAATAACCACGTAATTCGAAAACACTAGACCAAGGTTCCCTGGTCTATTGATTGGGGGTTAACAATTTCATTCTTCGACATATATCACACATATTAGTTTGAAATCACTATTAATGATGTCAAAGAATGATTTATCGTGGAGTTTTCCAATCTTTCTAAATTCATCTTGCGGTTTATAAGCCGAACGGTGGAAGTAAGCCGCCGTAGCGTGGCGCGGGCTTTGGCTTGCATATTTTTTTCTGTGTTAGTTGCAGCTGAACGCGAATCGCGTGTCATGCGTAATGCGGTCGGCTTTAGTGATTTGTTCTGTGAATTTCATTTCCTTGCAACAATTGCAAACTCAGGAGCTGATTCATCAAATGGTGCACCTGCCACATTACCGAATTTTTCTTGTGGCACAAAACCTGCATCGGCGAATTCTTTATGTAGTGACTCATAAGAGAAATACTGTAGCCAATTGTACACGGTTCGCGTTCTCGCTGCTTCAATGATTGTATATTTATCTAAAATTACCTTTTCATCATCATACTTAAACGTGTTCAAAAATCCATAGTATTTCTCTTTAGACCAGAACCCATTTAGCTGATTCTCCTCATATAAGTTTGATTCCTTACGTTTGTTGAATGCATTCAGGGAATAAACATCAAGCAAGACGAGTCCTCCTGGATTGAGTAATGATTTGAACTTACTGAGCATGATCATTCTTTGTGATGGGCTGAGAGCACAAATCACACATGATCATTATTATGATATCAAAACTATCTTCTGTGTTGAAATCAAGGTAGTTCTGATTTACGTAATCGATAGATAAACCAATTTTCTTCGCCTTATCGGAGCATATTTAATTGACCGCTCCGAAAAGTCAATTCCTGTAACGGTAGCACCATAATTAGCTAGCCGGCTTGCATATAGGCCTGGGCCGCATCCAAAATCGGCAATATGTGTATCTGGTTTGATATTAAAATGAGATATTATCCATTCCACTGATTGGTCAATGAACTCCTCATTTCTTGACGACACATCGATCTCTTTGTTAAGATGGTACGAAAGCATGCACTCAGAGGTATGCTGATCGTTCCATAATTCTTCTGCTGTATAAAACTCAAAAGGTTTTGGCTTTCTATCGATATCTTCTAAATGTTTGAACATTCTATTCATTTAATTCACAGAACGGTGGAACTAAGCCGCCGTAGCGTGGCGCGGACTTTGCCATTTCTGCAAAGGGCGTGACACGCGTTACGGTCGGCTTTAGTGATTTGTTATACATTTTTTCTGCTATCTCTCTCATTAAAAACAGAGCGACAAACCGAACTAAATTCTGATTGCCATGGATGAGGCAGGGATTCTTCTGTCTTAGCCTTATTTTTTCTAGCAATAATACGTACAAAACCAATGTATTGCCCGGCATCTTTTAAAAGTGTTTCTTCAACTGATGGAAAAATATTGAAGCCTGCAATATCCAATGCTTTCTCCTGTTTTGCCCAGTGTTTATAGCCATCTTCTAAGGTGTCATTGGCTTCTACTTCAACCAAAGCTGTCTTCACCCAATGACTTAACCACCATTCCTTTGTGTGGAAAGTAAAGCAGTCAGGTTCCCAAAAAACACTACCGTTTTCCTGAGGTTTTAACAGATGCTCGGGAACTTTAAAATTGTCAAAGTCCTGCATCAAACCCGGTAAAGCCGCAGCTATAATTCCTCCCGGCTTTAGAAAGCTGGTGATGTAAGATAGATATAGATCATCAGTTCCGAAATACCCGTAGGAATCTACTGCAACGATTATATCGAAAAAGTTTTTGGCAAAGGGCAGGGCATGCGCCTCCGCTTTTATTGGTATAATTTTATCTTCCAGGCCAAATTCAATAATGCGCTTCTGGTTTTCACTTACATCTATCCAAAGGTCTGTTGCGTATATCGTGGCGCCAAATTCTTTAGCCAGAAAAATAGAACTCATGGCGCGGCCACAACCAAGATCTAAAACCTTCATATTTTCTTTGACCTCAATTTTCTCTGTAAGCCATTCCATAAGCCAGAGAGAGTTTGGTCCCATCTGATTTTTAGCTACAAATTCTGGACTATAGCTGTTAGATCTAGGAAACCGGTCGTTGTGCATCATAATTTTCCAATCCATTGTTATCTCTTTATATCAGTTTGTATAACGGTATAATTAAGCCGCCCGCCGCAGGCGGGTCGGCTTTAATGATTTGTTCTGCTGCTTGCCAGTTAGTTGTTTCGATCCAGTGAAATAAGACTGCGCATTGCATCTTCAAATATTTCTGTTGTATGATCATCAAATGCATTTGTTCCTACGATGAAAGCACGGTTTATTTCTGGAGCAACCCAGACAGCAACATACCACATGCCATTGCTTCCATTGTGAAACAGGGCATTTCCATTGGTCCAGTCCCTTTGTTCAACCAACCATCCGCAGGCATAGTTGCCTACCGGTTCAATGAGTTTCTCAATCTGTCGTCGCTTTAGGATCACTGTATCGTCCTGCTTTAGAAAGAGTGTCAAAAACCTGACCCAGTCTTCAATGGAACTGTGAACCGTTCCCGCTGGTCCGATTTCTTCGGGATTATCCGTTTGACTGGGTTGCCAAACCTTATCGACTTTGCGATGTCCCCAGGGCTGGTCAACCAGGCCGGTCGTTCCGGGAGGTCCAAATCCCGCGGAATTCATTCCAAGCGGTTCAAAGATACTTTCCTCCATCAACTCTTCCCAGCTTTTCCCGGTAACGCGTTCGGCCATTATCCCGGCGATAAAATAGCCCATGTTGGAGTATTGAAATCACCAACGTTAATCTGACCGGGTTCTTTCAGGATATCTTTCATGTAGAGATACCGTCTCTCTTTGATATCCGGGTTATCATGTTCGGCAAGCTGGCCTGATGGATTACTTCAATACCCGCCCGGTGTGTCAATAATTGATGAAGTGTGATGTGTTCATAGTCGGGATGAATCGTGTCTTTTAATTCCGGAAACACTTCGATGAATGTTGTTTCCCACTGAAGTTTGTTTTCATCGATCAGCATGGCCATTAGTGCACTGGTCATCGCTTTGCCGCAGGAACCCAAATGGAAATGATCCACGTGGGTAATTGTTTCGGATGATCCCATTTTTCGAACGCCGGCCGATTCGATTTGTAAAATACCGGACGAATCCACAATGGCAGCAATCATTCCGGGGATATGCTCCCTGGATACAGTTTCGTTTACCAGTTCATGGATATTTTCATATTGTGGGAACTCATCCTTGGAACAAGAAGAGATGAAGCCAACGATCAGAAGAATAACGAAGAAGGATCCAGGTCTTGGGTTTGGACTTTTCATAGGGTTTCTTTTTAATAATCGTATGATTTATCCGTACTAAGTTGAAGCATCTGGATATTATATCCCTATTATTTAAGTATTTATAAACCTATTTAACGATTTTTATGTTTGGCAGCGGAACGGTGGAACTAAGCCGCCGTAGCGTGGCGCGGGCTTTGCCATTTCTGCAAAGGGCGTGACACGCGTCACGGTCGGCTTTAGTGATTTGTTCTATTTCCGCTATGCTGCATTTTCCTCTCTTTTCTTGATTCTTTGAAAATCGGGTTTCCGTTTGCTAAGCTCATCCTCAAGATCATAATCGTCTTGAAGTCCCAACCAGAATTTCGCGGAATTCCCGAAATACCGACTTAACCTTATCGCTGTATCAGCCGAAATGCGCCGCCTACCTTTTAGAATCTCACTGACCCTGGTCTGAGGTATCACTAAGTCTTTTGAAAGCCGGTATGCTGTTATCTCAAGAGGTTTCATGAACTCCTCTAGCAGTACTTCACCGGGATGTATGTTCTCTAGTCTTTCCATGATATCATTTATGATAATCCACAATTTCTAATTCTAAGGCGTGTCCCGAATCCCATATGAAAATGATGCGCCATTGATCGTTGATCCGAATGCTATAATAGCCTTTGCGATTGCCGCTTAGCTTTTCTAGCCTGATAGAGGGTGGTATTCGCAAGTCTTTCAGATCAACAGAGTTATTTATCATCCTCAGCTTCCTCCTGGCTAACTTTTGAATCTCAGGCGGCAACTTTGAGGACCTAATCCCTTCCCATATTTTCTCTGTCTCTTTTGACCCGAATGACCTGAGCATACTAATGCGTTACGATACTAACGTCAAAGGTAAGTATTTAAATTAGAATTATCAATATTCCGGATTGCCTTTTGCTACTTTATTTAATCGAATTATAAAAGGTAATAGAACGGTGGAAGTAAGCCGCCGTAGCGTGGCGCGCGCTTTGCTTTTTTTTTGGCAAAGCGCGTGACATGCGTTGCGGTCGGCTTTAGTGATTTGTTAGGCATCGGTATTCTGATTTTCCATAAGTTCTTTAAGAATATGTAAATCTCCCCGAACTCCTTTGCGCATAATACTTGCCATGAAAAGCATCATGACGCGCATGATAATAGGTCCGGACACTCTCATCTGCACATTAACCCTGCTACCATTGTTCTCCGATTCCACATTAAAGAATGCGATCGACCCTTTGAGCCCACCTGCTGTATGGATGAATTCAAAACTGCTGCCATCATGAAACGATGTAACTTCCCAGCTCATTACTCCCATATCTTTATGAGTATGCTCGCCTGTTGACCCAATTCCATATGGGGGCTGAGATGTCCAAACTGCCTTTGTAATCCCATTTCGCCAATGAACGTCATTGGTAACATCCATCCAGTACTCCCAAATCCATTCAGGCTTTCGTGTAATTGATATCGATTCGTTTATTACCACGACTCAGAGATTTCATATTTGTTCAGAAAGAAAGCAATATGCAAAATTCTGTATTCCATTTTTGTGTATGCCTAACATATCTTCTACTGCATTTGGCAGGGTAAGGTGCTGGTTTTTGGTTATTCTATTGTAATGGCTGAAAAGGGTGATTGATTGTGCTGAAGGGGACTGAAATTTATTCGAATAATTCTTTCAGGGAAATCACTGGTTTTTGCTCTTAATTTGTCACCGCTTCGCCACACCACTCACACGAAATATAATTTTGAGGGTGCCAAAGTTAATATGCCACGCACTGAAGTATTGGTTTGCCCAACATTATTTGGATTCCAGAGTTTCGCAGGTTTTTAGTATTCCTGGTCTGGTCTGGAAGCTTTCAGCAAACACATTTAAGGGTAACATGTGCAATCCTGGTTAAAATTATGGGCGAATCCCTAACTTGAATCTCGTGGCAATTTCATCATCAAGTTATGAAAAAACTAGAAGCTAGCAAGCAGATTATTGCGAACTCATCGCATTAACCAAGGTGAATGGTTTGAACTTGTAGTGAATCAGAATAAGCATGTCAGAAGATGAACCGTTCAGTGTTTTTAAATTATGTCAGGGAGGTAATTCGCACTCATCAATTCAGTTACAGTACTGAAAAAACCTATGTCAACTGGATATACAGGTTTATTATCTTTCACGATAAACGACATCCCAATGAGATGGCGGGAAAGGAAATTACGGACTTCCTGAGTTATCTTGCAGTTGAAAGAGAGGTTTCTGCTTCTACTCAGAACCAGGCATTAAATGCGCTGGTCTTTTTGTATAAAAAGGTATTAAAGATAAGCCTGGATAATTTTGAATTTACCTGTGCGCATATCGGGAAGCGACTCCCCGTGGTGCTGAGTCGTGATGAAACACTGAAAGTGCTTTCAAATCTTCAGGGCGAATTTCACCTGATGGCTTCAATATTATATGGCGGGGGATTAAGATTATCCGAGTGCTTAAATCTTCGGGTAAAAGATATCGATTTCAGCCTTAATGAAATTATAATCCGCGGAGGCAAGGGAAACAATGACCGTAGAACGATCCTTCCTCGCTTGCTAATTCCACAGTTAAACATACAGATTGAAAAATCAAAGATCAGGCTGGAAGAAAACATGTTGGTGACACAATTTAGGGGTGCCTCATTACCGGCAGCTCTCGAAAGAAAGTATCCAAATGCGGCGATGGAACCGGCATGGCAACACATATTTCCTGCCAGCAAACCTGCACTGGATCCCCGCTCGGGAGACCTGAAGCAACACTATCGCCACGAAAGCTTTTTTCCGGCATTCCTTTGCCACCCATCTTCTGGAGGATGGGTATGATATTCGAACCGTCCAAGAGCTGCTGGGTCACAAGGACGTCAGAACGACCATGATATATACCCATGTGTTGAACAGAAATAAATTTAATGTCCGAAGTCCCCTCGATAACGCTGAACTTATCCTATAAAATCTCGTCCAGTTTTTATAAAATTGAAGTATCTTACCAAAAGTAATTCAACTAAGAATCTGTAAGATGCGTTTTGTAAGCCTTTTATTAATATTTGTTTTTATTTCCTCCTGCGGAGGGAGAGGAGAAAATCAAACAATGCCAAATGAAGAATCTCTTAAGCAGGAATATCTTCAAAAGGGTGAAGAAATTGCCAGCCAGGCCCAGGCTGAATTATTAAAGAATGTCTCCGTTGCCATCAACAAAGGTGGCCCCGGATATGCCATCGATTTCTGCAATATACTTGCTCTGCCCTTAAAGGATAGCTTGTCCCGATTGTATAAGTGTCAGATCAGGCGGATTTCTTCAAAATACCGCAATCCTGCAGACATGCCCCAGGGCGAAACGGAAATAGATCAATTAAAGCGATATGAGCTAGCTCATCAGAAGGGCGGGTTGATTCATCCGGAAGTATATTTCTTTGACGATCGGATAGAATATTATCAGGCCATTACAATGGCCATGGAAACCTGTCTCAAATGTCATGGAGATCCGGCTAAACAGATTCCCGGAGAAGTTTTAACAAAAATAAAGGCACTCTACCCCAATGATCTGGCTACGGGTTATGCACTGAATGATTTCCGAGGTGCCTGGAAGATAACTTTTATGAAGCCATAAAATGCGCATTGACATGAAGCTTATTACCGAGGTGGGTCTCCCTGAATACCCTTTCCTGATTGATCATCATGCCCACTCGGTATTCATGGGTTCGTGCTTCACCGAAAACATCGGAAGGCTCATGGAGAGATGGATGTTCCCCACGACCATTAACCCCTTTGGCGTCACCTATAACCCTGCTTCGCTTTGCCGGCAGGTGGGAGCGCTTATGCAAAAGGAGGCCTATTTGGAGGAAGATCTCAATGATGAAAACGGACTCTGGTTTTCCTTTGACCACTACACGGGCTTTTCATCACCTGACAAGCAAAAGTGCCTGGATGGAATTAATCATGCTTTTCTGAATGCAAAAAAGGAACTGAAACAGGCTCGCCTGCTGGTGATTAGCTGGGGGACCGCCTGGGTTTACCGCTATAAGCCGAGTGGAGAAGTAGTATGCAATTGCCATAAAATTCCTGCCCAGGAGTTTAGCAGGACCCGGCTCTCAGTCAAAGAGATTATTAAACTACACAACGATCTGCTCCCTCAACTTTTCACTTACAATCCGGAATTAAAGATATTACTAACGGTGAGTCCGGTACGTCACTGGAAAGACGGGGCCCATGGGAATCAGCTCAGCAAGGCCTCCCTCCTGCTTGCGGGTGAAGCCCTGGTAAAGCAGTACCCGGAAAAGATCTTCTACTTTCCCTCCTATGAGATAGCCATGGACGAAATGCGTGACTATCGTTTTTATGCCGATGATCTGCTTCATCTGGGTTCCTTTGGCATCCGCTACATCTGGGAGATATTCCTGAGGGTTCTGATATCCGGTGCTTCACAACTCATCATTAGTGAACTGGAACCCCTGATCAGGATGGAGGAACACCGGTCCAATGATATAGAGGGTGAGGCCCATCAAAAGAGCCTAAGCAAGCAAGAAAAAAAACGGGCTGCACTTCAGGAAAAGTACCCCTTCCTGGCATGGTAACGATTTTGTTTAACTTTTTTTACTTTCTAATGAACAATAATTTCCTTCTTACGTTTTGCTAAGGTAAACCAGCAATAATGACAATGAAACATATAATTCTGATTATTCTGATCACTCTGCTTCCATTCTCGGGTATAGGTCAGGAGGGTGTCCTGGAGGGGAGGATCTTTAATGCCAAAAACGGAGAGCCTGTTGAATTTGCCACCGTGGCCATCTTCGGAACCTCCATCGGGTCAATCAGTGACCTGGATGGTAATTTTCTCTTTACCGGCCTGGAACCGGGATATGTGGAACTGAGGGTCTCTTCCATAGGATTTGATCCCTATGTATCCGAAGCCATACAGGTTACCAATGCTAAAAAAGTCTTCCTGGAAATTCCCCTTGAGGAGGCCAATGTGCAGCTGGAAGAAGTGGTTATAAAAGCCTCTCAGTTCAGAAAAATCAAGGAGAGTCCTGTCTCGCTTACAGCGCATCAGCATCGAGGAAATCGAAAAAAGTCCGGGAGGAAACCGTGACATCTCCAAGGTGATCCAGTCCTTTCCTGGTGTGGCATCCACTCCTGCTAACCGAAACGATGTGATCGTTCGCGGTGGAGGACCCAGCTGAAAACATTTTCTACCTGGATGGGATTGAAATTCCCAATATCAACCATTTTGCCACCCAGGGGGCCTCGGGCGGACCGGTGGGGATTATCAATGCCGATTTCCTGAGGGAGGTGAATCTGTATACACGGGTGCCTTTCCGGCCAACAAGGGAAATACCATGAGTTCGGTCATTGACCTTTACCAGGTGGATGGAAGCAAGGAGAAACTGAATTTTCGCGGAGGCGTGGGAGCTTCGGATCTTGTTTGTAACCCTGAACGGACCCATTGGAGAAAAAACCACCTTTCATCGCTTCTTATCGGCGATCCTATCTGCAATTCCTTTTCCAGTTGCTGGAGCTTCCCTTTCTTCCCAAATACAATGATTATCAGTTTAAAGCTGAAGCACCAGGTTCAATGAGAAAAATGAAATCACCTTTGTGAGTATCGGTTCCTACGACAACAACAACCTCAACCTGGAAGCCAATGAAACAGAAGAGCAACAGTTTATCCTGGGTTACATTCCTGAAGAGCTTCCAGTGGAGCTATGCCATCGGGGCCGTTTACAAGCACTTCCGGAAAAAAGGCTACGATACCTGGGTACTGAGCCGGAACTACCTGCACAATGAGTCGCTCAAATACCAGGATAACATCATGGAAGATCAATTCCTGAACCTGGACTACAACTCGGATGAAATTGAAAATAAGTTTCGCTATGAACATACCTCCATCTACAAGGGCGGATTAAGGGTAAATTATGGGGCCAATCTTGAATACGCCAAATTCTACGCCAGGAATTATCAATAAAACCTTTGTCCTGGGAGCAGCCGGTCACCTTCGACAATGAGTCCGCATTTCGATCTGTTCTCCTGGGGCCTTTTCGGACAGGTGAGCAAGGATTTGTTGGCAGACAGACTGGTGCTTTCATTTGGCTTGCGGGCCGATGCCAATAACTTTAACGACGACATGCAGAACATCATGAACCAGCTCTCTCCCAGGCTTTCAGCTTCCTTCCTGCTCACCGACGGATGGTACCTGAACTTCAATACCGGTCGATTTTACCAGATGCCGGCCTATACCACCATGGGCTATAAGAGTCCGGAAGGTGATGATGGTCAATAAGCCCGAATCTGAAGTATATCCAGTCGGACCATATTGTGGCCGGCATTGAGTGGCTTCCCAATGCCGACTCCAAATTCAGCGTGGAAGGTTTCTACAAAAAATACAACAATTATCCCTTTTCCCTGGTCGATTCCATCTCCCTGGCCAGCAAAGGTGCCGATTTCGGCCTCTATGGAAACGAGCCCGTTGAATCCATTGCCGCAGGGCAGGGCCTATGGAGCTGAATTCCTTTACCGGAACAGGGATCTGTTTGGAACGCAACCTGACCGTTTCCTATACCCTGGTGAGAAGTGAAACCCTGCCCCAAAAGGAGTCGCTCAAACCCCTGGGATGGATTCCCACCACCTGGGACAACATTCACCTGCTGAATATTTATGGATTCCGATAATTCAAGGGAAACTGGCAGCTGGGATTCAAATGGAGGTTTGTGGGTGGTCAGCCCTATACACCATATGATTATTATACTTCCTCCCTGGTTGACTACTGGGATGTGACCGGATTTCCGGCCTCGGATTACAACCAGTATAACCAGCTCAGGTATGAATCCTTTCAATCAGCTGGACCTGAGGGTTGACAAAGAGTGGTATTTTTCGCGAATAACCATTAATTTGTACCTGGATATTCAGAATGTATTGAACAGTAAAACGACCGGCAGCTACCTTCCTGGTTCAGGAACTGGATGCAGAAGGTAATCCGATTATTGAAAATCCTTCTGATCCGCCAGAGCTGCAACGCTACCGCTTGAAGGAGCTGGAATCCAGCTGTGGGAACCGTGCTTGCCGACCATTGGAATCATCATTGAATTTTAAACTACAGAGCCATGAAAAACAGTCTCTGATTAGCTGCTTTGATGATGTTCGCCACTTTCATGTACCACCTCGAAGGTTCCGGTAGACGAAGTTCCTGATCAGATTTACCTCCAATCCCAATGGGAACGGTCCCAAACTGGAGATTGAAATGATCAGGGGTGAAGGACATAACCATCCCCTGATGGCCATCTGGGTTGAGAGTGAAGCGGGGAAATTTATTCAAACCCTTTATGTGGCAGAATCCATCGGGAAGGGGGTCTTTCAACATGGCGATGCATCCAGGGATTCTGGATGCCCGGAGAAATCCGACGACCGGCTGCACTGCCCTACTGGTCGCACCAGAGGGGAATCAAAGCCGAGGATGGACTTTATCTGCCCACTCCCGCCGAATCCGATTCCTGATGCCTATACCGGTCCCACACCCGGACAAAAGCTTCATCCTGCATACCCGCCTGGATGAGCCGTGGAACTGAGAAAATTCAGGGTGCTTTTTGAAATCAACCAGACCTGGGACTGGAACGAATTCTGGACCAACAACAAATTCCCTGATGATGAGGAATACAAAACCTCCTGTCAGCCTGCCCTGGTTTACTTGGCCATCATCGACCTGCACAATCCGGAAGATGAGTATGTGATGGAAATCATCGGCCGCAGTCACCATTCAGGTGCCAACGGAGAACTTTACGGCGACCTGGAGACCCTGACCACCGCCCTGCACATTGCAGAGGAGATTGTTGTAAGGATCGGAATAGCAGATCAGTCTGTAACAATTTTCCCTGCCATTCGTCATAATGATTAGTTATGAGAGACGCAATGGCAAACATAGTTTCCTCAGGAAGTGTACGCATGTTCGTAAACGAACATATGCGTCTCAAAAGTGAACACTTTGTAGTTGGCTCATGAAACATATACTATTGCTCTTTTACTGATTTTTACCTACTTTGGCATATCAATTGTTTTTTGAGTCACCATCATTTATAAAAACACATCCTAATGATTAAAACTGTTGACCTGGTAAAGGTTTTTCGCACCGACGAAGTCGAAACCACTGCACTGAACAATGTAAATATTGAAGTTAAAGACGGAGAATTTGTGGCCATTATGGGACCTTCCGGATGCGGGAAATCAACCCTGCTGAATATCCTCGGACTGCTGGACAATCCTTCAGGTGGATCCTATGTATTTCACGAAACAGAGGTGGCCAACCTGAAAGAAAAAGGAAGGACCAACCTTCGTAAAGGAAATATTGGATTTGTATTCCAGAGTTTTAACCTGATTGATGAACTCACCGTGTATGAAAACATTGAACTGCCCCTGCTCTATCTGAAAATGAGTGGTTCCGAACGCAAGAAGAAAGTGGAGACCGTCATGGAACGGATGAAAATCAGTCACCGGAAAAACCACTTTCCCCAGCAACTATCAGGTGGTCAGCAGCAGCGTGTGGCCATTGCCCGTGCAGTTGTAACCAATCCCAAACTGATCCTTGCGGATGAGCCGACAGGTAACCTGGACTCGGCCAATGGCGCCGAAGTCATGGCTCTGCTCACCGAACTGAACGAAGACGGAACCACCATCGTGATGGTAACACACTCACCCAATGATGCTGAAAAAGCTCACAGGATCATTCAGCTGTTCGACGGTCATGTGGTCACAGAAAATATTCATAAGAAACTGTAAAATCCGATTGATCGCAATTGCTTGCAAACATGAGAAATCTCATGTTTTATGTGAAATAAATAACACAACTTTACAATACATTTAGGTTAACAATAGGGTTAGATTTAGGGCTTGAAAAGCTGTCCGCCAGGGCAGCTTTTCTTTTTTTCTCTATTTGCATTTTACAATAAACAATAATTGGCTATATTCGTTACCTATTTCAGTATAACCTAAATTACACCTGAAAATGAAGTATTTAAAAATTACACTGGCCCTGGTTTTTTCCACTCCTGATTCTCTCTTCCTGTGGAAGTAATAAGAAGCAAGGAACAAGCAATCTGATACACTTTTAACATTGAAGATTATATCAAAGCTGCCGAAGCCATAGATCCCAACCTGAACAGGTGGATCAGATCTTTAATATCCTGGACATGGTAAATGCAGAATATTATGATGTGCTGACCAATGATCCTTACAGTGCACACAGCTACAAGTTCAATTATCCCATTGCTGCTGCCAACCTGGGTATTTATATGGCTGATATCCTTTATCATCTTTACGGAGGAAACTGAGAAGCCATGTACCTCTCCTTTGCATGCTGCACAGGAACTGGCCAAATACATTGGTGTTGAATCTGAATTCGGTGCATGGACCATCGAAAGCCTGGAAGGTACTACCATGAAGAGGGATACCATCTCCCATGCTGTTCAATAATCTGCTGAAGGATAGTGAAAAATACAACAATGAAAAGGAAATGGTATTTGTTCATACCGCTTTTCTGACCGGTTCCTTTGTTGAAAAGGTTTATATTTCCAGCAACCTGCTCAAACAGAAAATGGCTGTCAAGGATATGACCAAGGAACAGGAAGGTGATATCAGGGAGTTGCTGGTGATCTACCTGAACCAGCTGAATCCTTCCACAAGTATTCTGTGCTGATGCCTTTGAGAAGCAGAAGGATCAGCTGGAAGGAATGGTTGCATCTGACCACCTTTGAGAAACTGAAAGAGCTTTCAGATCATCTGAAGGAAGTGAAAACCACCCTGGCCGTTGCACCCATCAGTGAAATTGCTGCCAACCAGGATCTCATCACCACTTTTAACCTGATTGCCAACCTGCGCATGGTTATCGTTACTGCAGCACAATAACAATCCCGTATTAAAATATATCTAAGAGGCTGTCTCATTCGGGACAGCCTCTTTTTGTTTCAGGCAGTTTCAATCATATTTATTTATATATTTAGGCTGAATTATGAATTTTCTTGGAAACCTGATCTGGCTTATGTTTGGCGGACTGGCCACTGCCATTGGATATTTCCTGGGCGGAGTGGCCATGATGGTCACCATCATCGGCATTCCCTTTGGATTCCAGATGATCAAGATCGGATCCCTCTGCCTCTGGCCTTTTGGACGGACCTTTCAGGTAAACAAAGGAGAACTGCCGGGCTGTCTTTTTACCCTTTTGAACATCATCTGGTTTTTTATCGCCGGATTATGGATTGCTCTGACTCATATTGTTTTCGGATTTCTGCTCTCCATCACCATCATAGGAATCCCCTGGGGCATGCAGCATTTCAAACTGGCCGGATTTGCCATCTCCCCCTTTGGAAGAAGTGTGGACATCGTCGGTTGATCCTTAAAAGTCTACCAATGAACAATAAACATTTCACTTTCTCAATTTTCATGATCCTTTCACTGTTACTTTCCTGTGGCAGGGGAAGTTATCAGGAAACTGAACAGGGCATTATTATCTCGCTTCCTCCTTCAGAAAAATCTGGTCCGCTAATGATCAAAATCGAGGTGGAGGAGGAGAACATCTTCAGGGTAAGTGCAGTGCCCGAAAAAAACTTTCCTGAACGTACAAGTTTGTCGGTGCTACCTCAAAGTGGTGCACAAGTCCCTTTTTCAGTGAATCAATTAGATGACATGGTGGAAATCTCAACCCAATCGATCAGCGCCATTGTATGCCTTTCTGACGGACAGATTACCTTTAAGGACAGCCAGGGAAATATTCTTCTTCAGGAAGTAAAAGGCGGGGGAAAAAGCTTTACACCCATCGAAGCGGATCATACCACGGGATACTCCTTCAGGCAGCTATTTGAATCTCCCGAAGATGAGGCCTTCTTCGGGCTTGGGCAGCACCAGAGTGATGAATGGAACTACAAGGGCAAAAACGAGGTCCTCTATCAGTACAACACCAAGGTGTCTATTCCCTTTGTCCTGTCCAACAAAAACTACGGCATCCTTTGGGACAACTATTCACTGACCAAATTCGGGGATATCAGGGACTACCAGGAACTCTCTCAATTCAGTCTCTTTGATGTCGAGGGAAAAGAGGGAGGGCTCACAGCAAGCTACATCATTGCATCCGGGGAGATCTTCACAGTCCGAAGCGAATCTGAAATAGACTATGAAAACCTTGAGACCATTAAAAAATTTCCGGAAGGTTTCCCCTTTGGTGAATCATTCATCACCTGGGAGGGTGAAATTGAGCCCGCGGAATCAGGTGTATACGAGTTTAAACTCTATTATGCGGGCTATACCAAAGTATTTGTGGATGGCGTAGAGGTGGTTCCCGAAAGATGGCGTACCGCATGGAATCCAAATACGTTATAAGTTCAGGGTGACCCTTGAAGCCGGTAAGCGGATCCCGCTGTCGGTTCAATGGAAACCCGACGGGGGTGTATCCTATATCGGCCTGAAAGTCCTTGGCCCTCTAGACCCTGTAGAGCAGGGCCGGCTTTCCCTATGGTCGGAAATGGGACAGGAAATGGACTACTACTTCATTCATGGAGCCAATATGGACGAGGTCATCGGAGGCTACCGTACCCTCACCGGGAAGGCACCCATTATGCCTCAATGGGCCTACGGATTCTGGCAGAGCCGGGAGCGCTACAAAACCCAGGAAGAAATTGTGGGTACCCTGGCAGAATTTCGCCGCAGGCAGATCCCCATTGATAATATTGTACAGGACTGGTCCTACTGGGAAGAGGACCAATGGGGCAGTCATGTCTTTGATGCCAACCCGTTTTCCTGACCCTCAAAAAATGATGGATGATATCCATAAAATGAACGCCCATGTGATGATCTCTGTGTGGCCCAAATTTTACCCCAAAACCGACAATTATAAGGCACTGGATGAAAATGGATGGATCTACCAGCAGGCCATCAAAGACAGCATCCGGGACTGGATTGGCAAAGGATACATGGGATCCTTCTATGATGCCTATTCGGCCGATGCCCGTAAAATGTTCTGGGAGCAGATGAATGAGAAGCTCTACTGCCTTGGAATCGATGCCTGGTGGATGGACGCATCAGAACCCGACATCCTTTCCAATGCAAGCCTTGAATACCGAAAAAAGCTTTCCGGGCCTACAGCTCTGGGCTCATCAACCGAATTCCTGAATGCCTATGCTCTGGTTAATGCCGATGCAATCTATAAGGGTCAGCGAAATACGAACCCCGATAAGCGGGTTTTCCTGCTGACACGCTCTGGCTTCGCAGGCCTGCAACGCTACAGCACAGCCACCTGGAGCGGCGATATTGGTACCCGGTGGGAGGATATGAAGGCTCAGATTTCGGCAGGTTTGAATTTTGCCCTGTCGGGAATCCCCTACTGGACCATGGATATTGGCGGATTCTGCGTGGAGCACCGTTATGAAAGGGCACAGGAAGGAAGTGAGGATCTGGAAGAATGGCGTGAACTGAACACACGGTGGTACCAGTTCGGTACCTTTGTTCCCCTCTACCGTTCTCATGGTCAGTTCCCCTACAGGGAGGTGTTTAACCTTGCTCCCGAAAAGCATCCGGCCTACCAGTCTATAGTGAAATATAACAAGTTAAGGTACAGACTCATGCCTTATATTTATTCCCTGGCCGGGCGGGTCCACTTTGACGATTACACCATCATGCGGGCCCTGGTAATGGATTTTCCTGATGATGCAAGGGTTACAGGAATCAGCGACCAGTATATGTTCGGTCCTTCCCTGATGATTTCACCGGTTTATGAATACAAAGCCAGGGAAAGAGAGATCTATTTTCCTGAAGGGCCAGGTTGGTATGAGCTCGAAACAGGTAAATATATCCCCGGGGGAAACCCACATTCAGTAGCGGCACCCTACGAGCAAATACCCATTCATGTAAAGGCCGGATCCATCCTTCCCTTTCGGACCCGACATCCAGTATGTGGGAGAAAAACCGGATGCGCCCATCACGCTATATGTATATGCCGGTGCAGATGCCACATTCACTCTTTATGAGGATGAGGGAGTAAATTACAATTATGAAAAAGGTGCTTTCTCAAAAATCAAAATAAGCTACCAGGAATCCTCAAAAACTTTGGTCGTTGGCCCACGTGAAGGGTCCTACAAGGGCATGGTAATTGAAAGAGAGTTCCGGGTGATTCTTGTGGGCAAGGAACAATCCAAAGCCTTGGATTTCAAGAAGAATCCCGATCAGATCATCTCTTATTCTGGTTCTGAAACAAGTATACAATTTTAAGCATGAAAATGAAGACATCCAAAACACTGACCCTGGCCGGGACAATTATTATGACGGCCCTCATTCTGTCATCCTGCACCACCAACTGGCCCCAGTTCAGGGGTCCGGAAACCAACATGATCGTTAAAGCAAAAAACCTGCCGGTGGAATGGGGGGAGGATCTGAACATTCGCTGGACCAGCGAGGTGGAAGGAGACAGTTGGACCTCTCCTGTGATCTGGGGGAAGAAGGTATTTCTGGCATCATCGCTTTCCGTAAAAGTAGATATTGAACCCGAACCCGGGCAAGGGACCCCCCAGGAAGGAGAGGACGAAAGTTTCAAATCTGAAGTGTACCGCTGGGAAGTAAGCTGTGTGGACCTGGAAACCGGGGAAGAGATATGGAAACAGGTGGCCTTTGAGGGAAGTCCCAGGGTAAAAAAACACCGGGCCCATAACTATGCGGCTGAAACCCCTGTAACGGATGGTAAAAGATTGTATGCCTACTTCGGGATGACCGGCCTTTATTGCTATAGCCTGGATGGAGAACTGCTCTGGGAAAAGGACCTTGGTGCCTTTAAAACCCTCTTTGACTGGGGAACCGGTTCATCCCCGGTGGTATATAAGGACATCCTCTATGTTCAGGTTGATAACGAGGAAAACTCTTTCCTGGTGGCACTTGACGCCGCAACGGGAGATGAAATTTGGAAGGTCGACCGGGCTGAAAAGACCAATTACAGCACCCCCATGATATGGAAAAACAGTCTGCGTACTGAACTTGTGACAGGAGGCAAAACAGCCCGGTCCTATGATCCGCTCACCGGAGAAGTCCTCTGGGAGCTGGATGTGAAGGGATACTACAACATTCCGTCGCCGGTGGCTGACAAAGATTTCATCTACCTGGGCAATACCGCATGGCGGGATATTCCGGGTACTTTCTTTTGTGTGAAGGCGGGTGCACAAGGGAACATTACTCCCTTGGAGGGAGAAAGCTCCAGCGAGGGCGTGGTGTGGTCCGATTCGGCTTCTTCCCTGGCCAATCCTTCACCGCTGCTTTACGAGGGCCTGATCTACCTGGTCAGCAGCAGGGGTGGCACCGTAACCTGCCTGGATGCAGCTTCCGGGGAACAGGTCTACCAGGAGAAGATTGAGGGTGTGGCCGGCACCTGGGCATCTCCCTGGGTGTATGAAGATCAAATCTACTTCACCGATGAGAAAGGTACTACACGCATTTTCAAGGCCGGGAAAAGCTTTGAACTGGTAGACGAGAATAAGCTGGATGACAAATTCTGGTCATCCGTTGCTGTCAGTGGTGATGCCTACCTGATGAAGGGGACCGAGAAATTGTATTGCATCGGACTATGATGAAAATCTGCAATGCAGGTCTGGCCGGGATTATTCTCCTTTTCTCATTCATGGGATGCACAAATCCCGTAAATATACTGGTAGTGGCGGGTGGTCACAGTTTTGATACAACAGAATTTTTTGACCTGTTTCATTCCACTGAATGGTGTCGAAATGGATTCGGTTTATTACCCCGAGGCCATAGAGATGATGCGCTTGGGAAAAACTGACGCCTACGACGTTCTGGTGTTTTATGATTACATGCCGAGATCTGCCAGAGGCTGACTCATTGGTTTTTCAGAATCTGACCATGGAGGGGAAACCCATGCTCTTCCTCCATCATGCGCTTTGCTCCTTTCAAGTCTGGGATGGATACATGGAGATGCTTGGAGGAAAGTATGTCATGGCCGGACCCGGAGTTGATACCTCCCTTCTTTCAGACTACAAACACGACATAGACATGGACATAGAGGTGGTGGATAGCCAGCATCCCATCACCCTGGGCATGCAGGACTTTAGCATTCACGATGAGGGCTACTCCAACATCACCCTGGCTCCGGGAATTCTGCCCCTGTTGAAAACAGACCATCCTGATAGTTCTCCCCTCGTGGGATGGACCAAGAAGAGCGATCAGTCCACCCTTGTATACCTGATGCTGGGGCATGACAAACTGGCCTATGAAAATCCTGCATTCAAACAACTGTTGGAGCAATCCATAAACTGGCTGGCCGGTCAATAAAGCCTAGTTAAAAAGCAGGGGAACAAACTCTGAAAGGTAGATCCTCCAGTTTTTCCAGATATGTCCCTCTTTGCTCTGGCGGTAGGTGTATTTCATACCCATGGCATCCAGCTTTTCGCGAATATGCTGTAACATTCGGAAGGAGAAAGTCTGTGTTCCCGCAGGCAATCCAATATAGCTGGTATCCGTTCTCCATTCTGGGTTAGAAGGGTCCCGTCAATATCCTCATAAACCTTTGAAGATACATCCTGGGTAGTGAAAAGGGCTGGAGAGAAAAGGCCCATATAATCGAAGGTATTCGGATAATACCTGGAAATATGCAAGGAATGAAATCCACCCATGGATAGCCCGGCTACTGCCCGACTTGCCTTCGAAGCCTTTACCCGGTAATTGTCCTCCACAAAATTTATGATATCCATGAAGGTTTCCTCGAATTTACCGTCCATGGTTCCCGGTACCATAAACTGGGGTTTATAAAAGCCCCGGACACCCTCACCGGGCGCAGCGCCCTGAGAAACATTCCCATTGGGCATCACTACAATCATGGGCTTTGCCTTAGCACTGGCAATCAGGTTATCCATAATTTGTGAAGCCCGGCCCAGTTCCATCCAGGCCTCCTCATCCCCCCCTGCCCCATGCAGCAGGTAGAGAACCGGGAATTTCTCCCTGGTACTTTCATATCCAGGGGGCGTGTAGATGGTGATTCTCCTGTTCATTTCAAGGTCCGGGTGAATCATACCAGCGCCTGGATACCGTACCATGTGGTACATCATTCACTTTATAAAGATCGGCCGACGGACCGTCAATAATGAAGATATTGGTATTACTTGAAATATCCCTGCTCAGGAAGGCATTGTTTGGATCATTGACCCTCAGGCCGTCTACCAGGAAGGCGTAGCTGTAAAGTTCAGGTTCCAGAATCATCGGTGGTATAGCTCCAAATACCTTTCTCCTCCTTTTCCATGGCCTGCTGATCCCGGCATCCCAGCCTTCAAGAGGCATCCAGTCGCCCATGATCTTCACTTCCCTTGCATTGGGGGCCGACAGGCGAAATGTAACTGTCTTATTTTCGTGGATGTCCGGAGATATGAATCTCCTCCTTCCCCCACAGGGCCTGTTGAGAATATGCAAACAGTCCGCTCAAACTAAGTGCCGCAACCATAATAATAGCTTTCTTTTTCAAATGATATGTCTTTTGAGGGTATTGAAAAGTCCAAGATACGAACTGTTCTATTAATCAAAAACAAAACTCATGCATTCCAAAATCTATCCTTAAATTTAAACCATAAACTCTCCTTATAACAGCATAACATGAGTGATCGAGCAATACAGTGGGGCATGATTGGCACTGGAAACGTGACTGAACGTAAAAGCGGACCCGCTTTCAGCAAGATTCCGGGATCAAAACTGGTGGCCGTGGCTAACCGCACGCCAGTGAAGGCAGAAGATTACGCAATGCGACATGGAATACAATCTTGCCATGCGAATCCCTATGATGTCATCCTGGATCCCGAAGTGGATGCTGTGTACATCGCCACTCCCCCACAGTCGCACCCCGAATATGCCCTGGCCTGCATCAAAGCAGGGAAGCCGGTTTACATTGAGAAGCCCATGGCACGTAACTATGACGAATGCTGCATGATCAATGAGGCCGCTGAAAAGGCAGGCGTCCCGGTTTACGTGGCCTACTACCGTCGCTCTCTGGATTATTTCCTGAAGATCAGGCAGATTGTGGATGAGGGACACATTGGGAAGGTCCTGCACATCAACATGCAACAGTACTTCTCTGTCAGAGAGGAAGAAAAAAATCCTTCGAAACCACCCTGGAGAGTGATCCCGGAAATCTCGGGTGGCGGCAATTTCCACGACATGGGCTGTCATGCACTGGATATTATTTTTTACATCTTCGGCGATCCGCTCCATGTCACCGGGCATTCGCTGAACCGTGGCGGACTTTACAAAGCTGATGATACCGTCGGAGCGGTTATCACCCTGCCCGACCAGATACAAGTCACCGGGAGCTGGAGTTTTATAACTCCCGCTTCCCTGGTGAAGGACCGGGTCCTTATTACCGGAGAGAGCAGGCCAGCTAAGTTTCTCCATCTTTAGTTTTGAGCCCATCAGCCTAATCCTGGATGGGAAGGAGGAGTTCATATCCATCAGCCCACCCGAACACATACAGATGCCCCTGATCCAATCCATCGTGAATGAGCTCAATGGCATCGGATCCTGCCCTTCCACCGGAAAAACCGGTGCTGTTTGCAGCCGGGTCATGGATCAGATTTGCTGTAAACCCGGCATGTTAATAACTCACAGGGCATTGTTAAAACTTACTGCCCCTTTTCAGCCCTGGCGCTCTTTCTCCATTAGGAATAACTTTCGAAAAAGCCCCAACTTTATGTTAGAAAACTCCAAAATGGACGGGAGTTTGGCACTCTTCTTGCATCTTAACAATTAATTAACGCGTTTCACGCATCCTTTTTCAATTTTTTCTGTCTTTAATATAGAGTTATGAGTAAAACCCCAAATACATTGAACACACATTACACACTCATATTAGGAGCAGAAGGATAACTGGGCAGGGCCCTGGCCCGTGAAGTGGCCCGGAAAAAGTGCAACCTGATCCTGGTTTCCACCACCAATCTGGATCTGCAGCGATTTGCCATTGAATTGCAATTGAAGGAAGATGTACAGGTTGAAGCCGTTAAACTTGACCTGGCCGACCAGGAAGTCAGTACTGGCTCTTCACCGAAGAGTATTCGGAAACGCTATGAAATTCGGGCCCTGATCAATAACATTACCTGTGACTGGTCGGTAGCCCATAACAAGTGCATTTCTGAAATTGCACAGGAAGATTTTCTGACCCGGTTCAGGGGCGCTGCTTTGATTACCTGGGTCTGCTTCCCCATATGAAGGAGCTTCTTCTTCCTATATTCAGCACATCATACCTTTTCCATTTCAAAAAGGAGCAATTTAATGCCGAGATGCAGCATATCGGTAAGTAAAATGTATGCCTTTGCAAAAGAGCTGGATGATGAATTAAAAGATACCGGGGTTTCGGTGAGTATGGTTCATCCGGTCCCCATGAGAAGCCTGATCCAGGAATTTGAAGTATTTGACGGACTTGCAGGAGAGATCAATTCCATGGCCACCCAGCTTATTGCAATGAAAGCTGTGAATGGAATGCTCCGGGGTGACCGCCTGATCATTCCCGGATTCCGGAACAAGGTCCGGTTCTTCCTGAACCGTCAGGCCACTGCCTTGCTTCGTTCCGCCGAAGAGTCCCTTGGATCCTATTTAGTGCAAGGCACCTAGCAGATTGCAGACTTACTATTCGTACCTGAGTGACATTCCCGGATTCTGTCGGCTTGCCCTGATGGCATGAAAACTTACCGTAGCCAGGGCAATGATAAAGGCCATGATCCCGGCCACCAGAAATACCCAGTAAGGGATCTCGATCCTGTAGGCAAAGCTTTCCAGCCATTTCTTCATGGCCCACCAGGTCAGCGGCCAGGCGATGAGATTGGCCAGCAGTACCCACTTGGTAAAATCCACGGAAAGCAACCTCAGGATATTACTGGTGGTTGCCCCGTTGGTTTTCCGGATCCCAATCTCCTTGGTTCGGCGTTCGGCCATAAAGGAGGCCAGGCCAAAAAGCCCAGGCAGGAGATAAAGATGGCGATGGCTGCAAAAATATAGAGCAGGGACCTGGTTTGCTGTTCATTCTGGTAAATCTCTTCATAATGCTCGATCCAGCAAATCATATTCAAAGGGAATCTCGCTGATCTCCTCCTCCCACTTTTCCTGCAGGAATTCGATCATTCCCTTGATAGTCATTACCGGCAATCCTCACACTGAGGTAAGAAGGTTCCCTTTCCCCGATCCCCAGGTGCATCAGGGCGTGGGGCCTGACCTCCATATGTTTCGACTCCCAGTGATAATCCTTCACCACTCCGATCACCTCGAAGGGTATGTCCCTGTCGTTCCACATATAAGGTAATATGACCGATGGGATTTTCCAGCTCCAGGAGTTCAACAGCAGTTTCATTGAGCACAATTTTCGCCGTATCCGCACGAAAGTCCTTCGAGAAATACCTTCCCTCCACCATCTCCAGGCCCATGGTCTCAGCATAGGTTTCATCGGTAATGTTCACATTAAGGCTAAAACTCTTTTCCACCCCCTCTGCTCCAAATCCCCAGTTGGTGATCTTATCACCCGGCACATTAGCAGAAGCTGACACCTGGATGATCTCAGGGATTTTTTCGCAATTCATCCATGAAAGATTCAGGATTATCCAGATAGTGGGCATATTTCACCAGGATTACCTGCTCCTTATTAAAGCCCAGGGATTCATTCATAATCAGGTGCATCTGCTTCTGCACCAGAATGGTGGCAGCAATCAGAAAGATGGCCACTGAGAACTGGAAAAGCACCAGGATATTCCGGAACCAGCTCCTGGATTGTTTTACGCCTTTAAATCCCAAGTGAATCAATGGCAGAAAACTGACTCATATAGAGTGCCGGATAGCTACCCGAAAACAAGCCCACAATGATGGCCAGGCCCAGCAATCCAGGAATCACCAGGAAATTATCCAGGTAGTGCAGCTGATCTCCCTGCCGGTGAAATTCCTGAAGGGCCCCATGATCGATTCCACCAGACCCATGGCCAGGATCAGGGCCAGGATGCTTACAATGATTGCCTCGCTAAAAAACTGTTGCTGAAGTCCCTTTCGGCTGGCCCCGTTGGTCTTTCTGATTCCCACCTCCCTGGCCCTGATGGAGGAACTGGCCGTGGTAAGGTTCATGAAATTAATGCAGGCCACGATCAGCATCAGGAAGGCAACCACGGAAAAGATCCGGATGTAGGCAAGGTTCCCGTTGGGCTCAAACTCCCCGTTCAGATCCGATCCCAGGTGGATCTCCCGGATATGCTGCAGATACAGCTCCCAGAAATTCTCCTCATCGGAAAATTCACCATATTCCCGCTCAAACAGATATTTATTAACGAAAGCGGGAAACTTGGCCTCCAGTTCTCTTCCGGAAATCCTGGTTCCAGCCTCATATAGGTTTCAAAATTATTGGCAAACCACTCAGGATTGTTATACAGACCCTCCCAGGAAAGGAGCGAAATCAGCATAGAGAAATGAAAATGTGATTGAGCGGGAATATCCTCATAAACCCCGGTTACTGTAAATGCAATGGTATCCCTGATCATAAGTCACCTCTCCCATGGCGACTTATCCCCAAAGTACTTTCAGGCAGTACTCCGGTCCAGAAGTACCTGGCCGGGTTCATTGAGCACCTTTTCAGGGGAACCCTCCATAAAATTGAGGGTGAAAATATCGGTAGAAGGAAGAATCCACCATGGCTGCCTTCGGTTCATTATAGAAACGATCACCAATCCGAATGGTTTGTGGCCAGTCCGCGATACGGGTAACAGCCTTGATTTCGGGAAACTCATCATACAGTGCAGCAGGCATGGGGGCAGGGGTCCAGGTTTGTCTGATCACTGTATTTCCAATCTTGGCATCCACCGCAACCCGGTAGATATCATCAAAATGATTCATTGAAGCCGATCGTAATTGAGCTCATGATTTACATAGAGCATGATCAATACAAAACAGGCAATTCCGATGGCCAGACCGCGATATTCAGTATGGAGATCAGGAGATGTTTCCGGATGTGACGAAAAGTGACTTTGAAGTAATGCTTTACCATGGGGATGCGTTTTGCCTAATTTTTGCAATCGTTATGCCATCAAATACATCTATCTGTTTTAAAGCTTATTGCAAATTTTTAAGTAAGCGTTCCCCACTCTTAATTGCTCGTTTTTGAAGCATCTTGCTGTTCGTTTTTAATGCAGTTTGCCCGGGAGGACATTATTCCATACATTCACAGCATAGTTGAGCTTATGAAGCAGGATAAAATACTGATCATTGATGACGATCCCGATGTGCTGCTATCCGCACGCATGTTGCTGGAGCAACTGGACTTTGATGTGTCCATGCTTTCCGATCCTGAAAAGATCCTGCCCAGGCTTAAAGAAGGAGAGCTTTGATGTGATCCTGCTGGACATGAACTTTCACAGCGTGGACAAACCGAAGGGACCGAAGGTATAGGCTGGCTGGAAAAGATCAAAAAAGAAGATCCTGCGGTGGTGGTCATCCTGATGACCGCCTTTGGAGATGTGGACCTGGCTGTAAAGGGAATAAAGGCAGGTGCCTTTGATTTCATCCTGAAACCCTGGCAAAATGCCAAGCTTCATGCCAGCATCCTATCGGCCATAAAGCTGAAAGAGAGCCGGCAGGAAAAGGAGAAATACCGCAATGTGGCTGCGACCCTGGGAAGTGACGATGACCTGCCCTTTATGCAGATTCTCGGGGAATCGGCTGTCATGAAAAAGCTGAAGGAAACCATCCGGATCATTGCTCCCACCGATGCCAGCGTACTGATCCTGGGTGAAAACGGAACCGGCAAGGAGCTGGTGGCACGCGCCATTCACCGTCATTCTCTTCGAAAGAGTGAAACTTTCATGGGCGTGGACATGGGAGCCATTCCCGAAACCCTTTTTGAATCGGAACTTTTCGGACACAGAAAGGGGCATTCACAGGAGCCATACAGGATAAGCCCGGTCGTTTCGAACTGGCCGAAAAAGGCAGTCTTTTCCTGGATGAAATCGGTAACCTGCCTCTTACCATGCAGACCAAACTGCTGACGGTACTGGAGCAAAGAATCATCAAGCGGATCGGTTCGGACAAGACAAATCCCATCGATATCAGGCTCATCTCAGCCACCAACCAGCCCATGTACACCAGATGGTGGAATCGGGAAGGTTTCGGCAGGATCTGCTTTACCGCCTGAATACCATCGAACTGGTGATTCCCCCCCTGAGGGAGACGGGTGGAAGATATTCCATCCCTGGCAAGTCATTTTCTAAGGGAAGCCATCCGCAAATATGGCCGTCCTGGTATGGAGATCAGTAAAAAGGGAATGAAGCAACTGCAACAATACAACTGGCCCGGCAATGTGAGGGAACTTCAGAATACCACTTCAGAGAGCAGTGATCATGAGTGAGGACAAACAGCTCAGATTCGACCAGCTGGGAACAAGCAGCTCGTTCAACAGCACCCAGGCCCACCCTGAATATTGAGGAAAATGAAAAACTCCTGATCAGCAAAGCGCTTTTGACCAACCGGGGAAATGTAACCCAGGCAGCCTCCGACCTGGGAATCGACAGGAATGCCCTTTACCGGAGAATGAAAAAGTATGGTATTTAAGAGGAAAATACTTCGAATCTCGATCCGGCTGGGATTAATCTTCATGGTCATGCTGATCCTTGCCCTGATCATCGGAAAGGAGGCCAGGTTATTCTCTGTACTGGCTTTGGCTCTAATCCTGCTTGTTTTGATGGCAGAACTTTTCCACTACCTCAGCCGGAGCAACCGAATCATTGAATCACTTCTGGATTCTATCCGATCTGAAGACTTTAACAGGAAAATCATTGAGCAGACCAAAGGACTGGGTTATGATAGCCTGGCCGATTCGGCCCAGAGCATTATCTCGGCGATTTCCTCGGCAAAAATTGAAAAGGAGACCCAGTACCAGTACCTGCAGACCATCCTGAAGCTCATCCATACCGCAGTGATCACCCTGGATGAAAGGGGCGAGCCGGAACTGATCAATCCGCTGGCTCTGAACATCCTGGGGATTTACAATTCTAAAAAGCCTTCGTGGGAAAGCATTAAAAAAGCATCTCCCCGTTTTTCCGAAGCGGTACAATCCATGGGCGATTCGGGCCGGAAGATGATCCGGCTCTCCTCAAGCCCTACCGGAAAACAGCTCTTAATCCTGGTAAACACGGTTAAAGTTGGTGAAGCACTTGTAAAGATCATCACCTTCCAGGATATTGAACCTGAGATTGAACAGAAAGAGATGGAATCCTGGCAAACCATCAGCCGGATCATGGCCCATGAGATCATGAACAGCCTCACCCCCCTCTCCTCTCTCACCGAAACAGGAATCATGCTCCTGGAAAAGGACGGACAACCAAGAAAGCTGGAAGAGCTTTCTCAGCAAACCATCGACAATCTGCATACAGCACTGAAAACCATTTCTTGCAGGAATGAAGCCCTGACCCGCTTCATTGGAAACTATCGTCAATTCTACAGGCTTCCCGAACCGCATAAAAAAGAGATCGTGGTGTCTGAATTACTGGCAGAAGTTAGCGGATTGTACCGGATTCGCTGCAAGGAAATGGGAGTCTCCTGCTCCATTCATTTGGGACCTGAAAACCTGGCGATACTGGCCGACGATGCCCAGTTAAAACAGGTCTTGATCAACATCATAAAGAATGCCCTTGAAGCCCTTGAAAAGATTCCGGAGCCCAGGCTGGAGATAGCCGTCAAAAGGATCCTGAACCATATTTCGGTGGAAGTCTCCGACAACGGGACCGGCATTCCACCCGAAATACTGGAGAAAATCTTTGTACCCTTCTACTCCACCAAGGCAGAAGGATCGGGCATTGGACTGAGTCTCTCTCGCCAGATTGTCCGCAATCACGGTGGTCAGATCTCGGTAGAATCCAGGGAGGGAAGGGGAACTACCTTCAAGGTCTTACTGCCCGTGCAGTAAACCCGGGATGAACTCATGCATTGGCTTTAGCAATCTTCATACCATGGAACTCTTTCAACCAAAGATTACAATCTTCAATACTTTCAAACAGATATTTTTCAGGAATGATCTCCGGTACCAGCCTGGTTTTCCGAAACAGTGACAAAGGCTGTGATTGAGTCATGGTCAGCACGACAATGATGCCAGCTTTATCCATCTCTTTAACAACCTGTTCAAAAGCATACAGTCCTGACTGGTCCATGTAGGGCACCTTTTTCATTCTGAAGATAATTACTTCGGCATCCTTCGGTATTTTATTGATTCTGTCCAGCATTTTGGCTGCCACACCAAAGAACATGGGCCCGTCAAATCTTTTGATATAGACTTTATCCCAAAGATTCAGAGCCAGGGTTGACTCATCTTCCCATGGAATCTCCCTGTCGTACTTATCAACTTTGTTCAAAGAGGTGTTTCCTTCAACCATGATGCTGGCTTTTCGCATAAATACAAGAGATGCTAAAACCATACCAATACCCACAGCTTGTAAGAGATCAACAAAAACGGTCAGTAGAATAACCAGTACCAGAATAAGAGCGTCCGATCGGGGTATTTTGAAAATATTCTTCAATCCCTTCAAGTCCAGGATACTTATACCAACAGTAATCAAAACACCAGCCAGGGCGGAGATGGGTATATAGGCAACATATTTACCCAGGCCCAGCAATATCAACATCAGGAACATTGCATGAATCACTCCCGAAAGCCGTGTTCTCCCACCTGACTTAATATTTACAACCGTTCTCATGGTGGCTCCTGCTCCTGGAATCCCACCCAAGAGGGAAGCGGCCATATTTCCAATTCCCTGGCCTATCAACTCCTTATTACTGTTGTGTTTTGTACGGGTCATGTTATCGGCCACCACTGAAGTCAGGAGGGAGTCTATGGCCCCTAAACCGGCAAGTGCAATGGCAGGAATAATAACAAAGGACAGATCGGAAAGCCCCAGTGTTGATAGTGCTGATATTTTCAAAGAAGGGAGTCCGGCCGGGATCTCACCGATTAAAGGCACCTCAAGTCCAGCGAGATAGGCTGTGGCCGAGCTTATCAGGAGTGCAACCAGAGCACCGGGGATTGCTTTGGTAATTCGGGGGAAGAGATAGATGATGATGATTGTACCCGATGTAAAAAGGATCGACATGAGATTATAATGCCCTATGGCATTGGGGAGCTCCCTGAAAACTTCCGAAATTTTTGATGGAGATTCCAGTCCCAGGGCTGGAAAGAATTGAAAGACAATGATGATCAATCCAATACCGGACATGAACCCCGATAAAACCGGATAGGGGATATACTTTACATACTCCCCTATTTTCAAGAGGCCAAATACAATCTGAAACAATCCAGCCAGTAAAAAGGCCAGAACTATAACTCCCCAGGCATTGTCAATCCCTCCAAAGTTGGCGATGGCACCGGCAATAAAAGCTGCGGAGACGACAGTCATCGGACCGGTTGGCCCGCTTATCTGAGATTTTGTACCACCCAGAATAGCGGAAAAGAAACCGAGGGCAATTGCGCCATACAGACCAGCGATTGCTCCTAATCCTGATTGCACACCAAAGGCCAGGGCCAAAGGCAGTGCGACAATACCGGCGGTTACACCACCAAAGATATCACCTTTTAAGGTCTTCAAATTCATCACTGTATTAATATAGATCTTGAAATATTCTTGCCGGAATTGAAAGAATTTACCGACAGGATGGAATTTTTGAAATCAAAGACCAAAGGTCATCAAAAAAAATTTAATGCCACCGGGTTTTTCGCCTGGGATAAAAAGAATACATCCGTGAGGAGATAGAGCGGATCTATTGAGCATCGACCTCAGTCGCTGATTAATTCATTTCTCCAGAGATCAAGATGGTAGATCGGGACCATCGGCATTCCATATTTTCGTTACAATATCAAGATCCCCGTCACCATCCACATCACCCAGCTGTGCATCGTGCCAGCCCGGATTATCAACATGAATGATATATGGGGTAAACTGCGGAATCTTTCCTCCATTGCTGTACCAGATCACACCACGCTCTTTTAGGCCCCTCGGTTTCATGGCCACCAATCCGTCTCCTTCCATATAGGTGTCGGGATCTTCCTGCTCCCCGGCAAAAATATCCAGGGCTCCATCCTGATTGAAGTCTGCCACTCCCAGGGAATGAAAAGATCCTGTTCCTTCCACATCGCCACTTGCAGTGGGAGGATCGACCAGCTGCATGGATTTCCACTTCTTTCCTTTGCGCATATTTTTCACCCAGTAAACATGAGAGCCTCCCGTATCGCAATGGCCATATACAATATCATTTTTTCCATCTCCATCAATATCTGTGACCCAGGAGCGGATGCTACGCCCATAGGATGCTTTGGGGATGGGTATAAAAGAGCCAAGCATGAGGCTTCCAGTCACCCGACAGCTTACCCGGATTTTCAAACCAGATACCCGGGATGATCACATCAATATGCCGGTCGCCGTTGATATCGCCGTAACCATGCGGAGTGGTTCCTCCATGATCACGATGACCCGAACTAATAATAATTTCACGCATGCTGTCGGAAGTATTGTACCAGGCCAGTTTGCTTCCATCGTAGACCAGCAGATCGTCGACTCCGTTTCCGTCCATATCAGCCGTGGCCACATCATGGCCACCCGCATCAATCAGAAAAGCCTCCCAGGGGGTGTCGGGTTCCTCGCTAAGGTTTCCCGGATTCCTGAACCAGACTCCATTACACATCACATCCGTCCACCCATCCTGATCCATATCGATGGCAGTCATGCCCAGCGTATTGTCAAGGCTTTCATCGCTACCCATCAAATGCTGGATCCATACAGAATCATTTGTCCTTTCATACCAGTAGGCAGATTTGGTGTTTCGCCTTGATATGGCCACTTCCAGGTCTCCATCCCTGTCAAAATCCGTAAATGCAATTCCCCCTGTTCCCCAGGAATCCCCTGGCAGAACGGAATCAATATAATAATGGGTCCACTGAGGGTAAGTGTTCTCCTGGGCAAGCAATACTCCGGAAAGCTGCAAGGTCAGGCTCAGGAGGAATATCCCTTTTAACTCCAAAATGCATCTCATTCTCATTTATGCAATATACAAATTAGAATTCGAGACTGATTCCCGCCTGGACGTTGAAGGGATTTCCCGGTGTAAAATGAATTTCGGAGACGGGAGCGGCCTCATTGAAAAGTCTCGATTCGGTGTCAAACTGGGCCTCATTCCACTCTGTATTCAGTATGTTCTCAAGCTGGGCAAAGATCCTGAAACCCTTAATCCGGTAGGCCAGTATCACATTCCCGACGAAATGTCCCAGGGCCACCACGCTGTTGTCTTCATTGGCCGGCCTGTCTCCCACATAGCGGTACCTGAAGGATCCCTCAAGACCCGAGGGGTGCTGGAAGTTAATCCCTCCCTGGGAACTCACCCTGGGAGCAAGGCCAATGTAGTTCGCTCCCTCGGGTTCATTCACATACCTGCCATTGGAAAGGTTCAGATCCACATCGGCCCACATCCACTTTGCCAGCTGCAGCCTGAGTTCGGCATCAATCCCCAGCCTGCGGGTTTCTCCGCTGGCTTCGGTTGTCCCTTCGTCACCCACAAAGACCAGTTCCTCCTCCAGGTGAAGATACCATCCTGCAAAAGAGGCCAGGATGCGGCTGCCACCACCCAGTCTGATCCCCAGCTCAGCACCGCTGGCCCTGGGCAGGGTTTTCAAACCGCTGCTCTGGGCATAGATCACATCGCGGGCATCATTGGAATGAAAACCTGTCCCTCCATTAAGGAAAATATCCAGGGACCGGACAGGACTCAGCACAAGGCTCAGGTTCGGGCTCAGTATGGCTGCCTGTTCATAGCCTGAACCATGGGGCAGCCCGTCATCCGCCACAAGAGCAGGGTCCAGATTGTCGGTCACATCAAATACAAAATAGTCACCCCTCAGGCCAAACTGCATCCTGAAAAAGCGACTGAAGGTAAGTGACTCCTCCACCCAGAATGCCATATTTGTTTCCACAACCGAATGATCCGTGCGGGGGGTCATCCTTATGCGGTCGGGACTTTGCCAAAGGCTCAGATCAATATGATCCCCCCTGTAGGATCCCCCCACCCTGGTAAAGGCTTTTACCTTCCCAAAAGATTTATAATAGCTGTAACGGGCATTAATCCCCATGATCTGCCGGTGGTCGTTCTGCTCAATCATATCCCCGTTAATGGAATCATTCAGCCAGAAGGTGAAGTTGGAATAGAGCCTGAAATCATAAGTGCTGGCAAAGGCCTGTATCTGGAAATCATGCTCGTATCCCTCCATGAAATGGTAGTCCACCGAAATATTGTAGCGACCGGTGTTCCCGCCTTCAAGGGGATCGATGGCACCCCACCGGGTGATCTGCCCATCATCCACAGCCCTCTGGGGGATCTGGCCTGAAGCATTCCAGGCAGATGTAAAGGCGCCCATGGAAAGGCCAAGTTCACTGTTTGGGCTGACATGGGTATGAAATTTACCAAAGATATTTACCCTGTTAAATCCCTGCGGGCTTTCAACTGCGCCATCGGAGTGGAAATACTGCCCGGCAATGTAGGCGCTCTGGTGTGTGCCGTCCGGTGGGAATTTTCAGTACAGTGGTGGCCTTGGCCGTAGAGAACATCCCTCCTTCCAGCTTGACCAGGTTGTGATCCGGATGGTCGGTGGTGGTCATGCTTACCGATCCGGCGGTTCCGAAATTTCCAAACCTGCTGAAATAGGGGCCCTTAAATACCTCGAGACCATCAATGATTTCCGGAATAATAAAATGCAAATCGGCATAACCCTGTCCGTGTCCGTGTGTGACCATATTTACGGGCAGCCCATCCACATACACCCCCACATCCGTACCATGGTCAGCATCAAAACCACGCATGTAAATCTGTTCGGCCTTGCCACCGCCTGCATGCTGGGCGATAATCAGGCCCGGGACCATCTGCAGCATATCCTGGGCCGAGCGCACGGGTCTTACTTTTAAATCAAAATCACGAACTGCCTTTGAAGAGGCTGCCGAAAACGGGCGCCTTGCCTCAACCGTTACTGCAGAAAGATCAATGCTCCCCGGAGTCATCTCAATGTCCAGGTCCAGGGTCTTGTCTGCTTCAAACACCAGCTTCTTCTCCACCGTCTCATATCCCATGAAGGAAAAGACAAGTACCTGCTCTCCGGATGGAATATCTCCGAGAAAGTACTCTCCGTGAAGACCTGTTATGGTACCATGACCACTGCTTTGATGAACAATATTGACTCCCTGCAGGCCCCCGGCTGCTTCCGACGAAGTGACCACTCCACTGATGGATGCGTTTTGAGAAAATGAAAATCCGGAAGTAAACAGCAGGATCGAGAGGGCTAATAAATGTTTTTTCACAGTTTCAAGGTTTTAGGGTGCTACTAATATACTGATATCGTGCCACTTTCAATTAAATATATCACTTTTTTCTTACTTTTAAGTCCCATCAACCTCCTGCTTCATGACATATTCAGCAATTGTTTCCAAGATTTCAGCTGCCCTTGGCCTGGCACTTTTACTTTCCTGCTCACACCACAAATAAGAACCTGGAAGAAATGATCGAAATCAAACACAACTGGACTTTCAGCGAAATGGGTAAGGATCAATGGATGGAGGCAGCTGTTCCTGGCTGTGTGCACACCGACCTGATCCGAAACGGGATCATCGAAGATCCCTTTTTCAGGCTCAATGAACATGATGTTCAGTGGATCGACAAAAAGGACTGGGTGTATAAAACCCTTGTGGATGTGCCCGCCAGCCTCATGGATAAGCAGCAGATCGTGCTGCTACTTCCAGGGGCTCGATACCCATGCAGATGTAAGCCTGAACGGGCAGGTGATCCTGAAGGCCGACAACATGTTCAGGGAGTGGGAGGTGGATGTGAAGGACATTATCCGGGAAGGCTCCAACGAATTGAAGATCCTTTTTCACTCACCCATCAACACCGGCATAGAAAAATATGATCAACTATCCCCACAGGCTGGAAACTTCGGATAATGACCTGGCAGATATCGGACAGGTGCCGGGTGGGAAGGATGTGAGTCCGCATATCAGGAAAGCCCAGTGTCATTTTGGATGGGACTGGGGTCCAAGGCTTGTTACCAGCGGGATATGGAAGCCCGTCTGGCTGAAGGGATGGAACGGCGCCAGGATCACGGACCTGAGGATCGTACAGAACAGCCTGTCCGACGAAAAAGCCAGCCTGACGGGATATTTTGAAATTGAATCGGCGAAGCAGGGCACTGCCACCCTTTCCATTGAATGTCAGGCAGTCCCTTTCAGGCCACCAAAGAGGTGGAGATCAGGGCAGGGCACACATATATATGCTGTGGATTTTGAAATTGAAAAGCCCAGGCGATGGTGGACCAACGGATTGGGAGAGGCCTACCTGTACGATGTATCAGGCAGCCTGGAAACAGATGAAGGGGTGCAGCAAATCTGCTCACAACATTGGATTGCGTACCCTGGAAGCTTATCAGGGATAAAGATAAGGAAGGCACCTCATTTTTCTTCAAATTGAACGGGCATCCGGTATTTATGAAAGGAGCCAACTACATTCCCAGCGATGCCTTCCTGGACCGGGTGAGTCCGGAGAAATATGAAAAGATCATCCTGACCGCCAAAGAGAGCAATTTCAACATGCTTCGTGTATGGGGAGGGGGAATCTATGAGAAGGATATTTTCTATGATCTGTGCGACAAGCACGGGATGCTGGTGTGGCAGGACTTTATGTTTGCCTGCAACATGTACCCGGGTCACCCCGAATTCCTTGAGAGCGTGAAAATGGAAGCTGCTGACAATATCAAACGCCTGAGAAATCATCCGTCCCTTGCCATCTGGTGCGGGAACAATGAAGTACTATCGGCCTGGTGGCTATGGGGCTGGAAGGAAAAGGCCGAAGCTGGAAAATAAGGAAGGGGCTGATGCCCAGTGGAAGGCTTACAAGGATATTTTCCTGGATGTGCTTCCCGGTGCTGTTGCTGCTCATGATCCCGAGCGCTTCTACTGGGCCTCAAGTCCACAGTCGGGTGATACGATCCCCGAGGACCTGGTCAACGGTGACAGCCACTACTGGGGTGTATGGTGGGGCAGGGAGCCCTTCGAAAACTATCATAGCTACCTGGCCCGCTTTATGTCAGAATATGGCTTTCAGTCTTTCCCTGAAATAAAAACCGTGAAAGAATATGCCGTGGAAGACTGACTTTGATATCTACTCCGAGGTGATGCAATCCCACCAGCGCTCCTCCATCGGGAATGTTACCATCGAGACATACATGCTGAGGGATTACAGGAAGCCCGTGGACTTTGAATCCTATCTCTACCTGAGCCATGTGCTTCAGGCAGAGGGTGTAAAAAAGGCCATGGAGGGGCACCGCATTGCCATGCCCTATACCATGGGAAGCCTTTACTGGCAGATCAACGACTGCTGGCCGGTGGCCTCCTGGTCAAGCACCGACTATTATGTAAGATGGAAGGCCCTGCAATATTATTCAAAAAGGGCCTTTGCTGAAGTATCTGATCGCTCCCCGAAACGAGGATGGCATCCTGAAGGTCCATGTGGTCTCCGACCGGCTAAGTCCCTTCAAGGCAACACTCTCCCTCAGACTGCTTAACTTCTCGGGTGAAACTGCTGGAACCGAGGAGCAGACAATCGATGTAACGGCCAATACCAGTGCCCTGCATTTGAGATCCCGGTGAAAGAGCTGCTGGGAGTCACCGGGCACAATGAGGTACTGCTGGAAGCAAAACTCCTGGAAGATGGGAAGGAAATAGCCTCCAACCACTTCTACTTTACCCCCATCAAGGAGATTGATCTCCCTGAACCCGATATCACACTCAATGCCAGTAAAACAGAGGACGGATTTATGCTGGAACTGACCACCGATGTACTGGCCAAAGAATGTATATCTTTCCATGGAAGAAGAAGGGATTCTTCTCGAGACAACTATTTCGATCTCCTGCCCGGTGAATCTAAGACCAGGTTCACCTTGAAACAGAGCTTAAAGCCGGCATCACAGGGAAATTCGGGTGAGGACCATCCGGGATACCTATTAGCATTATAATCCCCTATCATCAAGGATCTGCCTGAACTGATCGGCCTCCAGCAGGACCGGTTCGTAATCCACGTCATAGATCCCGAGCACACCCACAAAAGCCCGCAGGTGGTTTCCCGAGGCCCTGAGCAGGTTGGTATAAACCCTGATCACCTCTTCATTGGTAGCATTTTCATCCAGTTCTCTCTGAATGTCAATAATATCCACCTCCTCGATCAGGGCACCAACCCTTAAGGCCTCCTCCCGGCTTTCGCTGCCCCGCTCGATAAGCTCATTATAAAGCGCCTGCAGCTCCTCATTCTGGAAAACCCCCGGAGGATTATCCCCCACCGGATCCACAAGGTTCAGGGTATCGATCAAATATAACATGGCATCCATATGAGCCTGCTCACTTTTGCTGATATTCAGGAAAGGTCTGAGGGGATAGATCTCATAAAGGTAGAGGTATACATCACGGGCCAGTTTTTCCTCTTCCCGCATAAACAGGATTCCACTGCTTTCTCGCGGATTGACAATTCTTCTAGGGTGTCTGCGTTTTCAATTGATCCCGCCAAATCCGTACACTGGGTAAGGGAAAGCGCAAAGGCCAGTATGGCGATGGCCAGTGACTGAGATTCTGAAAAAGTTTGTTTTCATGATTTCGTAATTTAAATATTATCTATATATGTATAGATGCAAATTATCGGACATTGGCTCGCTGACGGCTGTAATGAAATACGGGGAAAATGTAATGAAATCGGAACTCAGTGAAGCTGAGTTTCCCACAATAAGGCTAAATCATAAAAATACTTGTGCCTGATCATCCGTGAAATGGTCTTCATTTCTTCAATAAGCTCTTGCGCTTTTTCAATCTTATTTTCAAACACCAGGAATTCAACCCGAATCAGGGATGATCGCAATCTGACATAATACTTATAGTTCACCGGGATATTTTGCAGCTTCACCTTTCTATAAAGTGTGAGCGCTTTTTCAACTTCTCCGCTGTTTAGCAATGCCCGGGCAAAAATTAAGAGGAACAACTGGTGGCGCCAGCTAAGATTTGTTGAATCGAGGCGATATTTACGGATCGTGAGATTTGAAAGTTTGATAATCTCCTTAAAACAGGACCCATAATTCAAAGCGTAAATAAGGATGTACTCAAAAATTGGGATGCCCTTCTCAGATTGTGTTCCCCTTTTGAAGTACAAGCCCGAAGTAAGAAAAACTTCTTTAAGCATATTTTGATCAGCTTTTGCTTCATAAGCACACTGATAAATTAGCTGGGCACCATAATAATAAGCAGCCAGCGCTGGATCGATCTGTTCGGGAAGTTTAAATTTTTGAAAAAAAACATATTCATTTTTACATGCGGGCCGCTCTCCTGAAAGAAAGTATTGCATAAACTTCAGGAAATGCCCGTAGATTCTTGCCTCGTCGCTATGCTTATTCTCCAGGTAAAAATTGATACTATCACCTGAATGAAGCACCAGGCTATCCATGTCAAAAAAGCTTTCAAAATAGAGCAGCTGCCCCAGTTTTGATTGCGCGTACAGGGGAATTAAAAACTCCCTGGCCTCTTCATTTTTTCGCAACTCTATACCTATGGTATTGATGATTTCCTGATTTACCAGGCTCTCATCAGGTGGCTCAGAACCGGGTTCAGCACTTTCAAAAAGAGTGAAAATATCCCTTAAAATATCAATCCTGTTTTCCTTAAACGCCATCTTAATGAGGCACTTAAGCAAATTTGTTCGCGACATAGGATTACTCTCATAAAACTCAGACACCTTCCTGAGCAAAGCAAAATCAAAACCATTTTCTTCGATCCATTTATTTGCCAGGAAAAAGTCCTGCAAAATATCATTGGAGAATTTTACATGCGTTTTAACCGAGAGATAGCTCCCCCGAATATTAAATTCGTAAAAAACATTATTAAAAACCAAATCTTTATAGGCGATGTCAAAGTTGGCCCCGGCGGGAAGATCGGCCTTATTGACCGTTGAACCCTGTTTTACATAGTTGGAAAGCTTAAAAAAGGAAGAGATAAGGACTGATTTTTCTTCCAGATAAGGCTCAATTAATATTTTACTGGATACAAAGAAATCCAGAATATCAAGGTCAGTATGACTCCCCTGCGGATTTGGATTTGCGCTGAACAATTGCAACATGTATGGCTTATTATATACTTCTGCCACATCAGGATAGTGAAACCTGAATTGCTCAATCCACTCCACAGAATGCCTTTTGTTCAGGAAGCACATAAGCTCCTCCTCACTGAGCAGGGGAACATTGATACTATCCGTGCCCGAGGCTCCGATCTGCACATCAAACCACTTCGATTTCAAAACTGGATCTTTTTGAATCAGATTCGAGATACTTTTCCAGGCATCCGGTCTGCAGGTTATAAGCAATTTAAACCATGAGACATCTTCATAGGCAGAAAGAATATCCATGAGATTTTCAACAAATTGGTTTAGCCTGTATTCCTGATGATAAACCTGATAAAGGCTCTCGATGATCAATACAAATCTTCCTTTCACCTGTTCCGGATGCTTCCGGAAATAAACACTGAAACTTTTCCTCTGTTGAAAATCAACAATATTCTTTACACGAACCACCTCGAGGTCAAGATCGATCAGGTTGACGAGAATACTGCCATCCACCAGACAAACAATATCATTGGGGTATCTGGCATACGGCCCGGTAAAAAACAGTTCCACAAGCTGAGTCACAATACTTGTTTTGCCATAGCCCTCAGGAGCAATAAAAGCAGTAGCACTCTGAGGAGAATTCAGGAAGGCTTCAAACTTATTTACAGCAAATTCTCTTAGCGGAAAATCTAAGAACTGATCACCCAGTTTTGTTTTTAATGAGCTTAAACTCCTGTCGGTAAGGGTTTGAATCCGGTTTTTAAGCAAGGACCAGTGATCCAGCTCTAAAAATTCAGGATTGATTCTTCCCTTACTGTTTTTTAAATCGTCCCAATCCAGGTAATCCAGGTAGATAGCCAGCGAGTCAAGTGTGTACTTTGAAGGATTGTACCGCGATGGAACAATTCCAAATAGGCGCTTCAGGGTTGTAACGCTAATCTGGCGCTTTGTTTTTTGCCTGATGGAAAGGGATAAAATCTGACAATCTTTTGCATATTTGATTTCCTGCTTATGTGCGCACAGAAGCTCATCTTTAAGAATTTGCCGGATGTTTTCTCTTTCACCCATCACTGCACTTTTTAACTCATGGTCCCATTCCTGAATTTTTATTTTACCCCTATAAATTACAATAAATCCTCCAAAAAACCTCCCTGCCAATTAGTTCACCTGCTTTGCTTTTTACCTTCCTGTTTTTTCTGAACAAAATGAACATGGAATGTACAAGAAAACAGGAGCTTATTAAGCCAATATCATTGATCTTTGTACCCCATTTGAATCAGTGGAAAATGAAGCAATCATGGAAAGCAAAACAAGCTCGTATCAAAAAGATTACAGTTCCATCAGAAATCACTCAAACCTGATTTACTTCTATTCAAAACCTTCCTTATCGGAAACTAAATCAGAGAAGGAAAATGTGAGTCATAAAAAATTATCATTTGTTGTTGAATGGCAAATGTTTAATCCTTCAACGGATAATTCTGAACCACATTAATGAAGGTGCTCATGTTCGGGTGGGAGTTCCCACCCCATATTTCAGGAGGTTTGGGTACAGCATGTTATGGAATGACAAAAGGACTTTCAAAAATTGAAGGGATGGAAATCCTTTTTGTTGTACCCAAAGCCCATGGTAATGAAGATCAAAACGGATTAAAGTTAATCGCTGCTGAAAATATTACAATTAAAAAGCAAAAGGATTTGCCGGAGTGGCTCAGAAAGACCATGGATTATATCGAGGTGAAATCACGGCTAATCCCTTACATGGATCCAAAAGCGTATCAACAAAAAACAAGAATTTCTGAAGATTTCTCAAATACGAAAATAAGAACCGATTCTCATGGAAGGCTCAGTTTTACCGGGCAGTATGGTGCTGACCTGTTTACCGAAATCTCGAAGTATGCGCTTACAGCAGATTCAATAGCAGGAGATCATGATTTTGACATCATACATGCCCACGATTGGCTCACCTTTCCGGCCGGGATTGCCGCAAAAGAAGTTTCAGGAAAACCCCTGGTCATTCATGTTCATGCCACAGATTTTGACCGAAGTGGTGGAGTTGCGAATCCCAGTGTCTTCCAGATTGAAAAAAGAGGAATGGAAGCTGCCGATAAAATTATTACGGTCAGTGAGCTGACCAGGAATATTGTGATTCAGAAATATGGCATAAACCCCGAAAAAACAGTAACCGTATACAATGCGGTTGAACCCCTGCAAGAAAATAAAGTATTTCTGCACAAAAAAGGCAGCAAGGAAAAAACAGTCACATTTTTGGGAAGGATCACCATGCAAAAAGGACCGGGATATTTTGTGGAAGCTGCAAATCTGGTGCTGGCAAAAATGGACAATGTCAGGTTTGTGATGGCCGGAAGTGGTGATTTAATGAATAAGGTGGTAACCCGGGTAGCCCAACTGGGAATCAGTGATAAATTTCATTTCACAGGCTTTCTCAAAGGAGACGAGGTATTTGAACTGCTTCATTTAAGTGATGTCTATGTGATGCCTTCGGTTTCCGAACCCTTCGGAATCTCGCCCCTCGAAGCAATGCAGTCCAATGTGCCTGTCATCGTTTCCCGCCAGTCGGGGGTATCAGAGCTGCTAAAACACGCGGTGAAAGTTGACTTCTGGGATACTGAAGCCATGGCGGACGCAATTCATGGCATACTAAGCTATCCGGCCTTGTCCGGAATGCTGCTAAAACATGGGAAGATTGAGGCAGACGGTTTAAGGTGGGAGGACGCTGCCAGGCACATTTTCTCGATTTACAAAAACATCACGGCAGCTTAAGGATCTGGCAGACCATCGATGGACAGGAACTCAGTAAAGCTGATCGATGGACTTTTTGGAGGAGCGGTCGCTCTCCTTGTATTCACTCACGGTCATCCCGGTGGTGTGTTTGAACTGGTTGGAAAGATACTGCACACTGCTGTAATCCATCATAAAGGCAATTTCACTGAGGGTAAGCTCCTCCTGGTCGATGAGCTCCTTGATCCGTTCAATCTTGTTCAGGATGATATAATTTCTCCAGGGTGATGTGTTCATGGGTGGAAAAGATCCTGGATAGATAGGCATAGGACAGTCCCATTTTCTCCACCAGGTAATCCGATTTCCTGACAATGGAATCCACATTATTCATGTGATGGATCAGCTCGATCACGGCCGTTTGATCTCCTCCACCAGCCGGTTTTCCCGGGTATCGATCAGATCGGTTCCCAGTTCCATGCAGGATGGCCCGCACATCCTCCAGGGAATACTGGTCACGGATCATAAGCAGATGGTGGCCCTGCCCAGGCTGATCTCCTCCACCTGCACCCCGGCTTTTTCAAGCTCCTCCCTGATCACCCTGAGGCAGCACTGGCAGACCATGTTTTTAATATGGATGGTCGTGGTTTTCATTGCAGAACATTATACAGTAGTGAAATTTAGTAATTTGCTATCCTGAGTTTCAAAAATGTCAGTGGCATCTTTCACAAATTCTGTAACATTTTAACGGAAAATTATAACACCTGGTATGTGAAGAATTGTCAATTTTACAATCTAACTTAGAATAGCTGTACAGATGCAAATCAAAAAGAACATTGCCGTCAGTGAAACCGGATTTGTATTTAATCCGACCACCGGTGATTCCTATTCCATCAACCAGGTGGGACAGGAAATCCTGGCCTATCTGGGTGAAGATAAATCTCCGGAAGAGATTACATCCCTGATGACCTCGGATTATGATATCGATGCCCCCAGGCTTTGAAAAGTACTTTTATGATTTTATCAGCATGCTGAAACAGTTTGAACTCCTGGAAGAAGATGATGAAAACTAAAATTACCATTGCCATAACCGGCCTGAACAATACGGATAATCCCGGACCGGGGGTTCCGGTAATAAGGGGCATCCGCGAATCGGAGCTATTTGATCCGCGGATCATCGGCCTGGCCTATGAAAACCTGGAACCGGGCATTTACATGCGATGGGGTGGTGGATAAAACCTACCAGGTACCCTATCCTTCGGAAGGATCCGGATGTCCTGGTACAACAGAATCCTGGAGATCCATCAAGAAGGATCCCATCGATGTACTGATCCCCAATTTCGATGCGGAACTGTATGCCTTCATGCGATCGGAAAAGGTACTGAAGGAAGCCGGGATAAAAACCTTCCTGCCCACCCTGGAACAGTTCGAGGAAAGGCATAAAACCAACCTGCCTGATTTTGGGAAAAAATACGGACTTGTCGGTCCCTTTCAGCAAAGCCATTACCCGGATTGATGAGATTGAAAAGCTGAAGGATGAATTTGATTATCCCCTGATGGTCAAGGGGAAATTCTATGATGCCTACCTGGCCTACAACGAAGAGCAGGTGAAAATGAATTACAATAAGATCAGTGCCAAATGGGGACTGCCGGTCATCATCCAGGAGTTTATCAAAGGAACCGAAGTGAATGTGGTAGCCCTGGGAGATGGAAATGGGAACACCATCGGGGCCGTTCCCATGCGAAAGCAATTCATTACCGATAAGGGAAAGGCCTGGTCGGGGATCACCCTGGATGATCAGAAGATTGCTGGATCTGACCCGCAGGATCATTAAAGCCACGAAATGGAGGGGAGGCATGGAGCTGGAACTGGTGAAGTCCCATAAGAATGAACTGTTCATCATTGAGATCAATCCACGGATCCCGGCCTGGGTTTACCTGGCTGTGGGAGCCGGACAAAACCTGCCGGAAGCACTGGTGAAACTGGCCCTGGGCATGGAAGTGAAACCCTATGATACCTATACGAGGTTGGGAAAGATGTTTATCCGCTACTCCTACGACCTGATTACCGATCTTAAAGAATTTGAAAAACTCTCCACCCTTGGAGAATTATAATATAAGCAATCATGGAAAAGAAACCATTTGAAAGACCCTTTATCAAGAAACTGCAGGCTGGAATGCCCAGTAAATTCGGAATGAAAACCCAGGTCGAACCCATCACACATATTGATGATGTGGCGGTATCCGAACTGCTGGCCGAATACGGATCACCACTTTATGTCATCTCTGAAAAAACCATCCGGGAAAACTACAAAAAAGCAAAACATGCTTTTACCACCCGCTATCCCAAAGGTGCAGTTTGCCTGGTCCTACAAAACCAACTACCTGGATGCCGTATGCCGGGTATTTCACCAGGAAGGATCCTGGGCCGAGGTGGTTTCAGGATTTGAATATGACAAAGCCATTCAGAATGGAGTAAAGGGAAGCCAGATCATTTTCAACGGTCCCGATAAAACCGATGAGGACCTGAAAAAAGCCATTGAAAATGATTCCCTGATCCACATCGACCATTTTGATGAAATGTATTCCATCATTGCCATCGCCGAAAATTCCGGCAAAAGACCCAAGGTGGCCATCCGGGTGAACATGGATACCGGTGTATATCCCATGTGGGACCGGTTCGGATTCAATTATGAAAACGGCGATGCATGGGATGCCATCAACCGGATCATGATCAATGAAAAACTTGACCTGGTGGGATTGCATACCCATATCGGAACCTACATGCTGGCTTCCAATGCCTATAAGATTGCAGCCGGAAAGCTGGCCGACCTGGCCTATGGCATTGAAAAGAAATATGGGGTAAACATTAAATACATTGATATGGGTGGTGGATTTGCCTCCCAGAATACCCTGAAAGGAGCCTATTATCCGGGAAGCGATACCGTTCCCACCATCGATGAATATGCCGAAGCCATTTCCTCGGCCATCCTGAACTCCCAGCTGAATCCCAGGAACCTGCCCACCCTGATCCTGGAAAGCGGAAGGGCCCTGATCGATGATGCCGGCTACCTGCTGGGAACGGTTATTGCCAACAAACGCCTCTCCAATGGCAACCGGGCCACCATCGTGGATGTGGGGGTCAACCTGCTGTTTACCTCATTCTGGTATGAACACGAAGTCTATCCGGCAGCCCCGGTTTCCGAACACATGGAGGAGACCACCATTTACGGTCCCCTTTGCATGAACATTGATGTGCTCAGGGAAGCCATTGCCTTCCCCCTGCTGAAAAAGGGCGATCAGTTTGTGATCAAACGGATCGGGGCCTATAACATGACCCAGTGGATGCAATTTATCACCCTGCGGCCCAATGTGACCATGATCGATACGGAGGGGAAGGTGCATGTGATCCGGAAACAGGAGAATATGGAACTGATCAGGCAGCAGGAGCTCATACCCGATCACCTGAAGATAACCTGAAGATACAGCTTTGAAAATCCGACGATATAAAGCTTTTTCTGAAAGCCATCCCCAACAGTTATGGACAGGTCTTTTTCTCGGACCAGCGCATCTTTGCGGTGATCCTGATGGTGGTCACCTTTTTTGATCTCTATGCCGGGCTGCTTGGTTTGCTCTCCGTACTCACCACCAACCTGGCCGGTTTCCTGCTGGGATTTGACAAAAAAATCATTTCAAAGGGAGTATTTGGATTCAACAGCCTGCTGGTGGGACTGGGACTGGGTATCTATTTTGAACCCGGCATCCACCTGATTATTATCATCCTCATGGGAGCCATCCTTACCCTGCTGATTTCGGTATCCCTGCAGGGTGTGATCGGGAAGTATGCCCTTCCCTACCTCTCCATTCCCTTCCTGCTCTCCATCTGGATCATGACCCTGGCCACCAAAGAATTTGCCGCGCTGGGGATCAGCGAACGGGGCATCTACACCTTCAATGACCTCTATACCATTGGGGGCGATCCGCTGGTGAGAATTTATGAATGGTGGAATGACCTGCAACTACCCAGGTCCCTCCGGATCTACTTCATCTCCCTGGGAGCCATCCTTTTCCAGTACAACCTGCTTTCGGGAATCCTACTGGCCATGGGCTTGTTACTCTTTTCCAGGATCTCCTTTACCCTTTCACTGATCGGTTTCTATACAGCCTACCTGTTTTATGACATCATCGGGGCCAATATTTCCGAACTGAGCTACAGTTACATCGGATTCAACTACATCCTGACCTCCATCGCGGTGGGCGGCTTTTTTATCATTCCGTCCAAGCGGTCCTACCTGTGGGTGGTGATTCTGATTCCCATTGTGGCCATGATCACCATCAGCCTGTCAAAGGTCTTTGCCATTTTCAGTCTGCCCATTTATTCCCTTCCCTTCAACATGGTGGTGCTTTTGTTTCTCTATGCCCTGAAATTCCGGATGAAACCCTCCCTTACACTTTCGGAGGTACTCATTCAGCACAACTCACCCGGAAAAGAACCTCTATGCCTTTCACAATGATGTGCTTCGTTTCAAACAGCACGGACAAGGTACCTGTTAGCCTTCCCTTCCTGGGCACGTGGACCGTTTCACAGGCCCACGACGGAGAACATACCCACAAGGAAGAGTTCAGGCATGCCTGGGATTTTGTGATCACCGATACAGAAGACAGGCAATTCATGGGAAGTGGTGATCTGCTCACCGATTATTACTGCTACGATAAACTGGTGCTGGCCCCGGCCGACGGAACCATTGAACTTGTGATGGACCGCATTCCGGATAATATGGTGGGAGAAGTCAACCTGAAAGAAAACTGGGGAAATACCGTAATCATTAAACATGACGACCACCTCTATTCCTCCCTGAGCCATCTGAAGGAAGGATCCATCAAGGTCAGGGAAGGTGATTCCATCAAAGAGGGTGATGAGATCGGACGCTGCGGAAATTCGGGGCGATCCCCCTATCCCCACCTCCATTTCCAGCTTCAGGAGACACCCTATATCGGTTCGGTCACCATGGAGTACCCCATCAGCTATTACATCCGGCATTCAAAGGAGGGATTCAGTCTGAAATCATTTCAATTCCCCGCCTTGAATGACCTGGTATCCAATATTGAAACCAGTGAGCTGCTTCACGCTGCCTTTCATTTTATTCCGGGTAAAAGATACCTGTTCGATGTGGTGATGAACGGAGAACAAAGGCAATCCACCTGGGAGGTAAATACCGATCCGTACAACAATGCCTACATCAAGTGTCACCAGATCGGGTGCCATGGCCTACTTTATCAATGACGGAAAACTGTTCTATTTCACCCACTACTGCGGGGGACAAGAAGTGCCTGCTTTATTACTTCTTCCTGGCTGCCTTCCAGGTACAACAGGGATTCTACCAGGATCTGAGCATCACGGACAAATATCCCCTCAACCTGATCTACAGTCAGCCCCTTCTTGGCCTGCAGGATGTGGTGGCACCCTTCTGGACCTTCCTTCGTTCCGAATATCAAATGCTACTTACGACTGGATCGACAGCGACATGGCCCCATCGGAGATCAGGCTGGTTTCATCTGCCAGGAACTCCCTGGCCGGCAAAGAGATCAAGCAGCTTCTCCTTTACCCTCCTGCTCAATCAGAAGGGGATTCATAAACTGACTGTGGAAGCAAAAAACCTTCAAGTGGAGGCCATATGTACAGAATAATACCTCATCATCGCTGCTGCTTCTTTTCATGGCTTCCGGAGCCAGGGCCCAGGAGACTCCTGGATTTTAAGCAGATCAACACGGAAAGCTACCGGCTCTACCTGGCCCAGGAATGGGATTCCCTGATATCCCTTGGGAAGCATGCCCTGAAACAGGATGTGGATTTCTATTACCTCCGGATGCGCATGGGGATAGCCCGCTATGATCAGAAAAAATACCGGCAGGCAGGCATCCATTTCAGAAAAGCCCTGGAATTTAACCAGGACGATCCCGTTGCCCTGGAGTACCTTTATTACGCCTACCTGTTTTCCGGGCAGATCGAACAGGCAAAGCTGCTACGGAAGGAATTCAGGGGTGACCTGGCCCTGAAGCTTACCGCCCCTGAAAGGAAAAGTTCGTGGACCACCTTGGCGGTGAATTCCTTTACAGCAAGGCCCTGAATGATGCGCTTCTTTCAGATCCCGACGCTGCTGTTTGCCGACCTGCCCCCGGGTGTTCAATATGTCACACGCGACTACTTCAATGCCTCCCTCTCCCTGGGCAACAGGCATTGCTCCCGGTATCAGGCTGAACCATCTGTTTACCTACCTGTCGAAGAATAATCTCTACTATTACAACGATGGGCTCTACCAGCTTCAACTGGATCCTCAGCATGTAAAACAGTACCAGTACTATATCTCTCCATCCTTTACCACCTCCTCGGGATTCACCTTCATGCCCATGTTTCACCTGCTGAGCATCCATTACCAGGCGCCCATCTATCTCAGCCAGGGTTACCAGGGTGGCAATCCACATGTGGCATGGGGCTTACTCTGATAACCTGAATCTGGTCAGCGGACTGAATGTACTCAAAACGGCAGGGAGCCTGGACCTGCAGCTGGGTGCCTGGTATGCCAATCTGAACGACATGCAGCAGGTTCAGAACAGGCTGGGGCTGACCTGGTATCCCCTTGGCAATCTGAATTTCTACCTGGGAGCCTACCTGAACAGCCAGTATGAAATGAGCGATTCAACAGGCCTCTTCAGGATCATCCCCGAAATGCATGCGGGCTTTTGCCATCGCAGAAAAGGTCTGGCTGGATGTGAATGCGGCCTTTGGTGATATGACCAACTACCTGGAGCAGAACGGATCCATCGTTTTTAACAGCTTTTCGGATATCATCCGGAAAAAAGCAGGGCTTACCCTGTCGGTTCTTGTTTCTGAAAAGGGATCACTGGTCTACCTGGGGGGAAGGTGGACCGCGCACCAGAGTAATTTCTATCCCCTGTATCCAGGCACCACTGGATGTCATCAATACAATTACATATAACGCAATATCAATTTACGGAGGAATATCATGGAAATTTTAAAAGCAATTTGCCGGCTTGGTTGCCGGCCTTGCTCATGAGTGTGAGTCACCCTGTCGGGCCAGAGCTTCATCGAAACAAAGGACGCTTTCCAGCAAAGTTATATCCAGGAAGCCACAGGAGAGGTGGGTGCTGCCATCAACAGCCTGAAGGCGGTCTATTCGGAAAAATCCTACGAGATCAACCTGCGGCTTGGCTGGCTGAGCTACCAGGCCGGTAGCTTTACCGAATCCATTGCTTTCTACAACAAGGCCATTGACCTGATGCCCTATGCCATTGAACCCCGCTTCGGGATCGTTTACCCGGGGGCTGCCATGGGTAACTGGACCATGGTCATGAATCAGTATGAAAAGATCCTGGAAATAAGTCCCAATAACTCCATCGCCATGCACCGGCTCGGACTGATCTTCTATGGAAAAGAGGATTATGAGTCTGCCAAAAAGTACTTTGAAAAAGTGGCCAACCTCTATCCCTTTGATTACGATGCCCTGACCATGCTGGGCTGGACCTATTTCAAGCTGAATAACATCCGGGAAGCCAAGGTGCTTTTTCAAAAAGCCCTGCTGCACACACCCGGAGGCACCTCGGCTGATGGAAGGGCTCGACCTGCTGGATTTACCTTAATCCTTTAAATCCCCACAATCATGAAACTGAAACTGACTGTCGCAATTCTTGCTATCGGGATCTGGTTTTGAGTGCCCAACCTGTACTGGAACACAGCTATTCCGAATCGGCCACCCTGGCTAATACTTGAAAGCCTTGGGGAGATATATTACTCCATGGATGTTATCAATAAGCAGTGCCTGATCTATGACCTGGATCACAGCCTCATGAAGAGCATTCCGCTCCCCACCCCCGAGGGCTATTACCTGGAAGATATCCAGTTTCTGTCCGAGCATCTCTTCAATAATGACGACCTGCTGGAGCTGGTATATATTTACTCAAAGTATGTTCCCACCGATCTCTCTTACTACTTTACCTTTGAAAGCAAACTGATCAATGAGAACGGGACCACGACTTCTTACCTTTCCGGGAGCCGGTTTTACCAATGTAATAGAAACCCAGACCAGGGCAAGAAATTCCTGGTCTACCAGTACGACTATTCCGTCATTCCCTACAGGACCTATACCCATGTATATGCACTGTCCGGAATCCGGCGGGCCATCGGCCAGCTATGAACCCAGTGGTTTTGAGCCCGGTAACGCCTTCCCGAATCCTGCCAGTCGACATGCTTACCATCCCGGTAACACTGCCGGATGGGGAACAATCCGGGTCCCTGAACATCATGGATATAAATGGCCGGGAAATCCTCAGTCTACCCGGTGTCATGGAAAGCACCGGCTCACATCCGCCTACCTGCCAGCCGGCTGGCTTCAGGAAGCTACCTCTACCATATTGAGACAGGGGGCAGGAAATCGGAAGCAAAGAAAATTATAATCCACTAGGCAGCGTAAATCAGGACCGGGAAACCTGGAAGCCGCTTTTTGACACGGCGAAATCCACGAAACGTGCCCTGCTGTTGGGTGGGCTGGCTTCGAGAATGCGTTTCGTTTTAAGCGCAGCCTCGGCCGACTTGGCAAACATCAGAAGGTATCCTCCCCCGCCGGCTCCCAGCAGTTTATAGCCCAGAAGCAGGTCATCCACCAGGCTTGTGATCTCCCGGATAACTTCCGGGTTGGTGCCCTCATCCAGGCGCTGGTTCAGATCCCAGCTGTGAGCAATCCTTTCTGCAAGACCTTCATAATCATTGCGCAGTATGGTTTCAAAGGTTTCCCTGGCATGCTCCTTCATTTCTGAAAAAATCGCCAGGTGCCGTGATGAATTGAGAAACATCCCCTTGACAATCTCGCCCAGGATATCCCTGGCCACACGGGTAACACCTGTATAATAAAGCAGCATCATATCACTGGTCTCCCGGTTCGAAAACAGTTGATCGGATAGCCATTTGATGGATGGTTTCTGTAGAATCCCCGGGAGCAGTTTCCAATAATTTCACTCCTGGAAATATCCCTCCGTACTGATCCTGCCAACCCCCTCCGGAGGTAAGCATCTGTTCGAGAATGAGGGTCCGGTAAGCCACATCATGCTTGTCCCAGTTCAGCCCGCAAAATTCACTGAGGGTTCCCAGCACAGTGGCCGCCAGGTTGGAACTGGTGCCCAGTCCGGATCCCTTGGGTATGGCCGCCAGCAGGACAATCTCAATGCCACATCCAAAGGCCTTTAGCTGTGCCGGGAGATCGGGGTACTGCTTTCGTGAGAATCCCGGGCCAAAACCAGCCAGTACCAGGGCCGCCATGGGAATGGAAAAGCCACCGCCGACCCGGTTATATCGCCTGCAACTCCTCGAAAGAAGTTGATCTCCACCTTCTCCCCCAGGTCAATGGACCTGAGGATAATCTTAAATTCTGTCAGGGGCCGGGCATAAACCTGCAGGGGAAGCTGTCCGTTCAGCTCCACCGAAAGATTCACCACCTTTCCTCCTTCCATGATACAGTAAGGAGGTGTATCGGTCCAGCCTCCGGCCAGGTCGAGCCTGACCGGACTTCTGCCCCACAGAATCTGGTCATCCAGAACATTCCGAACAGGATCGATTCTTTGTGACTTAAGTGTGTCAATCATCTCCTCCCGAAGAATCCCGAATGCCTGTTTTTCATGTTCCGCAGCCAGGGCAGGATCTATCAATTACCCGGGCCCTGAACATGTGATCACTGATCTGCTTCACAATGGCCTCCCCTTCCGGAAGATCGCCGGGGAGTTCCAGGCCCAGGGCTTCTAAAATCGGACGCACAGCGCTCCAGGTCCATGTAGTAAAAGATGCTCTTATGATGGTTCTTGGCCAGAAGCGTTAAGGGTATATGCCTTCAATTTCTCCCGTTGTGCATACAAGTGAAACCGGATCTGTTCGCTCAGAAAGTTGCCGGGCCGAAATCCTTTCCGCTCCAGCCACTTTTCAGAACTGCCTTTCCCTCAAGCATCCAGCTCACCATGGCCTGGAATCTCCTCCAGCTTTCAAGAACCGGGAAAAGCGGAAGATTCAAATATGGAATCCTTGCTGTTCATACCCGCTGCTCCAGCCTCAATAGCCCGATCATCCAACCATTCTTTGAGGGTCCTTCCCATCCAGATCACCCCATCCTCCATGGAATCCCTGAAGCCATCATCAAAGCCATAGAGTCCGCAAACAAAAGCGCCCACGTGGCAGATGAACCACATCCAGGCAGATGCCATCGGGAAGTTCCAGCTCCCATTCATTTTCAGGCACCCCGGTGATGATGTGATTTCGGCCCAGTTTCCAGGAAAGGGGAACATAAGACTGTTCTCTATCCAGATATCCTGGTTACCGGCTGTAAACTGGAAGCCAACTTTTGAATTTTGCTGAAAAATGGAGGGGTGATGATCCGATTCCCTGGTAAATTTAAGTCGCTGGTCCGTAACCCTGTTTTGCAGTTTCAGGCTGGAAGAGATCAGATCCCGGTTGCTGCCAAAATGATAAAACTCTCCGTCCGTCAGGGGAACCAGCTTTACATCCAGGCCTTCAAGATCAGGATCAACATCCCTTGCCTCCGATCCAAAGGAAGTAAGCATGTCACCATAAAGGTCATAATAATTTGGAAGTGCCTCCGGTAAAAGATCCGGCTTCCTCGTCCCAGCCCGACTTCTCCATCAGTTTTTGGGTGGTCTTTGCATTCATCAGAACGATGCCCGAATCCATCAGGTAGAAGTAATCCTTTGCATAATTGCCCAGTGCCTCACGAGTGGGCTTTTGCCGTACAAAAGCCAGCTGATCCTGGTTTTGACGGGGACTGAAAAACACACCATGTCGTGAAGCCACATCATCATCCACCCAGATACCAAATACCAGCACATCGGCCTCGGGAAGCGCATTAAAGCGATCGCCGGAAATGAACATTACATCACCGCTTCCCACCAGGCAGGTATAGGAATCCGGTGACATGTTTCAGAATCTTATCATAGTAAGAAACCTGGAAATCCAGAAGCTTCTGATCGAGGTACTGACCCTTTGACCAGCGGAAATACAGGCATGGGCAGAAGCGACTTTCCATAGGGTGCATAAGCAGGCAGGCGCCGGCTTTCTCCTCCCGAATGTATGACCATTCGCTTTTTCAGAGACAGCCATTCAGCAAAAGAACCCGGTATACCCTTCGGACCTGTAGGCAGAAGCAAGAATTGAGGCTGTTCCTCCTCCCGATCCAACCTTTCTTTTCAATGGGATCGGAATCGCAATACCACTCTCCGGAATCTCTTCCTTCAAGTTTTTGAAAATGGTGCTATCATTCCTGGCGGGAGGCTAAGCAGTCTCTGAATTTGCATGCTATGATATTTTAATCAAAAATAGTGCTTTCATTCTATTTTACTATTTTCACTCCTTACAATTCAGCAGAGAACCAAAAAATAATCAGATGTTACTCCACAAAGTTTTTTTTCCCGCCTTTCTCACCCTGGTTACCTTTGCACTTCATGCTCAGACTCCTGACCTTGTCCGATTACCGGTGGACCGCCATCGAGACCACCGGAGATGTAAAAGAGAGGCATGAGGATGCCTTTATTGAGTACAAGGATAAGTTTTACCTCATGGGGGGGCGTGGGATCAACCCGGTGAATGTCTTTGACCCCAAAACCAATACCTGGGAGACCAGGCGAAAGAGCCCCATGGAGATTCACCACTTCCAGGCCGTGGTTTACGGCGATGCCATCTACCTGATGGGCGCCATGACCGGAGGCTATCCCAAAGAGCTGCCCCTGGAAAACATCTGGATCTACTACCCCGAAGAAGACCGGTGGGAGCAGGGTGATGAAATTCCCGAAGCCCATGAGAAGAGGCGGTGCCGGAGCAGCACTATACAAGGATAAAATCTACATGGTTTGCGGAATCGATTACGGTCACACCAGTGGTACCACCAACGATTTTGACGCGTACGACCTGAAGACAGGCCAGTGGGAGTCCCTCACTAAAGCACCACATATCCGGGATCACTTTCCGGCCATCGTAGTTGACAACAAACTTTACTGTGTGGGCGGAAGGAATACCAGTGTTCATTTTGAAGGAAATTTCGGGGCCTTTTTTGCTGCCACAATGCCCTGGGTGGATGTCTATGATTTTGAAAGTGAAAAATGGCTGACCCTGGAGAATCAGCTTCCCTTCCCCACTGCTGCAGGAGGACTGGTTGAAATTGACAAGCATCTGATCTACATTGGTGGAGAAGGATCCTTTCCCATGGCCTATAACCAGACACAGAGCCTGGACCTGGAAAGCGGGGAATGGAGTCAGCTGGCCCCTCTGACCACAGGACGTCACGGATCAGGTGCCATTCTTTATAAGGACCAGGTTTATATTGCGGCCGGCAGTCCCAACCAGGGAGGTGGGAACCTGAATACCGTCGAGGTCTTTTCTGCCTCGCATGACTGGATATCACTATTCGATGGGGAAAGCCTTGAAGGTTGGAGCGTAAAGTGCGTTGAAAAGGACAGGGATAAGGTCTTCTGGAGCGTGGAAAAGGGCACCCTGCTTGGTTCATCCATGGGCAGCACCGAACATGATTACATGTGGTTGCAGAGTGACGGGGACTACAGCGATTTTGAGCTCAGGTTAAAATTTCAGCCCTGCCGGAAGAGCCCCGGCAATGCAGGTGTCCAGATCAGAAGTCGTTATGATGATACTGAAGAATGGCTCAATGGTCCCCAGGTGGATATCAACCCCCCGGGACCCTGGCGGACCGGTCTCATCTATGATGAAACCCGCGGCCACCAAAGATGGATCAGCCCCAGCCTTAAAAACTGGGAAATCGATTCTGCCACCTACGCCCCACCTAAGGTGGTTCAGTATTATACGGATGAGGGTCCGGGCTGGAACGACATGACCGTCATTTGCAAGGGAACCCGCATCCTTACCATCGTAAATAACATCCTGGTTTCGGACTACGACGGAAGTGGCGTACTGGACGATGAGGCCCACCAGAAATTTAAGGTTGGCATGAGTGGACACATCGTTTTGCAAATACATAAAAACAATCAAACCCAAATTCGTTTCAAGGATATTGAGATCCGGGGTTTATCGCGATAAGTATTAATGATCGTGATAGGTTTTAATGTCCGCCTGCCAGGAAGAATGTTTTTACAGTCCTGAAGAACAATTTAATATCCTTGCCCAGGCTCCAGTTATCGATGTAGGAAAGATCCATCGCCACCCACTCCTCAAAACGGACATCGTGACGGTTAGGCGTCACCTGCCAGGTACAGGTAATTCCCGGCATTACTGAAAGCCTTCTCAACTGCCAGGTTTCGTATTGTTTCACTTCTCTTTCCAGGGGAGGCCGTGGGCCGATCAGGGACATGTCACCCAATACAACATTAAAAAGCTGGGGTAATTCATCAATTCCGGTTTGTCGGAGGAACCTGCCAACTTTGGTAATTCTTGGATCATGTTTGATCTTAAAAACAGGTCCCGAAACCTCATTATATGCCTTAAGATCATCCAGGCGAAATTCCGCATCCATGACCATGGTACGGAACTTATACATAATAAATTTCCTTCCCCCAATTCCAATACGCTCCTGCATGAAAAAGGCGGGACCCTTCGTACTGATCCTTATGATGATTCCAATGACGAAAAAAAATGGGAGTAAAAACAAAACTCCAAGCAGGGAAAATATCACATCCCCCCAGCGCTTAATAAGCCGTGTATAATGATCTGAGCTTACCACATCCACACTAATTTCCTCTGCTCTGTTCACAATCTGTTGCTGGTTTTTTAATCGCTCGGGGGCGGGGTCCAATGACTGCCACCTGAGCTTTAAATCGGATTTTACCTGCTCAGCTAAGTCCTCATAAGAAAGAAACCCGGTCAGCCCTCCGGCCATGACCTCTTCACTAACATTTCCTGTATATATGTCTGTTGACAACAGGAATAGTCCTGTGATATCTGTACAGATTTCCGTATTCATCATATTTTAAGATTTATAATCCCATGTGGACAAAGGTAGGTCGGGCTGGTAAAGACGGAATTAAAACGAAATTAAAAAGGGATTAAAGAATATCAGGAAAGATTACATACCGGAAGGTAGAGGATAAATTCAGTACCCTGGCCTAATTCCGATATAACCTTTATTTCCCCTTTGTGCAAGGAGACAATTTTTTCCACCAGTGAAAGACCGATACCATGGCCCCTGATCCCAATGGCATTCCCGGCACGGTAAAATGGCTGGAAGATCATATTTAATTCTTCCGCAGGGATACCCATGCCCTGGTCGGAAACATGAATGATAACCCGGTCATTCTCATGGTTAATATACACTTTACAGGAATGATCCCTGGAATATTTACATCCATTATCGATCAGATTACTCAGAACCGTTTTGAGCAGCAGTTCATTCCCGCTGACCATAAGACTGTTTTCGTTATCAATGGTCTGTGCAAAAGTTACACTAACCTTATATTGTTCATGTTGTTTCAGGATTTCTTTCCTGGCTGTCCAAAGGGTATCATCAATCCGGACCATGCCAAATTCAACATCGGAAAATTCAGAGGTGGTCTGGGCCAGTAATAGAAGCCGGTTTGAAATATGATTCAGATTTTTAATATCCTCCAGCAGGGAATGAATGGTTTTCCTGTATTCCTCATTGCTGCGTTCATTCATCAGAATGACCTCCAGCTGACCGGTAATCATCGTTAGCGGATTCCGCAATTCATGGGAAGCATTTGCTATAAAACTCTTCTGGGTTTTAAAAGCAAATTCAAGTCGCGAAAGCATCTTATTAAATGTTTGCGCGAGAAGTGCCAGTTCATCCTTCCCATTGCCTTCGGAAACCCTCATGTCGAGGCTTGATTCACCGATTGCTTCCACCTGGGTCATAATACTCGAGATAGGACGTAAGGCCCGGTTTGAAAACAATCGGCCAGCAAAATAGACAATGACCAGGCTGGCAGATAATACAATCAGCAAGAATAAGCCTTAAACGTTTGAGCTTTTTAAATCCAAAAATATCAGTGGCTGCGGCAAAAACCACGAATCTGTCATACTGGGATGTATAGAACTGGCCAAGTATCTCAAACTGATCTTGTTTAATACGAATGTCGTTTTTCTGCCTTACTTCATTAATCAGGTCTGTCGTAATATCCAGAAGATGATCATCATCAGTGCTGTAAATGATCCTGTCCTGATAATCATAGATGGTGATAACCTGATTCGGCAGACTTAAGGGATTATTTGATTCAATTCTTTTTAAGCAGTTCAGCATCAATTTCGTCAATGTCGATCAACATCTGAGTCACCATGGTTGCTTTGCTGCCAAGGCGTTCAAAAAACTCACCCCTCCTTGTGGTCGAAAATGAAAAGTAAATAGCCAGGGAAGACAATAAAAGAATCAAAGCGACAATGGTAATGAACTGAAGCAACAATTTTTTCCTGATTTCCATCACGGTTCATTTATACTGTAGCCCAGTCCTATCCTCGTTTGAATAAGCTTCATCTCAAAATCCTTATCGATCTTCTTCCTTAAGATATTGATATAAACATCAATGACATTTGTCCCGGTATCAAAGGTGATATCCCAGATTTTCTCGGCAATTTCTGCCCGGGAAACCACTTTCCCTTTATTTTTCATCAGAAACTCCAGCAAGAGGAATTCCTTGGAAGTGAGTTCGATTTTCTTATTTCCGCGTATGGCCAGTTTCTGATCAACATCAAGTTCGAGGTCTCCAATCTTAAGCAGGGCTGGATGCCGATATAAATCCTGAAGTTCTCCTTGAAAGGGCCTTGATTCTTGCCAGGAGTTCTGCAAACTCGAAGGGTTTTACCAGGTAATCATCAGCCCCGGCATCAAAACCGGCAAGCTTATCGTTGGTGGTACCGAGGGCGGTAAGCATCAATACAGGAACCTGCAATCCTTTATCCCGGATTCTTCTGCAAAGTTCATAGCCGTTAATATAAGGTAAAATAACATCAACGATAATAAGATCCATTTTCCCACTCAAAGCAAGCCTCTCACCCATTTGCCCGTCAAAGGCCACTTCTGTCTCATATCCTTGTTCCTCAAGGCCTTTTTTTAAAAATTCAATGACCTTAGGTTCATCTTCAACCAGGAGGATTTTCATAATATTTTTCTTTCCTGCTAAAGTATGGAAAAAATCACTCCTCTGACGATGCTGACTGCCTTCGGGGCAGACATCCTGAACATCCGCTTTTTTATCTGGTTCTCGACCCCAGGTCATTCAGCTCTTCTTCAAAATAGTATCCGGTTAAGACTTTTTGTCTAAACTCTGTTTTCGATTCGTGATCCATTTTTACGGAATGGGCCCTTATCTCATTCTGCCCCCACTTATTTGTCCTTGACATGATATTTGGATGTATGGTTAACAGATCGAAAATACCATGCATGGATTAACACTGCATGAAAATGAAATTAAAAAAGGATTAATAATTACTGCCGGGCACGAATGCAGGAGAAAGTAGTTCTTACTCCTCGATGGGCGTAAGCACAATATTCCGGTAGCTCACCTCCCCGTGGTCGCCCTGCAGGTAAATGGGTCCCGGTTTAAACTCATCGGAGCTCATAGCCCCGCCGGTTACCCCTTTTACTGGCTGATTATCGATAATGGTCTTCCCGTTTAAAACAACCGTCAGGTGGCGTTTGTAAAGGATCATCTCCATTTCCTGCCATTCTCCTGCTGGTTTCTCAGCAGCCTCGGAAGGGGTGATCCTGCTGTAGAGAGCCCCCATATTGTGAGTATCCAGCGGCTTGCCGTAAGAGTCCTGAACCTGTATTTCATAAATGCCCCGAAGGTAGACCCCGCTGTTGCTTCCTGCAGGCACATTTACCTCCAGGGAGAGCTTAAAATCTTCAAAGGTATCTGTGGTCCTAAGGTTTCCGTAAGCGATGTGCTCCCCGCCCTCCTTCTGAACCGGATTATTAAACAAAACACCATCCACTACCGTCCATCCATTTACGCTGTTGGGGTTGAGCATCTCCCATCCCTTCAGGTTTTTCCCGTTGAATAAGTCCACAGGCTTTCCGTATTGAATGCTTGCTTTATCGGGAGCCTCCCCAATGGGCGGAATCCGCTTACCGGTAAAACTTACCGACTCAAATTCAATTCCATCCGGATTGGGAAAACTGGCCTCACCCTTGATCCGGTCCTCGCCATCTTTCTCCACATCAATCCAGTAGATGGGATGCACTGTCCTCATGGATTTCCCTCTGTCATCTGTCTCACGGACCACATCCCTTCCCTGTGTACCAGAAGCAGGTTCCCCATAAAAATCATAGAATAATCCACAGGGTATACGCTGCCCCAGCGCCATAGGATCTTCGAATCAATGTAGCCATTCTTCTGGCTTACCTCCAGCCATCCCGCATTATTGTCTTCATAATCAAGGCTCAGGGCCCACATCCCCTCAAATGGAGCGACCGGATCATCCTGTGCGCCGGAGGGAAGCGTGAGAAAAATAAATAATCCTGCAATGAGGGCTGTAATAAGGTTCCTGGTTTTCATGTTTTTTTTTGGTTTTAGCTTAGGGATACCAAATTACAAATAATTTGCACTCTTCCACCTTCTTGGGCCGCAGGAAAAAAGTTGTTAACTTATGCTGCGTAAACCACATTGCCCAACATGAAAGCTCCTTTTATCATTGCATTAGGTTTAGCTTTTCTCTGTTCTCCCATTCACCTGTTTTCCCAGGATCAAATTATAGTGTATGATGGCAGCTCAGGGATCGTTACAGCCAGCATGCAAAATGATACGGCCATCATTCGGTCGATCTTACCCAAAAGTCCGGCCCATAAAGCAGGAGTGCGTTACAATGACCAGATCCTTAAAATCAACGACTCACAGGTATCTGGTATGGGTATCGCCAACAGGGAGCTCAAAAAACTATTGATAGGAAGTGCCAATGATTCACTGCGCCTGGAGATCAAAAGAGCTGGTGAAGACACTCTTATTTACGCTACCCTGAGTTTTGATCCCTATTTACACCAGATGGACTTCCACGATTATACTTACCTGGTGGATTCACTGGAAGTGTGGAGTATTCAGGATATATTATCGGATACCAGCTCGAGTCTTTTCTCAAATCCACTGGAGAACAAATGCCTGATCCAATCGGTGGAAGAGGGCAGTCTGGCAGCAAGAAAAGGGCTTTTGCCCGGCGATCGCATTATAAGCCTTGTCGGAGAAATGGATAGAGGCTACGACTTTCATATTGGCATGTCCAATTTGGCGAAAGTTACCTCCGATACCGTCCTTACTGTATTAAGGAAGGGCCTTGAAATTCAAATTGACCTGAATCCATCTGTAAAGAATTCCCTCAAGGGTACTCAAAGTCAGTTTGGCCATGATTTTTCTCAGAAAAATATCTGGTTGAAGATAAAAACCAAAAACAAGCTCACCTCAAACAGAAGCTATCTCTTTGATTTTCCAGATATGCCTGAATCCAGTTCCATCCATTTTTATGAGATCACTCCCGAAAGAGAGATCATAGAAAGAAAGGCAGGCATGCTCTTCCCTATGGAGCAAAGGGATTTTGTCTATAAAAATTGGATCGCGGTCGGGCTAGGCCTGGACAAAGACAAGGAACAAACCTTTTACGCCAGGTTAAATTCTACTGAGTCGCTTGACTTTCTTTCCATCAAGGTAATCGCCAAGGAAACCATCATAAACTATGACAGGCTTGAGCGCATGATCCTCTCGGCCTTTTATGGAATGATGCTGATCATCTCACTCTATTACCTCATCCTTTTTTTTACAACCCGGCGAAAACAGTTCATCTTCTTCTCCCTCTATATTTTGAGCTTCGGACTGCTGCTCTTCACACTTGGAGGGATTCCCGGGAGAATTTTCATGGAAAAACATTCAGGTATACGAGGCCCTTACCAACTCCTATGACTTCCTCCTCTATTCGGCAGTCGCCATCTTCTTTCTCCTGCTTGGGTCTTCCTACCTGGATCTGAAAGGGTCACAGGATATGGTGGTTCAGAAGTGTCCTGATTGTAATTGGCCTCATCCTTTTATCTGCCTCCCTGATGGTTTTCTCCAAACTAATTCCAGGGACCCTGCCCGAGAGCCTCAGAATTGATTGCCATCTTTACCTGGTTAATAAGCTGCGTTGTTCTTCCCTTACTTATCCTGATTCTGCCCGCTGTCTTTCGAATACGCGAAGGCTTTAAACCTGCCTGGTATTTCCTGATTATCAATATTCTACTGGGCGTATGCATTATACTTTCCTATCAGTATACCGGAGCCAAATTCACCATTTATAACCTCTACAGGCCCACCTTCTCAACCCTTATACTGACTGCAGCGGTCTATATCGTTTCTGTCTTTCAGTTTTTACTCTTCTCCCTGGGGCTGGCACAAAAAATGAAACTCGATCGAAAAGGAGAAAAAGCTAGCCCAGGAACAGGTCATTGAGCAACTGAAAGAAAATGAAAAACTGAATACCAAAGTCAATCGTGAACTGGAACAGAAGGTTCAGGAAAGAACAAAGGAGATCGGGGAACAAAAGGAAGAAATTGAAGCTCAGCGTGATGAGATAGAAGCCCAGAGAGATCTGCTTCAGGAGCAGAAAGACATGGTAGTGGCCCAGAAAATGAAGATTACCGACAGCATTGACTATGCCGAGAGGATACAGGCTGCGGTCCTTCCTCAACAAGCTTACCTGGCCAGGGTGATGCCCGAATATTTTATTCTGTTTAGACCAAAAGATATTGTAAGCGGAGATTTCTACTGGATCAAAAAAGTGAGGAATCACCTGATTATTGTTGTGGCTGACTGTACAGGTCACGGTGTACCTGGCGGATTTATGAGCATGTTGGGAATCACCCTGCTAAACGAACAGTCAGGAAAAAACACTTTCGACCAACCCGGGGAAACCCTGAATCAGCTGAGGATCAAAGTAAAAGAAACCCTGGCCCAGGATGGAGAATCCCGGGAACAAAAAGACGGGATGGACATTGCCCTGGCGGTAATTGACACTAAAAAACAAGAACTCAAGTATGCCGGGGCCTATAATCCACTTTATATCATCAGGGATAGAAATGAAAGAATCCGATCCTTCCCTCTGGAGCCTGATTTGTCAATGGAAAATTCTGGTCACCAACTTTTTGAAATTAAGGGGCGACAAACAGCCCATTGCCATTCATTCCATGGAGACAGATTTCTAATACCCGGACAGTTCAATTGAATAAAAGGCGATTCGCTTTATATGTTTTCCGATGGATTTGTCGATCAGAAAGGCGGAGACAGAAGCAAAAAATTCCTGAGCAGGAACTTCAAGAGTACCCTCCTGGATATACAGTCACTATCCATGGAGGAACAAAAGAATAAGCTTGAGGATACCTTCGACCAATGGAAAAAAGGGATGGAACAAATCGATGACATCCTTGTTTTGGGGACTCAGGATTTAGTCTAGAATACCTCCCCGATCTGGAAATAAATGCCCCAGTCATCAATCCCCGCGGCTACATCCAGACCCACATTAAAGTTGGTTTCCTATTCATATAAAGCAGGAGACCATGATCCGGTCAACTCCGGTCTGTGCCATTCCCGATTTGTATTGGAAGCGGGTAGATCACTCACTGGGGTCCTCTTACCCTCAGTTAGCAGGTCAGTTTCTTCTGCCATTTCGTACCAGCGTGCTGCCAGCTCATCCACAAGTTCGGGATAATCTGCAGCCACGTCATGTTGCTCGAAGCGGTCTTCCGCCAGGTTGTAAAGCTCCCACCTGCTTCCATAAAAACTGACCACCTTCCAGTCGCCTCGTCGAAGTGCCCGACAAGAGCTAAAGACAAAGTAGAGATCTTCATGTGCCTTCCGCTCCTCTCCGCGAAACAGGGGGGTCAGGGATAAGCCCTGCATGGGCTGCAAACCCTCCCTTTGCGGGATAAGCTACTCCGGCCACATCAAGGCAGGTGGCCATCAGATCCACAAGGTGACCGGGAGCGCGTTCCCATGAGCCGGGATGTTTCACCTTAGCGGGCCAATGTACAATCAGCGGAGAGGAGATTCCTCCTTCATGCTGGGTCTGCTTATAGTGCCTCAGCGGAGTGTTGCTGACCGTCGCCCAGCTGGCATCGTATAGCAAAAAGGAGCCTCCTTCCCAGGGAGGAATATGCAAATTCCTGCTTCTTTCAAAGGGGCAGGCCACCATTGTCGGAACAGATCATCAGCAGGGTATTTTCCATAACCCCCTTTTCCTCAAGGAAGTCCACCAGTCTTCCGATGTTACGGTCGAGGCGATCGACCATGGCTGCATAAACTGCCATGCGGAAGCTTTCAAACTCCTGCTTTCAGGCGATAGAGAATCCCATGGGCTCATATGCTCCGGCAGGGGAGGCAACTCAGATTCAGCATCAAAAATTCCCATCTCCTGCTGCCTTGAGAAACGCTCCTCCCGGACTTCATCCCAACCCACATCATAGCTTCCAAGGTATCTTTCCACATCCTCCCGGGGAGCCTGAAGCGGATAGTGAGGTGCATTAAAGGCGATGTAATGAAAAAAGGGTTTGCCACTGTCCAAGGCCTCCTCCAGGAACTCCATGGAGAAATCCACATTGGCATCGGTGGTATAAAAATCCTCATCAAAATCATCCCAGAGCTCTCCATTGTACCGGAAGGTGCTATCACCGGTAAAATAGTCCGTGGCTCCCGAAAGGTGACCCCAGTAGCGTTTGAAACCAAAATCGGTGGGCTGCTTTGAAAGGTGCCACTTTCCTGCCATGGATGTCAAATAGCCTGCCGAATCAAGCACCTGGGCAATGGTAACAGCCCTTGAAAGACTCTCATCGCCTGCCTGGGTGGGGTATAAACCGGTGAGCAGCGAAATACGTGAGGAGTGGCACTTGGCCGTATTATAAAACTGGGTGAATCGCAACCCGTTTTCAGCCAGCTGATCGATATTCGGAGTTCTGAATTTCGCTCCCATAGCAGCCAAAATCGGAGAAGCCAAGGTCATCCACCATGATCAGGAGAATATTGGGCTGTTCTTCCTGTTTCACCCTGCAGGAGCAAAGCAAAGTCACGACTCCAGCCATGAGCAGAACTAATCAATTTTTTAGCTTTCATTCTATCTGTTGTCTTTGGAACGATCTGTTAAAAATAGTCCTTCTGATTAGGATTATGCATTAACTTCGCCCAAAATTAAGAAAATTGAACAGGCAGATCCTCAGACTGGCCATCCCGAATATTATCAGCAACATCTCCATCCCCCTGCTGGGGATCGTGGATATGGCCCTGATGGGACACCTGGAATCGGATGCCTACATTGGGGCCATTGCGCTGGGCTCACTGGTTTTCAATTTCATATACTGGGGGCTGGGATTCCTTCGCATGGGCACCAGCGGATTTACTGCCCAGGCCTGGGGACGGCGCGATCTTACCTGAAACCATCCTTGTCTTTTCCAGGGCTGCACTCATTGCCCTGGCCATAAGCGTGGTTCTGATTATTTTGCAAAAACCCATTGAGCTGCTCAGTTTTTTGGTTTTAAAAGGAGAAACCCGGGTTGAAGAACTGGCCATGAGCTATTTCAGAATCAGGGTCTGGGCCGCACCGGCAGCCCTGGGACAGTTTGCCCTGCTTGGGTTTCTTCCTGGGCATGCAGAATGCCAGGTTGCCCATGGTGGTCCTGGTCTCCACAAACCTTATCAACCTGATTTTTAACTATCTCTTTGTAATGAAGCTGGGTATGGGATCCGACGGAGTGGCATATGGAACGGTAATTGCCCAGTACAGTGGGCTGCTGATCGCCATTTTCTTCTTCAGAAAGTATTTTGCACGCCTTTTCAGATACTGGTCACTGAAAGCCAGCCTGGAATGGAAGGCGCTTAAAAACTTCCTGATGGTGAACCAGGATATTTTCATCCGTACCATGTGTCTTGTGGCTGTATTTTCCATTTTTACAGCCCGTTCGGCCAGCTCCGATTTAAGCACCGAAGGAGAGGAAACCATTCTGGCAGTAAATTCCTTATTGATGCAGTTCTTTATGTTCTACTCCTTTCTGATCGATGGATTTGCACATGCATCGGAAGCCTTAACAGGAAAATTTATCGGAGCCGGAAATATCAGCGCCCTGAAAAGATCCATCAAACTGCTATTTATCTGGGGAGCCGCCATCAGCATCATTTTCACATTGATATACCTCCTGGCAGGGAAGGTGATCTTCGGGATACTAACCAATAATCCCGAGGTCATTGCAAATGCAAGGCCCTACTTTTTTTGGGTGGTGATGGTGCCCCTGGTTTCATATGTTGCTTTCCTGTGGGATGGGATTTACATAGGTGCAACTGCAGGGAAACAAATGCGCAATGCCATGCTGATCTCCACCATGGTGGTTTTCTTCCCTGTCTATTTCCTGGCAGGAAAATTCATGGGAAATCACGGATTATGGCTGGCCTTCATCCTCTTCATGCTGGCCAGGAGCGTGACCATGCAAGTCCTTTCCAAAAAGGCAGTTCTCTCCAAAATCGCCTCCTGATTTCGGGGAAAAGCCCTGTGGCCAGGGCTAAAGCGCTTGCAAAAGTTTAACAAACCTTTAGCAAAATGTGGCCATCAACACTGAAAATTTCTACGCGTTTTTCGCCCGCTTGCGCTCGTGCTCTGCCAGCAGAATCTTACGGAGCCGAATGGACTTTGGTGTGACTTCCACGTACTCGTCCTCTCCCACATATTCAAGGGCTTCTTCCAGTGAAAACCTGATGGCCGGAACGATGGATACTTTCTCATCCGATCCGGAAGCACGCATGTTGGTCTGCTTCTTGGTTTTGGTCACATTGACCACCAGGTCATCCTGTTTGGTATGCTCACCAATCACCTGCCCGGCATAAATCGCATCCATGGGATCGATAAGGAATCTCCCCCTGTCCTGCAATTTATCGATGGAATAGGCCACTGCGGTTCCGGTTTCCATGGCAATCAGCGCACCATTCCGCTTGCGAACCAGCTCTCCTTTCCAGGGTTCATAACCAGAAAAGCGGTGGGAAATCACTGCACTTCCTTCAGTAGCGGTGAGAATGGGCTGGCGAAGGCCGATCAATCCCCGTGCTGTGATTTTGAATTCCAGGTTCACCCGGTCGTCTTTTTTCACAATGTTCAGGATATCTCCCTTTCGCCCTGTCACAATCTCAATGACCTTGCCGGAGAACTCCTCGTCCACATTGATATATAGTAGTTCAACAGGCTCGTGCTTGAAGCCGTCAATTTCCTTGATCACCACCTTGGGCTGGCCCAGTTGCAGTTCATAGCCCTCCCTTCTCATGGTTTCAATGAGGATGGAAAGGTGAAGGATTCCCCGGCCATAAACAATTAAACGTTCGGGCGAGTCGCTTTCTTCAACCTTCAGGGCCAGATTCTTTTCAGTTTCCTTGAACAGACGGTCCCTCAAATGCCTTGAAGTTACAAATTTACCCTCCTTCCCGAAAAAGGGAGAGTTGTTAATGGTAAAAAGCATGCTCATGGAGGGTTCATCAATGGAGATGGGTTTCATGGCTTCGGGAGCTTCTATGTCGGCGATGGTATCACCAATATCAAAATCCTCAAGCCCCATTACCGCCACTATCTCTCCGGAGGAAATGCTCTCCTTGGTCTTTTCCTTTCCCAGGCCTTCAAAGGTGTAGAGCTCCTTTACAACCGATTTATGGATCATCCTGTTTCGCTGAACGATCGAAACCTGGTCGCCCATTTTAATGCTTCCCCTGTGCACTTTCCCAACAGCAATCCGCCCCATGTAGGAAGAATAATCCAGTGAGCTGATCTGCAATTGCAGGGTACCGGGATTATCCGCCGGGGGATCAAAATAGTCAATAATGGTGTCCAGCAGGTAGGCCATATCATCGGTTGGAGTTTTCCAGTCGGGGCCCATCCATCCCTGCTTTGGACGACCCGTATACAGTGCGGTACTCCAGCTGTTCTTCGGTGGCATCCAGGGCAAACATCAGTTCGAACACAAGCTCACCTGTTTCCTCGGGATTGCAATTGGGTTTATCCACCTTGTTGATCACCACAATCACCTTTTTGCCCAGCTCCAGCGCCTTCTGCAAAACAAACCTGGTCTGGGGCATGGGGCCTTCAAAAGCATCCACCAGCAGAAGAACCCCTTCGGCCATATTCAGAACCCGTTCCACTTCACCACCGAAATCGGAGTGACCCGGGGTATCGATGATGTTAATCTTGGTCCCCTTGTACCGGACCGATACATTTTTGGACAGGATGGTAATGCCCCGCTCCCGCTCCAGATCGTTGGAGTCGAGAATCAGATCTCCCATTTCCTGGTTTTCCCTGAAAAGATTTACCTGGTGCAGAATGCGATCGACCATGGTAGTTTTGCCATGGTCGACGTGTGCAATGATTGCTATATTTCTTATTTCCATGCTACTTCGCTGACGTTAAAAAGTCCGCAAAGGTAGCATATTTAATTGATATTCTTGAAGTAATCCACAGTTCTGTCAAAGGCCACCCTGGAAGTGTATTTAGGAACAAAGCCGAAATCCTTCCTGGCTTTATCTGAGGAGAAAGTATAATCGGTACAAGTATAGATCACCGCAAAGCGACTCATCTTAGGCGAATATTTCCGAATAGGGCGCAGCAGGAAGGCAATGGATTCTGAAACACATCCCAGCGAATAAGCAAACCATCTGGGCAACCACAGGTTTTTGGGCCTTATCCTGTAACCAATGCCCTCAACGATACTGTCAAAAAATTTAAAAAAGTTTGTGGGCGGACCATCGGTGATGAAGTAGGCCTGGCCATCGACCCCATTGCTCCCCATTTAAAAGTGCTGCTGACGCCAGCAAATGTGCCTGGGCAATATTTCCCACATAAACATGCTGACACAGGGATTTTCCATTCCCAAGTCTCACATAAAACCCGCCCTTTGCCATATTTATAAGGGATCCGATGTGATAGGGATCGCCCTCCCCATAAATATCAGCGGGGCGCAGTGGAACAGGTTTTTAAAGCCTCCCCATTGGCTTTGAGAACCTCAACTTCAGCAAGATATTTACTCTCACAATAGGAGGTAGAATGACTGCGGCGGATAGGGCTTCTCTTCATTTACATTCACCAAGGGCAAGCCATCATGTAAAACATCCAGTGAGCTGGTAAATACCAGCGCCTTCACCTTGCATGCTTTGCATGCCTCAATCACCTTGAGGGTTCCCTGGTAATTAACCCCCATGACCTCACTTTCGGATATGGTTCCCCAGTCAACTATGGCAGCAGAGTGAATCACCAGGTCGACCCCTCGACAAGATTGCAAAACAATTTCCGGATCCGTCACATCACCTTTAATGAAACTAATCCGGCATCTGAAATATCCTCAGGGGCATTCAGATCGAGTATCCGTAGCTCTTTTACAAGCAACGGCGATGAGGCATCCAGAAGCTCAGAGATGATGGCCGTGCCCAGGAAGCCTGAACCTCCGGTTAAGAGAATGGAATATGCAGTTTGCATAGTTTGGTTTGATTGTATGGGATATCTCTAAAGTAATTCTAATTTTAGAATCCCTAAAATAATCAATCACACAAAGCTTAAATGCATAAGGAGATATATATTTTCAGAGGTCTGCCTTCGGAGGAGTATGATAGTTTCAGGAAGAGAATCATCGAGCTTTCCAGGGATTTGATTGATCAGTACGCCCCCGAGACCCTGAAAATAAACCTGACGGTAAAAGCTCCACCCAGGGCATCTGTCATTCCCTTTAAAAAGAAAAAAGTAGCTGTATTGTCTCTTACCGGGAGCTCCGCTTCCATCATGGACCTGGCCACAAAAGCTGAAGGGTTCACAGGTGGCTATGTGGTTGAAGAAGCCATCCCGGTGGCTTATGATAAAACATGGGAAGACGGAGAACCCACTCCGGGAGAGTGCCTTTTAACCCTGTTTCACAGCAAACCGGGGATCGATCGGGAAACCTTCCTGCAGACGCTGGCATGAGGGGCACACGCCCCTATCGCTTAAGCTTCATCCCCTGTGGAACTACAACCGGAATGTGGTAACAGAAGCCTTGAGCGAGGATTCAGTGTGGTACGATGGCATTGTGGAAGAGCAATTCCAAAAGGCTTCCGATCTTCTAAATCCCTTGGTTTTCTTTGGACCGCCCCTGAAAGTGCCCATCCACATGTACCAGGTATTAATGGATACCCGGTCCTTTATTGATATGAGAAGAATTGAAACCTACCTCACCACAGAAATTCATTTTAAAAGCTGACCTGACTTATGAGGAGACTTTTATTTCTTTTCCTTCGTGCCATAGGGGCCATTCAGAAGTTCTTTCTCCGCATCAAGGGAAAAACCGAAGAGGATGTCCATAACCAGCGAATTACATCGGGACAAGTCCTGGTCAGAATTCTGCGACGAATTAAAAGCCGCCGGGAACGTACTTATTATCGCCGGGGGCTCCCCTGGATCCCTTTCAGCAGGCTGAAGGTATGCAGGTACCTTTCAAGGCTCACCAGGGCAGGCCTTGAAGCCTATGTGGAATATCCCGATCCCTCCTTCCCCCGCCTGAGGAGAATGGTACACGAAACCATTAAGATGGGGGCCGATAATCCCGACAATTATTATATGAATGCCCAGATAAGCGGTGCATATGAGTACAAGATCATGGGAAAACGAAACACCATCGACCATATCAGTTTTCATACACAGAATGGGAACTATGGATCCACCGGGGGACTGGCCCCCTGTGGGAAAATCGATAATTCAGACCTGGTGCTTGAGAAAGACGGAAGCTTCGAAATTTTTGTTACACGGGAGCCTCAGGGGAAAAACTGGCTGAAAATCGAAGAGGAGACCACCCTCTTAATGGTTCGACAGACCTTCTGCCGACCGATCCAGAGAAGTTCCGGCTGAAATGGAAATCATCTCCCTGTCGGGCATAGAAAGGCCCGGGCCGCTTACCACCAGGCAAATGGATGAAGGCCTGAAGACGGCCTCCATGTTGGTTGGAGGGGCCAGCATGCTTGTTTACCCGGTGGGCCAATGACTTCAAAAAACATGTGAACCAGCTTGCCCCTCTTTGATCCCGGAGAAATCAAATGCTGCTGGCGGAGATGACACCATCATCTATTACCACAGCTACTGGAAACTGGAGCCCGATGAAGCACTGCTGATTGAAGTGAAACCTCCTGACTGCGACGCATGGAACTTCCAGCTAAATAATTATCTGGATGGAATCACTGGATTACCGTTACCATAATATTTGCATCAATAAGCACAGTGCCATCTACGAAGCCGACGGAAAGGTCCGGGTAGTAGTGTCGCACGAGGATCCCGGACTACCAAACTGGATTGAAACCGCAGATCACCACGGAGGGACCATGTGCTGGCGCTGGTATCGCATCCATCCCGGGTCACAGGCCATACAACCCTCTTGTCGCATCGTCAAAATTAAGCGAATTAAAACAAGCATGAAGCAGGAAAGAGTCATCACCTCCACCGATTTCATGAACCAGCCAACATGGTTCTCTACCCTCAATATGATCTGGAAGAGGACCTATCCACATGGGGCCGCTCCCCATTTGAATAAAGACGATCTCATCAGTACTGCCCGCAGGAAAACCGGCTTGAATGACCTGGGAAAAGATTTCTGGGATGAGCCCCTCGACGGCTGTCGAATCCCTAAACCATGAAGCCAGACTGCATCCCATTGGAATTTTATTTCCGGTAAAAGCGCCTGATGAACCTTCTGGCTGTCCGCCTGCGGGCCGAACACTGGTTTAAAAAATTTCCTGAAATCCTTGAGCAGGAGGTTTATCCCCCCATGGTCATAGCAGGGCTGCAGCGCACCGGAACCACCAAATTGCATCGCCTGCTGACTGCCGATCCCGACAACAGGGTATTAAGAAGCTGGGAGGCGCTGAATCCGGCTCCTTTTAAGACTGAAGGAAAGCGCGGGATAAGCGCATCAGGATTGCCAGGACCAGCGAAAAGGCCCTGCGATTGATGACACCCGGCTTTTTCGCCATTCATCCGGTGGAACACCTGGCCCCGGAAGAGGATATCCTGCTCCTGGATGTATCCTTTTTGAGCACAACCCCCGAAGCCACCACACATGTTCCCTCCTACTCCGGCTGGCTGGAAAAGACCGATCAGTCTCTTGCCTATGACTATGGAAGCCGCCTTATTGACGTCTGCTTGCAATGGCAGACAGCCGGGCAGGCGACTGGATCCTGAAATCGCCCCACCACCTGGAGTTTTTTCCCCTGATCGAGAAATATTATGGAAAACCGCACTTTATCTGGACCCACAGAGATCCTGCCGAATGCATCCCTTCCTTTCTGAGTATGGTATGCCACAGCAGGGCATTATTCAGTGATGAAGTTCATTGCCAGTGATGTGAGCGATCACTGGGTGCGAAAGACGGCCTATATGCTCGAGAAAGCACTCTCCTACCGGCAGGATGGGGCGAATCAGACGAATTTTACCGATCATCATGTATGAGGACCTTGTAAGTGACTCCATGGGACAGCTGAAGAGAATATATGACAGCGACGATGGCATCTCCGGATCCCTGGAAGAAAAATTTCGAACGTGCCGAAAGGGAAAATCCAAAGGGTAAATACGGGAGACAGAGTACAGTCTTTCCGATTTCGGACTGAACAGGGAGGACCTTGCAGCATAAACGCACGATCCTACATGAATTTGTTCTACTTCGCTTAACAGAACCATAAAGCAGGAACTAAAATGAATGGGAAAAAGTGAAAAAACAACCAGTACAGAAGTCCGGTTACGGGCCATCTTCACCGGAATTTCAGATCTTTTTAAGCGACCGGATAATCAACTCAGACTGAATGATCTCCCGTCCGCTGGATGGGAAAGAAGGTGCTGATTACCGGGGCCAGTTCCGGTCTGGGCCTGGCCACTGCCATAGAAATGGCCAGGCGCGGGGCTCATGTGATCATGGCCGTGAGAAGCGGGATCCCTGCAAAAGGCGAAGAGGTGAAAAGAAAGAGCGGCTCGGACAGGGTGGACATGATCCATATGGACCTCACCAACCTGGAATCACTGAACGGCTTTACCAGGAGATCAGGGAAAAATTTGGCCCCGTGGATATCATTGTATGCAATGCAGCCATGGTGGCAAAAAAGGGCAGGGCTGTAAAAGAGGGACTGGATGAAATGTTTGTGGTCAATTACTTTGCCAAATTTCTGCTGGCCAGGCGCTGGAAAAGGGCGAATTTCTGAATCACGAGGCGCCAGGATTTACCCAGAATCATCTTTGTGGCTTCCGAAAGTCACAGGAATCCTTCGAACTTCGAATGGGAAAAATTTGGATCCTTCGAACCCTACGGAATCAAACAATCGGTGGCCATGTACGGCTATTACAAATTGCTTGCTGCTGACCATGGCCAATGAGTTGTCGCGCCGGATAAACCCGGACGGAAAGGTGAAGGCCTCTGTATTTGCACTTTGTCCCGGACCGGTGAATTCCAACATCGCCCGGGAAGCGCCGCGTTTGTTTCAGCCCCTGCTCAAACTGGTGTTTGGGATTTTCTTCCGCTCACCTGAAAAAGCCTGCAGTCCGGTAGTCTACCTTGCCGCTTCAAAAGAACTGGAGGGAAAAACAGGCCACTACATGTTCCTGATGCAGGAAAAAGAGATGGATGAAAAAGCAACTGATCCGCAGAACGGGAAGAGATTGTGGGAACTTTCAGAGAATCTTGAAAAACAAATATTGAAATAATAGAATATCATGGCAGAAGGTCGATTTACAAATCCGGTTGTGGCCTCACTTGGCCGGGGTCAAGGATTTTTTTGCAAAACAGGAACTGGCATCGAGGTTATGCGACGAGGACCGGGCTGACGATAAAACGGTCCTGATTACCGGGGCCAACTCCGGGCCTGGGATTTGGCCTTGCTGTCGAATTTGCCAGGCGGGGCGCCGGGTGATCATGGCCGGGCGAAGCAGGATCCCTGAAGCAGGAGAACAGGTAAGAAACAGGAGTCCGGTTCGGACATGGTGGAGATGCTCTACCTCGATCTGAGTAAAATCGAAACCATCCATCACTTTGTACAGAACGCTTGCGGAGAGAAAGATTCAGATCGATATCTGTATTTTTAATGCAGCCACCGCCTTGCCGGGATCACGACAAACCGCTTCGGGCCAGGACGAGATGTTCCTGGTAAATTACCTGTCCAATGTCATCCTCTCCCAGCTGCTCCTGAGCAAGGGTGTTGTTGAACTGAAAGAACAGGCCCCCCTTTCAAAAATGATCTTTATCTCCAGTGATTCCCACCAGGGAGCCACTTACATTGATTATGATGAATTCGGCACCTATTTTAAGTACGGGGTTTCAAAGGGCATCTCCAACTACAGCTACTTCAAGCTGGTACTGAATACCTATGCCACCGAACTGTCCAGAAGGATAAACAGGGATTCCACCCGGATCAGCATCAATGTGATATGTCCGGGACCCGTTGCCTCAAATATTGTAAAGGAGGCACCCTGGCTGCTTCGAATGACCCTCAAGGGGATCTTCCGGATGGTTTTTAAATCGCCCGCCAAAGCTGCCTTGCCGGTTGTTTACATGGCACTCTCGCCCGATTACGAGGGAAAGACCAATGAATACCTCCACATGTTTAATCCAAAAAAAATGGACCCCAAAGTATATGAGGTCCAGGAAGGAGAAAAACTATGGACCCGGTCCCTGGATCTCCTCAAGACCATTGATCCGGACCATGAGGAGTATACCAGAAAGGCCGATAAAATGATCTAAAGGCTATCGCCGAAATCTGCTTTAAATTTGGCCACCAGCTTTTCAGGCCAGTCGGACACCGCTTCCAGACGACCCATGAAGAAGCGCAAAACTGCAGGCTCTTCCACAAATTTAAGTCCCCCGATCAGCTCCCGGTTTTCATACAACCACTTCAACCTGTCGAGCAGGAAGTTGGTCTGGGAAAGGGTGAACACCCTTCTCGGGAAGGCCAGTCTGAGCAGTTCCATATCGGAGGGATACATCATTCCCATCAGCATCCCTGTCCATGGAAATGGTTCCACGCTCCATGCCCCTGCAACCCGAGACAATAAAGAGTGCTGCAGCCAAGAGCTCCGGCTGAATACTCCAGCTGTGGTACATGGGGCAGGAACTGTAAGGCATCAATATGGCAACCCAGGGCTCCGGCAGGCATTACCACCGGAATTCCCATGGCATCAAGCTCATTTACGGCATATTCAATAAATGCGGGCGACTGTCCAATCACAGTTTCGTCCAGGGTTTCCCTCAGTCCAACAGCCATGGCTTCGATTTCACGAACCGACATTCCTCCGTAGGTCATAAATCCTTCATAAAGAGGAATCAGATCCCTCATTTTTAACATCAGCTCTTCGCTGTCGGTAACAATACCTCCACCCCGGGTGGAGCTCACCTTCCGGCTGGAGAAGTAGACGATGTCGGCCATGGCACACATTTCATTCAGAATATCCTTGATGGATGCATCTTTATAGGCTGCTTCCCGCTTCTTAATAAAATAGGCATTCTCCCCGATCAGACTGGCATCCAGCACGATCATAATTCCATGCTCGTCGGCAATGGCCTTCACCTCCTTCATGTTCTGCATGGAGTAGGGCTGTCCGCCAATCAGGTTGGTGGAAGCTTCCATCCGGATAAAGGGAACATGCTCCACTCCATATTTGGCAATGACTTCCTCAAGCTTCTGAATATCCATGTTTCCCTTAAAGGGATTGGTACTTTTAATTTTCAGGGCCTCATCGGTATAAATTTCCAGGACTTTCCCCCGTTGATCTCCATATGAGCCTTGGTGGTGGTAAAGTGGTAGTTCATGGGAATCACATCCCCTTCATTGACAAATACCTGGGAGATCACATTCTCAGCAGCCCTTCCCTGGTGAACCGGCAGCACATAGTGCTTTCCGAAAACCTCCCGGAGGGCTTCTTCCATCCTGTAGAAACTCTGCGATCCGGAATAGGCATCATCGGCCTGCAGCATGGAAGAAATCTGGTTATCACTCATGGCATTGGTGCCACTGTCGGTTAGCATATCCAGGAAAATATCCTTGGTATTTAAAAGGAAGGTATTAAATCCACCTTCGCGGATGGCCTTCAGTCTCTCGTCTACGGGTTTCAAATGAAGTTTCTGTACAATCCTCACCTTGTGAAGTTCTACGGGAACGCTGGGTCTGCTGTAAAATTTAATGTCTTGATCCATGTTGTAAATCATAGTTTAGTTAAAAAATGAAGGCTAAAGATAACATTCACTTACAATCTCAAATTAAAGACTTCTAATATATATTGATTCTATATTTCGAAGGCCTTCCCTTTTTTATTCTGTGCTTTTTGCGCAATTTTAGTCTTGTAATTACGTCTTCTAAAAGATGCCTGCAAAATTCATATACATACTACTGGCTCTGGGAATGCTTTCGACATCCCTGGAGGGAAGTCCCGGCGTCGATTCCCTGATGGCCCTGCTGGACACCAGCCAGGTGAGCAGGAAGCAGGCGGAGCTCAGATTACAGATTGCAGGAGAGATCGCCAACGATAACATAGAAGAGGCACTTGCCCTTTCCAGGGAGGCTCTCAGACAGGCCGAACTCCTGGGGGCAAAAAGTCTGGTGGCTGAAGCAAAGTTATCCATTGGTATGGCCTACGACGTACTTGGCGTGAAGGAAGAGGCCATTGGCTATCTTGAGGAGGCCCTGGAGGTATTCACGCAACTGGGAATGCCGGATAAAGAGGCAAGCGCCCTGAGTCTGATAGGCAATGCCTACTTTTACATAGACCAGTTTGAAACAGCGCTGAAGTATTATACAAAAGCCCTGGCCATAGGCTACGCCTTGAATGACACCACCCTGATCATCGGCGGAATCAATGCAAAGGGGGCTGTTTATGGCAACACCGGACCAAAAGACTCGGCACTGATCCTTTTCAGGCAGGCCAACGAACTGGCAAGACAGATCGACGATCGAAAACAGGTGATCCTTACCTATTACAACATTGGTGATGTAATCCTCCACTCGGGTCGGATTGACGATGCCCTGGGTATTTTTCATGACCTGGAAAACAATTACGACGTTGAGAGCTACAGTTCAAAGCATCTTGGCAACCTTTACAACTCCATGACCCTGGCTTTTATCAAAAAAGGTGATATGAAATGGGCCAAAAGGTATTCGGATACCTGCCGGATTGCATTGGAACGTTATGGCCGGCTCACAGAAACCAGGGAGTATTACCATAACCTTTATCGCATCGATTCCATGGAAGACAATTACCAATCGGCCCTTCATGAACTTTACCAGGTATACCAGTCTGAGCGACAGCCTGAACAATGCAGATTTTAAGGAGAGACTGGCCAAACTGGAGATCGGCTTCAACCTTAAAGCCCAGGAGCTGGAGATTGAAAGGCTTACCATGGAAAACCAGTTTAAAGATCTGCAGATCAGGCAAAGGAAAATCATCAATTACAGTGCAATATCCGGTTTCATTTTGCTTCTAACCATCCTCTTCCTGCTCATCCGCTCGGCGCTATAAAACCAGGGAGCGGAATCGTGCTCCTGGAGGAGCAAAAGGACGAACTTGAAATGGCAAATGTAAAAATCCGCTCCCAATCCCTTGACCTGCTTGATAAAAACAGCGAACTGGAAAGTGTGATTGAGGAGCTGAAAGCTACCCAGCAACACCTGGTCCAATCGGAAAAAATGGCCTCACTGGGAACCCTGACGGCCGGTGTGGCACATGAAATCAATAATCCCCTGAATTTTATTTCGGGTGGACTTGGGGATCATCGAGGAAACCGACAGAGAAGAGAATGCAACTGTCGGATGATGAAAAGGCCTGCAGGCGAAAAAAGGCCACAAAACTGGCCTTCGACGGACTGGACAGGGCCACTGAAATCGTAAAAGCACTGATGACCTTCTCCCACAGGGGATCGTCCAAAAAAACCCTCTCCAACCTGCACGATATTATCGACAATACCCTGCTCTTCCTTCAGATCCAAACTAACCGATCAAACCGAAGTCAGAAAGGATTTACGGGCTCACAGATCTGGTCCCCGTTTTCCAGGATAAAATGCACCAGGTCATTCTGAATATCATCGACAATGCCATATTTGCCACCAAACAGAACAGGAAGGAGAGCGGCTCATCATCATCACCACCCGTAAGGAGCGGCGACAAGGTGTTTCTGGATATCTGCAAACAATGGTCCGGCCATCAGGGAGGAGCATCTCCGACAGCTTTTCGATCCATTCTTTACCACCAAGGCCCCGGGAGAAGGAACCGGGCTGGGCCTGTCCATTTCCTATACCCTGATCAGGGATCACGATGGCACCATCAGGGTCAGAGAACCGGGACGGCCTTGTACACTTTATTATTGAATTACCTTCCTGATCTTTTGTACTAACGCACTTCTTTGCTACTTTCGTCCTCTCATTAAAAAAAAAACATGAAAAAAGTACTGACCATCACCCTGCTCATGGCCTCACTTGCCATGGCTGCACAAAATGACACCAAGGGAAAAGATCCCATACTGAATAACGAACTTGATTCTGTCAGTTATTTCCTTGGGCTGACCCTGGGTTACGATTTTCAAACACTTCCCTTCGAAGCAGATCCCGACCTGGTCATAGCCGGATTGACTGGGTCCATGAAAGGGACCACCGCCTACAGCCAGGAGGCCACCCAGGCCATCTTCCGGCAGCTTCAGATGGCCATGCAGGAAAAAGAACAGGAAAAAGCCAATGCAGAAGCACTGCTGAAAGGACAGGAGGGCGTCAACTTCCTGAAGCAAAACGGAGTGCGTGAAGGTGTAGTCACCACTGCATCCGGACTTCAGTACGAAATTCTGGTAAAAGGAGACGGACCCATGCCGGCAGATACTTCCGAGGTGGAGGTCCATTACGAAGGATCCCTGCATGGACGGGACCGTCTTTGACAGCACCTATGATCGTGGCGAATCCATCTCCTTTCCGCTGAACAGGGTAATTGCGGGTTGGACCGAAGGGGTTCAGCTGATGCCCGTGGGCTCTACCTACATGCTCTATATACCCTCCGAACTGGGCTATGGAAGTCAGGGTACAGGCCCCATCCCTCCCAATTCGGTATTGATTTTTAAGATTGAATTGCTGGGAATCAAGTAATTTTATCCCCTGGAAGAACAATTTTTTGAACCATCAGATCCTTCGATTGATTGAATAAAGGACTAATTTTACTTTTATAACCATAACATTAAAACCATATAGAAAATGAAAAAATTATTTTTTATTGCTATTGCCATGCTGATGATTGTTCCCATGGCAAAATCCCAATCCAATGCTGAAGAGGTTGACTTTTTTCAATCCATCTTCGGAAGCGAGAAAAAAGCAATGGTCGCATCCTTCATCCAACTGGACGGTGAGGCCAATACTGCATTCTGGACCAACTATGATCTTTATGAGACCGAAAGAAAAAGCCTGGGAAAAGAGCGGATTACACTGCTTGAAAAATATGCAAATCAGTATGAGGGAATGACTGATGAGCAAACTGACGAGATCATGGGCGAAATGATTAAGCTTGGGAATGCGAATTCAAAACTGATTGAAACCTATTACAAAAAAATCAAGAAGACATCCGGTGCTAAGGCTGCAGCTCAATTCTACCACATGGAAAACTATTTCCTGAGTGCAATCCGTGCCACAATCCTGGAGAGCATCCCGATTATCGGGGAATGGGACTACTAGTAGTTGTAGATTTTCAGAAAATTATTTAAGAGCAAAAGAGGGTGTCTCAATGGGGCACCCTCTTTTTGCGTTAGGCTTGCTTAAAAGGTGGTTCTTCGCCAAAAGCTCAGTTCCTTCGGCTGAATTACTGTGCAAACAATCGATCTTGCGAGCTCAGCTCAGTAGCTAATTCCAGTTCCCTTCTAAAACACCCCTTAGAATAGAGGTCTTTTAGGAGGGGTGGCTTACAGGGACTATTTGCAGGGACTATTTGCAGGGACTATTTGCAGGGACTATTTGCAGGGACTATTTGCAGGGATATAGACTCAGGGATTATTTACAGGGATATAGACTCAGGGATATAGACTCAGGGATATAGACTCAGGGCTGATATCAACATAAGGCTGATATCAACATAAGGCTGATATCGGGAGTAAGGGCAAAAATATAACCGGGGGATAGACATTTATTATCTGTCGATTAACTATATAGGTAAATAGATAGATAATAAATATTCATCGATAGATATTTATTATCCGTTTATTAACTTATTTGTGTATTAAACAGATAATAAAAATCCTTCATCATGAGTATTCAACTGAGCCGGAGCATTATCAGGCAGCTTACAAGAAAGAATAGCTTTGGTTTTAGATTTCAGGATGTGGTGGGGGAATTCCCGGATGTGAATCCTGTTTATCTGGCAAGGAGCCTTTCTGAAATGGTCCGGAAGGGTATACTCAAAAAAATATCCCGGAACACTTACCATTATTCCTTTAAATTCGGATCTGGAAACCTTTGCCCCTGGTGGGCATCAGTTGGTTAAAACCATCATGCAGAATAAGGAGTATTATATCGGCTTTGCTTCAGCATTGAAAATCAATGTGGATCCCATCCGTATTATGAACGAAGTCCTTCACCAAAAGAGGTCAAGCTTTCCTCAACCATGATTTCCTCATCCCTGCCCCACGTACCGACAAACGCACATACTGTACAAACGCACATACTGTACAAACGGGAAAACAACCATACCCCACTCAAAAACTAAGCGTATCAGGGCGAACCTTGATACGCTTAGTTAGAAGTATTATTATAGTCCAATAAATCTGTATCGCTTATTTAGGACCAGTCAAGCAATCTTGTCAGGTCTGTTGGAATTCGCTAAGCGCAAACCATCCCATTTCATCAGTGTGGGTTTGATTCAGCCGAAGCCCGGCTGCCTGAGCCATCTTTTGGATATGTTGCCTGGAATATTTGTGTGAGTTCTCGGTATGGATGGAGTCTCCTTTTTGGAAAAGCAGGGGCTCGGGCAGATAGGGAGAATGAACCACCACCTGGCGCTTTGCCACCAGGTGCATCTCAATCCTGGACAAGGTTTTGTTAAAAAAAGCCAGATGCTCAAAATCGTCCTCCCGAAAGTCCGACTCGATCATCTCATTTACCGTATTCAGAATATTTCTGTTAAAGGCTGCGGTTACACCCCTGGCATCATTATAGGCTGCATGAAGAATGTGCTCGGGTTTTACCTGGTCCATTCCCAGCAAGAGGATGTCTCCCTTCTTCATCTGACGGCTGATGTTTTGCAAGAGTTCCAGGGAAGCTTCCCATTCAAAATTCCCTATGGTGCCCCCAAAGAAACAGATCAGTGCCGGGCGATCCCTGCCTACCAATTCAAACTGGGAGGTAAAATCGACGGCATAACCATCAATATTGATGTTTGGGAAGGACTTCACCAGTTCTTCTGCCGAACGCTGGATGGCCGGCTGACTGATATCCAGGGGCAGGTAATGTATCTGCCCGGACTGAATCCTGGCAGCTGCCTCAAACAGGATTGATATCTTGGAGCTGTCGCCCGACCCCAGTTCAATGATATCATAACCTTCACAGGCCTTCATCAGATCAGGTGCAATTCTTTCAAGGATGGCCATCTCGGTGCGGGTGGGGTAGTACTCCTCCAGGGAGGTGATCTCCTTAAATAGTTCAGAACCGGCCTTGTTATAGAAATACTTGCTGGAGATACGCTTCCGTTCTGCATTCAGACCTGCGATAATCTCATCCCTCACCTCTTCAGGCCCTATCTCCTGCAGGAGATTGGTGATGGAAGTCCTGTTCAGGGTAACTACCTCTTCGTTTACAAAATTCATCCGACTATGTTATATTCACGTTCTGGTATACCTGTTTCGGTGGGATTATCCGGGTCGTTGCTCCACTCGAACCAACCCCCGTCAAAAACCGAGACCCTTGGCCAGCCCATCAGATAAGCATTTAACCAGGCTTCGCTTCCGCGCCACCCGGTTCCGCAATAAAAGGCATTGCGCTTATCAGGTGTGACCCCCACCTCTTTCCATATCTCAGCCACCTCATTAAACTCTCGCATGGTATGATCCAGGTTGCGGTAATTCTCCATGTGGTAGGCGTCGGTGCCGCAATTTCCAAAAACAGAACCAGGAATCCTTCCTTTCTTTTCAATATAATTGTATCCGCTTACCTCCCCGATATATTCGGGCCAACTCCTGACACTGACCAGGTTCCCGTCATCGGAAGCAATGATCTCTTTTGCTTCGGGAACATCCACGGCCAGTTCGGGCCGTCCGGGAATCTCTGCCCCAAATCCGCCGCGGAATACCGGTTTGCTCTCCAGGGTGCTAATCTCATATCCCTCGTCCTCCCAGGATTTCAGTCCCCCATTCAGAATCCTTACATCCTTTACCCCCGCATACATCATGATAAAAGCTGCCCGAATCGATCCTAGGTGGCCGGCACTGCTGCCCGGAAAGGGATCATTGTTATCGGGAAAGGAGAAACGGCCATATAATATCACCGTGGTATCTTTAGTAATCCCCAGGCTCTCCAGGGTGGACTTGAGCTCTTCGGGGCTCCTGCGATTCCAGGTTTCGGGCGACTCAAGGGTGTTGGTATCCACCTGCACAGCTCCCGGTATATGGCCCTCATCATAGGCACTTCGGTTGCGGTAGTGTCCGTGGCAAATTACATAATCATCACCCTTAAACTCGGGGGGAGTTCCCCCATCCATCAGGGTCTTCAGCCACTTTGGATAAACCAGCTGATTGTAACGCGCCAGCCGGTCCATGGGCAACTGCTCATTGGCACTCCACTCATCCACAAAAGCGCTGTAAATTTTGATCTTATCATATCCTGATCTTGAGAAACGGTCGGCCACTTTCTCAATTCCCTCAGATGTATATCCGTAAATGACTAAGGTCAAATCCGGGAGAATTCCTTTGGATCTCACGATTTCGATCCAGTCGATGTAATTGGCCCACTTCAGTGGCAAACTCCTGGCCCCGGGGATATGACCTCCCCTTGCTTCCTTGTTTAATGACCAGCCGTTGTAGGCTTCAACGGGACGGGTATCAATAATGCAGGTGGAGGGATTGCTTAATAATTGATGCAATTCGTGGGTAGTGATGATTTGAAAATCCATGCTTTAAATACTATAATAACACATTAGTCGCCCTAGTGTTTAAAAACTTACGCAAAAGCGAATACTTGATCCCTTAAGATTCCAATAATTTTGAATTATGGCTGCATAATGCATTAATTGTATTACCTTTGCGACCTAATATAAAGATATGGAATTTAAGGACTTAGGATTGCAGGAAAAGCTTCTGAAAGCAGTCACCAAATTGGGATTTGTAACCCCTTCAGAAATTCAGGAAAAAGCAATCCCTGTCCTTTCGGCAGGGGAGCGCGATTTTGTGGGTCTGGCACAGACCGGAACCGGTAAAACCGCAGCCTTTGGTCTGCCCCTCATTCAACACATCAATTGGAATTCGAAAGATACACAGGGACTTGTCATTTGTCCCACCCGTGAGCTTTGCATGCAGATCACCAAGGACCTGATCTCCTTTGCATATTACCAGACCAAACCCAACATTGTTCCTGTATATGGCGGTGCCAGTATATCTGACCAGATCCGCCTGATCAACAGGGGTGCCCAGGTTGTGGTGGCCACTCCCGGCCGCCTGCTCGACCTGATCAACCGCAAGGCCATCAAACTTCAGACGGTCAGCCGTGTTATTCTCGATGAGGCTGATGAAATGCTGAACATGGGGTTCAAGGAGGACATTGACAGCATCCTTGAATCAACACCGGCCATGAAAAGGGTGTGGCTCTTCTCTGCCACCATGCCAAATGCCGTAAAACGTATTTCCAAAAACTACATGGTTGATCCCCTGGAGGTTGTGGTGGGAAAACAAAACAGCGTTGCCGCCAACATCGATCACCGTTATTACATGATGAAGGAGAAGGATCGCTATTATGCACTGAAAAGAATCCTGGACTACTACCCCGATATATTTGGTCTAATCTTCTGTCGGACCCGACGGGAAACCAGTCTTGTCTCTGACAAACTGGAGAAGGAGGGTTATGACGTGGTGGCCCTGCATGGCGATCTTACCCAGGCGCAGCGTGATGCAGCCATGAAGAAATTCAGGGAAAGAACTGTTAAAATCCTGGTGGCTACAGATGTGGCAGCACGGGGACTGGATGTACACGACATCTCTCATGTGATCCATTACATGCTGCCCGATGATATTGAAAACTATACCCACCGCAGTGGCCGAACCGCCAGGGCTGGAAAGGGCGGTAAATCACTCATTCTGATCAACACCCGTGAGCTGAACAGGATCAAGCAGACCGAGAAACTGATCAACACGACCATCGAATACAGGAGAATCCCGGAAGCTGAGGATATCTGTGAGAAACAAATGTATGCACTCATGGACCGTGTGGTAAAAACCCCCATAGACGATGCAGCCATTGACCGCTACTGGCCTGTCTTTTACGACAAACTAAAGGATCTCCCCACCGAGGAGATCGTTTTAAAATTTATCTCCACCGAATTAAATACCCACCTGGAATACTACAAGGGAGCTGGTGATTTGAATGCCGACCAGGAGAAGGGTGGCCGCACCAGGGACCGCGGAAGAGAGGAGGGTGCCTTCAACAGGAATGTTAGCGGCCCCAAGAAGCGCTACACCCTCGATCTGGGTGAAAACCAGAACATGAACAAGGGGGCACTGGTGCGCCTGATTTGTTCCGAAACAGGAATTGACAGCAACCAGATCGGTCGTATCGAATTACACTCCCGCTTTTCTTACTTCGAAGTGGATGACACGGTATCCAGCAGTGTACTTCCAAAACTCAAGCAGGGAAGCTATGAAGGGAAAACATTCACGGTAATCGTTTCTCCGGATCAGGAAGGTGCAGGAAGCACCTCTAAGGCTTATGGCGGTAAAAGCAGAGGCGGAAACAGCTACCAGGGAAGGAATAAAAGCGACAGGGGGGATTATAAGAAGGATTACAAGAAAGACTATAAGAAGGGCCCCAGGAAAAAATACTGAGCCGGGTCACTCTGCAATTTTGTAAACCAGTAAGGCCTTTCCATGCCGCAGATAGAGCCTGCCATTGTAGACGCTTGGGTGCGACCAATGGGGGCCGGAACCATGTTCTATCACAAATTCCGATATGATCTCAAATTTTTCGGGACTGGCTTTTACCAGGGCCATGTTGCCTTTTCTCTCATCATAACAGATCAACATCCCCCCGGATGTAATGATCTGTCCCTTGGTATTCCAATCCTGATCGTACATTAGCTCTCCTGTATTCCAGTCAAGACATAGCCAGTGCCCGCTGCGGATGGATGTGTAGTTTGACCCATAGATGTAGCCCTCAACCTCAACCACTCCTCCGTGGTGGACATCAAGCTCATCGGATTTCCACTTCAGGGAAACTGACCTGAAATCATCAGAGGTTTCCAACATCAATCCAGTATGATTATATCCGCTTGTGATAAATATTTCATTGCCTTTTACAAGGGGGGTTACCGGGTTGATGTCAGCTCCCATCAGGGGTTTGTCAATGGCTGAATAATCTTCCTTCCAGAGGATATTACCGTTGTTGGCATTCACACAGATGATATAGTCCCCCGTGAGGGTCACAATCAGATTTTGCACTCCCCGCCGGATTAACAGTGGAGATACGTAGCCACTTATATCAAGGAGACTCTCCGAGGTCCAGATGGTAGATCCATTGGTTTTATCCAGGGCCACCATGGTCGTCTTTTCCCCGGCCGGGGTATAGATCATTTTATCATCCACGATCAAGGGAGATTCTGCCACTCCCCAGTTGCCGCAACTGCCCTCAAACTTTGAATAGCCATCCAGCGACCACCTGAGCTTCCCGTCGGAAAGATCAATACAGGCCAGATCTCCTGATCCGCTGATCACGTAAGCATAGCCCTCTTCGATGGTGGGAGTACACCGGGCCGCCGGATAAGATTTGCTCCAGGCATCGCCATATTCTGTCTCCCACCTGATGCTCCCATCGGGATCGATGGCTGTGAGAAACTCCTGGTCCTCCACAATTCCAGTGGTATAGATTATACCTTCATAAACCACTACAGAGGAGTATGATTCAGGAAGATTTTCCACAAGCAGCAGAAGCTCAGGCCCTCCGGAAGGCCATTGCTGCATCAGGTTTTCTGCGGGAAAATGGCCCGAGCGCATCTCGCCCCTCCACTGGGTGAACGACTGGGCATTGATATTTATAAGACCAGCCAGTAATAAAACGAGCCATGCTAAGCATTTGCTTCTGTTAATTCTCATTTTTACCTATTTATTTTTTTCTTCCCCTGCCAGCCGGACGATCCCATTCAGCATGTCGGCAGGCCCATCCGGGATCCAGGTTGCAATGACCCATTTTGGAACGGAAACCAGGGGAATACTTTTTGAATACATGATTATTTCCACTTGTCCATTGCCCAGGTCGGTAAAGGTGTATTTTGTATCGTTATGCTTCATCCTGGGCACATCCTGCTCGGGGTACATGTCGGGTGCGGGTGTTCCGGTGAGGATAAAACGCCTTTTTGAGGGCTCATCCTCCAGCCTATACCTGGTGATTACATCGGCATCAGGCATGGGCCAGGGGCTGTTATAATAATAGTAGCTTACCCATTCCCCATCTGGCAGATCGGCTATGCGATGTACATTTTCAGTTCCATCCATAAAGCCCATGTGCAGGGAATCATTTCTCATCACAGCCTTGCAACTTTCCAGGCTCACTTCCGCAGTAGTCGAAGCCACATATTCCAGCACATTAAATTTTTTTCCTTGCTCGTTTATACTTTCTGAGAATATGTAGGATACCTCAACTTTTCCATCCTTTGTCCTATCGGTCTTCCAATCCTCCGCTTGGGCGATTAAGCCAGTATTCACTGATAAAACACAAAGTAAAAAAAGCCCGGATTTACGCTGATTTTTCATGTTTCTATTACTTTCCTGGTTTCAGTTTAATAACAGTTACGGTACTGTGGGTACCCAAACGCATGGGTGGCCCGAATGTTCCCGCTCCTTCTCCCACATAAATTTTTGTTCCCTTAAAATCGTGGAGCCCCTTATTGAACTGGTAGATTAATTCGCCTATATAATTTACCGGAAAGAGCTGCCCGGCATGGGTGTGACCGGAAAGATAAAGGTCTACGCCTTTTTGCACTGCATACTCAATTCCATGTGGACTGTGATGAAGCAGGATGATGGGTTTTTCCGGGTCGGTGGGAATGCCGGGCAGAATGGAACTGATGGTGGCCTTGTGTCCGTTGGCATGCATGTTCACATCCTTTTCATCGGCCGACATGTGGTTCAATCCAATGATCTGAATCTCGCCCTGCTTGATCATTTCGTTGGAAAGCACATTGACACCCACCTTTCTTAAACCGCTCTTAACCCTCTCAACGCCACTGTATCCGTCGTGGTTACCTTCCACAAAATACACCGGGGCATTTAAAGCCTGTAATGGATCGAGACAGGCATCACAGAACCGGATCTTCCCGTCGTATAGATCGCCGGTAATCAGTACCATATCCACCTGCTGCGAATTGGTAAGATCCACCAGCTTTTGCAAGAATACCGGACCTCTGAAATGGCCCAGGTGGATGTCGGTCAGGTGCATGGCACGCACCTCCTGTTTCAGACCCGGGATCTCCACTTCGATCTCCCTGGTCAAAACATTAAATGCATTCAGAATGCTATAAAGCGAGAGTGAGAAGCTTAGGAATAGGACCGCGAACCCGTAATACCGGGGTGGAAGCTTTATGACCAAACTCACCAGGTCAACCACCAGCAAAGAGAGCAGCAGGTAGAGTAGCACACCCATGAGAACAGCCCCTGTAATGTAGATCAGATGGCCAACCATCCCGGTAGAGTTGGTAAAAACAGCAACACCTACGATCATGATCAAAACCAGTATGGCAAAACCAAGGTTGAGGGGCCAGGTATGCCCGGCGTCAAAATACCAGGCAAAACGTCGGGAAAGATAGATATTGGCTCCCACCAGGATTCCCAGGAAGAGAAGCAAAAAAATAAAAGGGAAAATCTGTTTCATCATATCATAAATCGACCGAGGTCTTTTAATGATATGCAATTTATCATAATCTTCCCGTATTTTACAGCAATCGAAAAATCCCAACCACTAAAAGAAGGACCATCAGCAAAACATTCATCATCACCTCTTTTTTCTCCTTCCTTTTTGTATGAACCCCGATCGCAAGCAGCATCACAAGTCCCAGGGAAAATGCAGCCACAGAAGTAAGCACAGGCATGATGTTTAATACCCATGGAAGAATAAGCCCGGCAGCACCAAAAATCTCTGTAATGCCAATAAACTTTAATGTACCCGCATGGAAGTCAGCTGTCCAGGCCATTTTTTGCTCAAGTTGTTTCTTTGGAGTGAAAGCTTTCATAAAACCGGCCATCAGGAACATGGCAGCAAGGACTCCTTGTAAAATCCAGATAAATATATTCATGATATTGATTGTCAGTTATTTAAAGCATATGTAACATAAATTTTTACCTCCTCGGAGATTTTACCGGTCCCCACATCACTTGCAAGTCCATAATCATATCTGCTGATGGTAAGCGTGCCGGAAAGCTCCCCATTCTCATAACTAAATGGGATCTCCACATCACGGGTAACATCCAGCATGGTAAGCTGTCCTTTTGCAAGAAATCCCGCCTCAACTTCCTTAACAGACTCAGATTTGAAGCAGATTGCCGGGTATTTTTCAACATTGAAGTAATCCTCTGTCTTCAGTTTCTTATCACGACTTTTGTTACCCGTGTTGACCGAAGCTGCATCGATACAAACCTCGAAACTGGCATTTTGCGCCTGGGCAGGGTCAAAAATTACTTCTCCCTCAAGGGCTTCAAAGGTGCCGTCAACCGTTCGGACCTTCATATTACCAACTTCGAACCTTATTTTCAGATCCTCCTTATTCAAAGATTCTGCTTTGATTGAATTTCCAGGCACAAGCCAAAGGATTGCCAGTGCCATAAGTACTTTATTCATTTTTTCTCTTTATTAATTATTATAATTTATAATTCCATATTCTCCTTTCCTATAGGCCTGTTAGGCCTGAGAAAGCTCCTCCCTGGTGTTCATCACAAAAGGGCCTCCGGCTTCAATGGGCTCCAGGTAGGCGTCCCCCCCAAACAAGATCACGTCCATTTGAGATTCTCCAGTATTTACAAGATGGATGCCACGTCCTTTTTCACTGAAAACAAACAGTTCGGGTTCTGTCGCATCCGCATCATTTACCTTACCCTCCCCGCTGATAAATTGTGCAGCATATTCCATATCTTTCTCCTTATCAAAGAAGAATACTCCTCCCGGATTAAGGATGATGTGATACAGAAATTGTCTTGAATAAACAGGTATCCCGGCCTTATGTTCACCATAGTCACCTATAAGTACACGTAGCTTTCCCATATCCTTATCCAGTTTATACTCAGGAATCTCATCAGACTGAAACGGTTTATATGCTGGCTCTTCAGCCTTATTTTTTGCAGGTAGGTTAATCCAAAATTGTAATCCATGTAAAATCCCGCCTGAGCGCTGGAATTCCTCAGGAAAATAGTCAAGGAAAGTAAAGGGGCCAATGCAATCCACAAAGCGATTGGGTAAAATCCTCAATAAATCCTGTCCGCCCAACTGCGCCGCTGCACCTCCGTATCTGAGTTCAATCTGTTATAGCATTACTATCCATCTTATAATGCAAATTTAGACTCATTCTATATAAGAAAAATTGAACTAGTTCAAGAAAAGTGGCTAATGCTACTTTTTTATGGTCCGGGCAATAATTTTGCTACAAAATAGTGCCGGGGATTGCTGTCCCCGTTCATGAACAGGGTGGTTTTTTTCTTTATCACCTCCTCACGGAAAATACGGGATATAACATCCCTTATCTGGGGTGTAAGTTTTACTCCATAATGCTTTGAAAGAATTTCATACAGCTTCATTGAGTAAGCAAGCTATTCAATTTTTGAACCCAGTCTCTTTAGCCTGATGGTAAGGGAGATTCTGAACACGCCCAGTGCAATAAAGGCCACTGCAGTCCATATAGCTATGGTTAGTCCGAGGATCATGGGGTGCAGGAGAATCAGAATGGCCAGTAACAAAAGAACGACTCCGAGGATCATTTCCCAGCGCCAGATATCACGTTCTACCTCTCTGAATTTAAAGGCAGACCTCAGGACCAAAACGCCGCTGATAGTCAGCCAGATGGCAGAGAATATGGTAATTATTTTTAAAAGAATCTCGGGATTAATCAGAAGGATGAGCCCTATGGCCATATCGATAAGGGCACCGGCTAATTGGAACCCCCATCCAGGAATTGTGCGCCGGTTCGAAATAGAGATAAACAGACCGCTGGTTCCACTCACCAGGATAATGATTCCAATGAACATGGTAATTTTAACAAAGCTTTCTGCGGGAGCTTTCAATATCCATATTCCGGTGGCAATAAAAATGACACCAAATAGCATGGGCACCCACCAGTAGGTTTGCTTCTTGCCTGCAATCATTTCCTCTGTCATATCTGAAGTTTTAGAATTAGCTATATAAATATCGTATATATTATTCACAATGACAATGAATGCCAGCTGCTTTAACTTTTACGGCTTAACTACTCAAAGTTACAGCTTACCGATAATTTCCGGGCCTATATCGATTTACTATGGAACTTCGTGCAAGTCCACCGTAGTTTTACACCATGTTTTGGTACATCCTCATAAGCGTAATCCTTATAACTCTGTTATGGATATTCATTGGGCCGATTATCATTTTTGTAAACACCGAGGGAAATAAATACTCGGTAGGGCTGCCTGGAATATTCAAAGCTTCAATCGTACCCTCGGATGATCTGTTTATGATCAAGGGCTCGGTTTTTTTCGTTCCCTACCGCTTTAATCCTTTTGGAATAAAAAGGAAGAAGCCCCGGAAAAAAAGAGAAAAATCACGTACAAAAAAGCGCTCCTTCAATCTCAAGGGGGGATGGAAACTGGGGCGAAATATCATGCATGCTTTTTGCATCAGAAAGCTTCACATGGATGTAGACACGAATGACTTCACCCTGAACGCCTGGCTGATCCCCGTATTCTCAGCGGTAAATTCTGAAAACATAAGGCTGCAGGCCAATTTCGAAGGCAGGGCTTCATTGCTGCTTGATCTTCGGACCCGTTTGGGCGCTGTGCTCTGGGCCTTTATAAAAACCAAATACACATCAATGTTTAACCAATAAACTATAACAAAATGGACATTAAAGTAGATGAATTATTAGACAAGGTATCGGAACACGTAAAAAGCATTGCCAATACCAACACCATCCTGGGAGATGAGTTCACAATGGGCGAATACACCTGCAGACCTGTAATAAAGATAGGCACCGGTTTCGGAAGCGGCACAGGAACAGGAGAAGACCCGAAAGGAAGGGGCAGTGGCACAGGCGGAGGAGCTGCTGCAGGTATCGGCATTACGCCGGTGGGTTTCCTGGTGGCAAAAGGCAGTGAGATCTCCTTTGTTCCTTCGGACCGCAAAGCCGGACTCTCCACCCTCCTTGAGAAAGTTCCCGACCTGGTGGAAAAGGTCGCCGACATGAAAAACAAGAAGGACAAAAAAGAAGAAAAAGAGGACAAAAAAGAGAAGTAGAAGTAGTAAAGCTTAGTTTTCTCATCCCCTCTGTTGGCCTAAGGTAAACAGGGGGGATTTTGTATTAAACTAACATCCGTGTTAGTAACTCCTGTCGCGTAACTCCAAGCTTACTTATTTGAAGCTTATAAAAACTGCCCCAATTCCATCCATCGCTCCAGCTTGGCATCCAGCTCTTTGATGATTTCTGCCACTCGCTTTGACTGCACCTCCAGCGCTTCGTAGTCGAGGGTCCCTGCCCCCATAGCCTCTTCGAGGGAGGCCTTTTCCTGCTCCAGCTCCTCAATCTCGGGCTCCAGCTTGTTATACTCCTGCTGTTCCTTAAATGTAAGCTTGGTCTTCTCAGCCTTTACCGCCTTTTCACTTTCGACTTTCTTCTTTGAGCTTTCGACTATATTCTTTGAGCTTTCGACTTTACGGACTTTCGACTCAATCGCTTCCAGCGATTGCCGATAACTTTGGTAGCTTCCATAATGATCCTTTATCTTTCCGTCCCCCTCAAAAATGAAAAGATGATCGGTGAGCTTGTCAAGGAAATAGCGGTCGTGGGAGACAATCACCAGGACCCCCCTGAAGTTAAAAAGGAACTCTTCCAGCTTATTCAGGGCGAAAAGGTCGAGGTCGTTGGTGGGCTCATCCAGGATCAGAAAATTGGGATTTTTAATCAGCACAGTCAGCAGGTGCAGCCTGCGCAACTCTCCCCCGCTTAATTTGGCAATACGCTTATACTGTGATTCGGGGGTGAACAGAAAGTGCTCCAGGAACTGCGATGCCGAGATGGTTCGGCCATCTTCCATCAGCACCACCTCAGCGATCTCCTTCACCGCATCGATGACACGCATTTCGGGCATCCACTGCTGCCCCATCTGCCGGTAGTATCCCATCACCACCGTTTCCCCCAGGTCGATGGTCCCTGCATCCTGTTTCTCCAGCCCGCTGATCACGTTCAGGAAGGTGGTCTTCCCGGTTCCGTTCCGGCCTATCACCCCAACCCTGTCGCCCTTCAAGAACTTATACGAAAACCTGTCAATGACATTCAGCTCATCGTAGGCTTTCCGGATGCCTTCCAGGTCCAATATCTTCCCTCCCAGGCGAGGGGACTTCACCTGAAGCCTGAGATCTCCCGGTCCGGTCTCCAACCTTGCCTTCTCGCGGATGTCGTCAAAGGCATCGATGCGTGATTTTGATTTGGTGGTCCTGGCCTTGGGCATGCGGCGAAGCCACTCCAGCTCTTTTTTCATCAACTGGGTGGCCTTCTCCGACTCTACCTTACGGATCTCTTCCCGCTCGGCCCTCTTCTGGAGGAAAAGCTCATAATTGCCCTGGTACTGATAAAGCTGACCCTGACTCAGTTCCATGATACGGTTGCAAACCCGGTCCAGGAAATAACGGTCGTGGGTCACCATCAGAAGGGTAAGATTGGTCGTGGAAAGATAGCGCTCCAGCCACTCGATCATATCGATGTCAAGGTGGTTGGTTGGCTCGTCAAGAATAAGCAGCTCGGGTTCATCCAGAAGTACAAGGGCCAGGGCCAGGCGCTTTTTCTCTCCCCCCGAAAGGCTGGATACCATCTGGGAGGTGTTCGTAATCCTGAAAAGGTCCAGTAGCTGCTTTAGCCGCCTTTCGTAATCCCAGGCATGGGCATGGTCCATTTCATTGGTGGCCTCCTCAAGGGCACTGGTGGTTTCTTCATTCTGAACGAGGGACTGCTCATCCAGGGCCTTCTCATAGCGCTGAATTACATCAATCACCGGAGTATTGGCCGAAAGAATTAACTGGTCGATGCTAAGAGAGTCATCCAACTCGGGCGACTGTTCCAGAAAGGCTGTTTTGACCCCGTTTCGGAAGGTATATTCACCCGTATCGGAGTCCATTTTCCCCATGAGGATCCTCAGAAGGGTGGTCTTACCCGTTCCGTTCCGGGCCACAAAAGCGGTTTTATCCCCACGCGCCAGCCCGAAGGTCAGTCCTTCAAACAGCTGCTGTTCCCCAAATGATTTGGATAAATTCTCTGCTGAAAAATAATTCATTCTTAAACTTTCAATCCCTCGCCCCAAATACTTTCACAATCTCTTCACAAAGGTAAGATTCTATATCTTCTGAACGAACAATATATTTGGGTTCCAGCAGAGAAAAACGCTCCTCATATTTAAACCTTTTGCCATCAGAAAGGATGGAAAGAATCATTTTTGAACTCATTCTGTGTTTGGAATAGCTAGCGCACAGCTGAACCATCTCCTTTAAACCCAACCCTTCCTGCAAAAGCGAATATACATCATAATAGTCTCTGAAGATCGATCTGCGTGACATTACCTCCAGCTTCATTGCACCAAGGGATAGCAAATTAGCGGTCCGTATTCTGTCAAAGTGAAGCTCTGATACTATGCCCCTGGAATTTGCAATGCCATTGGAATAGAAAGAAAGCTTTACTCCATTTAAAGAAAAGTCAACCTGGTTCAGATCAAGAATATCCGTCCTCACTGAACCAATCTTCTTCAATTCGGACTCAATTTTAGGCCATTCAACTTCAGGTTTTGAAATTGCCGGGTCATCCTGCCATTTACAAAAATCCAGATCCTCACTCAAACGATTTTGTATTTGAAGACTCAGGGCAGTTCCGCCTATTAAATAGTAATCCTTTAGAATATCGAGATTACGAATCGAGTTAAAAACCGGTATGGTATGGGGACTGAGACCTTGCATCAGGCAGATAAATTCTTGTAATATCTCTTGATTTCCGAATCAAGGTAGCCATCGGGATCTTCGATACCAAAGAGCAGGTAGGCAAACATCTTGTTCATGGAGCGCAAGCGGATATCAGGAAGAATCCGCTCATCCCATACTTTTCGGATCCGGCCTTCCGGGTAGATAGAAAACAGGCGAAAAATTGCATCCATATCGGAATGAACCAAAACCTTTTCGATTAGCATGTCATCAGATAAAGAGCCCATTTCCGGATCCTGGTAGGACCAAAATACCGACTTGCTGATAAGCTCCTGAAACAAAGCCTCCTTCATATTTATATTTTCTTTGTCCACTGACCTGGTATTGGTAGAACAAAGGTATGGATTGGTGAAGGATAATCAAAACAAGCCTGAACCGTCAGCTAGCGGGCATTGTAGTACTCCATTGCCTTGGGCATGATCTCATTCAGGTGGGCAATGCGGTTGCTTGGATCGGGGTGGGTGGAGAGGAATTCGGGGGGTCGGGCGGCACCATCCTTGTTCATTCGTTCCCAGAACTGGGGAGCCACCTGGGGATTGTAGCCTGCCATGGCCATAAAGTATAGTCCCAGTTCATCGGCCTCACTTTCATGGGTCCTTGAGTAGGGAAGCTGAACACCAACCTGGCTTCCCACACCAAAGGCCAGCATGGCCAGGGCAATGGTTTCCTCCTTTTGCTCCTGCAGGGCCACATTGAGGGCCATTCCTCCCATCTGAATGGCCAGCTCCTGCGACATGCGCTCATTACCGTGCTGGGCCACCGCATGGGCAATCTCGTGTCCCATCACCACAGCCACTCCGGTCTCATCTCCACATACCGGCATAATTCCTTCATAAAAAGCGATCTGTCCGCCGGGCATGCACCAGGCATTCAATTCCGGGGATACGATCACATTGTACTGCCAATCATATCCGGCAATGGCCGACTCCTGGTTTAATTGCTTCAGGTAAGCCCCCACAGCAGCCGTGAGCTTCTCTCCCACTTCTCTGACCATGTTCACATAGGCCTGGTTAGAGGACAAGGTACTTTCGTTCAGTACTTGAGAGTAACTATCAGCACTCAGGGCCAGCATTTGTGAGGATGGGATGGCCACAAATTGCTTGCGACCTGTCAGGGGAACTGTGGAACAGGCCTCCAGTATTATCATTGCTGTTAAAACGAGAAGCAAATTCAGACTGCGGAATTTCATAATCAAGTGTAAATGTTCAGGGGATAAAGATAGGCAATTTACGCTTTGGCCCGATGATCGGTGCATTCAAGTTAAGCTCGGCGGAGTGAATCAGTTCCCGACCACCTCAACCCCCTTCCAATAGGCCACCCTACCCTTAATGCCATCTGCCAGGGGACGTGGTTCAGGATAATACCAGGCCGCATCCTTATTGCTTTCATCTTTCAATCAGCGGTGACGAAAGGGAAGACGTGATTTCCTCCTGGCTGGTGCCAGCAGGGCATGGCTGCTCACGAAGCGCATGTCTTCAATGGTATAGAAAGCATTGGGATTATATTGCTGAATGATGGCAACCACATCCCGGAGTACCCTCGCTTGATAATAACATAGAGTACACCCACTTCTCCTTCTCTTCCCATACCGGGCACAGTGGTAACCGGATATCCTTTCTCACGAAGGCCATCGATGAGATCCATCGGCTCCCTTCTTTGTGATCACCCTGACCAGTTCATATCCCAGGGCCAGCTTCCCTTCAAGTATCATCCCGACATAGGTGCCCAGGCCAAATCCGCCGGCATATCCAAGATAGGTGAACCAGTTATCCAGGTTGGCCATGATCCTGGTAATGGTAATCAGCCAGATCAGCGACTGGAAGAATCCCACAAATGGAGCCAGGTTCCGGTACCCCTTTGCCACCATGATCACACGTATGGTATCCAGTGATACATCCACCATCCGGGCCATCAAAATCAGGATCGGAAGCACTACACAGTCAAACCAGCTAAACTCCATATCAGCTAATTTTTGTAAGCAAAAGTAGGGCAACTATTTTATTCAAAATGAATCGTCACGCATATTACAAATTTAATTCGATTACCATACCTAGGACCAAATGTTGGCTTTACCTGATCTTTTTAATACATTTATCTAAAACAATATCATGGAACTGGATCATCCCAACTATAAGATCATAGCAGCAGCAGCACTGGGCGCCATGGGAGGCATGCTCCTTGCCGGCTACCTTATAAATGCAAAACGTCAGGATACACCTCTTTCAAAGCATGTGGCTGCCTTGAGTAAATTGATTGCACAGTTTGAAGGGATCGATGAGGAGAATACAGAGGATTTGAGAGAAAGAATTGAGCGCTTATTAACAACTATTGAAACCACCTATGGCAAGCCTGAAGAATAATATCAAGAATATTTCTGAGGATACCGAAACCCTGGCCAAAGATTATCTGAAACTGTTTTCCGTTCGACAATCAGAGAAGCTTGCGATATTTCTAGGCATCATTATGTCAATTTTCGTGATCGCCACCCTGGTACTGATCCTTTTAATTTTCAGTTCTTTTGTCCTCGCCGGAACCCTGAACAAATTACTGCACAGCGAGTTCTGGGGCTTTGTTATTATCGCTGGCCTCTACCTGCTGGGGATCATTTTACTGATTGTGAAAATTTTCAAATCAAGCACCCCCCTGTTCACCAATCTATTTGTGCGGCTTATTATTCTTGTGATGGATATAGATGCCGATCATGCCACTAACATTAAAGGATTAAAAAAGGAACAGGAACAAATCAAGGAGAAAATCGAAACCGATAAAACCAAAATTGAAGCTGACTTTCAAATTATTCGATACAACATCATGGGATCCATCTTCAATGAGATCTTAGGCCTGTTCACATCCAGGAAGAAAGAAAAGACCGCTCCAAAAAAGAAAGCTAAGGCAGAGGCCGTAAAAGAAAAAAAGCCTAAGGAGAATAAAACCAACTCGGAAGACTAGGTGAAATAGGGTAAAAGGAATCGAATTAATATTATCCTCAATATATTAATCCAGTTCTTTCATTGCAGGGTAATTCAAAATAAGTTTCCAAGAATGAGTAAAATAATAATCAGAGATAACTTAAAGGATTTATACAGTGATATTTACACTCCAGAGGCCCTGGCTGCACTTCAATTTATGTCCGTCTTCAATGCAGATGTGAAGACCTCAATGAAGGAGCGTATTCTAAGGAGGACGCTTCGCATAAAAAATAAAACACCACTGGACTTCCTGAATCCTGACAGCTTGATTCCCGGAACCGAAATGAAGGTTCGGGATGCCAGGGACGGCAGGTTTGAAGGATCTGAAATCCCTGAAGATCTGCAGAGGCAGTGGATACAGGGAACCGGACCGGCGGCCAAACCCAATGCACCCGTTGAAAGCAGTCTTCGGAATGTTTCCTATGCCCTGCTTTCGGGAGCCGATGGCTGGATGTTCGATGGCGAGGATGCCCTGGGACAGATTACGCACCATGTCGCTGGACAATCAGCGAAGCCTGAAGCTGGCCATCCGGAGAGACCCGCTTTTTCTCTACCGTGGCAGAACAGGTTTCCAGGGAGATGAACCAGTGGTCACAGGGGTTTTTTGGGAAAGATATTGTGACCGACTGGAGCGCACAGCTGGAATTTACGACTCTTATTTTCCGGGCCAGGGGTTTGCACCTGGACGACAGGCATATCAAACTTGAAAACGGTGAGGCCCTGGCTGCTTCCATTGTTGATATGACCCTTTTTGTAGTCAATAATCATAAGGCCTTACAAAAGAGGGGCTCCTCCATTGTACTCTACCTTCCTAAAATACAGACTGCACAGGAAGCTGCCCTCTGGAATGATATGCTTTCGGCCCTGGAAGACCACCTTGGTTTAGCGGTGGGTACCATCAAGGTCTATGTGCTGGTGGAGCAGCTGGAGGCCACCTATCAGCTTATGGAGATCAGGGCGGCACTGGGAAAACACTTTGTGGGATACAACACCGGCCGCTGGGATTACATCAACAGCGTGGCCGATGCACTTACCTGGGACAAGGATTTCATCAATCCCAACATCGAATCCATTGTGATGACCTATGGCTACATGCGAAATTATGAGGATCGGGTGCGCAGGGCTGTAAACACCCCCGATGTGAACGGAAACTTTGCCTTATGGCAGGGCGGAATGGAGCCAAACATTCCGGTCGGATCGGCCGAAGGGGTAGCAAGCAGTATGGAAAAGGCAGTTGCCGGGGCCATGCGGGAAGAAAAGGAAGGAGCCAGCGGAAAATGGGTGGCCCACTGGAAGATGGTACATATTGTGAGACCGGTTTGGGAGAAAGTGGGGAAAGTCAACCAGCTTGGCAGGGAATTCCCACCCTTAAGCTATTCGCCCGAAGATGCCGCAGGATTAAGACTGCTGGAGCCAGCCCCCAGGACCATTCGCGGGGCCAGAAACCTGCTGAGTGTGGCCCTGCAATATGGAAATGCATTTGGCCAGGGTTTGCAGGCCGCAGCCTTGAAACCGGCCGATTTCTTTGGCAATGAAAACATCCTCTACCTGATGGAGGACATGGCCACCGGTGAAATCCGCATGAGCATCCTATGGGAGTGGATTCATAAAGGCGCCCTTATCACCGAAGATGATCGGGAAACAGGAGTCAAAGCCGGCGATACTTTTAATATGGATTTATTCTCCCGCCTGCTGGAAGAAGAGTATGATAAACTTTTAAAGGCAAGGGATAAGGACGTATATGATGTCTCCAAAACAACAACCCTTCCCATAGCGAGGCTCATTGCTGAGGTCTATATTTCCGAAAAAAGCAAAACCCCCTGGTTCATCGATCTGCTGAACATCAACCTGAACAATCATGATCTGGATATTGCCAGGGAAAGGATAACACTGTATATGGAAGCCTACCTAAAGGATGGTACAAGGATCACCGAAAACCTGGATTTTTAGTACTCCAGTACCAGGGAAGGATCCAGGGCATAGCGGCCAAATTCCTTGCCATATACAGCAATACCCCCTTCACCTTCGGTTTGAATTTTTACCTTCAGCAGACCTTCTTCCATCGCTGCCTTAAGAACACCTTTTTTGATGGGTACTTTGACCAGATAACCATAGGATCCGGCTTCTCTCAGCTTTTTGTCCTTCAGCTGGTGGTGCCATGAAAGCACACCCCGGTGATCGGCCGGATCGTCAGCCAGCACTGTGGTATAGATCTCTTCCCCGCCAATAAGAATGGATATCTCTGAGGGAAAGAGGGTTTCGTCGGTCATGGGATAGGAGTTGGGATTGGCGCTGGGCGATACTTTTGAGCCTAACATAAAATCCTGGCTGCTGTTATAATCCTCCATGATCTTTCACAAATAATTCCTTGGCTGAAAGCTCCACCAGGAACCAGGCCTCTTTAAATTTATTTGCCTTTAAGGATTCGGGTAGCGTAATGTTATACTCAAAGAATCCCTCCCCTGCTCCATTAACCTTTTTTCCGTCCAGCACATTCCATTGCTTTTGGCTCCAATGAGCCCCGGAAAATCCGGCCGCTGGTGTGGATATGAGCTCAAAGCCTTCCGGCACCCGATCGGACAGCACTTCAAAATGCATGAAATTCCGGTGTAGTACCTTTCCTTCCCGATCCCTCACCAAAAGCTTCAGGGTGGCTACTCCGGCTACATCTGGTATTTCAAAGGAAAGAGGCTCCAGGGACTCTTGCATCCATGGCCTGTAATCCACCTCCAAACTTTTTTCGAAAACCGTGTTATTTTCTCCAATAGAATTTGAAATACTGAGTGCATAGGTAATTATGAGGTTATTACCCAGATTGGCACCGCTCATTGAAGAAAGATAAAGGGGAACCTCAATTTTTTCACCTCCGTCCACAGTTCTGCAAATTTCGTTACCGGTGGAAAGGTATATTGGTGCATGTAGATCATTCAGACTCATGCCTTCCATCATCTCACCCATGCCGGTTTCCTTCTCGGTCCGGTCGAAGCGCCAGTAACCGTTCCACTCGTTAATCACATCGTGGTGCTCGGTGTAGAGCCAACCTGCCACTTTGGGGTAGATTCTGAAGGTATTGAGCATGCGGTGATAATCCCAGCTCCAGTCCACATCGCCCGTGCTTCCATCATAACCCCAAACATTGCCACATTCCGAGTTGATGTTGGGTTGACGACCCTGCTTAAAACCCTCTTCAAAATCGAAAGTGCTGCCCTCAAAGGTCTGCTCAGTAAGATTCTTCAGATATTCCTCCCATTCCCAACCCGGCAAATAAGCATGCCAGGAGTTGATATCGGTTTCGGTGTGACCCCGGCCACAACAGATGGAATTATCCTCCACCAGGCGGGTCTGGTCCAGTGATTTGGCCAGGTAGTACATGGAGGCCACCCAATCCTGAGTCTCGGGGAGGTAGGCGCGGGTATCCCTCCCATTTTCATCTTTTCCTGTGCTTGTGTATAAACCCCAGGTTTCATTAAAGACCACCCAGGAAAAAATGGATGGATGGTTGTAATCCCGTCTGATCATTGCCCTCAGGGTATATTCCGACTCGGCCTGCATCCATCTATCGGGTTCACCCCAACTGTTTGGCAGGTCTTCCATGACCAGTAGTCCCAGTTTATCGGCCCAGTATAATTTCCGGGGCACCTCCACCTTAATGTGGGTCCGGATGCCATTCAGGCCGATGGACTTGCTCCGCATGATCTCTTCCTGAATAAACTGGTCGCTGGGAAAGGTATAAAAACCTTCGGGATGATAGGACTGGTCAAGGGCCAGCTGCAAATATATAGGTTCATTGTTGAGCGCGATGTAAGGGTAGTCGCTTCCCGGCAGATCCACCACCGAAATCTTTCGCATGCCGAAATAGGAAAGTACAACATCCTTTCCCAGGGTGGCCTCCACTTCGTAAAGGTAAGGGTCCTCCAGGTTCCAGAGCCGGGGCTCAGGAATCGCGATATTAAAGCGGATCTTGTCTTTTCCGGCTGGGATCACCACACTTTTTGTGAGATCGGCCCCCGGCGTTTTGATCTTTAGGTTCAGTGTAAGATCACTGCTCACTTATTTCCGCCAGGTAGGCAGTCACTCCCGTACTTTCCTCATCAATATCCGGAGTGAAATGCAGCGCATCCAGGTAGCTCTCACCCCTGGCTTCAAGGTAAATGGTTTGCCAGATGCCACGGGCATTTCCATAACCCTGCTTTCCATAGAGGGTAAAATCACGACGGGCGTCATCTACACGGATTACCAGCTTATGCGCTTTCCCGGCTAGCATATGGTCGGTGAGTTCAAAGGAGAAAGGCACATAGCCCCCCTGGTGTTTACCCATCAGGCTACCATCAAGCCAGATACTTGTCTCCCAATCGGAGGCTCCCACGGTGAGAAAAACGCGCTTCCCCTCCCACTCTGGATCCATCATAATTTCCCTCTGGTACCACGCAATGTCTGCCTCATCCTCGACTCCCGAAAGTGCAGATCCCCAGGGGAAGGGAACCAGGATGGTCCGGTCAAAAGTCTTGCTCCCTTCCGACCAGCCCTCTGAAATGCCCTCATCTGCAGGATCAAAGGCAAAGGCCCAGGGGCCATTCAGGTTTTGCCATAGCTCCCTTTGGAAATCGGGCCGGGGATGCTCAGGCAGGGGGATTTCCTGGGCATAAAGGGCTTGACACAGGAAGAACAATAAAATCAAAGTCGGAGTGTGTTTTTTAAGAAGATCCATCATCGGGCTATTTTTAGAATTTGCTGATCCATAAAGATACATTTTAGCTGGAATCTTTCTATATATACTATTTTAAGTCGTATTTCTTTCTATTTGCAATATATTGCATCATATAAATTGCAATTCAAAATGAAACCTTCCAAAAAGCCGATTGCATGTGAAAATATCCAGGAGATCAGGGATGCCCTGGATCAGATTGATCAGGAAATTGTTCAATTATTTGCCCTCAGGTCTGAATATGTAAAGGA
>CAVQUO010000016.1:0-106515 GCA_963716765.1 uncultured Bacteroidota bacterium | reverse complement strand
ACCAGGTCCCATCGATACTGGTTGAATCCTTTGCTTCCATCCATCTGTTCTGACCATATTAATTGTTGCCCTGTATCATATAACTCAAATTTTACCGGCTGGGCTTCTGCAAGCCAGAAAGTAATGGCTGTTTTTTTCAGGGTTCTGTAATTGGCCTCTTTATGGGTGTCATTGTGCCAGGGACGGTATGACACCGGTATGTCAAAGAGGCTTGTTTCATTCACCCTTGAGGCAGGCTTGATATTTTTCCTGAATGGGTTTTACATTCATTTTATAGATGCCCCGGCCATGGGTGGCAGCAATAAGATCCATGGAGGGCTCATGGATTTCCAGATCGGCAATGCTGGTAACAGGCATCTGCAGTCCCAGGTAAGACCAGCTCTCACCCCGGTTTGTTGAAAGGTATACGCCGCGGTGTAATCCTGCGTAGAGAATGTTTTCATTGACCGGATCTTCCAGAATTACATTTGCCGGTTCATCCGGGAGATTGGCAGATAATAAGTTTCCAGTGAGATCCATCATCCTCTGATGCATAGAGAAAACAATCCAGGGTGTCATTATTCAGACCGGTCATGGCCATATAGACCCTGCCCTTCTGAAAGCGGGAGGGACAAATACTCCTGATATAGTGATTGGCGATCCCTTCAGACTGTTCCTGCCATGTTGCTCCATCATCACCGGATACCCAGAAGGCTCCACGATCTGTTCCTGCATAAAGCTTGCCTTTTACAAGGGGAGATTCAGCGAGTGCACCCATGGCATAGAGCCTTTTTTTCAGGCCGGGCTGATATGGACAGGTCACCGCTGATCACCTCCCATCTGATCACCACGGTCTGTGCTTTTAAAAACAAAATTCCCTCCGTGATACAAGGTATTCGATTGATGCGGGGAAATGAAATAAGGTGTGACAAAATTGAACTTCAAAGTATCCTCGCTACCCTCCTTAATTCTGGGCTGGATGGAAACAGAGCTGTCTTTGCTTCTGTCCAATCTCCTGGCTGCACCATTCTGGCTGCTGAAATAGACCGTATTTGGGTCTTTAGGGTCTACCTGTGTAACACATCCGTCTCCACCATTCCAGGCATCTATCCAGAGGTACTTCCATGGATCGGGGAAGCTTGGATTCCATTCTGTTGAAGGACCAAATACGGTAGCATCGTCCTGAACACCTCCATAGATAAAATAAGGATTCTGGGTGTCAATTGTGATATCGTAAAACTCTCCAGCCGGGATGTTGTTATAGTGCATCCAGCTCTTCCCCTTATCATAACTGATGTATAGTCCGCCGTCATTGGCCAGTGCCAGGTGATTCGGATTTTCAGGGTGGATCCAAAGTTCGCAGTGGTCAAGGTGCATGCCCTGGGCTGCGGATGGAGTGATGTGTGAAACCCTTCCCCCCACAAGAGAAAATGTTTCTCCCCCATCCGAACTGTAGCCCATCCTGACGCCAAGTCCGAATATTTCATTGTCATTTTCAGGACTCACGTAGATATCTGTGAAATACCATCCAATCACCGAAAAAATATCCAGATCCTCTTTATGGGTTCTTTCCCAGAGCAAGCCTCCGTTCTCCGTTTTATATACTTCGGAGGAAGGGCTTTCTCCCCGGTTGTCAATCAATGCATATGCTTTGTCCGGGTTGCTGTATGAAACGGCCACTCCTATTCGTCCAACCATGGGGCCAGAAGGAAGCCCATTGCGTTGCAGATTTCCATGTTTTCCCACCGTCAGAGCTCCTGTATATCCCGCTGTTTTCTCCATTAACCCCTGGATTGTTCTCCCAGGTGGATGCGTATACGATGTCCGGATTTGAAGGGGCGAAAACAACATCATTTGCACCGGTCTGCTCATCCAGGTAAAGAACGTGTTCCCAGGTTTCTCCGCCATCTGATGTTCTGTATATGCCCCTGTTTTTATTTTTTGACCAGAAATGTCCAAGTACACAAACGATCACGATATCCGGATTAGTGGGGTGGACGGCAATTTCTCCTATTTGCCATGAATCATTCAGTCCCAGGTGCTCCCAGGACTCTCCGGCATCGGTCGATCTGTATACCCCGGTTCCGGGCATTGTAAAATTTCTGGCCTTCTTTAAACTTTCCCCGGTTCCCACGTACAGGATATTGCTGTTGGAAGGAGCCAGGGCAATATCTCCGATTCCCTGAGAGGGCATATGCTCAAAAATTGGATCCCATGTGATCCCATGATTCACAGTCTTCCATAATCCGCCTGATCCGAAGGCCACATAAATGGTTCCCGGATGATCCGGGTCAAGCTGAATGGCTTCTGCCCTGGCTGAATTAACCGTAGGGCCCAATGAGATCCAGTCGAGTCGGAATGTGGAATTCATTCTTAATAGCTGGTGATGTTCAAAAGAGGCGACCAGGGGAGATATTGGTTGCTGTCCGCTGCCAGAAATGTGGACAGACAACAATAGGATTAATGTTAGTCTGGAATAATGGTTCATGGGATTGTAAAGTTTTATATGGTCACGCCAGCATGGGATTAATGAATGTTCAGTTTACTGAACCGGATTTACCTCGATCTCCCACACTCCGGGTCGTTTACTTGCTTTATTTATTATAAGTTTAAGTACATTCGCCTGCACCGGTCTATTCAGGTCGATCACAAATCCTCTTCCTATGGACCCTCCCTCAGCGATCACTTCCATGCTTTCTGTTTCGGGCTCGTACTTCTCATATCCGGCCTCCAATGTCCAGGACTCTATCTCTCCGCCACTCTCGAGCCATTCATCAATTACGATCCTCTGGAATTCAACCGGTTTCTCCCAGGCAAGTTCAATCCATCCTTCGGTCATACCTTCCGCTGCTTCCCATGCTTTAAAAGTAAGTCCGTCGTTAGCTCCGCCCGGACGGCCATAACCATTCTGGTCCCCCTGAAAATAGACGCTGGAGGCAGTGGCTTTGGCCTGGAGTGCAATATTTTCCCTTACCTCTCCCTGGACTTCAATTCCAAGGCTTCCAATACGGATTTCTGCATCTTCTGATTCAATGCTTAGTAAACCGGACCACACCTCTCCTGGTTCAACGATATCACGATCGATGCTGATTCGTCAACAAGGATTGGGAGCGGTCTTCTTTCAATGTGATATTTTCAGGCACAGATTTTACTTTCCAATGGGCTGAACCGCCTTTTGATGTGACAATTGGCACCTCAATTGCCTGTCCAGGTATCAGATGAACTGCTTCAGCATCGAAACCGACTGTTATTTCCCTGTCCGGTATAAATGAAAGACTCCAGCTTAGCTCAGATCGCTCCGGCATCATTCTTACCCTGCATATTCCAGCCTTTGAGAGGATCCTTACGGTCCCGTTTTGAGATGTCGCCCGGTCCAGTGCAAATCCGTTGCTGATAAATACCAAATCATATGGATCATCTTTAACCAGGTGCTTGGATTCTCCGGAAATGATCCATCCGTCCTTGTTTTCAAGAACACTCATTTTGTCAATATCTATGCCACCCTGGGTGATATGCCGGCTGGTAGAAAGCAGAACCGGTCTGTCAGTCCGGACCGGTACCAAACTAAAACAATGCGCATCGAGGGCCTCCATATTCCTCAGGACCGTGTCATCCTTACTAAAGGTCCCCAGGTATTTCTGATTCCAGAAATCATACAGGTAAACTTTCTCAGCACTTAAAGGCAATCGGCCCAGATCAAGGCTTACCCTCCTTGCTTTATTTTCATAATTATTCAATCCAACGATATCCCAATCTCCCCAGGGTCGTGAAATCTTTAAATCAAAATGGTCATAGCCTTCGGGGTCAGATATGGGATAAAGATTTGAGGGAAAACTCTCGATGGTAGGCAGTGTCTTTTGCCAGACATGCAAGACATGATCAGGGACTTTTGTCCAGTTATCATCTGTTACATATGGCTGTCCCAGCAGGGTTCTTCCCTGGAAATTCAGCCGGGCCCGCGCTGCGGTTGATGCATACATATTGGCTGCCCCGTCAGGATCACTGTACCAGGCAATATTGTTGAGATAATTCTGAGCCACAGCAACACTGCTTACAACCTGGCCTTCCTGTTCTGTATCTCCTCCAACCCTCGATCCGTTCACGATATCGATCCCTTCCAGGGGAAGACCCCAGCAAGTATTGATATACTTATCGGGTCCGACAACAGACCTGATGATCTGCAGTCCCCTGCGGACACCTTCCACACCGCCGCCATCCACCGATTGCTGGTAAACATTTAAGATTGCCGGGATGCCGTCCATTTTGAAATAGTCGTAATTCCAGGTTTCGCTTAACTGGCTAATAAAACCAGCGAACCAAATGTCAACAGCTTCCTTGTTATTTACATTCAATACTGCTGAATTATAATGCTTTATATCATCGTAGCTGAGGCCTGAGAAAGTGATAATTGTGGAACCGTCTTTTTTATGGATAAACCAATCGGGATGCATTTCTGATTCTTCGTAGGGAGCTACCCCAAAAGGTGCAAGCCAGATGCCCGGAATCAATCCCCGGCTGCGGATATAGTCTGATATATCACGCATATACTGAGGATCATCAATGGGATAATTATCGTCAAGCTGGAAAACCATCTCTTCGGCATAGGGCAAAAGATTTTCTGAGACCCAGTCAATATTGGGATACAGCCAGGCCTTACGTTGAGAGAAATCGGGCCTGTTAAATTTACCTTCGATACCTACCCAGGTCATCGCAAGGGCAGGGGCCTTCTGGAAAAAGCTTCTTTTCTCTATGGGTGCATAGTATGTTATTCCGAGTCTCTTTTTGTAATAGTTCCTGATCAGTTTGATTTTGCACAGCATCTGACCGGGTTTTGCGCTGGCTGTCATCTGCCATTGATGGAAAAAATTCCAGCTTGCGAATGTTTTCAGACTCTATTTGAATGGCAAGGTCTCTCAAGGGGTCAAAAATAGAGGTCACCCCCGGCAGATTGGTAGCTCCCAGGGTTTGAACGATGGTTTGATGATCACTGGGCTTTCTGATCCATCAGGTAGCAGGCCACTGTCCGGTATGACAGTGGCGCCCTGGCAGTGAACTGAACCGATTCAGCATCTCTTCCTTCTGTGAAAAAAGTGACGACCGAGTCGCCGGATAATACGGCCTTCACGGTCAGGTATTCATCAAACTCAATAATGAGGGTTCCCTCATCACTGTTTTTTACAATGTGCTTGATCAAATGATCGTCAGTGCAGATATTTTTTCCATGGCCTTTAGATCCGAATGATTCCTGCTGATATGAGCAATCCTTCATTGGCATCCGACAGCTCGAAAGTTCTGGTTTGTTCATTAAAGGACAGGTTTAATCTATGGACATTTACGGATAATTTAGTGGAAGTTTGCTGACCCTCTAATGTAATAGGCCTGAACATTATCAGGAAAAGAATGAATGGGATGATCACAGATCTGAAGTGCATATATAATTGAATTATTGTTTGAAATAATTACATCATAAAGATAAGTGAATATCAGTTAAGATAATATGCAGACTTTAATTCTTATGCTTATGTATTATTTTGTGGCCATGAAATTGAATCGGAGATTTAGAATTATTACTAAAAATTAACAAATAGTCATATATTGTAATTGAATTAATGTTATTATTGACAGATATTTAGGAGATTATATAAAATGGGTGATAATATTCTATTTGTTAAAATCATATTTTCTTATGCGCATGTGGTTAAAATAATATACTTTTAAGATAGAATATTATTTAAAGGATGGCGATGCATCTTTTATATTTAATTCTTCAAAGGATTTTAAGACTGGTTGATGTAGGTGCAATGTTCAATTAATACGATGAAACATGGATCCCGTATATTTTAAAGTACCCCGGTATGAGGAAGAAACCGTTAGAGTGGAAAACTGGAATCAGCCAAAATTTTACGAGCCCTTTCATTACCATGAGGAGTGTCAGTTGACGCTGATACTCTCCGGAAGCGGTACAGCCTTCATGGGCAACAGTATGGCAGAATACAGTGAAGGGGATCTTTTTTTTATGGGAGAGAATCTGCCGCACGTGCTTCGAAGTGATTTGATGACAGATCCAACAGGCAATTATGGAGTACGCGCCATATCTGTCTTTTTCTCACTGCAGACACTTTCCTCGATATTTAAAGAGATTCCAGAAGCGAAGCGAAGTTGCCAGATTGCTGGAGGAGTCATCATTTGGCTTGCGATTTAAGGCTGCTCACCAGAATGAGGTGGGAAGATTAATGAAAGGCATCGGAGATTCTTCGGGTTTTTCACGCCTGGTGACTTTGTTACAGATCATAAATTTGTTTACGGTTTTCCCTGAAGTTGAAAAATTATCAGCCATGAGACCAGCCCAGTTTGATCCTGTACAACGAAAGAATCTGAACAAAGTATTTGACTATGTCATGTTGCATTACAATGAGAAGATTACCCTTGAATCTGTTTCATCACTTGTATATATGACCCCGAATGCATTTTGCAGGTACTTTAAGAAGCATACACAAAAATCATTTTCCAGCTTTCTTATTGAGGTAAGAGTGAACAAGGCCTGTAAAATGCTTCAGGATGAAGCCAATAGTGTATCTGATTCATGTTTTTCCAGTGGATATAACAACAAATCCAATTTTCACAGGCATTTTCTTAGGGTTGTGGGATTAACGCCCAATGAATACAAAAGGAAATTGGTCATCTCATAGTAACTTTATCGATTCCTTACATGCATTCACTCATGGATGCACTCACGATTTATGCTCTTCAATTGTGGGCTAAATGGTATACTTTTCGGTTAATAAAGCATTTAAACCCGAGGGGATGGTTTATTATTTTTAACAAAATCCTTTGTTGTAATTATACATATTTCTTATGGGGAAAAGTTATCAGGACCTGCACCAATCCCGCTGGTAATGGCAGCCACCTGGCCGATCTCTCATTTAAAGCGATCAGGATCTTTAATTCTCAGGATATCATGGAAGTATTTCCATGGAGGATGCCATAAAGTTGATGGAGGCGGCTTTTTCAAGTTTCTCATGCGGAAAGTGTTATGTGCCCCAGCGCTATATCTCTGATTTGCCTGGCTTAACCATGGACCTGTTTTTTAAGCCTGTGTACAGTGAAGAGCTGGGAAGGATTGCGGTGAAAATCCTAACCCAGAAGCAGGGTCTTACAAATCCGTGTATTCCAACCATCGTTGGGGTGGTCCTTTTAATGGATTCAAAATCGGGGGAGGTATTGTCCATGATTGACGGTACATACTTAACCGCCTTGCGAACCGGTGCCTCCAGTGGAATAGCAACACAGTACCTGGCACGGGAAGATTCAGAGACCCTTGCTGTCTTTGGATGTGGAGCGCAGGGAGTCACCCAGCTTGAAGCCGTATGTAAGGTCCGTCCCATCAGACGGGCACTGCTTTATGACCTTAATCCCTCTGCTGCAGCAAAGCTCAAAGAGCAAATGCAGGATAAGCTGGACATCAGCCTGAGTGTCGAGAAGCATTTGGGGAACCTGAGAAAGGCCGATGTGATCTGCACGGCAACGGGTTCAACAGCTCCCTTATTTTCAATCGATGATATTTCACGGGGAGTGCATATCAATGCCATCGGTTCCTTTAAACCTCAACATGCAGGAAATCAGTCCCGGGATCATTCAGAGCTGCAGGTTGTTTGTGGACTCCAGGGAGGCCGTGTTAAAGGAGGCAGGCGATCTGGTCAAGCCCATAAAAGACGGGGTCATTCAAAGTACCTTTGTCAGAGATGAAATCGGCGATCTGATCAATGAAGAAAGTGATGGACGACAGTCTCCTGATGAAATTACCCTGTTTAAAAGTGTGGGTATTGCTGTTCAGGACCTTTATGTGGCCGATGCGATCTATAAAGCTTCACCCTGATGCTTATTTGTCATCTGATCATTTCGGTGGCAAGAATAGCTGCCTTCCCGACAACATTCCGATGCGAGTCCACCTTCCCGGCCTCTCTGAGGTAAGCTAACTGGGATTTATTACCACATTTCCCGAGAGATTTAAGCGCCTCGGCCATTACCAGATAACTTTCGTCTGTCTCAAATATTTCCCGTAATTTATTGATCACTCCGGATCCATGTGTGTTACCCAGTGCACCGACTGCTGCCACCCGGACCTTTGAGTTGGGATCATTGGGCTGCAGCGTAAAAAAGTTCTTTGAAGTCCTCCGTTTGATGTGCGGACAGTTGTTGTATCGCAGCCTCCCGGACAGCCCAGAAGCTGTCGTTTGCAGCTGTTTCGGCCCAGAGATCAATGGTAGCTTTTGATTCCTTGAATTTCTCCAGTTGATTGACTGCCCACATCCTGCCGATCATGTCATCATTTTTTGCCTGATAAATCAGCTCTGCCTCCGGTTTGTTGAAAGGTCCACTCCTTCAGGAGATGGTTACCTTCATCAAATCTGACCATGAGAGGTTCTGATTCGAGCTTAAATTCAAAAGTTTCCGTTTTATCTTCCAGCCATACTTTTTCAAGCCTGTGACCAGTGCCGGTATACAGTCCGATGTTTACCGGGATTTTGTAAATGGGCACCTGATCCCATTGATCCTGTGCCTGAACAATCTCCATCTTCAGTGTTTTGGATGATTCACTCCACTCTTTTGTCACTTCGAAAACAGCATGTCCCGGGGAAAATAGAAACTGTTCGAAAAACCAGTCCATATTTTTCCCGCTTACATCCTTCACGCATTTCATGAAATCCTGCGTGGTAACCGATTGGAATTCATATCGATGAAGAAAGGTGCTCAGGGTGCGGAAAAAGGTATCATCCCCGAGAATGAAACGCAGCATATGCAGGACGCAGGCTCCCTTTGGATAGCTGTGACTATCAAAATTCTGCCCGGGATCTTCATACCTGTTAAAAACGATGGGTCTCATATACCTGTTATGTGCTTCCCTCAGGTAAGCGTTCTTCTTTCTTAGCAAGTCATATGCACCTTCATCTGCTCCCCATTCGTATCTTTTATAGAGATGATCGGAATAAGTTCCAAAGCTTTCGTTCATCCATGTATGTTCCCATGATCTGAGCGTGATCAGATCACCCCACCACTGGTGGGCAATTTCATGGGCAATGACACCCTCGTAGGAAAAATCGATCGCCGCTCTTCGATCGGTAACTGCATCTTCACCTAAAAGGGTGGCTGAAGTGGCTTCGGCACCCCCGCCCATGTAGGCTGAAATAACCTGGTCATACTTTTCCCAGGGAAAATCATATTGAAAAAGACGGTTAAAGAAGTCAATCATATGTGGTGTCTTTTCAAAAGACCTTTTGGCATCTTCCACATTCCATTGATATACCCAGTAATGAATGGGAAGTGTATCCAAGGGAATCCTGGATCACCGCATAATCGGCAATGCTTAAATTGATAAGATAACTTGAGTGAGGCTTGGACTGGCTCCAGTGATAGGTGTGTTTTGGCTCAGTTTTGTCTTTTTTAATACCCATTAATGTGCCGTTGGAAAGAACCTTGTATTTCTCATCAACGGTCACAATCATCTCCTGGGTGAATTTGTCGTTCGGATAGTCATAACAGGGAATCCATTGACGCGCCTTATTGGGAAAGCAGTCGGACGAGGCCTGCCGGGGACTTTTATCCGTAGCATCCATAAATCTCAGGCCTTTCACTTGCTCTTTTAGCGTATAATAAACCGATACAATCACTGTATCCCGATGGGAATATGAACGCTGAAAGCGTGATGGATAGCTTGTCATCTGTCTGATGAAATGACAATGGAAATCCCTTTATATCCATCACATCGGTGACAATCAGGGAAACAGCATCCAGGTAAATGGTTTTAAAATCATCATTGAGTGGGCGCAGCGTGATGGTATTACTGCCGCTTAACATCTTGTTCTCCATATCCACATCCAGCGCAATCCGGTAATGGATGGCATCAAACTCCCTGCTGCGTTCGTGCTGAACGGGCCTTTGATATACATCAATTTGCTGGGCACTGATAAACAGGAAAAGATGCAGGAAAATACTTGTCAGGCTTAAAGTCCTCATGTGTATATGGTTTATTGTTTCATAAATGATTCAATCTCCTGAATAGAGCGGGGCAATCCCGCTGATAATACTTCGCATCCATCCGCAGTGATGACCACTGTATCTTCAATCCGGACACTGGTCACCGAGTCTGCCCGGGCCATGATGTCACAGGCAAAAACAAATCCAACCTGAAGGGATCCCTTTCACTGCTGAATTCATCCAGTTTATCATGAACGGCCATTCCAATACTGTGGTTAAATCCACCATTCCTGAAATAACCCTTGTACTTTGGGTCATCGATATCATATCCCTTTGCCATAAGCATTTTTTTAATTTCAAGGCCAACATCTGCCAAAGTAATGCCTGGCCGGTAGATCTTCAGGCAAATTTCCCGGATGTCGTAGGCAAATTCATAAATTTCCCTCTGCGTTTCCGTAAAGTGTCCATTGGCCGGGAAGCTTGTGGAGATATCAGCATCATAATAGTTCACATCGGGACCTCCGTCAAGTATGATAAAATCCCCGTCCTCCAGCTTTCGGTCATATTGAGCATAATGACCATATGCATGATGTTCAGCCGACATGATGATGGTATTAAAGGACAATCCCTGCGCAATATCAGACATGCAGGTATACTCAAAAAGTGCAGCTAATTTTTTTTCATCCACACCCGGTCTGCTGGCAGCCATGACCGCTTTGTGCGCTTTTACACCAACTCTTGCTGCCTCGCGCATTATATCCACCTCTGCGGCAGACTTTATTTTTCTGAGCCTCCATATATCCGGGGAACAATTCTCCACTTTTATGTCGGGAAATTTTTCATTTAGTTTCTGTACAAATTGCATCTCCCTTGATAACCTGCCATCCCATTCATTCTGTGTCATGGATCGTTGAATGGCCCTGAATTTTTCTCCCGAATTTTCAGCAATCCGCTCTTCGGAGCTGAAGGGGGTATATACCACTGCCCCTTTCTTCAACATCCGGGTAAGGACGGGAGTGAAATCCTCCATTGGCAAATAATTTTCAATACCGGTAACACTGAACAGGATCTCTGACCAGGTCCAGGGGAATGGCTTCCCCGTCGGCAGTTTTTTCATCTATGGTAAAAAAAAGTGTACTCTCCCTGTTGATCCCATCAATGATAAGGATTACGTCAGGAATATCAACACCGGCAAAGTACATCATGTTATTATACTGATGAAAATGGACATCTCCAAGGGGCATGGATGCACCTCTGAGGATGGCAAGCCCGTCAGGAATGAGATCCATGAGCTTTTCCCTTCGGGAGGCGTATTCCTCTTTTTCGAATATCAGCTGGGGCCGGGCATATTGAATGGACAGGAAGATAATGATGATGGAGGTGATTATGGATTTATTCATGATGTTCTCTGCAATTAATTTCTTATGGCTATACCCGGTTCTCCTTTCCAGGGATCCCATTTCACCTCCTGGCCGGATAATTTCAGTGCAGAATCAAATATATTGATTATTTTTCAGGTGATAATTGCATCATAAAAAAAAACAATGATTAACTTAATGGCACAAGCGATGAGAAAACTATTGGTTGTAATTGTAACGATCCTGTTCCCGGTGTTCAATCATGCTGCAAGCCAGCAATCAGGGGCAAAAAAACTGGCCGTTCCGGAACGTGGATTCATCAGTTCTCAGCAGGCCAGGACCTGGGAAGAGGGACTGATCAGCGGAAATGGTACCATTGGGATCAATATCCTGAGCCGGCCCCTGGATGAAACTGTAATATTCAGTCATGAGCGTCTCTTCCTTCCACAGGGACCACCGACCATGCCGCCCGACAATGCCAACCGTCTTTTTGAAATAAGGAACTTAATTGACAGGGGATTGTACAGGCAGGCCACCGAGCTGGCCTTTGATCTGTCGGGCCAGGAGAGTTTTATGTATCCCGATCCCTTTGTGCCGGCCTTTGATTTAAACCTGCAAATGGAGGCAGAGGGAGAGGTGAAGGATTATATGAGATCCGTGGATTTTCAAACCGGTGAAGCCACGTGTTCACTGGGCAGATGACAGGGGAGTATTTGAAAGAAAGATGTTTGTATCCAGGGCAGATGGCCTGGCGGTTCTGCTGATAACCGGCCCGGCTGGTTCGATTGATTGCAAACTTAGCATTGATCCAAGGAAACCCGGTGACAAGCTCGATGCGAGGACCATATCCCGTTCCTACCAGGTATTTGAAAGCTCATATTTCTGATGTAAAAAAGAGTGTTGAGGATGGGGCTGTGATCTTCAGGAATAGTTTTACCAAAGCCTATCCGGGAAGTATACATGCCCTAGAGGGAGTTGCAAAAGTGGTGTTGAATAACGGGCAATTGCTTGAAGACCGGGAGTTCATTGAGATTAAAGGAGCCGACAAGGTATTGGTATACATCGATGTTGAAGTGATCTACGATCCTAAGCAATCGGTGGCTGGAGAAATGCAAAGCAATGATGTCGGATCTGACAGCCAGTTATGAGGACCTGATTCAGCGACATAGCTGCCATTCATGGAGAGATGTTCAATCGTATGAAACTGGATCTGGGTGGAGGGAAAGATCATCTTGCTGACGACAGAGGAGTTGATGGAGAAGTCGACAAATGAAAATATGAACATGGCCCTTCTGGAGAAGGAGTTTGATGCAGCCAGGTATAACATCATCTCCTGCATTGGTGAACTGCCACCCACACTTCAGGGTGTCTGGGGAGGGACCTATGTACCCGGATGGGCCAGTGATTTTACCCACAATGGCAATGTTCCCTCAGCAATTGCAAGCCTGTTAATGGGGAATATGGTGGAACTCATGCTGGCCTACACAGGCTATATGGAATCGGTGGTACCCTATATGGAGATTAATGCGAAGCATATTTTTAATTCAAGGGGAATCGTACTGCCCTCACGCTCCACCACAAATGCATTTAACAATGCGCTTGCAGGATCATTTGCGGGTGGATTCTGGGTGGCAGGGGCACCATGGGCAGCCCATTTTTTTTATGATTATTACTTATATACAGGTGATAAGGATTTCCTTGCCGGCCATGCGCTCCCATTCATGGAAAAAGTGGCCCTGTTCTTTGAAGATTATCTGTATGAAGGGCCCGATGGAATATATGTTTTTTCTCCAACCCAATCACCTGAAAATACTCCCGGTAACACCGATTCACAAGGGACCTTTAATGCAACCATGGATGTGGCTGCTGCAAGGGAACTGTTAACAAATATCATTGCAGCTTCCCGGGAACTCGATGTAAATCAGGATCAAATCATTAAGTGGGAGCAGATGATTAGCCAAGTTACCCCCCTACATGGTCAACGAAGATGGAATCATTAAGGAGTGGCTTACACCGAGGCTTGCCAATAATGACGCTCACCGGCACTCCTCCCAGCTATACCCGCTCTATGACGGAATTACTCCGGAGATTGCAGAAAGTCCGGAATTACAGGAAGCCTTCAGGAAGAGCATAGAATATAAACTTGACAAACACTGGAGAGGAAACAGATCCGGGTTTATGTCCTTTGGTCTTGTGCAGCTTGGTCAGGCAGCCACCAGCCTGGGTGAAGGGGAACTGGCCTATGAATGTATGCAGCACCTGGTAAACAGGTTCTGGTTGAATAACCTGGCTTCAATGCATAATCACCGCTCGCTTTTCAATATGGATATCAGCGGGGGGATGCCGGCAGTTTTGATCAAGATGCTCGTGGCTTCAGATCCTGGAAAGATCAGCCTCCTACCTGCCCTTCCTTCAAAATGGTCCAAAGGAACCATTGAAGGAGTACTTTGCCGTGGTCAGGTTGAGGTAAAAAGCCTGGTTTGGGACAAACAGGAGGTTCAGGTGAGCCTGGTCTCCGGGAAAGATCAAAAAATAAACCTGGAGCTGCCTTCTGAAATTCTGAGTATTTCTATCAAGGATGGAAGTGCCCAGATCGAAGAGACCGGGGAGGCAGCCAGCAGGGCAATCTCTGTCGAAAAGGATAAAATGTTGACCCTGAGTATTAGATTCCGTTAGAACTGTCTAAAGCAATGGCAAAGATGAAAACGACTTTACTAATATGTTTTTTTAAATTGAATGCAATCCTGCTTTGCTGTCTTTCAGGATGCGTTAATGCCCAGGATCAGTATCATGGAAGTGGACTCATGGGCTATATTTCATCCAGTGCACCTCAGCCCTCATCCGGCTATGGCGCTGGAATTGGTTTTTACGTGGCTGTTTATCCTATTTTGCCTGAACCTCTGGATCATTTTCAGATTGGCCTGGCATCCACCTGGATTGTCCCGAAAAATGCCGATAATACAAGCATCCCTCTTTGTCCTCCCGGAACCCATGCAAGGGATAACTGGCCAGAACGTGCTCCTACATACGGATCTGTATTTCAGACGATCGAGGGTGGTCTTGGTATCTGGGGAAGCACTCAGTTCCGTGCCGGGTATACACCTCCCAAATTTCAGATTGTTGGTGTGCCGGATTGTTATTCAGGAAATTATCTCATATCTCCCGGCTGGTCAAACAAGACAATCGCCACCGATGATGATAAAATGGGGATCGCACAGCTTAGTAACCGATTTATCATTCCACCCGACGGACTGACTTTTCAAAGTAATCCTGAGGGAGAGTTATTCGGATATTCATGGATGGCTCTACCCCTTATGGATGAAAAAAAAGGTCCTCCGCCTACCGGTAATCAGCACTGGACCCTTTTCCTGGCTCTGGATAATTTCAAGGGACCGGTTGCCTTTGTCATCCCTGAATCGTGGAGTAAGATATCCAAAGATTATACTTTTGATTATGGACGTGGCCTCGATGCCCAGGAAGGTAATTCAGGAGGAGGGGCACAGGAGTTTAACACTGTACCCTATTTCGAATACAAAGATGAGCAGGGCATTATTTATTCAAAAGTCCCAAATTTCATCTATCCGGTTGACGAAGAAGGAAGAACTGTACTGATGCAGGATATCAGGTACTATTCAAATAGCGCCATTGCAGATGATATTTTGAAGTGGCGTAAAGGGGGGCGCTGAGTGTTCAGGTCGTTTCAGTGTTTCAGAAGAAGCCTGTTTTATGGCAGAGGTAAGCGTTTCTCCGATAAATTTCCGGCAGACCGATGAGCGGAAAAATTTAACTGGAATTGATGAGGTTGTTCAAACAGCTGTCTTTGACAAATATACCTTTGGTCTTGCAATGGAATAACAGCCCGGTCAGTCCCAATGGAGAATTCCCCCGGTACTACAGGGAAATCGGTGCTGAACGGCATGCAGTTGCTGCTTCAGAGGTACCCGATCAATTGAGGGAAAAGAGCTTTAAACCAGCGGTAAACAAAAAAAATTACTCATCTCCTGCGACTGGTTCCTGGGGAAGTCCCGGACCGGTAAAAGGTCCTTATCATGTGCGCTTGGCTGATGGCTCCAGGGTAACTTACCACTGGTATCGTTTTATTGATCAGCCTGCATTACAGCAATACAAGGAGGTTTGGAGTGATTCTGAAAAATCGGATCTGCAATCGATAGTGGAAAAAATTCAGTCTAACTTCAGCATTGATCAGGAGTACATGCCGCCACCAAGAGATGGCAAAGCGCTTGTGGCAATAGATGCTGCTCTTATCGTCACACCTCCTGAGGGGTATGAGATTGGTTATGTGCCGATTGTAACAAGCCAGGAGATCTCTGAATAGCAAGGTGGTCTTAAATAAATGAAGATATGAAACAAATAGCAGTAATATTCTTAATTTCCATGATGGTGGTTTCCTGTTCAGAAAGGCCACCCAAACGTGATCCTGATCATGACAGATGATCAGGGTTATGGCGACCTGGCCTGTCACGGGAATCCCATGTAAAAACTCCCACACTCGATCAACTTTACAATGAGAGTGTACGCTTCACTGATTTTCATGTGGATCCCTGCTGTGCGCCGACCAGATCGGCATTGATGACAGGTTGCTATTCTTCACGTGCCGGTGTATGGCATACCATTGGAGGCAGATCTTTGATAAAAGAAGGGATGACCACGATTGCAGATCTGTTTGGTGCAAATGGTTATGAAACCGGAATTTTCGGCAAATGGCATCTGGGAGAGAACTACCCCTTCAGACCTCAGGACCGGGGCTTTAAGGAGGTACTTGTACATGGCGGCGGAGGGGTTGGATCAAATCCCGGCTACTGGGGGAATGATTATTATGATGACACCTATATGCACAATGGTAAATTTGAGAAATACAATGGATACTGCAATACGGTTTGGTTTTCTGAAGCTGTCAAATATATTCGAAAGAACAGGGATAAGCCCTTTTTCTGTTATGTGTCAACCAATGTGCCTCATGCTCCTCTGAGGGTTGATCAGGAGTATGTTGATCCATATAAAGACCAGTATTCTGACCGGCTTGCACACTACTATGGAATGGTTAGCAAGGTGGACGAAGACATTGCCACCCTTCTTGCAGCTGTAAAAGAGATGGGGCTTGAGGAAAATACCATTTTGATCTTTATGACTGATAATGGTCCCTGTCCCTGGTTTGGAGGAATCGATATGGATTTTGAAACAGGTTACCCGCTGGAGGGATATAGTGCGGGTATGAGGGGCGGGAAGATCTGGGGTTATGAGAATGCTCACCGGGTACCCTTTTTTATACGATGGCCCGCAGGAGGAATTGGAGGAGGCAAAGATATCGGAGCCCTTTCCGCCCACATTGACCTGATGCCAACCCTGGTTGATCTGTGTAAGCTAAAGACCCCTGACGATCTGGAGCTTGATGGGATAAGTCTTGTCGCCCTTATTAGACGGGACGGATGAAGCTTGGCCGGAAAGGACGCTTTTTGTGCATAACCAGAGGGTGGAGTATCCGGTGAAGGACAAGGAGTACCAGGTATTGACTGAGAAATGGCGCCTGGTAAAACGTGAAAAAGATGAATTATATGATATTAAAGCTGATCCTGGTCAGCAGAAAGACCTGGCCGAAGCAAATCCTGACATTGTGAAGGAGCTATACAGTCGTTATGAGAAATGGTGGGAGGATACCTCTGTTGATTTTGATAAATATGCAGAGATATATATCGGGACTGAATATGAGAATCCGCTTACACTTTACTCCCATGATGCACATTCACGTCACGGGAAAAAAATATGGGTTATTCATGTGGAGCGCGATGGTGAATATGAGGTGCGATTGAATCGATGGCCCGAAGAATCGGGAAAAAGAATCGTTGAAAATGGAGCGGGGGACAATGAAGTTCCCATCGAAAGTGCCAATTTGAAAATAGGGAATATTGAACTGGCACAGGAGGTGAGTGCAGAGATGAGTTCCGCGATATTTGTGGTGAATCTCAAGGCCGGGACTACCTGCCTTGAGACCTGGCTCACGTCTTGGGGATCAGGGTGAAACAGTCCGGACAGATTGTGTTTATGTGAAGTATCTCGGGGAAGCAGGTGATGATAACCAGGACAAGTACCTGCCCTCGCTCCCAGACCAGGTATTGACCCAGAATTATCAGCAAATCGTTTTGCCATTTGACTGATAATTTTTAGATCCTGTATGGTTCCCGCATCTCCCTTACAAAAAGCTTAAAGGCTTCGGGGTCATTGATGGTTTCACCCTTGATTGGATCCCAGCTTACTTTCCTGTTCATCCGGATGGCCATGTCACCCATATGGCTGATGGTATCTGAAAGAATGGCATCCTCAAGCGGACAGGCTTCTTCTCTTTTTCCATGAATCACATCCAAAAATAGCTGGCCCATGCCATCGCTCTCTTTTGAAGCCGCATTCAGTTTTTGATTTATCTCTGCAATATCTGACTGGACTGATGACCTGCTTAGAGAGATCCATCCTTTTGAACCATAAAAAGTTGTTCCGTTATCCTCTTTGTCTGTGCGATGGTTCAAGACCTCTTTCCTTGCCTGGTCTGTACTTTGAAAACGGACCTCGATCCCACTGTCATAGCTATAATTCAGATCCCAGCTGAAGATGTTGTTGTAAAGCCCGTTCCCCGGCCAGAACATTCCTGTACCTTCACATGAATATGTGCCACTCAATTTGTCTTTCAAGCCCCAAATCATTATATCCAGAGGGTGGGCTCCCCATCCCCCAAGAAAACCGATGCTATAGTCATAATTAAACCACGATCCAATGTTGGTAACCCTCTCCGGACAGTAAGGTTTTAGCGGAGCGGGGCCCAGCCACTTTTCATAATTCAATCCATCGGGTACAGGGGCCTCATTGCATAGGGGCGATTCAACATCAAACTTTCCCGGTGCCCATACTTCAACGCGTTCAATATCGCCAATCTTCCCCTGCTGAATCATATCAATGCCTATCTGCATATGCTGGGAAGCCCTTTGCTGGGTCCCGTAATGAAAACGGACATCATTATCCTTAAGTGCTTTTTTAAGTTTTAAATAGTTGGGATAGCTTAGCCCGAGTGGTTTGGCCAGCATGACATGCTTACCGGCTTCAGCCGCTTTGATTGCTGCAAGCACATGCCAGTGGTCGGTGGTGGTAATGTTTACAGCATCAATATCGCTACGCTCAAGCAATTCTTCATAGTGCTCATATGAGGTGCTTTTAGGGGCACTTATATTGTTATCCTTATAGAACCGATTTACATATTCAGCTCCTTTTTCACGCTTCTCCAGAAATAGGTCGCAAATAGCCACAGACCGGGATTCCTCCAAAGGAAGGAAATAGCCCTTCAGTTCACCGCCGCCCCTGGATCCGACTCCAATATGGCCAATCTGTAATCTGTCATTTGCTCCTTTCCAGTTTGTGCAGGAAGGGAGCAGAGTGGGTAACAGGCTTGCGCCAGCCAGGCTGAGAGCAGATTTTTTTACAAATTGTCTTCTCGAAATCGGATTTTGAGTTTCTTTCGTTTTCATCGTGGCTTATTAATTAGAATAACTAATGTATTTATCATTCAGATTCTTCTCATCAATATCTCCTGCTAAAATCCATATGCGGTATTTTAGTTCAAGGGGTTGATTCGGCATAAGAAGATAAGAGTGGTCGTATAATGCCGATGGACTAAAATAGAAAAATGGGATGGACGGATTTTCACTTACATACCAGCTCGTTGAACTTGTGCTGAAATCGGGATGCCTGAATATGGAAAGGCCGACTTCTTCGAATGCCGGCGAAGTAAATCCCATGTACATAAAATTATGTTTTGTACCCGATTTAGTCCTTTCCGGAATAATATGGGCGGGACCCGTAAATTGCTGGTTATAACGAATCGACATGCCGGCATATCCGCCCCAGGACTGTCCTCCTTCCTCTCCGGGCAAAGGCGTTCTGTCCAGTAATACTTCCTCATCCAGGGCCATAAACCGAAATTCATAGTCTATGTAATAGCTGCCGTCGGCCATGGGGGCTGACACGAAAATATTCCTGCTTTCTTCCATCACCGGCTCTGCACCCAAAACATTTGGTGAATAGTGGATGATCATGTTGATATGGGTCGAGAAATCGGGGTTCTTTTTAAACTTTATATCTCTGATTTTTGTGAGTCCTTCGGACTGGAAACCTGTCCTTTCTGTGCAAAAATCATTTTTGTACTCCCAATAATTAAGTCCGTTTATAAACTTCCACGAAAACCAAAGGCCCAGATGCCAGCTATGATCAGAAGGGCTTTCGCATGAAAGGGCCCTGCCTTTGATGTTTAAGGGGTGAAAATATGGTTTGCCTTTCCGGTTATTAAAATTATATTGCCAGATAAGGGCCGTGTCCAGAACCAGGCTCAGTGTTGTATCTGATTCTTCCCACCTGTAGTCTGATGTTCGGTTTGTGTCTTTACTTTCAATCCTGCTAAAGTATCCTTTACAGCCTCCGAAAAAACCTATAATCGTCAGTGCGAAAAAAAACAATATGATTGGTTTAGTTTTAATCATGAAAAGCTTACTCACCGGCTGTTAAAATTGGGCTATCTCTTTTTATAATACCTTACCTTGATACACTGTGTTTGGGAAGATACTTAGAATTTCTATACAGACAATAATTATCAAGGATAAGATTATATTACACGATAAAAATAAATATATTTGCTAATCAAACAAAATTGAGCATGGATATTAATACGCTTACTATTTTTTTGTATATTTCTTGCGTCGAAAAATTAAAAGCTAATTTCTAAACCAACTTTTAAACTAACATTATGAAAAAACTTATTCTAAGCGCCTTTTTGGCTTTGTGTACGGTCTACGGTTTTGGCCAGGCTCGTACACTTACAGGAAATGTAACTTCTTCCGAGGATGGCGGCCCCATGCCCGGAGTTACCGTGATGGTGAAAGGGACAACTATCGGTAGTATCACTAATGATGATGGGAAATACTCTATTAACTTTAGCGGTGCAACAGGTACGCTTGAATTTTCTTTCATTGGTATGCAGACCCAGGATATCGAGGTTACTGCCGAGCAGAAATACCTACAATGTCGTCATGGAGCAGGATATTCTCGGTCTTGATGAAGTTGTTGTAACTGCACTGGGTCTTTCAAGAGAAAAGAAAACACTGGGGTATTCGGTTCAGGATGTAGACAATGAACAATTATCTGACGTGAAACCTATGAATATGGTAAATGCCATTTCTGGTAAGGTTGCAGGTGTGCAAATCACGAATGCCACCGGTGCCGTAGGTGGTGCTTCGCGTATCGTGATCAGGGGAGAAAGTTCTTTTACAAATAGTCAACCCCTATGGGTGGTGGACGGAACCCCCTTCATCAATTTTGATTCGGATAAGGGCCCCATGGATGGAGCAGACTATGGTAATGGTGCTCTGGATATTGATCCCAGCAACATTGAATCAATCTCTGTTTTGAAAGGTGCGAATGCTGCGGCACTTTACGGATCGAGAGGTGCCAATGGTGTCATTGTCGTAACCACAAAAAGAGGAAAAAAATCACAAGGTTTTGGTGTCGAAGTTTCTTCTGCGCTGACTGTTGATGTGGCTCCTTACCTTCCTTACTATCAAAATAAGTATGGTGGTGGTGCCAATGGAAGTGAATGGTATTGGAATAAATACAATGCGAGATAACGGTACAAGTCTATCCTACCAGGAATATGCTGAGCAGTTCGGATACAATTATGTGGATGGACAGAACGGTGTAAATGATGGTACTCCTTCAAGCTGGGGACCACGCCTGGATGCAGGTCTTATTCTTGACCAGTTTACAGGGCCTGATCAGCCCTGGATTTCCCGTCCGAATAATGTGAGGGATTTTTATGAAACCGGTATTACTGCAGATAATTCTATTTCTTTCTCAAAAGCAGGAGATATTGGCTCTATGAGAGCATATTTTAATGATAACAGGGTAAGAGGAACCTTGCCCAATACGGATTATCGCAAAAATACAATCGGTTTCAACAGTGATTTAAAATTGCATGAGCGCTTAACCTTAAGCTCTAATATCTCTTATGTAATCAATAAGAGTGATAATTTGCCGGCACAGGGTTATTATGGTGATGCACCAAACAATCCTCAATCGGGCGTAACCTTCATGCCTCGCCAGGTGGATATCGTGCCTTTGGAAGAAAACTGGAATACCATTATGCCATCCGGGAGGCCCTATAATTTTGGGGTGGGTGAAACACCAAATCCTTATCTGCAGGCGCATAACACCAATGCCAGGGAGAGAAACCGACTCTACGGAAATGTATCTCTGGATCTGGAAGTGACAGATTGGTTAAGACTGAGGGCCCGTGCCGGAACAGATTATTATTATGAGAACAGGAAAAGTATCGTGCTGGCACTTACCTACCGGGCAACAGATGGCTCCGGACTGAATGGCACATTTAATGAGTCAAATATCATGGGAGTAGAATCAAACTACGATTTGCTGGCCATCTTTGACAAAGAATTTGGAGACTTCAGGATTGATGGAACATTAGGTGGCAACCTGATGAATGCCAGAACAGACATAAAAAATATATCTGCCAATGATCTGATCGTACCCGACCTTTTTACCATTGGTAATGCAAAAGGAGTACAGGGTGTCAGTCAGTATGAAAGTATGAAAGAAACACATAGCGTTTTTGGGTCCGCTAATCTTTCGTACAAGGATTACTTATTTTTGTCTGTAACTGGTCGTAATGACTGGAGCTCAACACTACCGAAGGATGTATGGTCCTATTTTTATCCCTCTTTCAGTCTGGGTTTTGTATTTACAGATGCATTTAACATCTCTTCGGACATATTATCCTTTGGTAAAATCAGAGGAGGCTGGGCAAGCGTAGGTAGAGACACTTCACCTTATATGCTGCAACCCACATATCAGCCAATCGGAGGGCTATGGCAAGGAGATGGCGTATATACTCTGCCAGGCACCTTACCCCAGGCAGCTTTGAAACCGGAATCTTCCAAATCCACTGAGATTGGTGTTGAATTAAGATTCTTCCAAAACAGGCTTGGTTTTGATATTTCATACTATGATGTAAAGAACCAGGATCAGATTATCAATGTGGCTGTTTCGAATGCATCAGGTTACAATGCGGTAACGATAAATGCAGGAGAAATTCAAAATTCGGGTGTTGAGATTATTTTGAATGCAACCCCCGTTAGAACAGCAAATTTCTCCTGGGATCTGGATCTTAACTGGGCGAAAAACAACAACATAGTGAACTCACTCTACGAAGATCTTGAAACATACAGGATATCGTCCATGTGGGCATCTTCAGTTGAAGCCCGCCCGGGTGAGTCATTTGGTACGATCATTGGTAATGCCATGCGAAGAGATGATAACGGAAATCTTCTGGTCAATGATGCAGGCAGAATACTCAGAGATAATAATCAAATGGTTGGTAATGTTACTCCTGACTGGGTCGGTGGTGTGACCAATACATTCAGATATAAGAGTGTGTCCTTACGCGTCCTGGTTGATGCCAAGATGGGTGGAGACTTTGTTGCCGGTACCATTCGCTGGGGAGGTTCCGGCGGAGCACTTGAATATACTGCTGAAGGCGATCTGAGGGAAGTTGGGCGTACCTGGGATGCCCTTAGAGAAAGTGACGGTGGAGCAAACGATGTCAATATAAGTGGGGCAGCGTGGGCAAGTGATTGGTCCAGGACAGTTGAAAACTGGGTGATGGACGGTTCATATATAAAATTACGCGAAGTGAGTCTCGGGTATAGTTTCCCTGCCAGCAATTGGAAGAATATTAGTAGTCTGAGATTATCCTTAGTCGGCAGAAACCTGGCTATTCTTTACCGCAGCCCTGAAAATACTTTCGGAATTGATCCGGAAGTAAGTTCCGGAAATAGTCTTGTCGGACTGGGTTATGAACAAATGACAGTCCCTGTGTCAAGGAATATTGGAGCAAGACTTACTTTGGCATTTTAATTTATGGATACAGGTATTCAAAACAGAAACAACTTAAATTCTGAACAAATGAAAAAAAATAAATATAGTATGCTTTTTGTCCTGCTCCTCTTTGTGTTGAGTGGTTGTACAAAAGATTTCGAAGAAATGAACACGAACCCCAATCTGCCGGTGGATGTTCCTATTGCAAATCACCTGGCGGGAACCATGATCGATTTTTGATCGTGGGCATATGCAAATCAGTCGACGGTGCGATTACCATTAACACCCGGTATGTGGGTGGAAGGTGGGGGGCTGCCTATAATCCTGATGTTTCCAATACCTTTGCGAATACGACAAGCTCAAATTGGGGGGGATATTATGCCGCCCTGAATAATCTCAACAATATCGTCGAAAAAGCAACTGAAGCAGAAGCTTACAATATGGTGGCTGCCGCGCTTACGTACAAGGCCGAAATTACGCAGATTGCCGTTGACAGGTGGGGTGAAATGCCCTATTCCGAGGCAGCAAAAGCTGCAGAAGGCATATTGCGCCCTGCTTACGATGATCAGCCGTCGATCTATAATGCAATCATCAGTGACCTGAAAACAGCCGCAGATTATTTTAAAGCAGGACACACTGACGATATTGGTACAGTGGATCCATTCTACTCAGGAGATGTAGATCAATGGCAAAAACTATGTAACTCATTGCGTTTACGTGTAGCCATACGAATCTCCAATGTGGATGAATCCGGAGCAACGTCAATCATTTCAGAAGTATTGGGGAATCCTTCAGATTATCCCATTACTGAAAGCTTCAGGGACGCTGCAGAGATCACTTATGGCGGGGAAGGTACCAACTATGGAATTGGCTATTGGTACTGGATGAACCTGCTGGAGCACAGTGGTCCGACATTATATCTTGTTAACATGTTGGAAGAAAACAATGATCCGCGTCTTGGGCGTATTATTGGGAAAGCACCTGAGCCCGGTCCTGAGGGAGAATACAATGGAACTACAGAAATCGGACGTGACCCGGCTTTTACAATTCCGGAAATGTCCTATTTCAACAAAGACTATTATCTTGTCAATAATACAACTGGTCCGAATATTCACCTCAGACACTCAGAGACTTGCTTTACCCTGGCAGAAATTTACCTGCGTGGATTATATGGCGGTGGTGATGGTGCTGCGCAACAAGCCTACGAAGATGGAATTTATTCGTCCATGTACGAGTTGTCGATTATGGGGGAAGCAACACCACAACTTATTCAGACTGCAACACCGGACATCGCTGATGATGAAATTGCTACATATATTGCTGATGAAGCCTTTGCAAGCTGGAGCGGTACCGACGCGGAAAAACTGGAAAAGATATGGAACCAGAAATGGCTTGCCATGTGTTTTATGGAAAATGAGCCCTGGGCTGAAATGCGCAGAACGGATACTCCGAATTGGGGAATAGCAAGAGGTTCATACTATGATGGTCATAACAGGGACCCCTTCCGCCTTCCCTATCCTGCTGATGAAGAACTGATGAATTCTGAAAATTCTGCACCGTATTTTGAAAAGCAATATGCTGGAGATTACCTTTGGGCAGAACAGCTCTGGTGGGATACCCGGACAGGTGTAAATTAAGTTATTTGAAAAAAACCTGATGCGGGCACATGCTGTGTGCAGGTATCAAATTATCCAATTTGAAAATCAGAAAATGGAGAGGATCAAATTTAGATCCTCTCCATTTTCAATTATATCCATGTTCTTTTATCTCCCTTTCTCAACTCATCTGTTTTCCGAATTTATTTTTGGCCTGATTTTACAAGTGTTTGATTATCCGAATTGAAGGTGTAATATGTTGGTCAATTCGTGTGTCCCATGGACTTTATTTCTGTTTGTCCCCGGATATTTTACCTGGCATGGCTTTATGTAGCCTTTCTGCAAGGAAGCATTCATTTGATACCTAATGCTTAAACGGGTGTCTTTTTCGGAAAACATGGAACAGGATTAATCCTGGATTCTTTTTAGTTCCCTTGTGGGACAGGAGCGTCAATAAAGGTGGAGTATAGAATTACTCCTTTTTCATCCCTCATCTCGAAAGTTGCCCTGGCTGTTTCCCAGGGATTGCCTTCTGGTTCAACTTTAACATATAGGAAACCACCTGAGGGTGTATTTGAAGTGTAGGCTTGTATCACCAGATTAGCTTCCGGGTCTGTACTTTTTGGATCTCCCGGGTTCCGGCCCAACCTTGAATTTGCATCAACGAAGGGGCCTGTGGAGAACTCGCTATAACGCATATTTCGCATCGATTGAGTGGTATTGCCAGTGCCGGTCACCTGTAATGAATACCAGGCTGTTAATCGGTATATTATTCTCCTTCAGCCACTTAAAGAATTCATCTCTCTCATATCTGAACCCTTTCTGATTGACATGATTATCGGATTTGTATGCGTCATCCGGTCCGATCATTGGAGTGGGCGATATGATGAATCTGAAGGTGGCATCGCTTTCAAGTATCGTGTTTTTCAGCCAAATTTTCTGAGTCTCGCCCCAGATCGTTTTTTCAGGACCGTCAGCATCGCTGTTGGGGCTTCGGTAATCACGGCCCTCCAGGATCCATATCTGAGCCTCTTTTGATATCCTGTAGGTGCCGTAAGTAAGGGCATTTTCATCTTCAGGCTTACTAACAGGCAATTGCTCCTTATGTATTTTAATGCCTAGTTGATGCGAAGGAAGTCTTGCTCCCGTCGTATCGGCATCATTGAATCTGTAATCGTGATCATCTTTTTCCCAGTAGGATGACATCTTGGAAAACATTTCAACCATTCTTGGCTGACCGAACTGGAGGTGAAAATAGTTACGCATGGTTTCGGCGTCCACACCCTGTCCCATGGGCATAAAGTTTGAATCGTAATAGACATTATCGCCTGTTCCCACGAAAAAATCGGGTAACAATCTGGTTACAGATTCTGCAGCCGGATATCCCAGCTCTTTCTCAACACCCCGGTATCTTCTTTGTGGTTCATTGTAGAATTTATCATAATTCATTCCCGTGGTGACCACAAAGCTGGACACGGCTGATATATTTGCTCCTGCAAGGGTTTTAAATTCACAAAGCTGACCGGTTCTGTAATTTGACTGATCCCGCCCATATTGTAACCTGTAAAAATACCGGGTGTCAGGCTCAAGATCTTTTATCACTATTTTAATGATGTAGTCATTTTCAGGTATGGCCTCCTTCCATTCGGTATATAGGGCATTATTAACATCCCTGGAATAAACCATGAACCGGCCCCATCCATGGCTTCCGATATAATCATTATTAAATTGCCAGTTTGTTAAAGTCAGTCGCGACTGGAGCATTGCCGAAGTTGGGGTGACCAAACCCGCCATCTCGCCCTGGGCATGTTCAGGATGGGTAAGAAGATCAAGTAGCTGTTGCTCTTGTTTTTTTGTTGGTCCCTGAGCTGCTGTACCAGCAGCTATTATAAGAATAAGGAGTACTGTAATGATCTGTTTCATAATGCTGACTGGTGAATTTATTTCTCTGAAGGTCAATCTGTTTTTTGTTCAATCCCGGGCCCTGAAACCTGGCTCCTTCCGAATAGTCAATATGCTTTCCGCTATTCAGTTCATATCCCCAATAATCAATATAGTACTGCCTTGGTTTGAACTCATCTCCGATCTGCTTCAGCTCCTTTTGAAGCAAGGCGTTCATCTTTTCCAAAAGCTCCTCATGCCCGGCTTGATCAAGCAGGTTATTCATTTGGAAAGGGTCATCCAAATTGTCATAAAGCAACCATGGGCCATCCAGGTCCTTTACATAAGCGTAACGACTGGTGTAAATACCCCTGTATTCAGGAAAACCCCTGTCAAATGGAGAGACACTCATGATGAGTGCTGCCTTGTCCTTTTTAGCCTCCGGATTAAGAATTGCTTCAGCCATGTTTTCTCCTTCAATGCTTTCAGGAACCGGGATTCCGGCAAGTGACAGCAGGGTCGGGAGGATATCGGGTGTATTTATGGGTGTGGCAACTTCTATGCCTTTATTTCCGTAAAGTGCAGGATACCGCAGGAGGAAGGGAACCCTTGCCGACTCGGCCCAGGGCACCTGCTTTTGTTTGGGACGAATACCCTGGGATCCCATCATCTCACCATGATCGGAGGTGAATACAAAAATGGTATTTTCTGATAATCCGGCCTGTGTCAAGGGCAGCTTCCAGATCGCCAATGCATTTATCCAGGGCCAGGATATGCCCGTAATATCCTACTGATTCCTCATGGCCCGGTCCTTCATCTCTTCAGAAACATTATCAGCCAGAATGATCTCCTCCGGCTTGAACAGTTCTTCAATTCTTCCGGAGCGCTGGCATGCGGAAAGTGGGGCGCACCCCAGGCAAGCACCATGAGAAAAGGATTCGCATTGTTTGCATTTTCCTGAATATATGAAATGGCATCAGCAGTTTCGGCATAGGGCCCGTATCCTTCCCAGTAGTGTTTTTCATCACTGTTCCCGGTGTAATAAAGCAGCTTGTTATAGTCATGAGAGCACTCAAGGCCTTTCCAGTAATCAAAACCCTGCCGCCGTTCTGCCGGCGTATATGCGAATCGTCCCATTCCATCCAGGTGCCACTTGCCGATATAGGCGGTCTGGTAGCCTGAACCCTTGAAAATTTCTGCCATGGTCAGTGCCTCTTCGGGCAGGTGCAGATCATTCAGAAACATGCCCGTTGTGGTCGGATATTGTCCGGTAAGCAAGGATGCACGGTATGGCGTACACACGGGACAAACTGAAATGGCATTTTTGAAATTTACCCCTTCTGCTGCCAGGCGATCGAGATTTGGGGTTAAACCCGACAGGTTTGGATCCCCGCTGTATCCGGTGGCCTGTGCCCTCCATTGATCGGCAAGTACAAAGACAATGTTTGGCTTTTCCAGGGGCGCTTTCTTTTCCGGCCCCTTACAGGAATGGCTGGCAAGGTGAAAAAGTGACATTGAAATAATCAAAACAAAGCGGAAAATAATAGACGAGAATTTCTTTTTCATGCCTTGATAGATTTAATTGCTTATTTATCTATTGATCCCCGGATATTTCTGCCAGTGCTTTTTGTGCCGCAGCGCTCACCACATCGCGGTATGAGTGCTTCGTCCCGGCCTCTTTTAAGAAGGAGATATCTGATTTAGTGCCACATTTTCCAATGGCAATCAATGCTTCGGCCTGAACTGCATAGCTCTTGTCCGTTTTGAAAGATTGCTTGTAGAAATCTTTCAGGGATGGATCATTCATGGCTCCCAGGGTTCGTATGGCTGCAGTTCTTACCCTGGAACTTTCATCTCCGGCAGCCTTTTTGATCAGGTCCTTGTTCTCTGCCGGCGAATATTCCCCTAACTTCTCAATTGCAGCGGCTCTGACAGCCCAGAAAACATCTTCTGTAGCCCTCTTTTTCCAGCTGTTCAGGGCCAGTGGATTAGCTGCAAATTCGGACAACTGATCAACAGCCCATAAGCGGCCTGTCATATCGTCATTTTCAATCTGAAACAGGAGCTCTTCCATGCTTTTTTTATAACTCCATTCCTTCAATAGATAGTTTCCTTCATCAAAGCGGACCATCAGTGGCTCCTGGTCAAGAGGGTATTTTAATCACTTCCTCTTTTTCCTTTAACCAGTATTGCTGAACGGTTTTTCCCTGATCGGTGTAAATTCCAATATTGACAGGAAGCTTATATATGGGAACGTTCTCCCATTTGTCCTGTTCCTGTAGAATCGTGAAGCTCAGGATGCCGGATGTTTCATCCCATTCCTTGCTGATATTCAGAACAGGATGCCCGGGTTTAAAGAAATATTGCTCAAAAAACCAGTCCATATTTTTCCCGGTCACATCTTTTACGCATTTCATAAAATCGTAGGTGGTGACCGATTCAAACTCATGCCTGTGTAAGAAGGTGCTGATCGTTCTGAAAAAAGAATCATCTCCCAATATCGAACGTAGCAGGTGCAGTGTGCATGCTCCCTTCTGGTAGGTATGTTTGTTGAAAGTTATCTCCGGGTTGTTCGTATGTCGTATAGACGATTGGCCTCATAAACCTGTTATGCGCTTCATCCAGATAGGCGTTCTTCTTCAACAGGAGGTCGTAATCACCCTCATCGGAACCCTTATCATATCTGGTATAGAGATGGTCTGAATAGGTCCCGAAGCTCTCGTTAAGCCAGGTGTGTTCCCAGCTGCGGCAGGTAATCAGGTCACCCCACCACTGGTGTGCGATTTCATGCGCAATCACATACTCGCGGTAATAATCCTGCTCTGTGAACTCATCTGTAACAATCCCTTCACCCAGGAGGGTGGCAGAGGTGGCTTCTGCTCCTCCACCCATATAGCCTGAAATGACCTGATCATATTTTTCCCATGGATAGGGATAGTCATAAACCCGGTTGTAAAAATCAATCATATAGGGGGTCTTCCCGAAAACTCTTTCCACATCATCCGCCATGGTATGGTAAACCCAATAGTTAACGGGCAGATTTTCAAGGCTATCCTCCACAACCAGGTAATCGCCGATGCTTAAGTTAATCAGATAGGTCGCGTGAGGTCGTTCCTGGTTCCAGTGCCAGGTGCTTGTTCCATTGCTATGAACAGTAGTATTTACCAAACTTCCATTGGAAAGTACCTTAAACTTACTACTCGTTGTAACAATCATATCCTGAGTTACTTTATCGTTTGGATAGTCGTAACAGGGGATCCACTCACGTGCTTTGTTGGGAAAACAGGCTGAGGACACCTGTAAAGGTCTGTCGTCGGAACCCTCAATAAAACGCAGGCCCTGGACAGCTTCCGTGAGATGGTACTTTACGGTAAATGTGATCGTGTCACCATGCCCGTAGTTGCGGCTCAGTTGAATGAGTAATTTTTCCTCTGTCTGAACAAAAAACAGTGGCATCCCCCTGATATCCAGCACATCGGTGGCAACCAGGGACACGGCATCCAAAACAACCTGCTTAAAATTGTCACCCAGGGGTGTAAGGGTAATTGTATTCTGGCCTTCCAGTTTTTTTTCTACTGGGTCTATTGTTAATTCAATCTTATAATGAAGGGCATCATAATCCCTGTCTCGTTCAGGTACGGGTTTATTGTTGGCTTGATCTGAGGTCTGGGAGAATACGCCCTGAACCATTATCAGCATTAAAAACAGCAAGCATTTATATTTCATTTGAGTTGGATTTACGGGTGATTTTATCGTGAATGTTTTTAAGGTCTGGTCTAAGGATTCTTTCATAAATGCTTCAATTTCCTCAACGGTTCGGGGCAGGCCTGCGGATAGTACTTCGCAACCCTCTTCAGTGATCAACACTGTGTCTTCAATCCTAACACTGGTAACAGAATCGGCCCTGTGTCATGATATCACAAGCAAATACAAATCCAGGCTGTAAGATTTCATCGCGTGCCTTCAAAGGTGCCCATACCGTCATGCACCGCCATTCCAATGGAATGGTTATAGCCACCATATTTGTACCATCTTTGAAACCTTGCTTCTGTGGGATCATATCCCTTTTCCACCAACACCTCCTTTACCTTCTGGCCCACGTCTGCAAGTCTGATACCAGGTTTAAAGCTCTTGATGCATGTTTGGCTAACCAGGAGTGCCAGTTCGTAACTCTCCTTTTGCACAGGGGAGAATTTGCCATTGGCTGGAAAGGTGGTGGAGATATCCACATCATAATACTGGTAATCAGGTCCGGCATCCAGTATAACAAAGTCACCATCCCGGAGTGTCCTGTCATAACGGTGATAATGCCCGTAAGCATGGTTCAGCCCCGACATAATGATGGTATTGTATGCAAGTCCATTGGCACCTTTTTCCTTACAGGTGAACTCAAACAGGTTTGCCAGTGACTGCTCGGTTACATTCACTCCGCATGCTTTCATAAAGGCTTTATGTGCCTCAACGCCTATGAGGCCACATTTCCGCATCACCTGAATTTCCGCTTCAGATTTTATTTTCCTGAGATCCCAGATCAGGGGTGAACAATCCCTGACTTCCACATCGGGATATTTCCCTTTTAGCACATTAATAAATTGAATTTCACGGCTTACTCTCCCATCCCATTCGTCCTCAGTCATTGACTCTTGCAGACTGCGATTTTTCTCCCTGGATACCTCAGCCATAAACTCATTTGCAGAAAAGGGAGCGTAAATGGTTTCAGTTTCTTTCAGGGATCGCTCCAGGAATGAAGAAAATTCTTCCAGGGGGAGCACATTTTCAATTCCGGTGACAGATTTGGGATCACGGATCAATCGGAGATCGATCCCCTCACTTTTGGCAAAATCTTCACCGATCGTAAAAAAAAGGGTACTCTCTTTTTTTCTTCCGTCGATGACAAGGATCACATCAGGAATCTCAACTCCTGAAAGGTACATGAGGTTATTATATTGATAGAATTGTGTGTAATTAACAGGCATGGTAGCCCCACGGAGGATAAGCAGACCATCGGGTATCTGATCCATCAGCTTCTCCCGGCGGGCAGCATATTCCTCCTTATCAAAAATTAGTTGTCCGGAAAGAGGGATACTTAAGGATAGAACAATCAGGGCAGAGAAAAAATGAAAGTATAGCCGGGTTCCCTTTTTTATTGTCTTTAAAATCAGATCCTTATCTTTCATAATAGTGAAGTATTAACTCGCTCGGACTGCTTACGGAAGGAAAATCATATATAATTTCATTATAAAAATAAAATAATATCATCATAACTACAATATAATGTAGAGCTGAATTGGGATTTTGTATCAGGGTAGAATTGCTATTTCGACATGTTTGTTACTTTCCATGAAAAGAAACACCACAAGATCGGAGCCTTCCAGTTCGTGGTTGATACCGATGCGTGCTTCTTTGGCGGCTTTCCCGTTTACAAGCACAGTGGCTGTTTCAGCATTCCAGTTTTTGATAAGGAATGCAGGGTTACTGATGGGTGACTCCTCATTGCCCGAAAGAGTGATCTCACATTTCTTTGCTCCGGGATTGCTGTTTTCGATCTGGTAGCATCGTTGGCTTCTGTCATAGCCATTTGAAGTAAATCCCTTACCAGCAATCTCCATGCCGGGAGCGTAGGCCCAGGATCTTCCAAATTCCACCAGATCTTCCATTTTCATGCCATTGATTCCATAGAGGCCATTCCAGTAATAACGGTCACCCATCTTCGTGGATCAGGGGGTCTGAGATGGGAAAACTGTCGCAATGGGATGGACGATCTGAAGTGATGCTGGTCCGTCCGTCGCAACGTGCCTGTCCCACCGGGAAATGATTGCATCCCCCGTGCTTGTCATAACTGCTGAGACTGTTCCACCTTACCATCATTTGATTGCCTGGTTCGAAGCAGATAAATGGTTTGTTCTCCGATTTGAAATTATACTGCTGGATGGTGTAATCATCGGCAAAATGGGTGTCTCTTTCCCTTGGGTTTTCAACATAAGAGACAGGATTGATATTGCCATCATAATCTGCAACATGTACATAATCGATATTCAGCAGATCACTCTCTACCTGTCCGGGTTGCAGGAGCGGCAAGGATTCCTGGAACTGGCGGGGATATTTCAGTGTCTCCTTTTTCCATGAAACTTTTCTGATCCCAGTCGCATCAGGATAGATGTAGTGATATTCGTCGACCCAGCATTCCCAGCCTGTTTTCGGATCCACACGCCAGGTGTTATTATAGGCGCTCACAGGTGCATATCTCCAGTGCACCACAACCCTTGCATCATTATTTTCAATGATTCGGACATGTGAAAAACGGCAATGCCTGTCCTGCATATGCTCAAAGCATCCTTCTGAGTCGTCGGCTCCATTCTCCCAGGATTCAACGCTCTGATCCGACATCCAGTTTTCATTTTCTGATACCCAGGAGGTACCATACCTGATTCCTCTCCAGAACATCACTTTTACAGGTAATTTGTCAAAGCAGACCACAATATCAGGATCCTGATCCACCGGCCAAAGATTATCCCAGCCATCATAATACTTCAGTTTGGTATAAAATGCTCCAAATCGTCCGGGATGCTTCTCGATGGTGGGCAATTTATGAGGCTTGGATATCAGGTGATTTCATCTCAAAACTGGTGAAACTCTTCAAAACATCTTCCGGCTGAACTGCTATGTCATAAACTTTCACCTCATCAATAATACCGTTTAATCCAAAATACTGAGCCACGGTTCCGTAGGTCCTGTGGATATCAGAAGGTTTTTCGGGAACGGCAACCATTCCCAACCTGCACTCCAGGTTTCCTCTCCGGGATTCTGTTAACATTTTTCCCTGTATGGGTATGGTGGCTTTTAATTCGCCATTGACATAAACAGACATATCCTGATTGGCCCTGTATACACCTGCAATATGCATCCATTGCCTGAGTGGGATGGTCTCCGCGCCGGTGGCACATGTAATCCATCTTTCTGCGATAGCAGACTCCAGTGCCACCTGTCCATGGGGCCCGATCATCAGCCGGTAGCCATTGGTGCCATTGTTTTCTGTTGTCAATACCGGGCACCAGTTCCAGGGGTAATTCCCCAGGGAGACCCATGCCTCAATGGTGAACGCATCCACCGGTACCGGTTTTCCTTTGTCGGCATGTATTAAGCAGGCAGTAAAACCATCCAGCCTTAAGCCATTGCCCTTTATCCCGGCAGCAACACCAAAGTTACCCTCCAGGGTATCTGCAATTCCGCTTATCTGCTCAACAGTAGTTCGTTGATCAGTATTGTTGAAATCCCAGTACATAATGGGATCACCATCCTGGGCAAAGGTAAATGCTGACAGAAATAGTGTGATTGCAGAGCTATAAACCCAGCATCCTGTTTTTAAATATTGAAATTTTCATGGTTCTGTTTTTTTGAGTTGAATTTCTATGATTATTTGGCTCCGGCAGGGAGGTTGTTGAGCCAGAAAGCGGCCATGGTCTGACGCAGATGATAGCTGGTATTCTCCCTTTCGCTGATACCGTGAGAGCGCATCGGGTAGGCCATCATGCTAAACAATTTGTTTTGCGCGATTAACTCATTGGCCAGCATTTCGAAGCTTTGATAATGTACATTATCATCGGCGGTTCCATGCATGATCATCAGATTTCCCTGCAGATTATGTGCATGTGTAATGGGTGAGCCGTCGCGGTATCCCTCTGGATTGTCCTGGGGAGTGGACATGTACCTTTCCTGGTAGAGTGTGTCATAAAGCTTTTGATCAGAAACGAAGGAGACAGCAATTCCGGTCTTATATATTTCGGGGTACCTGAACATACAGTTTAAGGTCATCTGGCCTCCGCCGCTCCAGCCCCATATGCCGATTCTGTTTTCATCAACAAAAGAGTAAGTGTCAATGATTTTCCTGACCCCTGCCACATGATCCTGGGGAGCAACGATGCCTATCTTTTTATAGATGATCTTACGCCAGTCCCTGCCACGGGGCGACTTTGTTCCCCTGGGATCGATACTCATCACAATATATCCCTGCTGGGCCATGTATTGATGCCACAGATCGCCCCCTCCCCAGTTATTCTGAACGGTTGCTCCTGCAGGTTCCCCGTAGATATAGATGATCACAGGATATTTTTTCGAAGGATCAAAATCAATGGGTTTGATCATCCACCCGTCCAGTTCCACCTCACCAATATCCACCCTGAAAAATTCTTTTGGGATTCAGACCCAGACTTGCATAGCGGGCTCTGGCCTCTTCATTTCCAACCAGCAGCCTGGTTTCGGCATGGTCGGGCAGACTGATCAGGGAGATGACATTTGGCGTGGTTACATTTTGAAAAGTATGAATGGCCCATTTGGCATCGGCCGACATCTGGTAGGCATGCTGACCAACCATTCCTTCGGGGCTGACCCGCTCTGCCTCACCTTTCCCATTTAACCTGCTTCTGTAAAGATATCGTTCAGTAGCATTGTCCGGTGATGCGATATAGTAAACATACCCGCCTTTGGGATCAATACAGGAGATAGAGACCACATCAAATTCACCCTGTGGTGATCAGATCCATTTTTTGTCCGTCTCTGGAAACCTTATACAGGTGCATCCATCCATCCTTTTCACTGGTCCATGTAAAAAACTGGTTCTTCTCCAGCCACATGATGTTATCGTGTACATCCAGGAAGGCATCATCTGTATCGGTCAGGATGTTTGTGATGGCCATGGTTTCCACATCTCCTACCCAAACGTGATTCGTATTCTGATAGCGGTTTAGCTGTTGAATCATAAGCTCTTTGGATTCGGGGATAAAGTCCATTCTGGCCAGATAGTTGTTCCTGGGATCACCCGGGATATCAAACCATCTGGATTCGCCTCCGGCAACCGGGACCACACCCACCTTTACAGCGGAATTTTGTGTGCCGGCCTTGGGATAGGGCAGGGGAATGGGTACGGAGTAAACAGAATCGATGTTATTGATCATATAGAAGGTCCCCGTACCTTCCGTATCCGATTGCCAGTAAGCAATATAATTTCCGTCAGGACTCCACCTGAATCCATCACGGCAATTAAGTTCCTCTTCGTAAACCCAATCAAAAGTTCCGTTAATAATATGATCCCCTCCATCGAAAGTCAACTGTGTAATTTCCTCTGAGCTGAGATCCTCCACATAAATATTTAATTTGCTGACATAGGCAACCTTTGAGGCATCCGGAGAAAATTTTGCAAACATCATGGTGGCAGGTTCGACACTTTTACCCAGTTGCTGTAATTTTCCTGACTCCATGTTCAGCACCCAGTAATCTCCCCTGGTGTGTTGACGCCAGACACGGCGGGTATTGGTGAAGATAAGCAGCATACTGATTGTCATCCGACCAGATGTAATTCCTGACACTAAGGGGCTATGTGTTCTCCCTCTGGGATCAGTTGAGCAGAGGATACAAGCACGGAACTTTGGCCTGTTTTTGCATCATACCTGACAATGTCATGCCCTTTTGTCTTTTCGTTGTATTCAAGGGTGGAATATCCCTTATTATCCTTCATCCAACGCACGGGTCCGTATCCCTCCTGGCCATACACACCGTTCTTATAAATATCTTCAAGTGACAGGACATTGTTGTTTTCCTGTGAATGAAGAGGATATACAATAAGGGAAATCGCGCTAAGCATCAGTAATGCGAAAAAAGGCTTTTGTTTTCATCTCTGTATATTTTTTATTTTTTGATTCGATTGTGTTTTTTATTTATTGCTTATATGTTGCCAACAATTGGTATGTTCCCGGCTTAAGTTCAAATTCTCCCGAGTGCTTACTAGCCTGATCGGGACTGATTCGTTTTACCCTGTTTTGAGTTCCGTTATCGTCAGATTTGTCAATTTTTCGAAGGTAATTTTACCATGGCGATGCTTTTTCCGGGAATTGTAAAATCAAAAATAAGCTGATCCTTTCCCTTCTTTTCCCAGGAGGACAGAATCTCTCCCAGGGGCGAAATGTATTTGCATTTTACATTGTCAAGACCATCGGGAATGTTTGGTGACAGATGGAACCTGGTAAACCCGGGATATGCAGGATCGGGTCTGATTCCCCCAAGCCATCGGTAGAACCATTCGGAGACTGTGCCGAACATGGGATGGCAGTTTGAGAAGGTATTGTCGCTCTCTTTCCAGGTTTCCCAGATTGTCGTTGCTCCTCTGTCTATCATAAAACCCCATCCGGGGAAGGATCTGGAACTAACCACATCGTAAACTGTATTTGAAAGGCCCTGGGCTGAGAGTGCTTCCAGAATATATTTTGTTCCGAAAATGCCGGTTGAAAAATGCCCGGAAGGTCCGTTTTCCAGTGCCAAAAGAAGGGAATCACGCGCAGCCTCTTTTTCATCCTCCGGCACCACATCATGGTAAAGAAGGCATGCAAAAGAGTGTTTGCCTGTTCATTTTTCCTGTCACCGGCTTATTCCAGAACATATCGGCAATTTTGAGTTCTCAACTCATCAGCGAGATCCAGGTATTTTTCCTCCCTCGCTTTGTCTCCCATTACCCGGGAGAATTCAGCCATAATGCGTGCGCACTGCAGGTAATGACATCGAACCGGTCAGCTCGACCGGTACCTGTTCGAGGGATTCATGATCGGCAAGACCCTTATGAACAATGCCCTCCGGGATGGAGCCTGGCGACCTTATCCATCCATAGATTATCCAGTTCGTATAACTCCTCTATAATCTCTGTATCATTATAATAGAGATAGAGATAATACTGAGTGGTAAGCATGGCTGATTCCCAGCTTAATGCCGCAATAACGAATACCAACGAAGGGGGCAGTGTCTACAAAAACTGAATCATTGATGGCATCAACCCAGTCGTAAATAGTCTTACGGTAAAAGGATTGCATATCAAAATTGTAGATAAAGGTTTCACTGGTTGCGTTCAGATCTCCACCATAACCGAATTTCTCCCTGGCTGGGCAGTCGGATTGTACGCTGATAAGGTTGGAGAGAAATGTCCTTTCCGCAGCTTCCTGAATGGAATTAATCAGGGGGGAGGAGCAGGTGAAGCTATTCTGATTCTTCCACATTGGTATTGAAGGCAAGGCCCTGAATGTCTGATATTTCAGGCTTTCTTTCCAGGCCATCGATCTCCATGTACCTGTAGGTGTGAAAGGTAAATTCAGGATTATACCAGGCGCTGGTATTCTTCCCCCATGATATAGGTGTCGGTTTGCCAGGCAATATCCGGTGCTCCGGGTCCTCCCATCCCTTTTCTTTTAATCTGTCCGCAAACGGTGGTCATGGGATTTAGCTCCCCGTTATCATAAATCCGTTCACCAAATCTGAAAGTGATGGTATCCCCTTTGTTTCCGTGAAGTCTTATCCTGTAATCGCCCGTAAAATTCACGCCCATATCCACAATATAAATGCCATCCCGGGGAGATGAAATGCCGACAGGCGTCTTTTACATCAGTGACCTGAATGGGAGGGAAGAATGATTTTTGCAATTCACCCCCGGGACCTTTGCTGATTGAAGCATCCTGCCATTGGGAAGCATCAAAGCCCGCAAGATTCCATCCTGGAATCTCTTGTCTGGCATCATATACCTCACCCAGGTAAACGCTGTTTTTAATAATTGGACCGTAGGCTGTATTTCCATGTTATGATCTGTGACAATCTCAAGGGCTTTCTCCATCTTTATGCCTGAGAATGAGCTTTGCAATAAAGACAGGTCTCCCCACAGGCAGTTCCTCACGGATATTACGGCCTCCCCACATGCGCATGGGAAGGGGATTGTAGAATCCGTTTCCCAGGCTCACCCCCATACAGTTTGTTCCGTCCTGAATGGAGGAAGTGACATCATATTCCGAGTAATATATTCTCTTGGCGTAATTGGTCCAGGCGGGATCAAGTAATTGATTGCCGATCCGGATCCCGTTTAAGCTCGCACTGTAATACCCCGCTGCTGTGATCAGAAGCGTGGCCGATTCAAGCTCTTTATTGCTGATGAGAATTCCTTTCGGAACAGGGGAGAGGGATCATCCTCATAAAACAGGGAGTCAAATTCCGGCAGATCTTTCCCATCTCCGATCCAGGAGGCATTTTCAAAGCTGTGGGATGGATTGTTATCATTTCGACTGACATTGCAGGCAATCAGAAAAGGGGCAGTATAAGTCTGTACATGATGCTGATATTTTGTCTGGCTGTTGAAGTGTTTTTCAGTTCAGGAGGATTCACGTATCTCTAAGTTCAAGCGCTTTTTTGGACCTTAATTTGATCCAGACAATGATGCTGGTGCTGTTGAGCTCCTTATGGTATCCAAAGCTGAAATCCTCCCCATCTTTTAGTTTTTTCCCGTTCAGCAGTATTTCGGGGACTTTTATCACCCCATCCTTCAATCACCAGGGCAGGGTTAAAAAGGGGAGAGGTGTCGGAACAGTCTATGCTTAGCTTTTATTCCATCCACATGCCCCTTATCCGATCTTAACAGATAGGCTTTCTGGCTTCGGTCATAGATTACTGCCATGGATTCCTGATTTGACTGCAACTTCATTTCAGGAGTATTAATCCAGCTGCCTCCAAGTTGAACCAGGTCCTCGATTGGCATATCCGCCATACCATAGATGGAGCTGTGATAACTCCTGCCATCGCTGACCATCGTGAGTGATTGGGCTCGGAAATGGGAAATCCTAAAAACGATGCGGGACGATCGGAGGCCTGGGTTACCCGTCCGTCGCAGTTGGGTTGACCAACAGGCCAGTGATTACAGGTACCCGGTGTAAGAAGATTATTTATATCCCTGTCCATAATGTAATGCATATGGTTGCCTGGCTCAAAAATAATAAAAGGATCGTAAGCAGATTTCAAATTGTGCTGCTGAATATTTGGGGCGATCAGGAATTCGTTCCTTTTCAATGGCTACCGGATTTTCCCTGTATTGCAGTTGCAGTGTTTCACCATCCAGATTGGCTACCTTCAGATAATCGATCTCCATAATGTCACCCCTGGTCTGACCCGGACCCGTAAGGGGCATTGACTCCTGGAACTGGACCGGACGGCCCAGTGCACCGGTTTTCCATGACACTTTCCTGATGGCAGTGGCATCAGGATAGATGTAGTAATATTCATCAATCCAGACAGCCCAGCCTGTTTTGGGATCCTCGTTCCATAAATTGTTGTAGGCGCTAACCGGTGCATATCTCCAGTGAATCACCTTACGCGCCTCATGGTCTTCAATGATCCGCACGTGCGAATAACGGCAATGCCGGTCCTGCATGTGCTCAAGGCATCCCTCTTCATCATTCCAGGATTCAACGCTCTGGTCGGTCATCCACAGGTTGTTATCGGTCACCCATGCAGGTGAATAACGGGTCCCGCGCCAGAATATCATTTTCACCGGAGAATCCTTGAATGTGACAACAATATCCGGATCGGATGCCACTGGCCAGAGCTGATCCCATTCCTTATAATATTTCAGTTTGGTATAATAGGCTCCGAAAGAGGCTTGGTCCTGAAGTACGACCGGAAGCTTTCTCTCAGGGAGTTCAGGTGCATCTTTCGGTTTTTGACTGCTAAACAGGTCCTTAAAATAGTCTCTCGTCAGCGCAGTATTGTAATATCTTTACCTCATCTATGATCCCGTCAATGGAGAACCAGAATGGTTTGTAGCCGGCTTCCCCAATCAGATTTGATGGATTCACCGCATGAGCGTTCATTCCGATTCTGATTTGACTCTTGGGTGCATAATTGGCTCTGCCTTTGATATCATAGGAGCCGGCAGCCTCGCCATTAATAAATAGTTTTATTCCTACACCCTCCTGAAAGGTTGCTGCCACATGCATCCATTCAAATAGCGGGATGGCAAATTTTTCAGATACGCAGAGGATCTCATTTCCTTCAATGAATATTTTCAGCCCTAATTCTCCCCTCGGCCCTACCTCCATGGAAAATCCACCACTGGCCTCTTTACCACCCACGACTTCCTTTCGCTGTGAAACAACAGGGCACCAGTTCCAGGGATAGGCACCCAGTGCAATCCAGGCCTCGGTGGTGATTGAACCCTGAACAATCGACCCTTTTTTCGCCTGGTTGCATATAACACTCGTGTAACCGTCAAGCCGGATGGCCTTTCCCTTTGCCCCTTTTACAATGGTATAATTGCCTTCAAGGGTGTCGGCAGTTTCATTTACCTGTTCACTTACTTTTCCTTCCTCGATATTATCGAGGTTCCAGTAGTATGCTGCATTTGTGTTCTGGGCGCTGGTTTCGATTCCAGTGCTTATGGATATCAGCAGGAACAGATTAATTATTTTGTTTTTCATTTTCATCGCTTTCAGTTTATGAACTGCTAATGATTCTTCCTCGCCAGATCTTGCTCAAGGATTTCTTTCAGTCCGAGATAGCTGAGTTTGATGATCTCTGTCATTTTTTCCAGATTCACAAATTCTATCTCATCATTGGGCATATGGTAATCTTTGTGGAGACCGGTAAAAAGTGAGATGACAGGGATACCTTCCTTTGCAAAGGAGGTAAAATCACTGCCTCCCCTGGGTTCTGTTTTGGATTCATATCTTATGTCAAGAGCAAAGCCATATTCTTCGGTGATGTTTCTAAATATTTGTTCAAAGGATTCATAACCAGTAGTATATAGAAATGAAAGGTATTGCCCGCTTGAATCATTAACTGTGGTCCGGCTTATCATATCCATGTTAAGATTAAGCAGAATGCTCAGATCGTCCGGTATGTTTTTCACGAAATATTTCGAGCCCCATAAGCCCTGTTCCTCTCCGGTCCATGCTGCAAATACAATGGTTTTGGCCGGTTTCCTTCCTGTCTCCATAAAGGCCCTGGCCAGGCTTAACATACCAACTGTTCCGGAAACATTGTCATCAGCACCATTAAAAGTAAAACCATTGTATTTCCCCACATGATCATAGTGACCACCGATTACGACTACCTCATCGGGATTCTCACCTTCGATGTATCCCAGAACATTCCTGGCCCGGATCACTTTTTGCTCACTCTTTGTGCTCAGATGGAACAGTGTTTCGGGGAGGTCCACTGATTTAAAGGAGGACATTCTGTAGTCCGGATCAAGCATGGATGAAAGCAAGTTTTCGGATTTGTTCAGAAGGGATTCTGCCAGTGACCTGGATATTTCAAGCACAGGCAGCTCCTCCTTCTCATCCCAGTCTGGCAAGAGGATTTTCTTCAGGTAGAAGTCATCCTTCTTTTTTTCCCCTTCATAAAATTCATTATCATGAATGCATTGGCAGGTTGGAAGGATTGGCGGCTTTAAAAGCCCTTTGGGGATCATACCTAACAATGGCCAGCGCCCCGGCCTTTCTTGCATTTTCAACTTTATCTCTTTCCAACTGCCGAAAGGACCTGGTGCTGTCACTTTTAAGTATTTTGTAATTTTCGGATTCCTGATCATCGATCCCGGCAAAACCTGATAGAAGAAAAACGATCTTTCCTTCGAGATTCACTTTTTTGAAAGGATCACATTTGAGGGTTTCACTTTGCAGACCATAACCCAGGAATACAACGGGGGCCTCTGATCTCCATGCTTGAAGGATTCAGCTCGCAGCTCAAAATCTGTCCCCTCACTGAAGGGTAAGCTCTTTAACAGAAGAGGCGGTTCTTTTTATCAGGGAAAGTGAATTCTCAGATTCCCGGGGTCCGGTCAAAAGATCAAAATTCTGAAAATAGCTTCTGTAGGTTTCCGGCTTTCCCCCGGCCATCCTGATTTCCCGGCTCATCTTCTTCTCTGCCATGTCACCCAGTGGCCTGATGCCATAGAGTTTAAAAAGAGAGGCAATGTAGTCTGCAGCCATATAGGCTCCTTTTGTTCCTACTTCCCGGCCTTCAGTCCAGTCGGATGCAAGAAATTCGAGTGGGGCTTCGACAGACTCAAGAGTAATGGATTTTAATCCTTCATCGTCAGTTTTCTGGGCTGAAGCAGTGAATACGATGGTAATAATCAAAAGTATGGAGGCAAAATATTTCATGACATAGCTACTTATATTTCATTGGTCGATCTTTATAGAAAAAAAGGGAGAGGTATTTGGTCCTCTCCCTTCAAATATACTGACTTAACTGATTACTAAAAGGTTATTCTGATTTCACAAGAAAGAGCAAATTCGGATCGTTAATAAACACCTGTTCTTGTATCCCACCAAACCTGTGTGCCATAAAAGATATCAGTTTCAACCAACATCGAAGGGGAAGCTTGTATTTAAGCCTTTCTCCTCATCGGCGTAAGCCATTCTGAACGGAGGCCTGTTATGAGAACCTGCATAATCCTCAGCAACACCTGTTAACAAAGGAACATCAGTCCGCCTTGCTTCTGACCAGCCTTCAACGCTTTGTTTAAAGAGAGCAGACCCATTTTTGAAGCGCAATCTTGTCAAGGTTGCTGGTGCTTCCTCCATTCCAGGCCACTTCTGTTTCTGCCAGGAAAGTAGTAACAGCATCTGGTTCGATCTGGCCGCTTTCCATGCAGGACATGGTAATGCCCATTTCATAGGCTGCCTGGGCATCGCCGGAAACCAATCCCCGTTCGTAAGCTTCAGCAAGGCAGAAATAAACCTCTGCACAGTTCATGTAAGGAACAAATCCCGCGGGATCGTTCATGAACCAGTCAGCCAATGTGAGACTTGTTAAAGCTGTTATTCATGGTGTCGGACCTGTCGTTTGGACCAAAGCGGTGACCGCTGTATGCTCCATAAGCATTTTTATCTGCATAAACAGGCAGACGAGGATCATTGTTGTTCTGGAGGGCATCAATGATGGGTTGTTGCATTCTCCATCCCGACTTCTTTTCAGCATCACCCACAGTACCCATGGACTCATACCAGATCTCCTGGTCAGGAGCAATCCCCGGGAACCACCAGTAAGCGTTGTCATCATTACTGGTCATGATGGGATACTTGGTAGGGTTACCCAGTACAGCAGCAATGGCAGCCTTGGCAGTGGTTTCATCAGCCGATGACATCCGGATGGCTACCCTGAGGCGCAGCGAGTTGCAGAACTTCTTCCACATAAGCACATCTCCGTTCAGGAGAAAATCTCCTTCTCCGATGGGACTGCCGGCTTCATCAAACATATCAGCAGCAGCTTCCAGTTCATCAAGAAGGGTGTTGTAAACTACTTCCTGCTGTGTCATAGGCGGGATATAGAACACCCTCTTCCAGTTGAAAAGCTTCCGTATAGGGAACATCACCCCACATGTCGGTGGTTTTCTGGGCATTATATGCCCTGAATGTCAATGCTGCGGCATAGAGGTTGTCATTCTCTTCATCTGTGGCAAGTCTCATGGCATCAGTGGCATAGGTCATACAAACATACATACTTCTCCACATGCTGTTGTTGATATCGACCCGGTATTCATAATCGGGAGCACTGATAAAACCTGAATAAGCCCCGGTATAATAGCAGTCCAACCTTGTTCCAAAGAGGGTGTACATTGAAGTTGTCATCGCGCTGCCAAGTACATTGGTAGCAGGTACCAGAGTAGCTGAATTAGGGCTGATATTCATCTCATCAAAATCGCTTGTACAGGCGCTGAGTAGCATAATCACCCCGGCAAATAACAGTACTTTCGTTTTATTTTTCTTTTTCATCTCCATAATTTTTAAATCTATATATAAAAGATTAGAAGCTGATATTCAGTTTAAAACCAAAGCTTCTGGTCGTAGGAATCTGGAAGTTTTCATAACCGACTCCGCCTTCTCCTCCACCAAGTCCGACTTCAGGATCGATCCCTAGGTCTTTGGTAGTCTGGTCCTGGTAAAGAATAGCAAGGTTCCTTGCAACAAAGGAAAGATTGAGTTTATAGAGCCAGCTGATGCCGGAAACGTTAAAGTCATATCCCAATACAAATTCACGCAGTTTAACGTAAGTTCCATCAAGAATGGAATATTCGTGGTTATTCCACATCCATGATCCCCCAAAATAATCCTGTGCTGAAACACGTACATCATTGGGTGATCCATCCTCAAATACACCATCCACAATCAATCCGGTTTCTCTGACATTGTCCTTCACGGTTACTTCATAGGTTCCGGTTGGATAGGAATGCCAGGCCGTTGTACTGAAGATATCTCCTCCGAAGCGTGCATCGATCAGGAAGCTCAAATAAACATTCTTATATCTGAATGAATTGTTAAGACCCCCTGTCCAGTCGGGAGTTACGGTTCCAAGTTTTTCACCCACACTGGTGGTTTTTGGAATACCTCTTTCATCAACCACAGTTTTTCCTGCATCATCTTTCACAAATGGAAGTCCCCACAATACACCCCATTCTTCACCGGGAATACCAAGTGTTTTACATCCACCGAATCCGCCTGAGATTTCATATGATTCAAGATCTCCGTACAGTGTGTTGACCATACTTTTGTTCTTGGCCCAGTTGAGTGTCATATCCCATGAAAATCCTGTCGGTATTTTGAACGAGCTTCGCGTTCACCATCAACTCAACACCACTGTTCCCGATTTCGCCGGCATTAAGACGCATGGATCGGTAACCTGTTGTACTGGAAGTGGCCACATTAAGAATTTGGTTCACCGTTGTCTGGTTGTAATAAGTAAGGTCCAGGGTGATTCTGTCATTCCAGAACCTCATGTCGGCTCCGATCTCAAATGAGGTAGTCTCTTCCGGCAACAGACCTACAGGAGGCATGGTGCTGGTGGGACTGAACATGGAGATGGAGTTATAAGAACTGGCTGAATAGGTTCTGGAAAGCTGTAGGGTCCGGTGTCTCCACCAACCTGTGCCCAGCTAGCCTCTGATTTTAGCATAGGATATGGCTTTGGATTCAAGGGCAAAGGCGTCCATAATACTAAATCCCAAACTAACCGAAGGGTAGAAATAGGACCTGTTTTCGGCAGGCAGGGCTGAACTCCAGTCGTTGCGACCGGTTATACCCAGGAAGAGGTAATTCTTGTATGAACCATTGGCAGCAAAATAGACAGAATTGGTCTCATACTCGCTGGTATAGTTCGATACAGAAGGATTCCCGTTCACATTGGAAATGGTATAGAGGTCCGGAACAGTCAGATCGGATGCCGCCATATACATGCTCTTATAAAGATCGTTCCTGTAGTTTGCTCCCACCAGTCCGTCTATGCGAAAATCACCGAAGGTCTTGTCAAAATTCAGGGAAACATCTGCGTTTACCTCCTTTTGATAGAACTGTGTTTCGTCGAACTGACCGCCTAGTCCCCTGCTCGTATTTCTCACGGTTCCGGACTGGGTAATGTTTTTCCTGTATTCATTATAGAAATCAAGACCTGCGCGTCCCGATACTGACAGCCAGTCGGTAATGCTGTATCTTGCACTAACGTTTCCATACAGCCTGTCTCTGAAAAATGAGGAGAGGTTTCTTAGGGTGTAGAATGGATTGTCAGCATTGAAAATATAATCTTCGTTGCCTTTTTCATAGAACAGATCCTTTACATATTGTGTCGGGTAATCCCTTTGCAACCAACCAAAGATGTCGGCCCAGCTATAACCATTGTTAGGCATGTTGTTACTTTCTTTCCTTAGATAGGTAAGATTTGCAATTGCTGTCAGCTTTGAAGTTGGTGTAAGGGTTACACTGGTATTGATCGTATTTTGTTTCTGATCGGTAAAGTCAATAATACCTTTGGTGTTCAGATTGGAATAGGCAACCCTTCCCGAGGCCTTCTCACCGTTGGAGGTAAAGGCGACACTGTTATTCATTGTCAAACCGGGATTAAACCATTCCTTTACATTGTCAGGACGGGAGACCCATTCGCTGTTGGGTCCGGTAGACCACTGGTCAAGCATAAGGCCGGCATCCATGCGGGGGCCCCAGTTGATGGGCCAGCTGTCGTTTACTCCGCCTCCATCTCCATCCACGTACCTGTATGAAAACTGGTCAGCATAATCATTATAGGACAGGGAAGTTCCATTTTCCTGATTATACTGGTTCCAGATGTACTCGCTGCCATCCCAGCCTCCGCCATATTCATTCTGAAGTGCCGGGAAATAGGAAGCCACATCCCAGAGAAATGATGAATTGACATCTACGCCAAGTCTTCCTGTCATCACTGCTTCCTTTTTTGTGGTGATGATAATCACACCGTTGGTAGCCCGGCTTCCATACAAAGCGGAGGCATTGGCTCCCTTAAGCACGGTCATGGACTCGAATATTGTTCGGATCGATATCCGAAGCAGTGTTACCCCAGTCGATACCACCGCCTCCACCAAGGTTGGTGGTTGAGTTGTCGATGGGTGTTCCGTCAATTACGAACAATGGTTGGTTGCCTGAGAAAGATGAATTACCCCTGATCACAATCCGGGAAGAAGCTCCTACGGTGCTACCTCCGCTGGTCACCTGTACACCGGCAATTTTACCGGAAAGAGAGTTTACAATGTTGGCATCATTTGCCTTGTTCAATTCACTGCCATCGAGGTCCTGAACCGCATAACCCAGGGTCTTTTTTTCCCTGGTAATACCAAGGGCAGTCACAACCACATCATCCAGCCCGATTGCAGCAGTTTCCATAACCACATCATACCTGTTGGAGCTGGTAATTTCAACATCCATGGTCGTCATCCCGATAAAGGAGAATGTCAATACTCCTGTGGATGTATTGACAGGAATTGTAGTAAGCTGCCATTCGCATCGGTAATTACACCGGTGGACGTTCCCTTAAGGACAACAGTTGCCCCGGGAATCGGAGCCCCATCCTCACTTGAGGTAACTGTTCCGGTCAGGTTCCTGACCTGCCCGAATAATGCGGGGGACATTGCCAGAAGCAGGAACATTAAATTGAAAAGCTTTTTCATAGTTCATTCTTTTAGTTTAAAACTTATTATAGTCAGTTCGCCATAGACAACTGCGTAAAGTAATGAAACAATCCTACTTGATTTGAGCATAATGTTATCAAAATTATATACTATATTACCATTTTATGGCCATGGATATAGCAGGCATTTTCCAGATGAAAAATTCGTAAACCTTAGACTGGAAGTGTATTGTAAAGAGTTTTCCTTTGTTGTTTATTCAGTACCGATCAGGGTAATATCGGATACATCGGATGCGGTTTGATTATTTTATTTTTCGGAGAATATTATTTCCTTAAAACGCATTGATTTTTACCATAATACTTCTATATTTAAATATTTGATTTCAGAACTTATATTTCTCATATTTAAACATTCCAACATATTCAAATCATAGAACAGGCTCATGAAGGCAAAAGCATCAAAAACTGCTGAATTTCTTGCACGCAAAACAAAAAGGAGGATTCTGATTACCATAAGGGAAAACAGTGAAATTTCCAGGCTTGAAATTGCCAGGCTTACAGGATTGAGCACTGCTACAGTGACCAGGGTTGTTGATTCCCTGATGAATGATGATGACCTTGTGGAAGAGAAAGGGAAACATATCCCTTCCCAAGGGAAGACCGCGCAAGCCACTTCATTTTAAGGGACGGGATAAATATATTATTGGAATCGATCTGGGAACAACTTCCATAAGAGGGGTGCTGTCTGATCTGAATCTGGAGTCAATAAAAGAGGTGGAAATTATTACGGAAGCCCATAAGGGATATGAGCATGTGCTATCGAGGGTTGTGGAGGTCGTTCATTCCCTTCAAGATACCAGCCTCATTGATCCGTCGAAGATTCTGGGTGTTGGCCTGGCCGTGGCAGGATTGATCAATACTTCAACAGAAGTAGTGGAGTATTCACCTGCATTTGAATGGAATGATTTAAAACTTAAGGAGATCCTGCAGAAGGAAATTGATCTGCCTCTTTATTATGATAATGTGAGCAGGTTAATGGCTCTGGGTGAATTGCAGTTTGGGAAGGGGCGTAATTTTGACAATTTCGTGACCATCAATGCAGGATTTGGTATTGGGGCAGGTATTATTTTCAACAAGAAATTATTCTATGGTACTGATGGTATGGCTGGTGAATTTGGCCATATACCGGTATGTGGCGATAACAGGATAACCTGTTCATGCGGGAAAACAAGTTGTTTAAGCGCATATTCTTCAGGAGACGCAATCGCAAGACGGGCTGTGATGAGGCTGGAGGATGGAGAGGAAAGTATTCTTTCGGACTTATCCGGGGGAGCCATGGATCAGATAAGTGCCGAAATGGTTGCCAAGGCTTATGAGCAGGGAGATCGCCTTGCTAAAGATGTTTTTGTTAAAGGCACAGAACACCTTGGTCAGGCCATAGCCGGGCTGATCAATATCTTAAATCCTGAGGCCATCTTTGTGGGAGGAGGACTCTCCCTGAACGGACCCGTATTCTGGGAGGACCTTATTCGGGTTGTCAATGAGAATATTTTAAATAAGAGGTCGACCAAATGCCTGCTTGAACCTGTTACTTTCCCGGGAAAGGCAGCTATATATGGTGCCGTTGGACTGGTATTAAATGAAGTGTTGAATTTCAGAATATAATCTTGTTGAGCTTATGCCATCTTTTTACCTTGAATTTACTCTACAGGATATACTTGCAGGCCATTCTGGCATTGATCTGTACATTTTGTATGGTCAGGCTGCAGTACTTGTAAAACAGGATGAAACGCCCAATTTTGTTTTTTTCCTTGTGGATGACCTTGGATGGATGGATATTGGGGCAAATGGTAGCACTTTTTATGAAACCCCCAGTATTGATAAACTGGCAAGTGAGGGGATCCGTTTTACTCAGGCCTATGCTGCATCTCCGGTATGTTCCCCCACCCGGGCCTCCATTTTGACCGGTAGAAACCCTGCACGTATCAATCTTACACAGTGGATTGGTGGTCCCGGGAATCCGGACTATCTGCGTAACCTTCCCCTGGAGGAGGTGCTCTTTCCAGAAATCCTGAAAGAAGCAGGTTATAAAAATATATTTCTTAGGGAAATGGCACCTGAATAACAGGGAGGGAGAAGGAGCCTTCTGGCCAGACAAACAGGGCTTTGATATCAATGTCGGCAGGACACTGGCGGGGAGGCCTGTATATTCCCAATCAGTATTTCGCTCCATGGGATATTCCCAATCTTCAAAACGGACCCGAGGGGCAATATATGACTGATCGCCTGGCACAGGAGGCAATCGATTTTATTGACACACATGCCGAGGAACCATTTTTGCTCTACCTCTCTTTCTATTCGGTACATGCACCTTTCAGTGCTCCGCATGACAGGATAGAAAAATATACTTCTAAAAAGGATCAGCTGGCGCTAAGCGGATGAGGACAGGTTTGGACAGGAGGAAATCTCGGGGAAATCTTTCACGTACCGTAAGATCCAGGATCACCCAACCTATGCCGCCATGGTGGCATCAATGGATATGGCTGTGGGTCAGGTGCTCGACCAGCTGAAAAACAAGGGAATTGATGATCATACCGTGGTTATATTCTTTTCGGATAACGGTGGATTGTCCACTTCGGAAGGAACCCCCACTGCAAATACCCCTTTACGGTGCGGCAAAGGCTGGATTTACGAAGGAGGTATCAGGGAGCCGGCCATTATTAAGTGGCCTGGAAAGGTTAAGGCGGGAAGTACATCCGATGCGGTAATTACCAGCATGGATTTTTACCCCACCATACTTGAAATGGCTGGATTGCCTCTTCGTCCCGATCTCCATATGGATGGTCAGAGTCTGGTCCCCTTGCTGCGGGGTGAAACTTCAAAAGTGCATGAAACAAGCTATTTTCATTATCCACATCTTTCAAATCAGAAGGGTGTTCCAAGTGGGGCGATCCGGGAAGGCGATTATAAGCTTATTGTATTTTTCGAAAACAATAAGCTGGAGCTTTATAATATTAAGGAGGACATAGGAGAGCAGCATAACCTTGCAAATGGCTATGCCGGAACGATGCGATCAAATGCTGAAAAAACTCCAGGATTGGTGGTTAGAAGTTGATGCCCGTTTCCCTGAGGATATGAGATCTGCAATAAATAGAGATCCGATGCGCAATAAATCTATCGTTTTTTTGCTTCTCAGAATCTCTTTGGGCTGGCATTTTCTGTATGAGGGAGTCACGAAGATTATAGATCCCCATTGGACAGCAGAGGCCTACCTCCGGGCTTCGTATGGTATCTTTTCTTCCTTTTTTCATTTTCTTTCGTCGGGACCAGGAATGATTGCTGCCGTCGATTTTTTGAATGAATGGGGATTGATCCTTATTGGGTCAGCTTTGATACTGGGAGTATTTGTCAGGACTGCATCTGTGTCTGGAATTGTGCTGTTAATGTTATACTATTTTGCCTACCCGCCTTTTGGAAATCAGTCGGCCGATATTGTATCAGAGGGTCATTACTGGATCATAAACAGAAACCTGATCGAGGCTCTTGTGTTCATGATTATATACCTTTTCCCTTCATCTGATTACAGCGTGCTGAATATCAGCTCATTTTACCGGAAACGTACATTGAGCCCGGCTCCGGATGAGAAGGTGGAAGAAAACAGAGTGATGAACAGGAGAGACCCTGATCAAAGGAGTTGCAACTCTACCGGTATTTGGAGGTATCGTTGGTGCAGCCTTGCTTCGGGATTATATCGGTTAATCCCGATGCTTTGAGTGGAGCCACCGTTGCTTTAAAACGATATGATCTTAAGGATTTAAAGGGCTCTCTTCCAAAAGGGAAACTAGGGGGAGATAGAGATGAGCAGGGTTATCCTGGGCTGCAATCTGATGGGAGGCGGAGCACACTCCCGAGACCTTGAGTATGTTCATGATCTATCAAGGTATTATAATACAGAGAAAAAAATATTTGAAACTCTTTCCTTGTGTGAGCAGGCTGGTATTGATTCCACGAACATGGTGTCCCGGCATTTCAAACTTTTCAACAGGTATAAGATGATCACCGGGAGCAATATGAAGACAGTTTGCCAGCTCCATCTCACGGCCGGGAGCAAGGATCCTTTCCTGGAATTGAGACAATTAACAGACCTTGGTGCAACAAGCATGTATATCCAGGGTGCCAATGCAGACACACTGGTTAAGAACGGGAGACTTGACCTGATTGAAGAGGCCCTTGAATTAATCAGGCTTCAGGGAATACCGGCCGGGATTGGTGCTCATTCCATTGAAGTTCTTATTGCATGTGAGAAAGCCGGGATCAAACCTGATTATTATTACAAGACCATGCACCATGACAGATATTGGTCGGCTCATCCAATGGAATTCCGGGAGGAGTTTAGCGTGGATGGTCACCGGTCGGACTGATCACAACAGGATTCATGATAACATGTTTGATCTCTTCCCCGATAAGACCATCGATGTGATCAGGAATATTGAGGTACCGGTAGTTGGATTCAAGGTGCTGGCTGCAGGAGCAATCAAACCCGCAGACGGATTCAGGTATGCCTTTGAAAACGGCGCCGATTTTATTTGCGTGGGTATGTTCGACTGGCAGGTTGTTGAAAATGTAAATACTGCCATTTCGGTTTTGAACAGCAAGCTGAGCAGGGAGCGAAAATGGTTTGCTTGATTTACCTGCTACTCTTTCCAGAACAAGCTCCTGTTCTTCAAAAGGAATGGGGTAGGAGGTGATCCAGACCTCAGGATGGAGATCATTTAATTCAGCGTTGAGTCCCAGAACCACAAGCTTCAACTGTTTTTCCTGTCATCTCTCTTGTAACAGGGAAGTAATAGGTGTAATTACTGTCTCTTGTCTGAACCCGGTACTCCCATACATTGGCCAGATAGGACGGACTTCTGCTGCTTGCACCTATGGTTTTATCACCCATACGCAGAGCGGCATATGCGCCTTCTTTGCCATGTTTGCCTGCAATCGCTACAGCAAGGTAGCTTCCTTTGGCAGCCTCATCAAGTACAAAGGTAAAACCCCATGTCTTTGAAGCCGGATTTTCACTGTACAAGGGTGAACAGGTTGGATGCCCGCCATGTGGGAACGATCCATATTTTCTCCCTGATATATACCCTTCGATCTCAAGGATTTTTTCTGGTGCTTTTGAAAGACGGAAATATCGACAGGCAACGGAATGGCCGGCAGTTGATATGAAGATCAGATCCTGAAGCAGTGATGGAGGTCTTTGACCATGTTTTTAAATCTTCAGATACTCTCTGCCACCAGCTCATTACTGTTTATAAAAGACTGAACTGCAGTTCTGATCTTCAAGTTTTATAAGCAGTCTGTCAATTTCAGTAATACTTCCCAGGTCAAGCCTGAGGGCACCTCCCTTAAAATCCTTCTGCCGGTGGAGCATGTTATAGGATGTATTCAGGTCACCATCAAAAAGAAACTTATCCCATACTCCTTTGTCGATGAAGACTTCCTGCTTGAAGAATGCGTCACGGGCCGCTTGCACCTGGGGTATATCGGTCGGACCGGATCTTTTTATTGATCTGACTTCGAGTGCATTATTATCAGCAGCAAAACAGCTGGCCTCATATAGGAATTCCGCATCGTCGGGGTACGGGCAAAGGCTGAAGATCACCAAATTTTCTATGCCAGTCTGCCTTCAGGGATTCTCCTTTGGAAAGGATATCTAATTCCGTTCTCCATCAAGCAATTCTGAAACATCCTCTCCTTCAAGATTTGCAGCCTCAAAGCTGCTATGATGATTTATAATTGAAATGGTGCTTTTTGTACCCGGATATCCCAAAAGTTTTATTCTCAAATTCCTGCCCGGTACATTCTGTATGACTTCATAAGCACAACCATCGATAAGGGGCTCATCCGGCAGGGAATTTGTGGCCATTATCAAAGCTGAGCGAAATGGATATACTTTTATACTGATTTCTTCACCATAGTTAAATGTTCCTGTGAACTGCTCAAAGGGGTGATATTGAATAAGATTGACAGGACCCCTATCTTTTAATCCTATGGACTCATCCAGACGAACCCTGTAACTTAAGGGGTTCCCATGAAAGATTGCTTAATGTAATCAGACGCCTGTTTTCATCTCCTCTCGAGACTGCATTTTCTCCATATTGATCCTCAGCCAATACCATCCCATTGATCAATATATCCCTGTATTGACGGTGTATATTGAAAAGTCGAGCAAGCCTTGGATATTCATCGTCCCGCAGGAACCATGGATTTCCGTACAGCTCAGGTGCAAGAAGAAGACAACGGTTAAAAGCCTGCATGACAAGATCATCTTCCCAAAAATCGAGACAGGATGACAAACAAACCCCATGATCTTCAAGCATCCTTTCCAATCCTGGTACAAGACCACGTGAAATGCAGCTAGCCCTGTTGTGAGTTGCGGTTTGCAGGTTGGTCATATGTACATCAATATAGGTCTCATCACCGTTCCACAGATTGGTGGTCACATAAGGTGCTGCTTTGCCAAAATCAACCCTGTGATTCAGGACAATAAGATCGGGAGTGTATTTTCGGCATGCCTGCATGGCCTCTGATAAAGGCATCCTGTTTTTCCGGTCTTAACTGAGTAAGCATCAGGTCCATTTTGAATAGCCTGAAATTGAAGTCCCGGCAAAGAGACACCAGCATGTCTGTGCGTTCTTTTTCCTTCCTCGGGTGTATCTCCATAACCATCCGGACCGAGCCATACACCAAGGCGAATCCCCATTTCAGCGGCTTTCCGGCTTACCGGCCCAAAACTGTTTGGATAGTTTTTTTAAACTTTTCTGACTCCAGGGTACAATATTCCCCACCTCCGTCAAGAATATCCGCATCAAAGGCATAAATATCCAGCTGCATCCCGTATTCTTCCTTCAGCCACTTGAAAAAATCAAGGTTTATCATTGTCTGATCTTCAGGAGCACCACCGTCGGTATTGTTTATCCATGTGAAATAGTGTGCCTGCGAAACGGTATGCTCATCTGCTCCTGGAAATATTTTATCCTGGGCCCTAGCGGGCATATGAAAATGATCCAGATAATGGCCTGCCAGAAGGCTTTAGAACCGGACCGATTGAGAAATGTATTTTCATCATAAAAAAAGTCCTGAAGCTGTTTATAGTGATGATTTATTTCAACACTAAAAAATAGAGATGTTTTGAGCTGCAGATTGACCGATATATTTCGCATAAGTTATATAAATTCATGAAATATGGCTTTATCTTTATGGGAATAATTAATAACCATCCCGGCGAAATAGGCTTCCAGGATTTCAAATACTGATATACCATGAAACAGTATTCACTACCCGCCCTTCTGCTGATGCTTGTTGTCTCTTTAAGCGGACAAAAAGCCCAGTCGCCATCGAACATCTGATTGTTGAAAAGAGTGCGGAAACTGATTTTTGCCTGGTTTCTCAGATTCTTTGCAGCTGATATTCTGGTCGATCCTGATGACAGCAAAACGGTTTTGCTTGCAGCCGGATTATTCGCCGATGATGTGGAACGAGTTAACGGAAACAAGCCTGGATGTGAAAAATCACTTGGATGCCATATCCTCTGGATTGTGTCATTGTCGGCAGCATTGAAGGAAGTGACTTCATTAAAAAGCTTATTAAGAAAAAGAAGATTGATGTTTCTGAAGTGCAAGGGCAAATGGGAAAGCTGTCTTATCCAGGTAGTTAATAATCCTTTCCCCGGAGTTGACAGGGCCCTGGTTATTGCCGGGAGTGACCGCAGGGGCACAGCCTATGGTGTTTTCGAATTATCAAAGCAGATGGGCGTGTCACCCTGGTATTATTTTGCAGATGTGCCGTAAAAAAGAGAGATGAGATCTATGTTAAAGCGGGAAGGTATGTACAGGAATCACCTTCTGTAAAGTACCGGGGTATTTTTATCAATGATGAAATGTGGGGACTGAGGCCCTGGGCCATGTATACCCTGGCCCCGGAGGAGGGAAAGGGAATCGGTCCCACCACTCACAAAAAGATATTTGAACTGTTGCTCAGGCTAAAAGCCAACCTGCTCTGGCCGGCGATGCATCAGCAGACCAGACCCTTCAATTATTATGAAGAGAACAAAGTGGTCGCTGACGAGTATGGCATTGTGATGGGTTCTTCCCACATTGAACCCATGCTCAGGAATAATATGGGCGGTGCTGAATGGGATCATGAATATCCCGGTGAACCCTGGGACTATGTGAAAAACAGGGATCATATCTATAAATACTGGGAAAAGAGAGTAAAAGAGAACGGCAGATATGAGAATATGTACACCATTGGTAAAAGGGGGAAAGATGATGAGGCCGGAAGTGATATCACAGTTGAGGTTCTGGAGCAGATATTTGCTGATCAGCGGGATATCCTGAGAAATGGGATTCATAAGGATATTGAGGAGATACCCCAGGTATTGATCCCGTATACCGAGGTGCTGGACTTATACAATGAGGGGCTGAAGGTTCCGGATGACGTAATTATTTGCTGGCCCGATGATAACTTTGGCAATATTCGCCAGTTACCCGACCTTGAAGAGCAGCAGCGTTCAGGCGGATCAGGCATCTACTATCATTTTCAATGGCTCAATGGTGCCACCACTGCTTATCCATGGCTTTATACAACTCCCCTGAGCCTTACCTGGACAGAGATGAAAAAGGCATATGATCACAATGTAAGAGAACTCTGGATTGTGAATGTGGGAGATATAAAACCTGCAGAGATTGGTATTGAGCACTTTATGCAGATGGCCTGGGATATAAATGAATTCAGGGAGAACACTCCAAGGAAATTCTTAATGGATTGGGCATCAAGGGAGTTTGGTGAAGCCTATGCCTCCCGGATAGCCGATATCATGGAGAAGCATTATGAACTGGGCTATGCACGCCGGCCTGAAAGCATGATGATGTTCAATGGACGGGATCAGAGTCACTCCTGGGAGTGGTTCAGTCCGACCAACTATAACGACGAGGTACAGACAAGAGTAGATGCCTATGATGTTTTGATAGAGGCGGTTGATGAACTTTATGAATCACTTCCTGCTGAGATTGAAGGATCCCTTTTTTCAAATGGTTCTCTATAATGTAAAATGTGCCGGGCTGCAGAATAAGAAGATTCTCTATGCACAGAAATCCAATATCTATGGAAAACAGAGCAGATCGAGTGCGGCACGTTATGCATCAATGGCTCAGCAGGCAGAAGATGAGATCAATGCGATTATCCATCATTATAACCGGGAGCAGGTTATCGTCGGGGATAAATGGGATCATATGGCATCTCTCCCTGGTCCCTGGGGCGGACAGTGGCAACAATGGGCCATGCCCCCGCTTGAATATTACGCCGGCAACGGGGAGCAGGAAATGAAGATCGCCACAGAGGGAGGAGATGAAACGATCCTTCCAGGCTTCAGTGTTTATAACAGGGACAAACGCTTTATTGATCTTTACAACACAGGAAACGGGGTCCTGTACTGGTCTTCCGAGGTTTCGGACGATTGGATTACCCTTAGTGAGGAGTCCGGTGTGATCAGTGATGAACAACGAATATGGGTTAGTATCGACTGGGACAAGGCTCCCGTCGGGAGAGATGAAGCGGGCACAATAACTTTCAGATGGTCCTCATCTGCCACCGATGCATGGATGAACTGGGATCACATGTCCGAATCGAAGGCAGGGAGGAGTATAAGGCAGGCACGAGTTACAACAGGGGGACCCGGGAGCTTCTTTAAGATTGATCTCTCCGTATTTCAATCCGCAAAGCCCATCGGCCGGATCTGTATCTGGGTTTTGTGGAGAGTAACGGTTATATATCCATTGAGGCTGAAAATTATACAAGGAAAGTGGATCAGTCGAATGCTTCATGGGAGATTATTGAGGGACTGGGGAGGACCGGCAATTCGATTACTGTGCTTCCCACAAATATTCCCAGCAACAGTATCACCGGAGATGATTATCAGTAAGTCACCTGTCCTGGAGTATGATATTTATACTTTTACAGAGGGTGAGGCTGCAATAGATTTCAACTGCATACCCTGCTAATCCCATCCATGCAGATTATGATTTACGGATTGCGATCTCTCGTTGATGATGGAACACCGGTCATTGTTTCTGAAAGAAGCAAAAGGGATGTGATGAGTAACCTGATGAAGCTAAAAGCCAGATCTGGATATGGGTGACCAGGGGCCCCATATTTTAAAAGTCTGGATGGTTGATCCCGGGAGTTATCATTGATAAGATCATTATTAACACAGGTGGGGTAAAGGAATCCTACCTGGGCCCACCAGAGTCCCTGTTTCACAGTTCTGGAAAACTAGAACAAAACCGAAATAAAAACTGTAATTCAAATGAAAATAATCAATCGAAGGAGCATTTTTTGGAATTGCTTTGTTTAATCATGCTCCTGGCTTTGCCGGATTCCTGCAGTGTGGCAACTGAGGAGGTGAGACAGGGCTGGCGAAAACACCTCCCATGGGATGGAACAGCTGGAATGCATTTCAGGAGGATATCGATGAAGAGAAGATTAAACGGATCGCTGATATCATGGTAAGTTCAGGGATGAGGGATGCAGGTTATGAATACCTGGTCCTGGATGACGGCTGGATGGCTCCTGAACGGAATGCTGCCGGTGAACTTGTTGCGGACCCGGACCGGTTCCCAGGCGGTATGAAAGCAATTGGTGATTACATTCATAGCAAGGGGCTGAAGTATGGCATATATGAGTGCCGGGGCTATCTCACCTGTCAGAAACTGCCGGGTAGTTTTGAACACGAGCAGACCGATATGAATTCATTTGCAGCCTGGGGCGTTGATTACATCAAACTTGATGCCTGCTATGCTGAGAGAAATGGCAGGCTTAGCACCGAAGATCTGGCCATTTATCGCGATGCAATCAGGAATACGGGACGGCAAATGATCTTAAGTATCTCAGATTTTGGAAATGGAGCCTGGGCATGGGGAGGGAAGGAGTATGGGCAACTCTGGCGTACTTCCGGAGACATTTATCCATGGATCGAATCGGTTTACCACTGTGCGGAAACTTCAGGAGGAGATCAGTCCATTCATCCCGATTTTAACGGCTTATGGCAATTTGCAGGCCCTGGTCATTGGAACGATCCCGATATGCTTCAGGTGGGAAACCTTAAGAACAACCTGGAGGACCGGGCACATTTTAGTCTATGGTGTATATTGGCCGCACCTTTGATGGCTGGAAACGATTTGCAGACCATGTCCGATTCAGTGCGTGATATTCTGATCGCACCGGAAGTAATTGCCGTGAACCAGGACCCTCGAGGTCACCAGGGATACAAAATATATAAGAAGGGGGATGCTGAAATATATAACAAGCCCATGGCAGATGGCACTGCAGCGGTACTGCTTTTACTGAACAAAGGGGAGGAGCCCGTTGATCTGACCCTTGCATTTCTCCAGGATAGGTCTGAAGGGAAAAGTGAAGGTCAGGGACCTTTGGAAGCAGGAAGATCTTGGAACCTTCAGGGACTCTTTCACTGCCCGGAATCTTCAACAGCACGAACACATGCTGATCAGGGTGGGGGAAGAGGGTTCCAAACCGCTCCCCGGACCTGAGCCTTTGTCTCCGGAAAAGTATACGGTTATGGGAGATTCTTACCTGAGTGATACGCCCTATATTGTAAAAAGGGGAGATGCCCCTGCGATCAATCAGAGTTACTCTGGTGCCGATATGGTGCTTAATGGCCAGGAATATGCCTATGGACTTGGGTGTAAAAGCAGATCGGTCATTATCTATAAACTGGATAAAACGGCAGAGCGTCTTCATGGCCTTGTCGGGCTGGATGATACATCATCCGCTGATGAAAGCGGCAGGTTCAGGGTGCTGGTGGAGGACGCTTTCGGGGGAAGGGCAATTTTTGACAGCGGAAAATTGTTCAAGGGTGATGAAACCATGGAGCTTGATATAGAAGTGAAGGACCTTGATTTTATACTTCTTGAATTTACGGGTAAAGAGGTATTTGGGAACTGGGCAGATCTGAGGGTTTTGGGTGGTGATGCTTAAGATCAATTCAATATTGAGACTGTTATTTTTCCTGCTTATCGCTGGGTTTACGGCGAGTGTATATGCCCAGCCGGTGATGGAGGTTTCTCCAATTCAGGAACCTTATCCCTATCTCAGGGGAGGGGATTTCAGCGGACCGCGGGTTTTGGAATCACCTGATCCGCTTGTTTCTTACCGTTGGCATAATGTCAGGGCAACGGATGAGCTGGAGATATACACATTGAAGCCGAAAACGGTTTCAAGCTACGAAAAGGAGGCTTTTGAAAATTTACAATCCCTGACCGGTGAAACCCCTTATGTTACTGTCTGTGGTAAAGGATCGATTCAGATTGACTTTGGAGTTGAGAGTGCCGCCTGGCTCGAATTTGACAGTCCCGATTGTCCCGGAGATGTGGAAATGAGTATCAGTGAGTACAATGAGCCTGGTTATTTTAAAACAAAAGTACCCGTCAAATATGGCAATACCTTCCGGCTTGAACTAAATGATGAACTCTATGAAGGGATGCGTTTTGGCTGGATCCAGGTGAAATCGCCGGTTAAAAAATGGCATATTACAGGTGTCAGGGCGGTTTGCCAGGTGAAACCGACCAACTATAACGGAAGTTTTTCCTGTAATGATACCCTTCTTAACCGGATATGGTATATGTCTGCCTATGGTGTGAAAGCAGCCCAGTGCAAGGATTACATGGGGGCTATCTTAATGGATCGCGGCGATCGTATGTCGTGGACGGGGGATGCTCATACTACACAGGCAGCAGCACTGGTCGCATTTGGGAACTATGACTTCATTCGTAAAAACATTGAGAATACCGCTGGTCAGGATAATGGTATCTTAAGCTATTCCCTTTACTGGGTCTTAAGTCTGATCGACTATTATAACTATACAGGCGATACGGCTACCATGGAAAAATATATTGGTAATGCCTGTGCCAAACTGGATAAGGCCTATGATGTTTTTGGAAACGATCCCCATCTGCGCTATTATGGATGGGACGAAAGGTTGTGTGCCGGATTTGAAATCTGGTTTCTTCCTTCTCCCGAATGTCAGCACGCTTTTCAGATGCTTTCTGTTCGGGCATGGAATGACTTTGCAAATGCCATGGCAAGTTATGGTCGTATCGATCTGGGGGATAAGTATCATGCTTATGCCAAAGAGAAATTGAAAGACCTGAGAAAAGAGAAGGACTGGTATGCTGAATTCGGACTTCACGCAGCAGCAGATGCGGTTACTACTCAATTATTATACAGGGAAGAACAGACTGAACTTTTTGAGAGCCATTTTACGGACAGGGTAAACCGGATTTCTTTCTCTCCTTTTAATCAATATTTTATTTTGCAGGCAGAGGCATTGATGGGAAAACATGATGATGCCCTCAGCAGCATCAGGGATCTTTGGGGAGGCATGTTGAAATATGGAGGAACCACTCCTTTCGAGGTATTCAGGCCTTCCTGGAATGATATTGTGGGGACTAACGACCCATTGCCCAATAACCAGTGTGGAATTATCAGCCTCTGTCATCCATGGGGGGCCGGACCGGTCAAATGGATCAATGAAGAGATTCTGGGTATCGTTCCAACCATGCCTGGGTTCAGGCGATATGACATCCTTCCGCACCTGGGAAGCACCTTAAGCAGGGTGTCAGGAACAACTCCAACTCCTTATGGCGACATTTCTGTATGTTTTGATGTGGATTCAGGAATTTGCCGGATTTCAGCTCCGCCGGGGACAACAGGCAGGATCGGAATTCCAAAAACCGGTAGGATTATTGATCTAATCGAAGTTAATGGAGAAACAGCCTGGGATGGGAGCTATCATCATGTTTACGGGCTTGGCGGTGCAGCAGAGGACGATGGTTTTGTTTACTTTACCGAGGTAAAACCGGGGGATTATCACATCAGGGTATGTTATAGCGGAAAGCGGCCTGTATACCAGGAACCCGGGATCCGGTATGCGGCTCATTTCCTTGGTGAGGATACCATTACCGGAGGGGATTGGGGAGGTACCTATGGAAAAGAGGGCTATCTCCTATGCAATTATTACGGGAATGGGAGTGATAAAGAAGTATGGCCTTCTTATGTTAAATCTGTTGACTATTTCAGGGCATTCCCGATCACTGAGGAGCACCTGCCTGATCCCACCTCATGGGAGATGGGAATCACTGATCGGCGCGCACTCTCCCCAGGTTCAAAAAATAGTGTACCCCGGAATGCAACATCCTATTCCAATACAGATAATACAATGACCGTCACCATAGAAATTGATGGAGAGAGAGCCTTTCAGGTCGCGCTCTATTTTGTGGACTGGAAGGATGAGAAATTGAGACAGGTTGTGGAGATGTTTGATGCCAGTACCCTGGATATGATTGCTCCAGTGAAGCTCATTGACAGTTTTGAAGGTGGTAAATACCTGGTCTATTCTTATCATAAATCAGTAAAATTCAGGTTTGATAAAATAAGGGGCGATATTGTTACGTTGGGAGGAATTTTCTTTGATGAAGTAAACACTATTCCATATTAAATTTTAAGTCATGAGAAAGTCGTTGATTTTCAGTCTTATATTATTGACCTCTCTTTCTGCTTTAATAAGAGAAGCCCAGGCCCAGGTTAACGATGATTGGACTGAAATACAAAGTGTACTGGCAGATTGTGTTGGTCTTTATGCTGGTGTTAACAACACGGTAGCTGCGTCTGGTTTACCGGATGGGCCTCTCCTGGGGAATGGGAAAGTGGGTGTTGTGGGCGCCTGTGATACTGCCTGGGCGCGTTTCTATTTGACCACAACAGATTTCTGGACTGGTGCACATCTGAATGCCATTCCTCTGCCAATTGGGGGAGTCAATATCATAGCAGCCGGCAGTTCAGGAAAGGGAGTTCAGCAGGAACAGAATATCTTGAATGCAGAAATTCTTACAAAGCTTAATGATGGCTTGATAAATATCCGTACCTGGGTACCGGCAAGTGAAAATATGCTGATTAGTGAATTATGGACTACTGGCTCCAAGCCCTTCGAAATCAGCGCTGAAACCTGGGTACATAAGACCAATACGGCTAAATATCCTGTTTCAAATGGATTGTCCGGGGATAAAATCGGGTGGGTAAGTCGGGAAACTGAGCAGGGTGATGAAATCGACTGGGTATGCCGGGCTGCAATGGCAACAAAAATTATTGGTACTGAATACACCATAAGCCTCTCAGGAAATAATTCAGCCCTTGCCAGGTTCACTCTGAAGCCAGGTAAGAAAATATTAATTGTCACCGCTGTGAACTCAGGAAAGGATATTAGCAATCATATCACTGAATCAATTGCGCAGGCCACTGAACAAACTGAGGATGGCCTTGAAGGTCTGAATGCCTTGCATAAAAATTGGTGGAAAAATTACTGGTTAAAATCATATGTCAGAACCTATGATACTCAGTTAGAACAGTATTATTTTGGTGCATTATATGAGTCTGCCTGCTCTTACAGGGAGGGCAGTATTTGTCCGGGACTATTTGGAGCATGGGTAACCACCGACAAACCCAACTGGGATGGAAATTATACCCTCAGTTATAACCACCAGAGCACGGTGGTTGGTTTTGCTTCAAGCAATCGTCCTGAATTACTGCTGCCCTACATACAGCAGCGATACGACTGGGAAGCCGAAGGAAGAAGAAGAGCCGAACGGGGAGATATAAACTTTGTTACAGGCAACCGGTGGGGCGATAAGTTTAAAGAGGGTATTCCCGGTATTTTAGACCCTATTACTCAGGCCCCCTGGGGGAATTCGGCCTCTGAAGACCTTTATATGGGCATGCTTTCCGGGTCAGTCTGGGGTGCAATCCCCATTATATGGTACTGCAATTTTACCCAGGACAGGCAATATCTTTCAAGCATTGCCTATCCATATTTAAAAGGGATCACTGATTTCTGGGAAGCCTACCTGGTCAGGGAAGACGGGAAGTGGCTGATTAAATATACGGGTACCAGGAGTGGGCAAGCAATGATAACAACAATACGGCCCTTGACAATGCCTTCGTAGTGGAATTATTTAAAAACATGATCCAGTACAGCATTGATCTTGATGTCGATATTGAAAAACGGGCCCTGTGGCAGGATATTGTGAGCGATATGAAGGATCTGCCGACGGGAAACTGGAACGGTCAGTTTGTATTCAAAGTCTGTGATGAGGAGATGCTTCAGGAAGGTACCTGGCCCGGACTTGCCCTGCTTGCCGGGCATACAACAAGGATAACCATGAGTTCCAATGATGATCTGAGAAAGAGATTCGTCAACACCATTGACGCTTATAATTCGTGGGAGACAAGTCCCAATGCACCAGGGTTCCTGTGGGCGTCTGCCGTCAAGGGGGGCTATCCTGCTCAAAGCCTTCTGGATCGGTTTAAGGATTTACTGAGCGATTTTATGAGGAGGAATTTTACGGTACCCAAAGGAGGTCATGGAACTGAAAGTGTGGCCAATTTGGAATATATCAATGCGACCATGTTGCAAAGCCATGAAGGTTTTTTGAGACTTTTTCCAGCCTGGCCAAACCCAAAGGCAAAATTTGTCAGACTCAGGGCTCAGGGTGCTTTCCTGGTTTCAAGCGAGTTGGATAATGGTGAAGTACCTTATGTTGAAATATACAGTGAGAAAGGTAAGAATTGTTCTGTTCTGAATCCCTGGCCAGGCTATACAGCGACCATTGTTAATTCTGATAATATGCAGGTGGAATTTGAAATTTCCGGAGACAGGATATCATTTTCAACGCTGTCAGGTGAGTCCTACACTCTCAGTAATAGTGGGATTCCAATACAGCAAGCTTCAAATTCTGAAGATGATGCGTCCATTAAGATGGGAGATCAGGTTTGGATGACAAGAAATCTGGATGTGAGTACCTTTAGAAATGGAGACCCAATTCCGGAAAAGAAAACAGAGGAGGAATGGAAAAAGGCGGGCCAGGATCAAATTCCCGCCTGGTGTTATTATGACAATAATCCTTCTGTCGCTGCCGTCCATGGTAAACTCTACAATGCTTACGCTATTCTTGACCCCAGAGGTCTGGCTCCGGAGGGCTATCATGTGGCTACGGACCTGGAATGGATACGGTTGGCCTCCACCCTGGGCGGAAGAGATTCTGCAGGAATAGAAATGAAAAACAAAAATACTTTCGGTGCAGCTATGGGTGGTTTCAGAAATAAGGATGGAAAGTTTTATGGCATGGGTGTGAACGGTTACTGGTGGAGCTCAACAGTGCTGTTTCAGGATGTCATGTGGGATATGGTGCTGAACCATAAAAACAGTGTTGTTTTTCGGGACTATTCGAAGCAGCAGGATGGATTATATGTTCGCTGTGTGCGTGATTAAAGGAAATCATGCTGAGAAGTTTATGATTTAGCAGGCAGGATCGATAAATACCAGTTCATTCATCAATCAAATCTAAAATACAATGTACAGAAAAGAAGTTTTTTATCTCTTGATAAGTCTGGGTTTATTCTTTTCCTGTTCACATGATATGCAGGAGTCGAATCCTTCCGATTATCCCCTGCATGAGGTGCCCTATTATCAGGTGAAGGTTACTGGTGGATTATGGAAAATGAGAATAGATTCCTGCATAAGGAACACCGTTTGGGACAATATCAATCAGCTGGCCAGCTCAGGTAAAATTGATAATTTTTCTATTTCAGCAGGACTGAAGCAGGGGGATTTCAGTAGCAATGAAGCAAGTGATTCCGATGTTTATAAAACCATCCAGGGGGCATGTTATGCACTGAAACTACACGATGATCCCGAGCTTGAACGTTATATTGACAGCTTAATTGCAATCATAGGAAAAGCACAGGAACCTGATGGCTACCTCTATACCATTCGAAACTTTATGCCGCTGGGAAACAAGTGTATCGGAGGGAGATGGGCCAATATCATGCACAGTCATGAACTCTATAATCTTGGACATATGATAGAGGCGGCCATTGCACATTATGAAGCAACAGGTAAGCGAAATTTCCTCGATATGGCCATTAAAACGGCCGATATGCTTGTCAGTACCTTTGGCCCGGAAAGGCTGAGGGATATACCGGGGCACCAGGAGATCGAGCTGGCACTTGCAAAACTCTACAAGGTGACGGGCAAAAAGGAGTATATCGAGCTTGCCCGGTTTTTTCTGGACGAGAGGGGCCACTACAACGGAAGGGAGCAATATATATTCAGGGGTAAGAATCCAACCTATTTTCAAGACCACTTGCCTGTGCTGGAACAGGTGGAGACCACCGGGCATGCTGTTCGGGCATGTTATATGTATGCAGGCATGGTCGACGTGGGTGCAATGAGCGGTCGTGTCGAGTATGTTGAAGCATCAAACCGACTTTGGGAAAATGCAACGGGAAAAAAAATATACATCACCGGCGGAGTGGGTGCAAGCCATACAAAAGGAGAAGCCTTTGATGAAGCTTATATGCTACCTAATCTGAAGGCTTATGCTGAAACCTGCGGGGCAGTGGCCAATATCTTATGGAATTTCAGATTGGCAAAGTATTATAAGGATGCCAAATATTTCGATGTCCTTGAAAGAACATTGTATAACGCTTATCTTCCATCGCATGCTCTGAGTGGAGTTGGATATTTCTACACCAATCCATTGGCGGACAGGGGGAGCAAGCGTCGATCCGGCTGGTTTGACCCACCCTGTTGTCCTACCAATATATGCAGGACAACAACTTCGGTGCCCGGCTATGTCTACCTGGTCGATGAACACAATCTTTATGTAAACCTGTTTATGGAAAGTGAATCAAATGTTGAGAGTCGGCGGAAAAAACATCGGCTTGTCCAGGAGACAGACTATCCATGGAGTGGGGTGATAAAGCTGAAAATCGGGATGGATAAACCTGTCCCGGTTTTAGCTTAAGAATCAGGGTGCCCGGATGGGCCCGGGAGGAGGCTATCCCACTTGGTTTGTACAAGTATCTTAAGCTATGAAAGGCGAAATATTGTTGGAGATAAACGGCGAGGAACAGAAACTTACCCTTGATAAAGGTTATGCGGTCGTTGATAGAAAATGGGAATCGGGCGACGAGATCACCCTCTCTTTGCCCATGGAGATCAGGAGGGTGATTTCTGATGATCGGGTGGAAGAGAACATGGATAGGGTTGCACTGGAACGCGGGCCCATTCTCTATTGCGTTGAAGGGCATGATAACAGGGGGCTGAGCAGCAATATCATTCTTCCTGATGAATTGCAATTGTCGGAGCGGCATATTGGAGATTTCCTGGGAGGTATAAGCGTGATAGAAGGAGATCATTTTACTGCTATACCCTATTTAGCATGGCTTAACCGGGGGGCAGGTGAGATGGATGTCTGGATTCCAAGAAGTCTTACAGACCTCCGGAAAGGAAATTCCGACAATATAATTACTAGATTGAATTAAATCATTTGGCAAAATTGTAGCCATTGTCTGCTTCTTGCCAGGAATTGGTTAATATAGTATATATATCAGTTAACTTTCTATTTAAGTCTCTATTATTGCTTCTCTACCTTTATGGTATATTTTGATTGAAATCATAACTGCATCAGATGTTTAGCTTCGATGCTATTCTGTCAGGAAAAATGGAGTAAGTTTTAGTCGATCATAGTCACAGAAGTTTTAGGTTAGTGTTGAGACAGATGGAAGACTCTTCCATCTGTCTCATTTTATTGGGTAGATGGTAAGGGATTTCGCTTAAAAAATCATTCCGGGAACTATATTTTTTTGCTATGGAGAAAAATATACAAGAAAAAAGCGTTGAAGCTAATTTTGGAGAAGCACTCTGTCAATCATTTGAAAATATAAAGCTATTTGATATCCACGATATCAGAAAGGTGGTATTTATGGAGGATGCCATCAGGCTCATGGAAGAAGCTTATGCCTCATATTCAAAAGGGACGTGTTATGTGCCCCAGCGCTACGTTTCTGATTTGCCTGGCTTGACCATGGATTTGATTTTCAAACCGGTCTATAGTGAAGATCTGGGAAAGATTGCAGTGAAAATCCTTACCCAGAAGCAAGGTGGCGCAGAGGCAGGTATTCCTACAATCGTTGGCGTAGTACTCTTAATGGATTCAAAATCAGGAGAGGTATTGTCCATGATTGATGGTACATATTTAACAGCTTTACGCACAGGCGCCTCCAGTGGAATAGCAACGCAGTACCTGGCCAGGGAAGATGCCGAGACCCTTGCAATATTTGGATGTGGAGCCCAGGGGGCAACCCAGCTTGAAGCCGTTTGTAAGGTTCGTCCCATCAAGCGGGCGCTGCTTTATGACCTTGATATTCGAAACGCCGCTAAGCTCAAAGAGCAAATGCAGGATAAGCTGGATATAAGCCTGAGTGTCGAGAAGAATTTGGGGAAGTTGAGAAAGGCTGATGTTATCTGCACGGCAACGGGTTCTGCAGCTCCCTTATTTTCAATCGACGAGATTTCAAGGGGAGTGCACATCAATGCAATCGGTTCATTTAAACCTCACATGCAGGAAATCAGTCCCCGGATCATTCAGGTATGCAGATTGTTTGTGGACTCCAGGGAGGCTGTATTAAAGGAGGCGGGCGATCTGGTTAAACCCATAAAAGAGGGAGTCATTCCAGGTACCTTTGTCAGAGATGAAATCGGTGATCTGATCAATGATGAATGTGACGGACGCCAGTCTACCCGATGAAATCACCCTGTTCAAAAGCGTGGGGATTGCTGTTCAGGATTTGTTTGTGGCCAATGCTGTGTACAGCAGATCAGTATAACAGGATACTATATGCTATTTTAAAGTGATTTCAATTGCTCCGTTTGCTCCCTGCGATCCATATTTTGCAGCTTCAGGCCCATCAACATACCTGATGGTTTTAACATTAAAGGGTAAAACGAAAGATATATCTGAAGTTATCGTCCCGTTCACAACATAAAGAACCTCCTGGCTTTGAGTAAAGGAGGTTTGTTTGATAGTTGTAACGGATGTGCCACTCACTCTGACAGTATGAATTTCATTTTGGATTAACTGGTAGATATTCTCATAATTTCCATAATCTTTCTCTCCTTTCAGTGGATATTTTGCAAGTGCTCCTGAAAGGAGTCCTTCACTGATATGATTGTTATTCGTTGCATTCGCAAAGCTTGATTCTTTGTTACTGTATATAAGATCAATGTTAAGATCAGCGGATTTTTTGACTTTTAGTTTTTTACTTTCAAAACCATTCGCATAAAAGTTGAGAGTACTTTTTTCAGGGCAAGAAATTCTGAAAAATCCAAGTGTATCGGAATAGCTAAGCAGATCCGATTTTGAAACCGATATTTCAACCTGGTTAAGTGGGATCTGCCCAAAAGCAGTTACTGTGCCGTATATGGTAATATTTTCCTGGGCCGAAGCCGTTGTAGTCAAAAAAGTGACCGCTACCAGGAAGCGCAAATGTTATAAGTCTTTTTTTCATTGTCAGGATTTTTATTTGTGATCAGTTAAATTAGTTTAGTTGAACATTTACAGCTGTCGTATCATTATATTGTTTCTGCAAAGCAATCATTTGCATAAAAAGCTCCTCTGTTAGTTCTTCATAAGCCTTCTGGCCAAACAGATTATTGATCTCTGTTGGATCCTCCTTCAGATCATAAAGTTCCCACTGGTCGATATTATTGTAGAAGTGAATTAACTTATACCTTTCAGTCCTTATGCCATAATGTCTTTTTACAGAATGGGGTCCCGGGTATTCATAATAATGATAATAAATAGATTCTCTCCAATCATTCGATTTTTGACCCTCCAAAAGTGGGAGGAGTGATTCTCCCTGCATTTCATCTGGGATTTCCGCCCCTGCAAGATCAAGAAATGTGGGCGCAAAATCGATATTTTGAACCAGCTGATCAATGCGCCCCTTCTTTATTCTTGAGGGTAAACGCATCATGAGCGGCATCCTGAAAGACTCTTCATACATGAAGCGTTTGTCGAACCATCCGTGTTCTCCCAGGTAAAAACCCTGATCTGATGTATACACAACAAGGGTATTCTGGGTCAGATTATGTTCATCAAGATAATCCAGCAGCCGTCCGGTATTCTCATCAACAGATGTAATACATCTTAAATAGTCTTCAAGATATCGCTGGTAATTCCATTCCAGTAAGGCATTGCCTTCCAGACCGGCCTCTTTGTAATAATTTATCTCGGGGGCATAAGCCTTGTCCCAGGCAGTCCGTTGTGCTTCATTCATCCTCGCCACCTGGTGCTCAAAGTATTTCCTGAGCGGGCCCTCAATTTCTCCCTCCTTATCAAGCATTTTGAGGTCGTTCACCGGACAGAAATCTTTCATGTGCATGCGCTGGGCAGCAGCTGCTTCACGACCCTCATAAGTGTCATAAAAATTTGACCGGCAGTGGGAATTTTACATCATTGTAAAGATAAAGATGGGTTGTGTCAGGCATCCAGCATCTGTGAGGAGCCTTGTGGTGCAAGAGCATACAGAAGGGCTTATCTGTATTCCTGTTTTCAAGCCATTGCAGTGCTGCATCTGTAATCAGATTGGTAACATATCCTTCCACACGCCTCGTTTCCCCCATTTTATTAAAATCAGGATTATAATAATCGCCCTGTCCGGGCAGTATGTCCCAGTAATCAAAACCGGTCGGGATCACTGCCCAGATGCCATTTCCCGATCATGGCTGTTTCATACTCCTGCAGCCTGCAACAACTTTGGAAAGGTTTCCTGGCTCCCATCAAACGATTGTCCGTTAATTCGCTGGCCGTTTACATGCGAGAATTTCCCGGTTAAAAGTACAGCCCTGCTGGGTGAACAGATGGAATTGGTAACAAAACTTTGTGAAAACAGGACCCCCTCATTTGAAATCCTGTCCAGATTCGGGGTCTCAATCAAAGCATCATTGTAAGCACTGAGGGCCTGGTAACCATGATCATCGGTCATGATGAAAATGATGTTGGGGGGCACATTTGTCTCTTTTTTAGCGACTAAAGTACATGAGCTTACCATCATCAGGGAAAGGATGGACACCAACAGAATATTTATCTTTTTGAACATGAGAAAAGTATTGATCGTTATCATTAAATCAAATCATTGAAAGGAATCTATAGTTCCCTGACTTTGATATTTTTGAACCATATCTTGCTGCCATGATCCTGCAGGCCAATATAACCGGTTTTTGCCCTCCCGTATATGGGATAGTTTTTCCACTTGCCGCTTTCTACCTTGTGATTCCATTCATCGTTCCACGCAGTGAATTCAACAATTTTCTTTCCATTAAGAAAATGAGTGACTTTGCCATGGTCAAATACAATCCTTGAGCTGTTCCAGTTTCCTACAGGATGAAGGATTTTCATTGTCGTGTCGGCCGGAGTCATAGCATAGTCAGCACCTGTTGAATTGAAAGGCCCAACTCCGCCGGGAAATCCGATATCATCAATGATCTGGTATTCCGGCCCGGAGTAGTAGGAGGAATGAAGTTCAGGTCCTTCAACAATGTGGTACAGGATGCCACTATTGCCTTCAGGTGAAAGTTTCCAATCAATCATCAGATCGAAATTTTCAAATTTTCTGACTGTAATAATATCACCTCCAATATCACCTCCTTCGCCTGCTGACAAAAGTGTTCCCTTTGTCGCAGTCCAGGCTGATGGCAACTGGTCCATATTGTAGCCCCTCCACCCATCGGTATTTTCACCGTTAAACAAAAGCACCCACCCCTCCTTTTTCTCCTTCCTGCTCAATGTATTGTCGTTTTCCTTTGTGCCACATCCAGCCAGTATGAAAATAACAAGCACCGGAAGTAAGACCTGTTTAAGTTTCATAAAAAAAATAATTTAGAATTTGTTGCTTACAAATATAGGTATTGTTTTAATTTTAAGACGCCAAAATTTATGATTAGAGTAGCTAAATTGCTTTGTATATTATATAGTTATCCGTATAAATAGCCAGATAATCAGGTGTATTCAGTTTGGCATACCTATGTATGCCTCTAAAAACCAATAAGTGGCCAGTTATTAATTTTATGACTACAAAAAAGAAACTTGGAATGTTCAGTAAAGGACTCCTTTTCTGCGTGATCATCTGTATGACATGTTTTTCCTGTATGGGAGAGCATAGCGACCGGAGGCCTCCCAACATCCTTTTTGCCATTTCCGATGATCAGGGCTTTCCGCATGCCAGCGCCTATGGTGCTGCTTTTGTTGAAACCCCGGGATTTGACCGTATAGCGGATGAAGGCTTGCTCTTTAATAAAGTCTACTGTGCCGCACCTCAGTGTTCTCCAAACAGGGCAAGTATTCTAACCGGCCGGTATTTATGGCAAAATGAGGAGGCCGGTACGCATGCCAGCCTTTTCCCTGCCCATCTCGAGGTTTTTACGGATCGCTTTATTGAAGGAGGGTACCATGTGGGTTCTACCGGGAAGACCTGGTCGCCCGGAATGATTGACCAAACAAACAGGTTGAAGAACAAGGATGCTGACCGGCACTTACTATAATACAGAGGAGCCATCCGGATACTGGAAGGTATTCCAGGCCTTCCTTGATGAGCGGGATAATGATAAACCCTTCTTTTTCTGGTTTGGAACCTATGATCCTCACCGGCCATATGAGCCTGGTGAGGGGCTCAATCGTGGAAAAGGTCTGGAAGACGTGGATGTGCCTCCCTATCTGCCCGACACTGAGGCGGTGCGCTCAGATTTCCTGGATTATGCAGTGAGAATCGAACGTTTTGACAGTAATCTGGTCAAAATGATCGGCATTCTAGAAGAGATGGGTGAACTGGATCATACGCTGATCATTGTTACATCTGATAATGGTATGCCTTTCCCCAGGGCCAAGGGAAATGCTTATGATGCCGGAGTTCGCGTTCCCATGGCCATACGTTGGGGAGACAGGATTCCGGCTGGTTGGGAAGTTCATGACCTGATCAGTCATATTGATTTTGCACCCACACTGCTGGATGCAGCAGATTTGCCGATAAGCGATGTAATTGAAGGCAAGAGCTTTTTAAAGTTGCTGCTGCATCCCGATCCGGCACAAAAGAAAGCCGTTTCGGAAAGCCCTGTTTTATGGCAGGGAGAGGGCGACTTCAGCACGTCCGGATAATCTGGGTTATCCCGTGAGGACCATTCGGACAGATCGTTACCAGCTGGTCTGGAATATGAAGCCGGACAGGTATCCGGCCGGTGATCGTCTCAATGAATCAGAAGCCTTTGTTGTAAGGGATGAGATCCTTTCTCAGAAAGATTTGAATCAAGGGACCAGAAAGATGTACGAGGATGCCTTTGGTTTGCGCCCTGAATTTGAGTTGTATGATATGAACAGCGATCCCTTTGGCACTCATAATCTGGCAGAAGATCTGGCATACCAGAAGGTTTTCCAAAGACTATTTCGTAGCTTGAAGAGGCAACTTTTGGAAAATGAAGACCCAAGACTTATGGGGGAGGGGGATATCTGGGAGAGTTATCCGCGTTTTATGGGAATCAGGAATTTTGACGGTGGGCATCCTGCTTTCAGGGGTGTCTATAATGACCATTATATTCAACCGGGCCAGCGGATACCCCTCTATCTTTTAGATTCGGATGACTATAGTAATTATTATAAGGAGACAGGGCTTAGCAAGGATCTCTGCATCGAACGATTAAAGTCAAAAGGAGTTATTTTTTATTAAACATGAGAAGAATAAATATATCAATTGCACCGGTTTCGATCCTGGCTGTTATGCTCTTTCAAGGATGCAATCAGAAACAGCCACCCAACCTTGTATATGTATTTGCAGACCAGTTGCGCTATGATGTACTGGGCTTTATGGGCGACTCCCTGGCCAAAACGCCTCATATAGATCAGCTGGCCTCTGAAGGTGTCTATTTTACAAATAGTGTTTCTGTTTCTCCCGTATGTGCTCCTTACCGGGCCTCTCTGTTTACGGGTAAATATTCCAGCAGCACTGGAATGGTCGTGAATGAAATTAGGATGAATCCGAACCATAAGGCCATAGCCCATGTACTTCAGGATGGTGGATATGAAACAGGATATATAGGCAAGTGGCATTTATGGGGTGCAGCAGCAGGAGGGCACCATGATGATATAAACTCCTTTTGCCCTCCCGGTCCGGGCCGGCTGGGATTCGATGGTGTATGGAAATCCTATGGATTTCATCACAATAACTACGGTTCCTATTATTATGAAAATGAGCCTGAGAAAATATACTATGGAGAGGGCGTGTTTGAGCCTGAAGCACAGTTTGATATGGCCATTGATTTTCTCAGGGAGAACGCCGGGAGCGAAAAGCCATTTGCACTCTTTCTTTCTGTGGGAATTCCTCACGACCCCTGGGATAAGGAGAATGTTCCTGAGGAGTATTACAATATGTTTAAAGATGTGGAGTTTACCCTGCCCGAAACAATGAGCGATTACCCTGATCAGTACATGGACAGAAACAGGGAACCAGAGAAGTGGTTGGACTACTGGAAGCCCAATATGCCTGAGTTTAAACGTGTCTATTATGCCATGAATGCATCATTGGATAGTTACATGGGCAGACTTAGTACAGCTTTGGAGGAAGAGGGTCTGGCTGACAATACCATCCTTGTATTTACTTCCGATCATGGAGAGATGTTTGGTGAAAACAGCCGGGTTTACAAAATGACTTTTTATGATAAAGCTGCGAGAATCCCATTTATCATTCGTTGGCCGAAAAAGATCAAGCCGGGAAGAAGCATCGATGCCTGCCTGAATACCCCCGATATCATGCCCACCCTTCTTGGTTTGATGGACCTGCCTGTTCCCGCTGAAGTGGAAGGAATGGATATGAGCGAAATGGTTTTGACCGGCAGAGGCAATGAACCTGATTATGCATTCATGCAGGGGATGGGACATACCTATCTCTGGCTGGATGGGTTATGAGTGGAGGGCAGTGCGTGATAAGCAATATACCTATGCCAGGTACCTGGTCGATGGCAAAGAACTGCTTTTTGACAATCTGAATGATCCTCTGCAGACTGTTAATCTTGTGGATAACACGGCTTACCAGGAGAAGTTAAGGGAGCTGAGGGGTAAAATGGCAGATAAAATGGATGAGCTAAACGATCAGTTTTTGCCCTGCACCTGGTACCGGGATCATTGGACTGAAGACAGAATCATCAAAGCGTCGGCCCAGGGCAGCTTCTGATATTATTCCGGGCATTAATAATTTAAATAGATCTTACTATGTTAAAGCAATTTATTTCAAAGGCCGGCACTTTTTATAACAGGCTGCTGCTTCCCGCCATTATTGTTATGATTAGCTTTTGTGCATGTAACAGCCCATCCGGTAGTAGCCCCAGGCAAAAGATTATGTTTGATTTTGACTGGAAGTTTTCCAAAGGGGATTTTCCTGAAGCTTATTTGAGTTCATTTGATGACAGTGATTGGCAAGAGATTGATGTGCCCCACGACTGGAGTATTTTAGACAGCTTTTCAGTTGAAAATCCCACAGGGCAGCCCGGTGGATTTGCATCCGGAGGAGTTGGATGGTACAGGAAGGATTTTGAACTAAGTGGAGTGGCCTCAGACTCAAAGGTGGCCATTGAATTTGGAGGTGTTTATGAAAACAGCGAAGTGTGGATTAACGGGAATTATCTGGGGAAGCGACCCTTTGGTTATATCAGTTTCTCTTATGATTTAACGCCCTATCCTGAATTTTAAGGGAGAAAATGTGCTGGCCGTACGTGTGGATAATTCAAAACAGCCAAATGCAAGATGGTACACGGGTTCCGGCATATACAGGCATGTATGGTTAATTACCACAAACAAACTGCACGTTGCACGCCATGGTGTTTATGCCACTACCTCTTCAATATCAGCCGATTCTGCTGTAATTATAAGTGAGCACTAGCGTTGAAAACAATTCTGACTGATTTAAAGCAATTTACCCTGGTAAGTGAACTTTATTCCTCAGAAAATGAATTGCTTGCCCGGGTTGAAACACCCGCAAGTCTGCCTGGAGAAGCGAAACAGGAGATTGTTCAGACTATTACTGTTAATAATCCCGAATTATGGTCGCCCGATACGCCAAATCTCTATACAACTTAAAAACCCTTGTGAACAATGGAAATAGAACTGATCGATGAATTAGAAACAAATATTGGAATCCGTGATTTCAGTTTTTCTGCCGACAGTGGATTTTACCTGAACGGGGAAAGTATGAAATTCAAAGGTGTCAATAATCACAGCGACCTGGGTGCTTTGGGAGCTGCTCTGAACGACCGTGTTCTGGAACGCAGGCTTGAAATATTAAAAGAGATGGGTTGCAATGCCATTCGTACTGCTCATAATCCTCCCTGTGAAGAATTGTTGGATATGTGCGACAGAATGGGCTTTATGGTGATGGATGAAGCCTTTGACGAATGGCTCGAATCGTGGCCGTTTGGAGGAGTAAAAAAGCCTGAAGGAAAAGCAAAGTATGGCTATCACCTTCACTTTAACGAATGGGCAGAGAAAGACCTTACTGAATTAATCGGAAGAGACCGCAACCATCCTTCTGTTATTCTCTGGAGTGTGGGAAACGAAATTCCGGATGCCTGTTTTGAAATTGGGACTGAACGTCTGAAAAAATTGATGGAAGTGGTCAGAAAGCTGGATCCGACCCGGCCCATTACCTGTGGAATTACCCATATGCATCTGGCAAACGAAAGTGGATTTGCCAGTCAGCTGGATGTTACCGGCTATAATGGGGGAGGTGGCTCATGTTTTATGTATGAAAAGGATCATGAGACCTACCCTGACAGGATCTTTATTGCCACTGAAGTGCCTCATTCCTTTCAAACCCGGGGTGTTTACAGGACAAAATCATGGTACAGGGGACAAAATCCCCTGGGAGGGATCATGAAAGTGCCTGATCTGACAGAAGAAGAATTATTTCCGGATGTTCCCCGGTATTACAGCTCTTCATATGATAATGCCATGGTGCGCATCGGGGCAAGGGATTCATGGAGACGTACCCGCGACTTTCCCTATATGTGTGGAGAATTTCGCTGGACAGGATTTGATTACCTGGGCGAAACCATGTTTGGCTGGCCGGCAAAATTCTGGAACTTCGGAATCATAGATATGTGTGGTTTTCCCAAAGACACCTATTATTTCTACCAGAGCCAGTGGACAGAGGAACCCATGGTTCATATCCTGCCTCACTGGAACTGGCCGGGAATGGAAGGGGTGAAAATCCCTGTTGTTGCCTATTCAAATTGTGAAAGTGTTGAACTGTTCCTGAATGGTCAATCCTTGGGTGAAAAAGAGATGGGTGATCATATGGATCTGGTCTGGAATGTTCCCTACAAGCCTGGGGTACTTAAAGCCCAGGGCAGGAATGGAGGTGATCTTGTGTTTGAGAAGGAGATCTATACCGCTGAGAAAGCAGCAAAAATTGAGTTATTGGCCGACAGAAAGGTGATTCATGCAGACGGGGTGGATGTGGTTCATATTGAAGTGAATATTCTGGATGACCAGGATCATTTTGTACCTGAGGCTTCTAATGAAATCAGAATTTGAGTGTTGAAGGAGAGGGAGTTGTTATAGCCCTTGATAACGGTGATCCAATGAGCCTGGAGTCTTTCCTGCAGCAACTCGCGAAAGGCATTCAAAGGGAAATGTCTTCTGATCGTAAAATCAACAAAAGAGAATCGGAAACATCACCATATCCGCATCCTCAGATGGACTTGAAGGGGCTGAACTTACAATAGCTTCAGAATAAGGATGGCTAATTTTTATGGCCACTTGCGCTATTTTCCGAACTTTTTTTAGGTCTGACTTCCCAAGTGTTTGGTTATCAAATTTCAAGGTTTAATAAATTGGTCAATTCGGGTGTCCGATTGTCTTTATTCCTGTTTGACCCGGGATATTCTACTTCGCATTGCTTTATGGATGTCTGCTATCGCTTGCCGGTAGAAACTATAGTTTCAGCGATCGACTTCTGCCAGGACCCACGTATCCATGCCTTGAAATGAGCTAACGCGGTCGGATAGAAATGCATCATTATTTATCCAGAAGTGTTGACCGGTCTTTAAACCAGGCGCATTCATCATCAGCTATTCTTTGTTCCAAGACAATATTCACTGGTTTTTCCCTGTCCATTCTGATCCAGATGATCAGATCTTCTCCTTCCGGACCTTTTCGTATGCCCTGTCTGAAATCGGTCCCGTCTGGGATCTCCTTTCCATTAATGGAGAGTGTAGCCAGTTGATTGCCCCAGTTCTTAATAATGATGGCCGGATTGATCAGGGGAGAGTCTTCAGAGGCTTCCCATTCAAGCTCCAGTGGTGCCGAATTTTCAGGACTCGCGCTTTTCGAGAAGGTAAGCCCGCTCTGACTGATCATATGTGCCGCCCGAATATGCATCGGAGAGAATTTTCATCTTTGGGGCATGGAGCCATGAATTGGCCATTGGTACCAGCTCATCAGCATTTTTATCGGTCATTCCCTGCAACATGATCCTGGTTCGTGTGTGGTCGGTGTATTCATAGTCATTCCATTGTACAAATGTGGTCAGGTTAAAATGACTGGGGCGATCTGGTGTAACTACCCATCGGCCGTCGCCCGGGACCTGTGCCACCGGCCAGTGGTTCCACCAACCGTAAACAGAAGGGGCGGGATCCGGACTGTATCCTCCTCTGGCCATATGCGAGGCATAGGTTCTGAAGAAAGGGGAATCCCATGAACCTTCCACGGTTTTTACAGGATCAGGAGATATTATAAAAAAGGGACGGTATTCCGATTTAAGATGAACATAAGACATATTTGCACCTTCAGGCTCCGGCATCTCCACTTCTATGTCATCATGCCATGAATATTGCTTTACCTCACCCTTCATATTCACCAGTGAGACAGCCTGTTTTTCGATCACATCATCGGGGTATTTTCCCGGAGGCAGGATCACGATCTGTTCCACCCAATCGTGTTTTCGTTCTGGCTTTGAGTAGTGCAATTCCATCCTTCTGACACCCACCTGATCGGGATAAATAATATGGAATTCATCACACCACTCTCCCCTGCCGTCATCACCCACGGCAACAAAATCATAGAAAGCATCAGAAAGGGCATAGCGCCAGTGGATTACCACCCTGGCCTCCGTGTTTTCTATCAGTCTTACATGGGAATACCGGCACTGCCGGTCCATGATTGGTTCGGCACAACTTTTCACATCACTGCCCCATGTTTCCAGCCATTCGTTCGTGTACCAGATCCCGTTTTCCGAAACCCAGCATGGAACGAAGCTTGTTCCTCGCCAGAATACCAGTTGAACCGGTGATTGATCAAAGCGAACATAAAGGTCCGGTACATCACTTACGCGCCATAAATCGTCCCATTCCTTGTAATAGTCGAGTTTGGTATAGAAAGCACCAAAGCTTCCTGATCCGACCGGACCCGCTAGGTAAAGTCTCCCGATTGCTCAATGCCGGAACAGGCATGTCCCTTATTGAGGTGTACTCCGCTCTAAGCTCGTCTTCAGGTTTTGCTCTGCCGGATATTTTGACCTCATCCAGAATTCCATCGAGGAAGAAATAGCTGTTTGTGGTGGTCAGTTGAAATTCATTCCAGGTCTGAGGATTATTATTCCTTCCAATGGTAAGTGTAGCGTATCGTGAAGGGATATAGTTGCCACTTATTTCAAGTGAAGCGGACTCTTCTCCGTTTATATAAATTGTGATTTTATCGTCGGGCTCAACTACCGCTGCTAGGTGCGTCCAGGCCCGTAATGAAATTTTCTTTTTTGTAGCTAACTCATACCACGTGTTGCCTGCAGCAATTCTTAAACCCACATGACCTTCCTTGTCAATTCCAAAAAAGAAGCCCTTTATTTCCGGGTATGAACAATCGATCACCGGGGACCAAAACCAGGGGTAGCTTGCCAGTGCAATCCATGACTTCAAGTGTAAATGCAGTGGATGGAATTTTAGATTTTTCCGGATTCCTTCTGATATAGGTCCGAAAACCATCCAGTTTTATAGCCATTCCCCTTTATGCCAGGAACAAATTCATAATTCCCATAGAGGGAGTCTGTTTTCTGTTGCGCTTTATCCAGGGTAAAACCCTCAGTCCCATCATCGAGTGGCCACCAGTAAAGCAGCTTCGTCACCGGGGCTTATCCCGGAATCAGATGAACTGATCCTGGGCCAATTGTTGTGTGGACCGTGAAACAATTAAGAAAAAAGATCAGGAAAGCTGCCGTTATAAAAATGCTCTTGCTTTTCATGAGGTCTGCATATTTAATTTTATCGTAAAATTAGCAGAAGGAGTGAGACAAAGCCAATTTCACATAAAAATTCGTAATTTAGAAAAGTCCTTGCAATAATTGATTTCACTATGCAATTTTATCACAATACTGTGGTCGCCCTTATCATCATCACCTGTATGAGCGCTTGCGGAAGGGAAAGCAAAAATCGAAATAGTATTAAGCCAAATGTTCTGGTCCTGATTGCCGACGATCAGAGATGGGATCAGTTAAGTTGTGCTGATTCTCCACTGATACCGGAGTTAAGCACCCCGAATATGGACCGACTGGCCCGGCAGGGAGTCTACTTTAGAAATGCATTTGTTACCTCACCCATATGTGCCGTTTCCCGGGCCAGCATTATGACCGGAAGATATGCCAGTACACATGGGATGAACCATTTTAATACGCCCATTGCAGCTGATGTGTTAAGCAAAACATATCCTGCAATACTGCACGATCATGGGTATAAGACAGGATTGCTGGGTAAATGGGGGATGGGCATTGAGGGCACCGAGGAGGTTTTTGATCTGTTCAATGCCTGGGCTAATCAGGGACTCTATTTTCATGATACGGACAGCGGTAAGATCCATAATTCGGAATGGCTGGCCCAAAGAAGCCGGGAATTCCTTGAATCATGTGTCCCTGGTGAACCCTTTTGTTTGACGGTCTGCTTTAAATCCCCTCACCACCCGTACCAGCCCGATGAGCGCGATAAGGATCTGTTTGAGAATGTGTTGATTCCCAAAAGAGCGACCGATACACCGGAGGACTATCAGAACATGTCACCTCAGGTAATGAATCATTCGCTGAACAGGTGGTGCTATTTTGATGAGCGCAAAGATGAAGTCACTAAAGACAACTTTGAAAAAAATTTCCTTCGCTGTGTGCTTAGTCTGGACAGAGCCGTAGGAAAGATCATGCAAACACTGGAGGACTTAAAGCTTGAGGAAAATACCATTGTGATTTATCTGTCGGACAATGGATATATGTGGGGTGAACACGGACTGGGAGGCAAGTGGCTTTTGTATGAAGAGTCAATCCGGGTTCCCATAATCATTCAGGGCGCTGGCATACCCGATAAAATGTCAGGAAAAAGGCTCGATAAACTTGCATTGAACATAGATGTCGCCCCGACCATACTGGATTTTGCCGGAATACCGATTCCGGCAGAAATGGATGGGATGAGTCTGTTCCCATTTCTCAGAGGCCTGGATTCTCCGTCCCGGGAAGACTTTTTCATGGAACATGTGGATATCATTGATGTGGAGAATCCCATTCCCGACAGCAGAGGTGTGAGAAGCGATGAGTGGAAATATATACGCTACCTCAATGTGGAACCTGAAGTTGAAGAGATCTATCATATTAAGATGGATCCGATGGAAGTCCGGAACCTGACCGGGGATGAGCGTTATTCTGAAATTAAAGACCATTTACGGAAGAGGTATGACGACTATCTCTCTTCATTTAACTAGCAAAATAATATAAAGCATGATGAAGCATTCATTGAAGTTGTTCCCATTGATCCTGGTTTGTTTCCTTTCGGGCCATGCTTTCGGGCAAGAGATAAAACAGGTGGATTTGGATGATGCAGTGGAAAGTGTGATCCGCGATCTTCTCGTGGAAAATGGTCCTGAGGATGCTGAACGCATCACCAGAGGAATCAATCAGGTGGCCAATCTATGGCTTTCCGAGAACGGAACTGAAGCCGATTTCACAACTTTCTGTATGAAGCAATTCCTTCCTTCCGGACCCGATCTGGATACTGCCTTCATGAGTATTGAGCGTCAATTTGAGGTAATCAGAGGGCATAGCCGGGAGATATCCCTGGCACTTGATTACCCTGTGGTGACCATGGTCAGGCCTGTGAGCGAATTGGATCGTCTGTTTGCAAAGTCAGCCCCCAGCACTGACTATTATAAGAGCGAGCTTGCACTGGCCATTGCACTCAATTTTCCATATTATTCAAGTGCTGAGAAGGAGCAGCTGGGCGCAGAATGGAGCCGTGTTGAGTGGGCCAGGGTGCGAATTGGTGATATGTTTGAGTACAGGTCGGACCCGGATAAGGAACCAGAGCCCATCGAGCTTCCGGATGACCTTCGTGATTATACTTCACTTTATATTCTTTCGATGGATCATATGCTGTCCCCCGATATGGAGATCCTGTTTCCCGTGGGGACTCGTCTGAACAGTCATAATGGCCTGAGGGATGAAATAAAAGGATTGTATTCCAGGGATCAGCCACTGGAAAGACAGGAATTGATCAGCTCAATTGTGATGCATATTATCTATCAGACCATCCCCCAATGCATGATCGGGGAGACCGATTTTTACTGGGAGCCTGAGGCCAACAGGGTTTTCATCAGGGAGGGAGATCAGTATATTGAAACAGATTTTACACCGGAGGCCGATCGCAGATACCAGGTACTGCATCACAGCATGATTTCAAAGATGCGCAAGGATGTGATGTATCCTGAAGGTTCAAGCTATCTGACCAGGACATTTGAAAACCGGCAGCTCAGTGAAGAGAAAATCATCGCTTTGCTGGAGTCTGTTGTCGCATCCCCTGAAAAGGCAGTTGTTGCCAGGATGATAGAGGAAAGGCTTGGCCGGAAAATAGAGCCCTTCGATATCTGGTATTCGGGATTCCAGAGTCACGCAAACATGAGCATGGATGAGCTGGATGCAATCATCCGTAAAAAATACCCTACTCCAATGGCCTTCCAGGAGGATATTCCCCAAATTCTCAGGAGGATAGGATTTCCAGATAGCCAGGCTGATTTTATAGGGGAACATGTGGTCGTGGATCCCGTTCCCTCGGGAGGGCACGCCAACGGGCCTCAGATGAAGGGCGCAAAGGCACACCTGCGGACAAGGTTTGAGCCCTACGGTCTGAACTATAAGGGCTACCGCATCGGGATGCATGAAATAGGCCATACCATTGAACAGAATGTATCCATGTATATGAGTGACTTTTATTTTCTGAAAGGCATTCCCAGCAGTCCCTTCACCGAAGCCATGGCCGATCTGATTGCCTACCGCGATATGGCAGGTCTGGGGGTGAGCCCATCCTATAGCCAGGAGGAGAGAGAGTTAAATGCAATTTCGACTTTCTGGTTCGTTTGTGAAATGGGCGCTGAGGCACTTCATGAAATAAAAGTATGGCATTGGTTATATGATCATCCTGATGCCACCGTGGATGAATTGAAAAAGGCTACCCTGAACCTGGCCAGGGAGATATGGAATGATTATTTTGCTGAAATTTTCGGAGTAGAGGACATCCCCATATTCGCCATATACAATCATTTTATCAGCGGGGCACTTTATCTGCATAGCTATCCGCTTGGCAATATTGTGCTGATGCAACTTGAGGAGTATTTTGAGGGCCGTGATTTTGCAGCTGAGATGATCCGCATGTGTACCATTGGAAACCTCACGCCGGACTTGTGGATGATTCAGGCAACCGGGAAGCCGCTCAGCTCAGAACCACTTCTAAATTCCCTTAGAAAAGCACTTGAGAATTATTAATAAGGTTCATGAAATGTTAAGGTACCTGATAACTGCTTCGATCCTTTTGATGATGTTTTCTTGCAAACCAAAAGTTGGGCCGGCATATACAGAAGTTGATGGTGCAAATGCAGGTGAAATACCCGAATGGTTTACAGATGGGAAATTTGGAATGTTTATTCACTGGGGGCCGTATTCTGTTTTTGGAGGTGAGTGGAAGGACCATCGTATTGAACAGGGTGACATCGCAGAGTGGATCATGCAACAATTCCAGATCCCAGTTGAAGAGTACCGTAAGACCGCTGCAACTTTTAACCCCATAAAATTTAATGCAAAAGAGTGGGTTGAACTGGCCAAAAGTGCCGGGATGAAATACATCATTGTTACCTCTAAACATCATGATGGCTTTGCCATGTATCATTCCGGAACAAGTGAATACAATATTGTTGATTATACACCTTTTGGCAGGGACCCTCTGAAGGAACTCTCTGAAGCCTGTGCGGAAGCCGGCCTAAAATTCTGCGTCTATTATTCCCACCGGGAGGATTGGGATCACCCTTATGCATATGGGAATACCTGGGATTTTGATTCTTCGCAGACCAACCTGGATACCATGGATCATCCTGAATTATTCAGAAGGTATCTGGATGAGAAAGCAATTCCTCAACTCAGGGAGTTGCTTACCAATTATGGTCCGCTGGGAATTGTATGGTTTGACAGGGGCATGTATACCCAGGAACAGGGCCGGGAATTTGCAGAGCTGGTTCATACCATCCAGCCCTCTTGCCTGGTAAACGGACGCGTGGGACATTATGATAAGGAGCTGTTGGGAGATTATCAAAGCCTGACTGATAACGGGATGCCCATGGGGGGCATTGAGGAATACTGGGAAACCCCTCAGACACTTAATGATACATGGGGGTATAGCAAGTTCGATGAGAACTGGAAGTCGCCTGCAGAGATCATCAGGCGCCTGGTGGCCGTGGTGAGCAAAGGTGGTAATTACCTCCTGAACATCGGTCCCACCGGCGAGGGTGTCATTCCGCAGCCATCAGTGGATATTCTAAACAGGGTGGGGGAATGGATCAGTCAGAACGGGACAAGTATCTATGGAACCTCTCCATCTCCTTTTCCTTCTGAATTGCCGTGGGGTTACTGCACAAGGAGAGATAGTTTGCTATATCTTCATGTATTTGAATGGCCGCAGGAGGGTGTATTAAAATTGAATGGGCTCAATAGTCGCATTAGAAAGGCCTACCTCCTTGCCAGGCCTGCTGAGCCTCTTTCTCTTTATCAGGAAGAGGAGGGCGAGATTCGGATTCTTTTGCCAGATCGTTCTGAAAATGATATCTCTACTGTCGTTGTTCTGGATGTATCCGGAGAAATTGATGTGGATCCATTTATTGTACAACAGCAGGGAAATGATACGGTTTCCCTTGGCTATACTTCTGCTTCAACCTTTGGGAAAGCGGTAAAACGTTTTAACCGAAAGGGAGAATCGGGTCATTTTCACATATCAAAAATGCAGGGACCGGAAGATATCATCCAGTGGCATGTTCAGTTCTCTTCGCCGGGCATTTATGATGTCCTGATAGATTACGCTGCCATGGAAGGATGGGAAGATGGTGCCTACATCCTGGAAACGGACCATCAAAAGATAAGGGCCCGGGTGGAATCAACTCCTGCCTGGTATGATTACCGAAGAAGAGTGATAGGACAGTTTACTATTCCTGATACAAGTGTGCTGACTTTCAGATTGTATCCCGAAAAGCAGCTGGAGCACTACCTGATGCACTTCCGGTCTGTCGAGCTGGTACCTGTGCGGTTCTAGCCTGTAGTATTATAATTAATTATGACAAGCTTGAAAAATATCCTCTCCTCTCTGTTGTTGTTTTGACTCTCTGTTTCTGCTGGGTAGCATGCAGCGGATCAAAAATCCTGAATCGCAGATCTTTTTTACCGGCAAAGTGATCATATACTTGAACGTCCGGACCTCCAGGAGGTGGTGAAGTATCAAAACCAAAGGGATGCAGAAACCCTGGCCGGATTCTTCACGAATCAGGACCCTGTTATCAGAGCAAGGGCTGCATTTGCAATGGCTTCGGTTCAGGATTCCATAGTGCTGGAGGATCTGGTTGTTTTGCTGAATGACAGGGTTGAAAATGTGAGAATGGATGCTGCATTTGCCATTCGTCAGAATTACGGAAGGGTTGCGCCTGGCCTGCTTTTCGATTATTTTAATACTTGAGAAGAGCGAAAGGGTTCAGGCCATGCTCCTTACCTGCATTGGATTTAATGGCAATTTGGAGGATTATAACAGGGTGATGTCGCTGTCTGTCAGTGAAATCCTGGAGCCCTATCAGGCCTTGTGTGCGCTTTACTACCTGGAGCATCATGATCTGGTACTACAATCCGGTATTGATAAGATGCTTGAAATTCTGCGCTCCCCAAACCAGGATACCCGGGAAACAGCTGCTTACCTGTTTTATGCCATGCGCAGAAAATCAAAGGTTTCAGATGGACTGGCTGATATTTTAAGAAAGGATATAAAATCCTTTTCATTTGATGATGTGGCAGCGCCATATTTTCTTTCCTACATCTCCTGTTCTCCGCTGGCAAGCGATACCAGCATCTACCTGGACTGGTGCCGAAAGGGAGAAGATCTCCGCGCGAGAAGTTTTGCACTTGATCATATGAAGTATTATTCAGAATACCCCGTGGTCAGAACAGAGCTGATAAGAAATCTGCTTTGCCCTGACTACCAGTCTGCCCTCGCAGCAGCCTACAGTATCAGCGAATGTTCTTCCTTTTCTGAAGAGGATCTTGGGATGATCAAAAGTTATACCAGGTCTCCGGAGGTTTCATTTAATATTGTTCCATATATGCTGAATGCACTGTGGAGATCAGGTGAAAAGGTCTATGTATACACTTTTCTTGAAGCCTTCCCTGAGACAGAGCAGCTGGAGTTGATTTCAGCCCTGTCCGGACTCAATGATATCGAATTCAGCCGGATTGAAAACAAGGTGGCCAAATTGTTGAAGTCAAACAATCAGCAGGTGGCCTTAAATACCCTTGAATATTTATGTGGCAGGCTGGGGGAGGAGGGTAACATGGGGATCATAGCACTATTTATCGGATTTTCTCGCCACTTCTCCGCATCACAGGATCAAAAGTGATGCAATTCTGCTGATGGCTCATCATATGAAAGAGACCTTTGCAGAAGCGTTCCGAAGGGACCTTTTTTTGAACTACCTTGAGGTATTTAAAGACCTGCAGGATGATCAGTCACTGGCCATGTGCCTGCTTGTGCTGGGTGATTTACAGGATGAAGAACTCCGCCCTCTTATGCTGGCCTATTCGGGAAACAGTAATATAATCCTGAAATCTGCAGCTGAAGGGGCTCTTTCGATCATGAGCATGGACTCTGATAAACGCATCGATGTTTACAAAAATGAGATGCTTTATTCACCCACTCTGACAATAGACTGGGACTTTTTGCGGAATTATGGCAGGTTCCCCAGGCTTAAGTTTCAGACAAGCAAAGGGGAAATTATTATTGAAGTTGACACAGAGCAGGCTCCCATGAATATTCAGAACATTATAGAGCATATTGAGGCAGGCCTGATGGATTCAATTTTTTTGTACAGGGTGGAGTTGAACCATGTAACACAATTCGGAACCCCGGGCCATTCAGAATTCCGTGTTCTGAATGAAGTAAGCCGGATCACCAAAACAGAAGGCACATGTGGCGTTGGTACCTGGGGCAAGGATACGGGAAGCCAGCACCTGGCTATAACACAGCAAGCAAGGCCCCACAATGAGGGTTTGTATTCGGTAATAGGAAGTGTGATCAAGGGGCAGGAAATTGTCAGATCCGCTGATCGCTATGACATGATATTCAAAAGCTCGATAGTACCTTACGGAAGCGAAACCAAATAATTTAATATCCATATCTCATGAAACGTCTTTCCCTGCCTTTTGTATTTCTTTGTATCCTTTCTTCTTCCTTAAATGTTCTCGCCCAGGAAGACTTCCTGGCAAAGTTGCAGGAGATCGCTATTATTGATGAGAAAGTAATGATGCCCATGAGAGATGGGGTTCGCCTGGCCACGGATATTTTCCGCCCTATCACAGAGGATCCTGTACCGATTATTTTTTCAAGAACGCCCTATAATTTTAATCCCTACCGGGATGGGAAGTTAAATATGGGGGGCTATAAAAGAGCCTACGAGTATGTAAGCCAGGGATATGCCTATGTTGTGCAGAATGAGCGGGGCCGGTTTTTCTCTGAAGGAGAGTGGGACATCCTTGGCACTCCCTTGACCGATGGATATGATGCCTTTAGCTGGATGGCTGATCAGCCCTGGAGCAATGGCAAAATAGGCACCCTTGGATGTTCATCCACAGCTGAATGGCAGATGGCTGTTGCGGCGCTCGATCATCCCTCACATGCTGCAGTGGTCCCAATGGGATTTGGTGCCGGAGTGGGCAGAATCGGAAATTATTATGAGCAGGGTAATATGTTCAGGGGTGGTGTGCTTCAAATGCTTTTTACCACCTGGCTTTACAGTACGCAACATGACAAAAACAGTCCAAGGTTGCCTGCGGGTATGTCACAGGAAGATCTGCTGCGGATTCAAAGGTTTTATGATATGGCTCCTGAGATGCCTGAGGTTGACTGGGCAGAAGCTTTTTACCATCTCCCGGTGATGGATATCTTTAAATATGTAGGAGGTTCAGAAGGAATATGGGATGAATTGATGCAGCGCAAACCAAATGATCCTGAATGGTACCAGGGGGGGCTTTACCATGATGATATGCCATTTGGGGTTCCTGGGTTCTGGTTTGTATCATGGTATGATATTGCATCCAGTCCAAATATTGCAATGGTCAATCATATTCGTGAGAACAGCAAGGACAGGGAAGTAGCCGATAATCAATACCTGGTGATCTCACCTTCAAGTCATTGTGGCTTTTGGAGGGACAGCGAAGAGACGATTATTGGTGAACGGAACATAGGAAATGCGGGAATGGACTATGAGGGAATCATCAGTCGCTGGTTCGATTACTGGTTAAAGGGTGAGGATAGTGGAATTCTTGAAGAATTGCCTCATGTTCAGTATTATACCATGGGGTCAAATGTCTGGCAATCATCAGAAGTATGGCCGCCTGAGCAAGCTGAAATGACATCCTGGTACCTTCACAGTGCTGGTAATGCTAATACAATGTATGGCGATGGAACTTTGCGTTTGGAAACCCCGGAGAAGAAAGACCTTCCGGATGCATTTATTTATGATCCCTTCAACCCGGTACCCTCCCATGGAGGTAATTTTTGTTGTTATGGTAATGCCATTAAGGTGGGATCTTTTGACCAGCGTAAAATGGAGGCAAGGAATGATGTCCTCGTATATACCACAGATGCCCTGGAAGTGGGTATTGAGGTCAGTGGATTTATTGAAACTACCCTCTTTGTTTCCTCCGATGTCAGGGATACGGATTTTACCGTGAAGCTTATCGATGTTTATCCCGACGGCCGTGCTTTTAACCTGGATGAGACCATCCAGAGAGCCAGGTACAGGGAGGGTTATGACAAAGAGGTGTTTATGGAAGAGGGTCAGGTCTATAAGGTGGAGCTGACTCCCATGTCAACCAGTAACTATTTTGCAAAAGGTCACCGCATCAGGATAGAGGTTTCCAGCAGCAATTTCCCAAGATTCAACAGGAACCTGAATACCGGTGGAGATAATATTCATGAAACAGAAGGGGTGACAGCCCATAATAAAATCCATCACAGCAGGAATTATCCCTCTAAGATCAGCTTGCCCGTAATAAGGAAATAGCAGGGCTTAGTAATTTAACCTTTCAGTTGCAAAAAGGGCTTCGTCTTTCAACTCAGGATCCTGGCTCAGTTTTTCATAAACCGGTTGAAAAGCCGAAGTTGCCATCCATGAGAATTCCTTCAGAAGAACCTTTTTCCCCTCTTTTGAAGCATTTCCGGATTTTAATATGTCCAGAATAAGATCGTTGTACTCAGCAATTTTTACCGGGTCGCTGGCAGCCCTTGCCACAAAGTCTTTCAGGGCCACAAAGCAGGTAGTTTGCATGCCAAGGTCATATTCCCTTATTTTCTTTGAAATGATTTTAATATCCATTGGTGAATAATATTCCCAGCGTACCGGTGACTTATCATCCGGCAAACCTTTTGGTACCTTCTGGCTAACCTTTCCGGTAGCAGCCCATTCTGCACCCCTCTGCAGGCTTGTAATAAATCCTGCGCACTCCATGGCAGGATAGAAGAGATCATTATTGCCGGCATGTCCCATGGCAGTGTGAAATATTCTGCCCTCACCGTAAGTAATCGTAAAAAGCACGGGTTCATTTCTTTCAGTTCCACCAAATTCCTTGTCAGCATAGGCTGTGGCCAGGATTTCTATATTTTCTGCCGGGCCTCTCAGTTCTGAATACAGCTCGTCAGCTACATGGATCCATTTCAGGGGAAGCCCTTTCATAATGGGATGTTCAGGCTGGAATGCTTCAACTACAAATTCATGTTGCGATCCGTGTGACCCACCCCTGCCGGCCGCATTGTCCCTGATCACCTCTCCATCCTTAACATATACGTAGGGGCCGGATTTTTCGTCGCGGCCACCCCAACCGCCCAGGCCAATAATTTCATTATAAGCCTCCCAGTCCGTAAATGCATTGCTTGCCGCATGGTATACCACCACTCCGCCACCGTTTTCAACATAACTGAGGAAATTATTTTTTGTCTCATCCGGCCATTCATCCCCTGTATAATCCAGTACTACTAAATCATAAGGAGAGAAATCGATAACAAATGATGCCATATCCCTTCCCTGACGGGGACTTGTGGCAATGGCAACAGAAAAAATATCCGCTGCTTCCAATATGGTTTTTATTGCAACACTGCTTCCTTTCCAGTTGTGATTATTCTGACCGGTAACAATGAGCGTATGAATCTCTGGTTTTGGTGCACATGAGAATATGGCCAGGGCCAGAATTATGCTGGCTATTACAGGTATGCTAATTATCTTTTTCATTATGGTGTCTCTATTGAAAATATTAAATATGAAGATTAGAGTCAGGCGATCATGCAGGAAATTCCCAGGGACTTCTGTATGGTCTTTTCAGTAGTTTGGCTGCCTGGTCATTATTAATAAACACTTCCTTGTCCGGATCCCATTCCAGTTTCTGTCCTGTGATGATGGCGATCTCTCCCAATAATCCTGCGCTGATGGATCTGTGGCCAATATCCACCGGGGTTATTGTTTCTTCCCGGGAGTTAACACAGTCAATGAAATTCCTCCAATGATCCCGGCTTTTATAAAGTGAAATGGCATCCCTGCCCAGCTTTTCTTTAATAAGATCCTCATGGGATGCTTCAAGTACACCTCCACGGTCGACGTGTATCCAGCCTTCAGAACCGTACCATACAACCCCCATCCCATGCTTAAGCTTCGACTCGTTTGCCACCCTGATTCTGGTGCCATTTTTATAGGTGCAGGTGAAATCATATTCTATAGGTACATTGTAAATGCCGTCCCTGTTGGATTTTCCAGTGCCTTCAATCATTACGGGCCCGGTTCTCTCCAGACCGGTTCCCCAGTGCGCGATATCGATATGATGACCGGCCCAGTCGGTAAGCTGTCCTCCTGAATAATCCATAATCCAACGCCAGTTCCAATGGCAGACTCCCCTGTAAGGTACACTTTGAGCAGGTCCTAACCAGCGATCCCAGTCTAAGCCCTCAGGGACCGCCTGAACAGGGGGATTTCCAACATAGCTCCCTCCGTCAGGTAATCCAACTTCCACATAGTCAATTTTTCCAATCCGACCGTTGATGGCAAGCTCGGCACCCCGGTGAAAATTTTCCTCGGACCGCTGCCAGCTCCCCATCTGCCATACAATGTCGTTTTTCTGAGCTGCATTTACGATGGCCCTGCTCCCTGCAATGGTTCTGGCCAGTGGTTTTTCACCATAAATGTCGATTTTTTTATTGGCTACTGCACAGCCGATAATTGCATGCCAGTGATCCGGAAGTGCCAGAATGGCCGTGTCGGGGGTCTCCTTATCAAGCAGCTCATTAAAATCTTTGTAAACGCGGCAATCTGTGTTCCCATAGGTTTCATCCACCTTTGTTTTGGCTTTCACCAGTTGAGCATCATCCACATCACAAAGGGCCACTACCTGTACATCGTTCATTTTGAGGAACTCCGCCATATCGTCCTCTTCCCATGCTTCCGCATCCGATGAGTACCATACTCTTTTTATCGCTTGGAGCTATCGCCGTCCCCAAACCCAATGATGAAGCCTTGATGATGTTTGGGAAAGCACTTATGCCAGCCGAAGCAATGGAAGCTTTCTTCAGGAAATCTCTTCTGTCTCTATTCATAATTTTTAATACTTTGTCGAAATGTGGGGTATAAATTCCTTTCTTGTACAGGATTTATTATTGTCGCTAAATTTAATAAGAGTAATCGAGTAATAGATTAATATGATGAAAAAAGATTATTTTAATGGTTGCACCAGGCAAATTTTTCGCTTATGAAGGGGAATGAAATATCACGCAGATCCTTTGTGAGATCTGCGGGTTTTGCTTCGGCCGGGATGCTGGCGATGCCTCATCTGAAATCATGTGCCGCCAGTGACAAACTCAATATTGCGGTTATTGGGGTTGGCGGAAGAGGGGAGAAGAACTGGGAGGCTTGTATGGAGGAGAATATCGTGGCATTGTGCGATGTGGATGATGCTATGGCTGCCAATGGATTCAGCAGCTTCCCCGAAGCCAGACGTTTCAGGGATTTTCGGGTGATGTTTGACCAGATGGAGCGAGAAATTGATGCGGTGATCATCTCTACCCCAAATCATACCCACTTTGCAGCCACCATGGCTGCCATGCAACTGGGGAAACATGTGTATGTTGAAAAGCCGCTTGCACATGATATCTGGCAGGTGAGAACCCTTGAAAAAGGCAGCCCAATATTATAAAGTTGTTACCCAGATGGGGAACCAGGGTCATGCGACAAATGGAATCCGCAGTATCAAGGAGTGGTATGAGGCTGGTTTTTTGGGTGAGGTGACTGAGGTACTGGCCTGGTTTGGCGGTCCTAATTTTAAGGCTGGCAGGTATTTTAAAAAACCCGGACAATATCCCCCACCTGCTGAGCAGGTCCCCGAAACACTCGATTGGGACCTGTGGCTGGGTCAGGCGGAGAAAACTGCTTATAATGCCTGTTATCACCCGCGGCTCTGGCGGGGATGGTATCCCTTTGGTAACGGACTGATTGGCGACTGGGCCTGCCATACACTGGATGGTCCTTTCTGGGCCCTTGATCCAGGTATTCCCTATTTGGCTGAGGCTGAATTCAGGACTCCCTCTCCCGAGGGTTTTATACCCGATCAGTCCATTGTAAGGATGGAGTTTTCTTCCGCGAAGAGCAAAGCCCCTGTGATTTTTAAATGGATGGAGGGAGGATTAAAGCCTGAAATCCGTCCCCAGTGGCATGTGGATACATTACCGGATACCGGAATGATCATGGTGGGAGAGAAGCGTTCCCTGATCACAGGGGGCCGGCCTGATGAGGTTGGACTGCTGATCTCTGACCAGGAGAGGGAGACGATCGTTGATGAATTGCCGGGGAAAACCATTCCCACGGGTGGAGGGTGGTCCGCAACAGGAGTGGATCAGGGCCATTAAAGGCAGGGGGCCTGCACCCGGATCAAATTTTGATTATGCTGCTGATCTGACGGAGATGATATTGCTTGGCGCAATGGCGCAGAGAACCGGCAAAAGGATTGAATATGATGCAGACCGCATGAAAGTGACCAATCATCCGGATTTTGATCGACTTTATTAAAGAGCCCGTGCGCGAGGGCTGGGAATACGGATCGGAGCTCTGGTAATTAAAAAAACTCACCGTTTTACCCGGGCAGCCCATTCCGTATAAAGGTTCGTAAGCTTTTCCACGACCTCGGGTTGCTCATTTGCGTAATTAAAGGCCTCGGGGTTCTCTGCTTCCAGGTTGGCAAGGTAGGGTGATTCCATTTCTTCTTCTTTCTGAGTGTGGTTCGAGAATTTACCCGTGGTATCGCGGCCCTTTACAATCAGTTTCCATTTTCCTTCCCTTACAGCCCACTGATCTTCCCATTGGAAATAAAGGGCATGGTGGTTTGAAAGAGCACTTTCCGACGCAATTATGGGAAGCAGGCTGTATCCGTCGATTGCACACTCAGGGAGTTTACTGCCTGTAATCTCACATATTGTGGGGAAAATGTCCATGCAACTGACAATCTGATCCCTGTTTTCATTTTCAGGGAAGTGACCAGGGTAACTGATGATGGCCGGTACGCGTATGCCTCCCTCGAGAAAACTGCCTTTAGCTCCTCTCCATTTGCCTGTATATCCGCCTCCTCCATTGGCACAATAATTCGTGCCTTTTGGCAGTCCGCTCAGGTGGCCGTCCATCCTGATCATGGTTTCTTCGGTTGAATGTCCATTGTCGCTCATAAAGATGATCATGGTATGCTCACGAAGACCGAGTTCTTCAATCTTTTGGATAATTTGCCCGATCTTATCATCAACGGTTGAGACAGCACTTGCATATGATTTTCTTGGTTCAGCCAGGCTTGAATTAAAGGGAATAAATGCCGAATCGGGCTGCTCGGGATAGTGGGGCAGGTTAAATGCCACGTAGGCAAAGAAGGGCCGCATCCTGTTATTTTCAATAAATTCAATGGTCTTTTCCGTCATCAGCGCGGGGAAATAGTGGTCACGCTCGAAGATCTCCTCCTTATCGCTCCAAAGATCGTGAAATCCTTTTCCGTGAAGGAAAAAGTGAACATAATTATCAATGAACCCTCCTCTGAAGCCATAAAAGGTGTCAAAGCCCTGCTCAAGAGGGCCGTTTTCCAAAGCACCTCCCAGGTGCCACTTGCCGAACAGCCCGGTTTGATAACCGTTTTCCTTCAACACCTCGGCAATGGTCACCTCGTCAAGGGGCATGTTAATGCCCTTCTTTTCCGCGTGCGCATCATTCTGGGTCCAGGTGATGATGCCCGATCGCTGGGGGTGTCGTCCTGTTAGCAGGGCAGCGCGGCTCGGACAGCAAACTGTATGGGCATATGCCTGGGTAAAGCGGATGCCTGATCTGCTCAGCTTATCAATATTCGGGGTGTAAAGATCATTGGCTCCAAAGCATCCCGCATCAAGTGTTCCCTGGTCATCGGTATATATCAGGATCACATTTGGTTTTTGGATCTCTGTTTGTGGCTTACAGGACCATAGAAGGATCAGTACTGTAAAGCCGGGTAACAATCTTAATAAAATCGAGTGTCTAAATTTCATCGTGCAACTGTTTATTTGTTTTGAGCATGACCGGTGGGTAGCAGTTCCAGTATTTTAATTGATCCGGGAGGAAGGTCCTCGGTTCTTTCAAGGGTACCTGAAAATTCTCCCGCACTTTCCCCCGGCTTTTAATTCCCGGATTTGCCAGTTTTCTGCTGACAGACCATAGTGCGAGGGATCGATCTTATATTTGAACTGAAGGGCTTCATCGACATAGTTGACGAAAATGATGGCCAGGCTGCCCTCTTCGGATTTCCAGATTCGTGCTTCCGCAGCCGGCAGTGTGGCTGAACGCTCCTTTTCATACATTCCCCAGCCAAATCCATCATCGCTGAATGTCTCAACTGGTTCCACGGGTACCACCGGTCCAAGCAATTGTCCATACACAAGATACGGGATGCTGAGCATCCTCATTTTTCCGCAGAGTTTCAGGAATTCCACCTTCTCCCTGTATTCTGGTTTAAAAAGGCCCAGGTCCATCCACCCGTTTTGACGGCCGTCGATGAAGGCCTGTCCCTGGGCATAACGGAAGTAATTATCACTTTTCTGTGTAGTCACAAGGACTCCCGAAGAAAATGGTATATCCCGAATAGACCATTTGCATCATCGGGATTTCTCTCTCGGAAGGCTGCGACCAGAAAAGATTTGCGTCAAGAAGATCAAAGAATACTTCACTGGCCCCCTCAGAGGTAACTACCATCTTACCTCCCTTGCTCAGCGCGATGTTTTTTACTTTTCCCAGCAGTTCCCGGTTGCCCCGGGTCCAGTAACTCCCCCCACCCAGGGGGTGCAGGTGGGATTTGTCGAAACATAATTCATGAAAAAGGCCCGAGACCTGGTCCACGTAGATACCTGTCACCCCATATTGCCTGCGGATATCATCCACCAATGATTCAACCTGATCCTGCCAGAAGGCCTGGTTTCCGCACATGGACAAAAGGCGACCCGAGTGGTTGGAATAATAGTGAAGCCTGAGACCACCCGCCTCGTCTTTCACGGCATGGGGCTCATATTTGTCAAAATCGGGAATATTCATATCGACACTCGATCCGTTGATATAGGGCATAACAAGGATATTGTGATCCTTAAGATCACTCACCCGTTCCTTAAATCCGTTTTTAGCAGGCAGGTAATGGGGGTAGAGATTATCGAAGGGGGGCTCATGCCACCTGTACCACTGTAATCCGATGGGAACATCCAGCTTTTTAGCAGCCATCAGAAGGGGTTTGTTCATCTCCTTCGGGGAGCCGGTGGCCTCGTTCCATATCCAGTTATCACGTATCCAGATTCCCAGGTTTGTGATGCTTTCGGGAACATCAATTCTGTTTGACAGGGGGCCTTTCCCAGTCCACCTCTGGTCCAGGGCCCAGGGCCTGTAAATCTTGTGCAGCATCTGTCCAGTTTCCCTGGTGGACTCCAAATGCAACCGGGTAATAATCGGGATAGTCTGAGCCCTGAACCCCCATGTCGTCAGGGTAGTGGATAATATAAGCTCTCTCTCCCGGTTCCGGGTCGAAGCTTCGGTGCCTGCGCCCATCGAATAATATGGGATACCTCTGACTTTCCAGGTCTTTAACAGGTTCAATAACAAACTCCTTGGCCCGGGCTTCCGGATCCATGGTTGCCAGGTATACTCCATCTGTTCCTGTTGAGAGTGACACGAATTGCATGGGCCATACACTTCCGGGGTAGCGGCCGCTTTGTTTCTGATCACATTCCCGGATTAACTCGCCTCCCCGGGCAAAGGACGGACGGGCAATATCATATTTCCCGGATTCAGGAAAACCGTTGACAATAGGATAGAGAACGGACCAGGTGCCCCAGTAATCACTATTGTTTTCAACAAAAATCCTCCATTCGGCAATGCCCTTGTCTTCCGGTAAGTCAATGATGACCGTAACAGATACCATGTCATCTTCATTCCACCATCTTAGCCTGTTCCACTCCATGACAGCCCTGGTGGTCCCGTCGGGTAAAGTCTTTACGCTTGCCTTTGAACAGGGTTTGTAATTATTGGTAATGGTATATATTTGATTCCCCTTTGCAAAGGCTATTTCCCACAGGAGATGTTTGCCGTTTACAGGCGTGATGTGATTGTGGTTGGTGAGCAGGTCTGTCATGGCTGACAGTCCCATGTGTTCGGCTTCAAATTCGAAGCGGACATGTTCGTTTTGCAGAACCAGTTTATCTGAAATCCCGACTGTGGATTGTGCCCTGATCAGTTGCTGAGAGAGCATTATTAACAAGGCAAGCGATATGAGGAATATTTTTTTCATTTCAGTCCAGTTTATTTAACAGGTGCAAATTCAATTACCATTACTTTGTTTGGCCCCAAAGTCTCAGTTCTGGAAATTGTTTCTCCTGCTGTTGCCAGAGCTTGATTTCCCTCTGGCGATATTTCAGTTATTTGGTAGCTATCTGCATCAAGGCCATACTTCCGTGGATTGATGGTATAGGAGAATTCAGTCTCTGTGTTTACGTAATTGACCAGAAAAAGGGCAATAGTGCCATCTTCGGCCTGCCATAACCTTGCCTCAGCGGAGGGTGCAGTAGCGGTGTGTCGTCCGCCCCCGTTAAACTCCTCTTCAAATACTGCAATCTCATGATCGGGAAATATGGGTTCCCAAAGCCGACCAAAGGTCAGGTATTTTTTAGTAATCATCCTGTATTGGGCACACTGTTTCATAAAATCAACCTTTTCGCTGTATTGGGGCCGGAAAAGATCAAAATCCATCCACCCGATCTGCTTGCCGTCAATAAATCCCTGGCCCACGCAAAAATTAAACAGGAGATTGGAGGACTTGTAATCACAGCGGCTGGCGTAAAAAAGAGTGTAGCCGGAATATACCACCTGGAGCATGGGTATTTCATAATCGGTGGGCCTGCCTGTAAAGAGATTTGCAGTCACCAGGTCGAAGAAAATCTCATTGGCCGACTCGGAAGTGATCACTATATTTTTCCCATCCTGGTGAGCGATGTTAAGCGTTTTCCGGTAGAGGTTCCGGTAGCCATCTGCCCAGTATCGTCCCCCTCCCAGCGGGTGACGATGATCAGGATTAAAGCACAATTCATGAGAATTGCAGGAGATCTCGTCCATATAAATCCCATTGGCACCGTAAACATTGATGATGCTGTCGACCACGTTATTGATGCTATAATGCCAGAAATTCTGATTGGGACACATGGGCGTGAGCCTTCCTGCACCATCCCTGTAGAATTTCTGATGCAGTCCGCCTGCCTGGTCCTTTATGGCATGCGGATCGAATTTATCCCAGTCAGAAATCTTGCTGTCAGCACTCAGCCCGTTAATATAGGGTACAATAAGTGCTCCTGCATCGACCAGTTCTTTGACCCGCTCCTTAAATCCTTTCAGGGGAGGCAGGAAGTGAGGGTACTCATTGTCAAACAGTACATGATGCCATCCATACCACTGGAAGGCTATGGGGACTTCCATGCGCTTCATTGCCTCCAGGAAAGGCAGGTTCATTTCGTGGGGATCCCGGTCATCTTTCAGCCATGTGAAAGGATCTCCGGTATTTTTATCAACCCCCGGAGGTAAATCCCATACCCATGTATCGCGCACCCAGAAACCAATATTCGTGGCAATTTCAGGGAAGTCGGGCCGTTGGGATATCGTCCCTTTGGCGGTCCAAACTTGCTTGAGTGCCCATTCCCGATATCTGTGAGCAGCCTCCAGCCATCCACCCTGGAAGGGTCCGAATGAGACCTGGTAATAGCCGGGTAAGTCTGAACCGGCCACTCCCATATTTTCAGGGTACCTGATCAGGGACAGCTTTTGATCTTTTGAGTCAAAATAGAAATCCTTGGCTCTCGATTCACCATCCCCGCCTGCAAAATACACCCCATTGGAATCTGCATTAAAAGACATGAACTGCATGGGGAAAAAGCCTGAAGGCGATCTTTTTTTAAATGTACCGCTCCAATTCTTTAACAGGTGACCACCGGTTCCCGTAACAGGGATTGCGATATCATATTTTCCATCAGCAGGAAAACCGTTGACAGCCGGGCAGGCAACCTCCCACAAGCCCCAGTAGTCGGATCGATTGCTGACAGTTATTTTCCATGTGGCAATGCCCTGATCGACGGGCAGTTCTATACTTACCTGTACCGAAACTATGCTGTCCTCTTCCCAGAAGCGAAGGTCATTCCATTCAAGGACAAGCACCTGGTCGCCATTGGCTCGTCTAATTATACTTCCGTAATCACAGGGTTTGTAATTATTATCAATGGCGGGACGCTGGGTCCCTTTGCCAAATGTCACTTCCCATAACAGATGGTGGCCTTCAACCGTATCAATATGATTGAATCCTGATTGCAGATCGATCATGGAAGATAATCCCAATCCCACAGGCTCAAAAACATACCGGGCAAATTTATTCTCAAGTGTGACACCGACAGAGGGATCTATCTGTATCTGTGAAGATACACTGTTGTTTATCATAAATAAAATGATACTGAGTAAAAGGGGGAGGCTGTTCTTCATTATTTGTAGGTTAATATGAGATAAAAATACGATCATGATGATTATTCAAATTCTAGTCTGCCAAAAAATTCAGGAAGGTGAAATTTAGGTTTAGGATGTTTCACGGGAGCCCAGGTAAGCCAGTGAGGATGCGATGTTTTATCGGCGCACTTGTAGAAATTTGCCCGCCATACCGTTCCCGGGCCTGGTCTTTCCACTTCAATGTATTTCTCAAGTATCCCGATGGGTATGCGGTATTCCACGGTCCAGCTTACCGGCTCTGCTAATTCATGCCTTACATTTTTACGTAAGGAGTGGGCAACACGAATGTCCCTGCAGTCTTTTTTATCCACGAATCCTGAAGATGCACCCTCTCCTGCATGGTACTGAAAGAGATAGACCCCTTTGCAGTTGGTTTCAAAATTGAAATACCCTCTTTTTACATCAGGACCTGGTGAGAAAAAGAGTTCTACGCAGCTGTCGTGCCATACTTTTCCATTTCTTCTCTTTTCCACTGCTTTGACATACTGGTCCTGCACATTGAAAATAACATATATATAGTGGCTGTCGTATCTGAGCTTTACATTTGTTTCCGGAAAGTGTGAAGGTTTTTCTCCCATGAAGTTGTCTAAACTGGCTGGCAATACCTCATTCCAGAATGCTTTATCCCATACTGAATTAATATGCGGAGGGTGGCTGCATTTTTGCACACGGTAGGAATAGGGAAAAGACACTTCCAATGCTTCTTCCTGGCTGTAGATCTCATGGAACTGGGCCGAGAGCACGATTACAGCAATAAGAACTGTACAACTCGATTTAATCAATCAGGTTTTCTTTTTATTGGTTTCTGTTTTTTACTCTTTAGTAAACTCCGGGGTCGAAATACCCGGTCTCTTTTTTAAGCCTTTCCAGTTCCATTTTCAGCTCCGATCTGAGCGTCTGATGATCCGGACTGCCTATAAGATTAATCATCTCGCCCGGATCATTTTCAAGGTCATACAACTCGTCAATATCATCTGTCATATCCGGATACTCGATGTACTTGTATCTATTATTTCGCACACCTGTTGCCGTTACAAATCCCGGAGCATAAGATTCCTGAAAATATTCATACAGGAAAGATTCCCGCCATTCAGCATCCTCATTCATTAGCAGGGGAACCATTGATGCTCCCTGCATATCCTCCGGAACTTTGGCTCCCGCAAGTTCGATCAAAGTGGGGGCAATATCTATATTAAGAATCAGATTGCTGTTTTTGGATCCTGCTTCAATCATCTCGGGGTACCTTATTATCAATGGAATACGAAGCGATTCCTCGTACATCAGGCGCTTATCACTACGCTGATGTGAACCTAAAAAGAAACCATTATCACTTGCGAAGACCAGGATAGTATTGTCCTGTATTTCCATATCTTCCAGGCATTTCATCACAATTCCCATACTTTCGTCCACCGCCAGCATTGCCCTCAGATAGTTCAACCATCTGGGATTTTGAGGATCCCAGGGATGGGGTTCGATTTTCTCTGGCACAGGCATTCCTTCACTCTCTTCCCATGGTTGCTTATGCACACCATAAAGCCATCCCCTTCGCAGCCATTCAGGCTTCCCCTCCATTGTGTCATACCAGTTTTCGTATTCCGGGATTAAGGCATCTGGAAAAGCTGCAGAATCACGTGGCGCAGGGGTGAATGGGGCATGTACTGCTTTATGCCACAGGAAGAGGCAGAAAGGCTTTTCCCGGCTTTCTTTCATCCATCGTGTGGCATAATCGGTCAGAATATCAGTCATATATCCCTTTTCAATGAAGTCCCGGCCGTTTTCATTCAAGGGCGGATCAATATATTGACCCTGTCCGTCAAAACTGAGCCAGTAATCAAAACCCTCCCTTGGCTGCGCACCTCGCTTCATGTGCCATTTACCCAGGAAAGCCGTCTCATAGCCTGCCTCCTGAAGCACTTTGGGAAGCAAGGACACAGCCGGATTCGGATCGGCATAGGAATTGACATATACACCATGGGTATGCGCGTAACTACCAGTTAGGAAACTGGCCCTGCTTGGAGAACACAATGAAGTTGTTACAAAGGCGTTTTCAAAAACCAGGCCTTCTTTACCAAGCTGATCCAGGTTAGGGGTTTTTAAAAAGGTGTATCTTCCATCTTTACCAAGTAAATTCCATGCCTGGTCATCAATCAGCATAAAAACTATATTAGGTTTCGATGGTATGGAGGTTTTTACTTCTCTGCTGCTACAGCTGGAAATGCTTAACAGGCCGACCACAATGGTCCATATAAATGTTCCTGTAAATCTCATTCTATTTATTTTAGAAACGCTCATTAGTCATGGTTTGTAAGGCTTTTGTTCTTTCAGCTTCCATGAATTCTTCAATCACACCCGCCTGCTTTCTGTCCCTGAAAATTTTATATGCTGAAATATATGAATAATTACAATATGTAAAAAAATGGATGAATCATTTTCAATAATGAAAATTACAAACAAAATCAGGCTTTTTATCAAAAGAGGACCTGCTATTTTTGGATCAATTCAAATCAGGACAGGATAGTATACCTTTTATGAATAATAGTATATAATTACTTTAAAGATCAAAATAAATGTGAAAAATATGGATGAAAATTTGAATGGAGCTGATTTTTATAGCAAATTACAGCACCTAAATATTTAAACCGAAAATCTATGAAAAAATTTACCATTTCCACGATTCTTTTGTTGCTTATAGCTCTGTCGTCTTTTGGCCAGGGTAAAAGCATCACAGGAACGGTAACTTCCAGTGAGGATGGAACGCCTATACCCGGAGTTACAGTAGTAATTAAAGGAACCTCAGTTGGTACCATTACAGATGTTGAAGGAAAATATGAGTTGAAAACCGAAGGCTCAACTGGAACGATCCAGTTTTCTTTCATCGGTATGATGACACAAGAGGTGAAGATAAGCGCATCCGGAACGGTTTTCGATGTTGAGATGAAAGCATCCAACATTCTCCTGGATGACGTGGTCGTAACAGCACTGGGTATTTCGAGAGAGCGAAAAGCACTCGGATATGCAGTCCAGGATGTTGACGGCGAGGTGCTTAAGAAAAGTGCCGAAACCAACGTGATCAATGCATTGTCGGGCCGGGCAGCCGGAGTCTATGTAAATAGTTCAAATGGTAACGTTGGTGCCTCATCACGGATTATTATCCGGGGAAACCAATCCCTGAAAGGAGACAACCAACCACTCTTTGTAGTGGATGGAGTACCCATTGATAATTCGATTGTTAGTACAGGTTTTAGAAGAAGTGGTGGTGAAGACCCCAATACCGGTTTTGAACCTGACCTCGTCGATATGGGTACTGGTGCTTCCGATATCAATCCCAACGATATTGAGACTATGACCGTTCTGAAGGGCGGAAGTGCCGCTGCACTTTATGGCTCAAGGGGAGCAAACGGTGTGATCCTGATCACCACTAAAAGTGGAAGCAAGAAAGGCTTTGCCGTTGAAGTGGAAAATTCAACCACTTTCAGCAATCCTCTTCTATTACCCGATTTTCAGAATGAATACGGTCAGGGAGGTGGTGGCCAGTTCTGGTATGAGGACGGATTGAATGGTGGAAAGAATGACGGTGTGGATGAGAGTTTTGGTCCGCGCCTGGATTATGTGATACAGCCTGAGGATATTGTTCCGGGCGGAAAAATGTATTGGGCTGTTGAGGCAGGATTTCCTCAGACTGCAGGACAGATACTGAGTCTCCCTCAATTTGATTCTCCAGTTGTTAATGGTGTAAGACAGGCGACTCCCTGGATATCACATCCTGATAATGTCAAGAGCTATTATGAAACAGGAGTTACTGCCATCACCAATGTTGCTGTTAGCAATGGTGGTAAGTGGGGAAATATGCGTCTCTCACTTACCAACTCCAATCAGAAGGGGATGACCCCGAATACCAATCGAGATTAAGAATACGATCAATTTTTCCGGAGAAACCTATCTGACAGACAAGCTCTCTTTTGATAGCCAAAGTTTCCTACCTTAATTCCAGTGGAAATTATAATGGAACGGGTTATACCTTTAACTAACGTTGGTATGCAAACTGTATGGACAGCCAGGCAGGCTGATTGGGAATACATGAAAAACAATATTGAGAATCCCGATGGTACGCCCATCAGCTGGATTAACAGATGGCATGATAATCCTTACTGGATGGCATACAATTGGCTGAATCCGCAGACAAAAAACAGATTGATTGGAACGGCCTCGTTGAAATATGAATTTACTGACTGGTTAAGTTTAACGGTGAGGGCCGGTACCGATTATCAAACTGAAAAGGTGGAGGTGAAAAGAGCCTATCACAGTATAAATTACAGGGAAGGCAGATATCAGGTCAGTAATTTATTTCCGACAGGAGACCAATGCCGATTTTCTCCTCTTTGCCAGAAAGGAAATTTCAAAGGACTTTACATTATCCGGTAGTATTGGTGGCAACATTATGAACAATCAATACACTAATCAACGTTCAACGGTTGCAAAACTTGTGGTTCCTGATGTCTATTCTTTATCAAATGCTAAAGAGACACCCACCACATCTTATTATCAGAGCCAAAAAGAGATCCAGAGTCTTTATGCTATGATTTCAGCTGAATAGAAGGGTCAAATATTCCTGGATCTTACAGGTAGAAATGACTGGTCCTCAACTTTACCGGTGGATAATAATTCCTATTTCTATCCTTCTGTTACTGCCAGCTGGATCTTTACTGAGACCTTCGGATTGGATCCGGATGTATTCACTTTTGGTAAACTGCGACTGGGACTGGCACAGGTGGGTAATGATACGGACCCATATCGCTTAAATGCAACCTATAATGCATCTAACCCCTACGGGAACAATCCCTTGTACAGCCTCACGAATACAATGCCACCTCTGAACCTGGTCAATGAGCTGATCACTTCACCAGAAATTGGACTTGACCTTAGATTCTTCCAAAGCCGACTGGGTCTTGATTTCACATATTATAAGTCAGTTGCGAAAAATCAAATCCTGAGTGCAGTAGTGTCCAGTACTTCAGGTTATGACTCTCAGACCATTAATGCAGGCCAGGTTGACAACAACGGTATTGAAATAATGTTATCTGGAACACCGGTTGCCAGGGGCGATTTTTCATGGGATATCATGTTAAACTGGAGCAAGAATAACAGTACAATTGTTGCACTGAACGGGGATATTGAGAGACTCGAGCTGTACAAAACTGAAGGTAATCAAATCACTGTAGTTGCTGATGTTGGTGGAGCCTATGGTGATATGTGGGGTAAAGGTTTTGTATACCATGCCAATGGAAAACCCATGGTTGATGAGAATGGTGTACCCATGACCAGTGAAATGAAAAAACTTGGTAACATCATGCCTGACTGGATGGCAGGACTTAACAACTCATTTAGCTATAAAGGCTTTAACTTAAGTGTTCTTATTGATGCCAAAGTTGGTGGAGATATTTGGTCCAGAACCAATGCGGATGGTTGGGCGACTGGTGTCACTGAAACACACAACCGGGAATAATGCCAATGGAGTACCTGTAAGGGATCCGATTGAAGATGGTGGTGGTTGGCTATTTGATGGTGTTTTTGAAGATGGCACTCCCAATAATATCTATCAGGACCTGGATGGTTTCCGCTGGAATCCGTTTGCCAAGGGCTGAGAGATGGACTGTATGATGCCACCTATGTGAAGTTGCGTGAGATGTCACTTACCTATTCACTTCCCAGATCTATTCTTGGATCCCAGAAAGTTCTGAATGGCGTTGATCTCTCCGTATTCGGTAGAAATCTGGCGATCCTCTATACAAATGTGGAAAATTTTGATCCTGAAGTTTCCAGCAGAGATGCCAGGCAGACATCACAGGGATCAGAATTTGGATCAAACCCCTCGGCCAGGAATATTGGTTTCAGGGTGAAATTTACATTTTAAATCAGCGATCTGATTTTTTGATGAATTAAAAAATATAGAAAATGAAAAAATATATAAACAAACTGTTTCTCTTTATTCTGGTACTGGCTCTTGCTGCCTGTACAAAAGATTTTGAAGAGATGAATACCAGTCCTAACGACCTGACCAAGGTACCCTATTCCTCACTGGTTTCGAATGCCCAGAATAGCATTCTCCGAACTTATAATCCCGTGTTAAGCGGAGTTGTAAGCTGGTCCCGCTATAATGTAAGGGATGTGTATGTTCATGGTGACCGATATCAGGGAGACGGGTCTGGCACAAATTTTAATTATTACAGTGGACACCTGAAAGACCTGCAGGTTGCAATGGATGCTGCTGCTGAGGCAGAAGATGCAAACTGGGTTGCTGTCACAAAGATTCTGAGGGCATATGCTTACCAGAATATCACGGATTGGTTTGGGGATATTCCTTACACAGAAGCGCTTAGCGGTGATAACCTGGAGAGTGGCACGATCACGGCCAAGTATGATAGCCAGCAGAGTATTTATGCGGACCTGATCGTACAGCTGAAAGAAGCCAATTCCATGATCGATGTGGATAAGAATATTGGTTCGGCTGATATTGTGTTTGATGGTGACATGATGATGTGGAAAAGATTCGCCAACTCATTGTTGTTGCGTGTATATATGCGCATGTCAAGGGTTGATCCTGGAACAGCTCAGGCAGGGATTGAAGAGATTGCAGGGAATTCATCAACCTACCCGGTGATTGATGACGTAAGCAATGCAGCCTTTAAATACTGGCTGCCCGGCGATGCGACATACAGAAGTCCCTATTATATGGTTCCCGGACAGGAGGCCATTCAGGAAAATGTCACAGCAGAATATCTGGTGGAATTTATGAAAGCCAGAATGGACACAGTCAGGCTTGGTGTTTATGCAGAACGTGCAGCCACTAGCGGTGAGTATGTTGGACTTCCTTTGGGAACACTGGGTCAGAATACCCCGGACCTGTCCATCATGGGAATTGAAGAGTTCCGCTCGGATGATTCACCCACCAGGTTGATGAGATATTCGGAAGTACTCTTTATCTATGCGGAAGCGGCTCTGAATGGCTGGAATGTGGGCATGACCGCAGAGGAGGCGTATAATGCAGCCATACAGGCAAGCTTTGATGAATATGGCATTGAGATTGGTGATTATCTCTCAGAACCGCTTGTAGCTTTTAACGGAGCAGCTAATCAGCGTGAACTGATTGGCGATCAGAAGTGGTGCGCACTCTATCCCGATGGGAACCAGGGTTGGGCCGAAATTCGCCGTACCGGTTTTCCGGTTTACTGTGCAACCACAGAGCCTGTTGAATCACTATATCCCGGCCTCGGTGTGATTGTGAGACAACCTTATCCTTATGGTCAGAAGCAATTAACAATGGTCCAAGTCTGGATGCTGCACTTGCAGCACAACCAGGCATCATTGAAGAGAAATTTGGCGCAGGAGTATGGTGGGATATTGATT
>CAVQUO010000015.1:0-61326 GCA_963716765.1 uncultured Bacteroidota bacterium | reverse complement strand
TTTGTAAGACATAATCTATGTTTTAAGTTAGTCAGGACTATTCAATGTTTATTAATTCATATGTTTCAATATCCAGCGATTCATCATCACAAAAATGCTCATGATGATGGCCCATTGCACCAGGCAGGTCATGAGACTATAAGTACTCAGGGGATTAAACCACTGATCCACCGTGGCAGAGAGGGATAGCCACCACACCAGAAGAACAGTTGCTGCAAAAGGAATGAAAAATTTCATTACCATTTCCCACCAGATACCAAGCTTCCAATCATCCTTGTTGCCCAGGATTTCGACCTTCCGTAATTTAGATAAGCCATGCCTGATAAAAATAAAGGCCATGAAAGCACCCGAAAGCATGAGTGCCAGCCCCCACACAAAGTCCTGATTGCTAAGGATATTCAGATTCCGGGCCGAGGGGATGCCAAAAAGGTAAGAGATTAATACCACACTCAGGATGGCCGCAGGGCGTTTCATACCTCCATCCATGAGAATGCGGGTGGGCAATTCCACCTGTGCAATCAGGGAAGAAAAACCGGCAAATGTCAATCCAAGGAAAAAAAGAATGGAAAGGGGATTCCCGAAAAGCATGCGGGCAAATAGCTGGGGCATCCAGATAAAGGTCAAACCGGTTGAGGCCGGTCCGCTGGTTCTCATGATCTCCAGAATTTCCGGCTTCGCCATCCCCATATCGGTTTGGAGAACCGCAAAGACGGTCCCGAAAATCATCATACCGGCTAAAAGGGAGATGAAGTTATTTCCCATCCCCGTGAAAAATGCATTTTTGACAATCCCGAATTTTCTCTTCATGTAAATTGCATAGGTCATGAATAAACCCCAACCGGCACCCGTATCCCATGCATTTTGTGTGAGCGCCTGTATCCATATGCTGGGCTTTCCCAGTTGGCTCCACTCGGGCCTGAACAGGTAGGCAACTCCATCCCAGGCACCCTCCAGGGTGAGGGCACGAACCACACACAAAATGAGAATCACCAGAAGTGTGGGAATGAGAATTTTATTTACCTTTTCGATGGAAGAAACCCCTTTCCAGATTGCCAGTGCCCCCAGGCCCATGGCCAGGGCATGAGAAACCAGGGGCCAGCCCCCGCTCTGATAATGATTCCAGATCTCCATGGATGCGGCCATGGAGGTGGGGAGAGGATGGGTGAGGGTGTATATGAAATAGTAGATACACCAGCCCACCACCACGGAATAGAAAAATGTTATGGCAGTGGCCACAAAAGCGACAAAAGCTCCCATCCAGGCAAACCTGCGGCCGGCCGTCTTTATGAAGGTCCCGACAACCCCGCTCCTGTATTTTATACCCAGTGCATACTCCCCGATAATTAAAGGTATACTCCACAGAAACAGGAATGCGATCCAGGCGATGAGAAAGGCCCCTGCTCCTTCCTCTCCCCCGTTTTGAGCAACAATTCTCGGAAAGCGCCAGATATTACCGGTCCCGATTGCAATACCCAGGGCACTGATTATAAATCCCAGGCGGGAGGAAAAGTGCTTGGCAGGTGCTGAATTATTGCCTTTTGACATAAAAATGAAGCATTTAAAGTAAGAGTTTTATTTGTCTGTGGCAGGAATTCCAGATTAAATACAAGGTCCCTAATTTAATAACATTAACCGTATATCCTAGGGAAATTGCTGGAGATGGTCCCTCTGCAGGCCAGACAACCCGGGTATAAAAAATGATTCCGCATGTTATTAATCAAATACAATGACGCCTCTCAGGTGCTGTCCTTTCAGGAGGTTGGCATATGCATCATTTATCTCGTCGAGTGTATACACATTTGAAATAAGCGAATCAAGATCCAACTCCCTCTTTTCATACATCTCTTCATACCCCATCAAGTCACTTACCGTATTCTTTGTCCCGTAATAGGACCCCTTAATGGTCTTTTCCTGCCTGGTGACAGCAGCTGCACTGAATTTGGTATGCGCGCTAACCGGGGGAATCCCGATGAACGAAGCTGTCCCGCCCGGTCTTAAACAGACTATGGACAACTCCTGTGACTCAACATCCCCGGCAGCTTCAAAAACGTAGTCGATTTAAATCGACTACGTTTTTGAAGCTGCCGGGGATGTTGAGTCACAGGAGTTGTCAATAGTCTGTTTAAGACCGGGCGGGACGGCTTCGTTCATCGGGATTCCCCCTGTTAGCTCACAAACAAAATTCAATGCTGCTGCTGTCACCAGGCAGGAAAAGACCATTAAGGGGTCCTATTACGGGACAAAGAATACGGTAAGTGACTTGATGGGGTATGAAGAGATGTATGAAAAGAAGGAGTTGGATCTTGATTCACTCATTTCAAATGTGTATACCCTCGACGAGATAAACGATGCATATGCCAACCTCCTGAAAGGGCAGCACCTGAGAGGCGTCATTGTATTTGATAAATAACATGCGGAATCATTTTTTATCCCCGGATTGTATGGCCTGCAGAGGGACCACCTCCAGCTATTTCCATAGGAAATACGGTTAATGTTAGTAAATTAGGGACCTTGTATTTAATCTGGAATTCCTGCCACAAACAAATAAACCTCTTACCCTAAAAGCTTCATGTTATGTCAAAAGGCAATCGTTCATCACCAGCCCTGCATTTTTCCTCAAGATTGGGATTTATCCTCAGTGCCCTGGGAATTGCAATCGGGACCGGAAATATCTGGCGATTCCCAAGGATCGTTGCCCAAAATGGGGGAGAGGAAGGGGCAGGTGCTTTTCTCATCGCCTGGATCGCATTCCTGTTTCTGTGGAGCATCCCTTTAATCATCGGGGAATATGCCCTTGGGATGAAATACAGGAGCGGGGTTGTCGGAACCTTCATCAAAACGGCTGGTCGCAGGTTTGCCTGGATGGGAGCTTTTGTTGCTTTTGTTGCTACCGCCATTACATTTTTCTATTCCGTTGTGGTTGGATGGTGTATCTACTATTTCATCTACACCCTCACTCACCCTCTCCCCACTTCCATGGCAGCATCCATGGAAATCTGGAATCATTATCAGAGTGGGGGATGGCCCCTGGTATCACATGCCCTGGCCATGGGCTTTGGGGCTCTGGCTATTTGGAAGGGGGTGTCTTCTATTGAAAAGGTGAACAAAATTCTCATTCCCACACTTCTGGTCATTCTCATTTTGAGTGTGATTCGGGCACTTACCCTGGAGGGTGCCTGGGATGGAGTAGCCTACCTGTTCAAACCCGAGTGGAGCCAATTGGGGAAGCCCCGAATCTGGATACAGGCACTCACACAAAATGCATGGGATACAGGTGCCGGCTGGGGTTTATTCATGACCTATGCGATCTATATGAAGAGGAAATTCGGGATTGTCAAAAATGCATTTTTTACCGGAATGGGAAATAACTTCATCTCCCTTTTAGCGGGTATGATGATATTCGGTACCGTCTTTGCCGTTCTGCAAACCGACATGGGGATGACAAAGCCGGAGATCCTGGAGATCATGCGAACCAGTGGTCCGGCCTCCACCGGATTAACCTTTATATGGATGCCCCAGCTATTTGCCCGCATGCTTTTTGGGAATCCCCTCTCTATTCTTTTTTTCCTGGGATTAACATTTGCCGGTTTTTCCTCCCTGATTGCACAGGTGGAATTGCCCACCCGCATTCTCATGGATGGAGGTATGAAACGCCCTGTTGCTATCCTCAGTGTTGTATTAATCTCTTACCTGTTTGGCATCCCCTCGGCCCGGAACCTGAATATCCTGAGCAATCAGGACTTTGTATGGGGACTGGCACTCATGCTTTCGGGTGCTTTCATGGCCTTTATTTTTATCAGGCACGGCTTATCTAATCTGAGGAAGGTTGATATCATGGGCAACAATGATGACTGGAAGCTTGGAACCTGGTGGGAAATAGTGATGAAATTTTTCATCCCCCTTGCAGCAACTGTTCTTCTGGTCTGGTGGCTATCCCTCTCTGCCACAGTGGATCAGTGGTTTAATCCCCTGAGTACCTATAGTCTGATGACCTGCCTTGTACAATGGGCCATCATCATGACTATTCTGGTGATGATGAACCGCTGGATTCTAAAACAGATGAATATATAAACATTGAAGAGAAGCATACAAATCGGGAATTATTTAGGAGAAGGTCTCTTTTTATGTATGCTTGTACTTCTCCCGTCCGGTTGTATAAAGAGCGCAGATGAAGATCCGGAAATAGCCAGGTCAAGAGAGATCATCTCTGCACATCGCTCTTATTCCGTGTTTATAACGATGGTGTAGCTTTCAGTTTTAAAATTCCAGGAGACGGAAATATCGAGATTTATGGTGAAAAATGTTCATGTGATTGGCTGGGCGCATACCAGTGAATTTGATACGCGTGAAAAAGCAATTGAGACCATGGAGCGTTACGCCCAATGGGGACTTAAAGGAGCTAAAATTGATTATTTTGATCACAATACACTTGACGAAAATCCCCGGGGTTGGAGGGATTATGAGGATGCACAACGAAGTTTAGAAATGAGAGACTGGATTTTTGAGCTGGGAATGGATAAAATTTTTCTCCTTGAGCTCCATGGGAACACGATGCCAACAGGCGAACGGCGGCAATTCCATAATTTAATGACCCTCGAAGCACGTACGGCGAATATTTCAATCGTTTTTCAATTGATATGCAGGAGAGAGGTGGTTTTGCAATAAAGCTTAGTCCTGCTGAATAGATCAGATCAAAACGGTTTTATTAACAATCTAAAAAATTATAAAATGAAGCGTCGAAATTTCCTTACAGCATCTGCTCTGGGCATCCTTGGGATCCAATCAGTAAAAGCATCCGGATATGTCTATCAACAGATTATAAACAAGAAGCGAAATCAGATCATTAAAACCAAGGTACTGGTGGTGGGGGGCGGACCTGCCGGCATAGGTGCTGCTATCGGTGCCGCTAAAACAGGTGTGGAAACCCTTGTTTTAGAGAATTATGGATTTTTTGGGGGGGTGGCCTCCTGGGGGCTTGGAATGTGCATGAACCAGATGAGACCCCATGAAGAGCCGAGGGGTTTCGTACATGAACTTCTGCTGCAAAAACTTCAGGAATATGGCTCCCAGGCTGTCAGGATCAGCACCCATCAGTTTTATGTGAATGTGGATTATATGAAAGCTGCTGTACTGGATGCCCTGGATGAGGTGGGCTGCAAATACCTTGTCCATGCCAGGGTGGTGGATACATTCATGGAGGGGAACCGGATTAAAGGTGTAATCATCTCCACCAAATCTGGCCTTACAGAGGTACGGGCAGATGTTGTGGTGGATTGCACGGGTGATGCTGATGTAGCCTTTTTTGCCGGGGCACCAACATTAAAAGAGATCGGGAATCTTTCACCACAAACCATGTTGTTTAATGTAGCCAATATGAATACATTTGAAAGCGGTGACATGGACGGGGTCGGGGAGAAGGCAAGGGTAAAATATCCCCTTGTGCCAAAAAACTGGAGTCTTAAAAGGTTTCAAACTCACATCATTACTATATTAATCATGCAGGTACCCGTGACCTGGGAAATTTTGACATTACGGATCCTTTTCAATTCTCTGAAGCCGAATGTCTCAGTCGCAGACAAGTGGTTCAGATGACTCAAGCCATGCGTGAGTTTGGATCAGGTGACCTTAAAAATTGCGAGTTAGTTGGGGTTTCCCCACAGATGGGTGTCAGGGAAAGCAGGAGGATCCAGGGAGCATATATTTTAACGGAAGAGGATGCTCAAGATGGCAAAAAATTCGATGACGTCATTGCCTGGAGAAGTGGGTTTCTGGATATTGGATTCGTAAGGGTGGCACCCATGAAAATCCACCAGGTGCCCTACAGGTCCATTGTCCCTGATAAGATTGACGGTCTTCTTGCAGCCGGACGATGTATTTCTGCTACACACGAGGGAGCCTCAGCAGGGAAAAGCATGGGAAATTGTTTTGCAACCGGACATGCAGCAGGCGTGGCTGCTTCCCTTTGTTCCAAGGGAAATAAGGTACCCAGAGAAATTGATGTAAGAAAAGTTCAAGAAATTCTTACTGCTGATGGAGTTGATCTTTCCAAAGGAGGAGAAGAACAGGATAGGGAAATGGCCAATTGATATCACCCCAATCCTCTACCATGAGCTCGTGAAAGACTAACGAGTATTCAGGTCCTTTTTAGATGGGTTGAGGTAAACCGTACTTTTACTATTTCACGGATGATAACATGTCGCGATTCATGATTGAAAGTTGGAAATTCAATATTGTTCCATGAATGAAAATTGTGGTAAATAACTGTGATTCGCGATCCAAAGTATACGGAAAATAAAAATGTGTCTCTAAAGAACCCTTCAGTTTCGGAAGTAAATAATATATTGCATAATGAAATTAAAGCCCATTGAGAAAACAGCTGTTTCACTCTTTTTTACATTTGGCTTATTATTGGGTTTCTCCATGAATGATGCTTAATGGTCAGGAAGTGCTCAGAAGTTTCCGGATCGACAAGCAGTATCTGAATTATCCTGTGGAGATGGCCCGGGACAGGCAGATGATGAAATTTGTACTGGATGGGGATACGCTTAACATATTCAGAGATCAGACTCGCTGGAGAGAACGATTGATTATTGGGTTTTTACTGATGTTTCCGCCTATAAGGGGAAGAAACTCTCCCTGATTTTTGATGCCAAAGTCCACCGGGATCGACAAGATTTATCAGTCGGATCGCTTTGCCGGTGAGGACAGCCTCTACAGGGAAGCCTTGCGTCCGCAGTTTCACTTTACACCTCGTGTGGGTTGGAATAACGATCCTAACGGACTGGTCTGGTTTGAAGGGGAGTATCATCTTTTTTTTCAGCACAATCCCTATGAGACAAAATGGGGAAATATGCACTGGGGACATGCGGTGAGTAAAGATCTTATTCACTGGGAGGAGTTGAATGATGCTCTGTATCCAGATGAACTCGGAACCATGTTCTCAGGATCTGCGGTTATTGATCGAAACAACACTGCCGGCTGGGGAGAGAATGTGATGGTGGCCATATATACAGCCGACAGATCTGAACCAATGCATGAGGTCCAATGCGTGGCCTATAGTACCGATAAGGGTCGCACTTTTAGAAAATATGAGGAAAACCCGGTTATTGATAGCAGGGAGAGTTGGAATTCTGCTCAGACACGCGACCCTAAAGTGTTCTGGTATGAGCCTGATCAGAGTTGGGTTATGGCCCTCTTTGAACTGGATGGAGTAAGTATCTATACTTCAAAGAATCTTAAAGAGTGGCAGTATGAAAGTCATACAATGGGATTCTGGGAGTGTCCTGAACTTTTTGAATTAGCTGTTGATGGTGACCCAAATCACACCAAATGGATCATGTATGGTGTCGATAACTCATATATGATAGGGGAATTCAACGGCAAAGTGTTTACACCTGAAAAAGGAAAGTATAAAGTGACCTATGGGCTGGCTCATGCGGCTCAAACCTTTAATGATGTGCCCGACGGAAGAAGAATCCAGATGGCCTGGGGAAGGACTCAGCATCCCGGTATGAGGTTTAGCCAGATGATGTGTTTCCCTACAGAGATTACGCTAAAAAGCACTCAGGAAGGAGTCCGGGTTTTTCATAATCCCATTGAGGAGGTAGAATTATTGCACGGGAAGAACTGGAACTGGAATGATCTGAACCAGGATGAAGCAAACAGGAATCTTCAGGAGATCAAACCAGGACCACTGCATGTCAAGGCCAGGATTGAACTAAAAAGAGATCTGAGCTTTAATATTACTTACCGTGGTAATCCGCTTATAAAATTCAACGGGTACAAGGGGACACTCAATGATAACCTTTATAATACGGTCAATCCTGGAGCATATATATTTGATATAGAGCTGCTAATTGATGCCAGCTCCTTTGAGGTGTATATGGATGGAGGCAGGATGTATTATCACCGGTCAAATCGACCCGCCAGCAGATGATTCAGGAATTAGCTTTAAATCCGGTGGGGATCTCTGAGCTCCACAGCCTGGAAGTGTATCGAGATGCGCTTCGATCTGGGATTGAAGCAGTACTCATCAGCCTGGTATAACTGGCCTTTTGAAACAAACTTAAAACACAATAAAATTCAATGATGAACAAAACAAAACAGGAGAAGCTTTATAAAAACTACAGCCCTTACCGGGATTGGTCTGGGCATGGCTCCAGGGTATAGTACTGCAGCCAGCATGTCCCGGATAGCCGGTGCAAATGACACGATCAATATTGGGCGTTGTTGGTTGTCGAAACCATGGATCCTGGGCACATCTTGAGGACTCCTATCTGAACTTTCCAAATGTAAATGTGATTGCCTTATGTGATCCTGACCTGGCCAGTATCGATCGATGTTCAAAAATCATGTATGACAAGGGAGCCCGTCCGGCCAAAGCCTATTCAGACATCAGAAAGATGCTGGAAAACAAGGATATTGATGCCATATCGGTGGCTACTCCCAATCACTGGCATGCACTTGCCACCGTGTGGGGCTGCCAGGCCGGGAAGGATGTATGCGTGGAGAAACCTGTTTCTCATAATATTTGGGAAGGTCGCAAAATGGTTGAAGCAGCTGCTAAATATGACAGGATCGTCCAGGCCGATCACGACATGCGCTCAAACACAAAGATCGAGGCAGCTGTCAATTATATTCAGAGTGGTGCCCTGGGTAAAATTGAATACTGCCATTCATGGGTTTATAAGCGACGGACAAGCATGGGGAAGGTGCAGGCTTCCGGAGGCTATATCCCGCGAACCGCCGATTATGACCTATACTGCGGACCTGCCCCCATGGGCCCTCTGCCAAGAATTAACCTTCATTATGACTGGCACTGGCAGTGGGATTTCGGTAATGGCGAGATCGGGAACAACGGTCCCCATCACCTGGACCTGTGCCGGTGGGTTCTTGGCCATCAGGATCTGCCCTCCAGGGTGATCTACCTTCGGAGGAAGATATGATTATGATGATGATGGTGAGACACCCAATACAAGTATTACACTTTTCGACTATGCAACGGCCCCAATCCTCTTTGAGGTTCGGGGATTATCCAGGAGCAAGGAGGATCCTGTCATGGATTCCTTCAGGACCACAACAAAGAAAGGAGTAAAACTTTTCTACGAATGGGAAAGCACAAACCCCAATACATCCAATATCATCGTTTGTGAAGATGGATTTGTGGATATGGGAAAACAGATTGCTTACGATAATGACGGTAATATAATCAAGGAATTTGAAGGAGAAAGCGGTTAACTCCGTGCTGAATTTTGTTAAGGCAGTTCGGTCCAGGAAAGAGGAAGATATCAGAACCCCTATTTTGCAGGGCCACCTCTCTGCTTCCCTTTGTCACATGGGGAATATATCCTACAGGGTAGGGAAGGAGGCCTCCTATGAAGAGGTAAATGATGTTTTCAGAAAGGATTTTGAGGTACTCGATGCAGCTGGAAAGAACAGTCAGCATCTGAGCGCCAACGGGCTCAATTTGAAAGCAACTACCCATTGTGCTGGGACCCTGGTTGAATATGGATTCGAATAAAGAGATGTTTAAAGGGGCATATGCAGAACAGGCAAATAAATATATTTCAAGGGATTACAGAGAACCTTTTGTAATCAGGGATCAGGTATAATCAATACTTTAAAAACGACACATCATGAAATTGCAAAAATTGTGGGTTTTATCCCTTCTTGTGCTTACACTCATATGGCTGTTCCGGAGAAGCGGAAAGCTCATCCATCTATTCAACGGCACCGGAGGGTGCAATCGTACTCTTTGACGGCAGCGATTTTTCCCAGTGGACCAATTGTGACGGGGGAGAGGTACGATGGAAAATAGTGGATGGCATCATGGAAGTGGTGGGTGATTCCACCTGGGGCTGTGAACGTATACAGGGGATTATGACCAGACAGGACTCTTTAAGGATTTTCAACTTCACCTGGAGTTTAAACTGCCTGAAAATGAAAATACCAACAGCGGGGTCTACATCCAGAAGCGCTACGAATTGCAAATTTATAATTCCTTCCAAGTGGAACCTTCACCCGGAATGGGGGGCTCGATCTACAGGCAGAAGGTCCCCGATGTAATTGTCGGCAAGCCGAACGGAGAGTGGGAAACATATGATATTCTATTCCGCTCGGCACGGTTTAATCCGGAAAATATCGAAGAGAAGATCGAGAATGCCAGGATTTCCGTGATCCACAATGGAGTTGTAATTCATAATAACGTAATTATCAAAGACCAAGACGGGTGTGGGTTTTGCCGAAGGGATTGAACCAGGACCCATCATGCTGCAGGATCACCTTGCGCGGGTCCAGTTCAGAAATATCTGGATTATTCCCAATGAGGCCATAGAGACACTTCCGGTGGACGATCATTAAATCATATGAATGAATGAACCGAAAAAACAATGCATAAGGACTCTGGCGATGATTGGTCTTGCCGCTGGCCTGACTGTCATTTCATCCTGCAGCATAAGCAAACATTCCGGAAAAACCAAATATTCTTTTCATTCTCATCGATGATATGGGTTGGGGCGATATTGGCTACAACAGCGATGATATCCGCTCACCCAACCTGGATAAGCTGGCAGAGGAAGGCTTGAAATTCACGCAGCACTATGTAAACCAGGAATGTACACCCACCCGCGTGTCACTGATGACCGGGCGTTATCCCACGCGCTATGGTGTTGCATTGCTCCAGTGCAAGCAATGACCAGGCCTTCCCCTTCGGTACGGAAACCCTCGCCTCAGCCTTAAAAAGTGTTGGGTATACTACGGCACTTTCCGGGAAGTGGCATCTTGGTTCACTTCCCATGTGGGGTCCGCTGAAATATGGTTTTGATCACTCCTACGGCGGACTGGCTGGTGCCCTGGGGATGTATGATCATCGCTATCGGCTTAACACAGCCACCTATACCCGGACCTGGCATCGCAATGATGAATACGTGGATGAGGAGGGTCATGTCTATGACCTGGTTACGGATAACGCAATCGATCTGCTGGAAAATACATTTCCAAAGGATGCAGCCATTCTTCCTGTACCTTCCCTATTTTGGAGTTCATACTCCCCTGGTTGAGAGCGACGAAGTGGCTTGCCTATAATCAGCATATTGACAATCCATCCCGACAGCTGTTTGGTGCAGCAGTTTCACATCTTGACTACCAGATAGGCAGGGTTATCGAAGCTATTGGAGAGATGCGGTCAGCGCGAAAATACCCTGATCATTGTTTCATCAGACAATGGCGGATTTCCCAATTATCCGGGTGGTCAGTATCCTCCTCCGGATCCGAAATTCAGTAATTTCAGCTCCAACGGACCCCTGCACGGTCAGAAAGGTCAGCCCTACGAGGGAGGCGTCAGGGTTCCGGCCTTTGTCAACTGGCCCGGGATCATTAAGCCGGGAAAATTAAATACCCCGGTTCATATTATGGACTGGATGCCTACGCTTTGTAAGCTGGTAACTGGATATGAATCAGAGGAAGACCTGGGGTGGGATGGACAGGACATTTGGCCCCTATATTATGGGTGAAAAAAGCGAAGCGGAGACACCCGTCGTTTTTACTGGAATTACTGGAATATTCGCATGGCCCTGAGAGACGGTGACTGGAAGCTGGTTTACCCGAGAGAGAATGCAGCAGCTGAATTATATAACCTTGCCGTTGATCCAAATGAACAAGATGACCTGGCAGAAACAGAACCTGGGCAACTAAACAGACTTATTAACCTACTTGAAGAGGAGAGAGCGCTCGATCAACAAGGTCGTGCACCCTGGCTCCCGGAGGAGTAAAATAGCGAAATGCATATGAAATCACTAATACTATTATCCCTCATTCTTTTATTATTCGGCTGCTCGGGAAATCCAAAGGCAAGAGGATAGGAAGCCAAACATCATCTATATTTATACCGATCAGCAGAGTGCCAGCATGATGAGTTGTGCCGGCAATCCATGGCTGAAGACTCCGGCCATGGATTATATTGCTGAGAATGGCATACGTTTTACCCGTGCCTATACCACCAATCCAGTGTGTTCACCTGCAAGGGTCAGTTTAATGACGGGACGTTTCCCGGGCTACTTTCAAGATGAGACAGGGAAACAGGCCCGGGAGAACGGAGGCTCCATGAACATACCCCCAGGTGAGCCGGCGAGGTCCTGAATACAACCATTGCATCCTTTCTGAAAACAGCCGGTTACGAACTTTTTTACGGGGGGAAGGAGCATCTCCCCGAGTCTTTAACACCTGAAGCTTTAGGCTTTACTGATTTCAGTGATGATGAAAGGGGTGAATTGGCTGAAGAAGCCGCAAAACTAATCAGGGCTGACCATGATAAACCCTGGTTTATGATCGTCTCCCTCATAAACCCCCACGATATATGCTACATGGCCATACGGGAAATGGCCACTTCCAAAAGTGACACCAGCCTGCTTGAACGTGGTAAAGTTGAACTGGCTACTTTGGACAGTGCCATGAAGATGCCGGAGGGTGTATCTGCTGAGCAGTTCTTTAATACATATTGTCCCCCTGTTCCGTTTAACCTTGAACCACAATTTGAGGAACCTGATGCTGTTAAAAGCCTTATCGACAGAAGGCCCTTCCGCAAGGGAGCCCGTGAACAGTTTACCGATGAACAATGGAGGCTGCACCGCTGGGCCTATTGCCGTTTAACAGAACTTGTCGATCGGAGGGTTCAGGTGATTCTTGATGCGGTAAAGGAGAGCGGTCAGGAGGAAAACACGCTGATTATTTTCTCCAGCGACCATGGAGATATGGATGGCAGTCACCGCATGGAGCATAAAACAGCCCTGTATGAAGAAGCTGCAAACATACCCTTTTATGGCCATGTGGACAGGGCAAATTCCTGCCGGCCGGATAGATAGTATTCGATTGGTATCCAATGGTTTGGATTTGCTTCCAACCGTATGTGACTATGCCGGTATTAAAGGTGTTTCAGACCCCAGGGGAAGAAGCCTGCGCCCCCTGCTTGAAGGCAAAACAGTATAATGGAGAAAAAGCCTGGGGGTTGAAAGTGAGATTGGCCGGATGGTGGTGGATGACGATGGGTTTAAATACATTCGTTATGACGCTGCGGGGATGGAAGAACAGCTTTTATATTTAAAAGCAGACCCTTATGAAACAACACATTTCACAAATAATCCAGGGTATTATGAGAAACTCAAATATTTACGAAATCTATATGAATCAGAATGGTTCCCTAACTAAAACACCTGTGCCTTCGATTGTATTATTCATACTATCGTTCTTTTTGACTTTTGGCTGTGGTCAGAAACCTGCTAAAGAGGTTACTCACTCTGTTGAAGAGCTGACCAGGCTGTTTTTGGATCCTCCATCTGAGTACCGCAGTGCACCGCTCTGGGTATGGCATGAAAGGATCACCCAAGAGGGGATTGATTTTCAATTGAAGGAGTTTAAGAAGGTGGGAATCGGAGGTGTTTTTGTTCACCCCCGCCCCGGATTGCTTACAGAGTATCTTTCCGACGAGTGGTTTGAGTTATTTGATTATACGGTTCAGAAAGGCAAGGAACTGGATATGAAGGTGTGGATTTACGATGAGAATTCATATCCATCGGGATTTGCCGGTGGGCATGTTCCGGCGGAGATGCCCGACTCATATATACATGGGACTGGATTAAGTCTTGAAATTCAGGAGCGCCTGAGTTTGGTCCCGTCTGATACCATTGAAGTCGTGTTGAAAAAGGCCGACGATGGGTTTCGGGATATCACTGCAACAATTGATCGGGAGAAGGGGAAAGCGGGCACTTTTTATATTTATCGGAAAACTTACCCGGGGAAATCTCCCTGGTATGGAGGCTTTACTTATGTTGACCTCTTGTATGAAGGGGTAACAGATAAATTTCTGGAACTTACAATGACAAGGGGCTATGAGAAAAACATTGCTGACTTTGGTAAGACATTGCCCGGGATTTTTACAGATGAACCCAACCTTGAAGCTGCCCTTGTCAAAAGGTAGTGTGCTGCGATGGACTCCCGATTTATGGGATGCTTTTCAGAAGCGATGGGCTTATGATCTGAAAGTAAACCTTCCTTCACTGGTGGAGGAGGTAGGTAACTGGGAAAAGGTTCGTCACGACTATTATGAACTGATTCTCGAACTCTTTCTTGATCGTTGGGCAAAACCCTGGAGCAAATACTGCGATGAAATGGGACTCCTGTGGACCGGACATTACTGGGAACATGGATGGCCTGCTCCCACTCATGGTTTCGATGAAGCCGCTTTCTATATCTGGCATCAGCAACCCGGTGTGGATATGCTTGGTGGCGTACTTGAGCCTAATGGCCTGGGTGGGCAATTTGGCAACGATCGTGCTGTACGTGAATTGCTCAGTGCCGCTAACCAGGCAGGAAGGAGCCGCACCCTCAGCGAGACTTATGGCGGTGCGGGTTGGGAATTGAATTTCGAAGAGCAAAAAAGACTGTTGGATTGGCAATGTGCCCTGGGTGTTAATTTTGTAAACCAACATCTTTCATATTATTCCCTAAATGGTGTGCGCAAATTCGATTATCCACCATCGTTTTCTTATCACGAACCCTGGTGGGAGCAATATAAAGTGATGGGCGATTATATCGGGAGGGTAAGCATGGCCATGTCCATGGGTCATCAAATTAACCACACACTTGTACTTCAGCCCAATACCACTGCATGGATGTATTTTTCCAGAACTCAAAAGCATCCGAAGATGGATATGATCCGGGATGGCTTTAAAAGTTTTGTTTACAGGATGGAGCAAAATCATCTGGAATATGACCTTGGCTCGGAAAACGTAATAAAAAACATAGGAAGTGTAAGGGAAGACAAGTTGACCATCGGGCAACGCGACTATTCCTTGGTGGTGATCCCGGCTGAAATGGAAAACCTGGATCTTCAAACCCTCGAGATGCTGGAAATCTATCTTGAAAATGGAGGCAAATTATTATCATTTAATCAGGAAGTAAACCGGGTTGATGGAGAGAAATCAGCAAGGGTGAAGGATCTGGCAGTCAAATTTCCAACACAATGGATTCAGGCCGAAAGTATTGATGATCCAATCGCTCTTAAGATGCTTCAGCAAGGTGATTTTGAGCTGATTGATCAGAACAGGAATGGCATGCTCTATCATCAGCGCAGGTTACTGGCGGACGGCCAGGTGATTTTTGTGGTAAACTCGCACCCAGGTGAAAATGCAGAGGCTACTATTTCAGTTCAGGGAAAATATGTAGTAAAACTTGACCTGTTTAGCGGTAAACAATACGCTTACCCGGGTGAGGCGAAAAATGGCTTTGTCTCTTTTCAGCTTGATCTGGCTCCTGCAGGCAGTGCCTTATTTTTAATCACGGATCGGAAGCCTGTTGCTATGGAAGAATATGTCGATGCTGAAAAATGCAGAATTGCTCAGGGGCAGTGGTCCGGTTCAGGTAAAACGAGAATCTGACAATGTTTTGATGGTCAATTATCTCGATCTGGAGAGTGGCGGATCTGTCAGTAGAGATATCTATTTCATGGACGCTTTGATTGGCCTGTTCGAGGACAATGGTATAACAATGGGGAATCCATGGCAGCATAAAATTCAGTATAAAAAGGACTACCTGGTACTGGATACAAGCTTTCATACTAATTCGGGCTTTGAGGCAAGCTATCATTTTCAGATAAATGAGAATCTAAGCCTCCCGGCCATGAACTCGATTCGTGCCGTTGTGGAAGGTCCTGAACTTTGGCAGGTAAGCATAAACGGACATGTGCTTTCTCCAAAAGAGGGGGAATACTGGATCGATCAAGATTTTCCTGTTTTTTACCCTGGCGAATTTCTGAAGCATGGCAAGAATACTCTTACTTTGAAAGCTCCCCGAATGCATATCCTTGCTGAAGTGATGCCGGTCTATTTGCTGGGCGATTTTCTTGTCGAACCTGCAGCCAGGGGATTTGAGATTTCGGCGGGAGATCTTAATTCCCTGGGACCATGGTCTGATGAGGGTATGCCCTTCTATTCTCAAAAAGTAGCCTATACACAAAAATTTAATGTGCCAAAATCTCCGGATGCCCGTTACTGCGTTAGATTAAACAGTTGGAACGGAACCATATCGGAAGTTTGGGTGAATGGTAAACCGGCAGGAGTGATTGCCTGGCAACCCTATGAACTTGAAGTAACACCACTTTTGAAAGAAGGGGTGAACGAAATTGAGGTGAAAGTGACTGGCAGTCTTAAAAACACCTTTGGATACTTTTACAGACCGAATAAGGGCGGGCTTTCCGGCCCTCATTCCTGGAACATTGCACCTGAAACCACCCCTGCTGCTTCGGAATATTACCTGGAGGAATACGGGCTGTTTGAGCCCTTTGATTTGCTCAGGTACAAAAAATAAGCGTTAATAAATACAAATGAAAACCACAGCCTGCACGATATTATTTGTTCTGGCCTTTACCAGTTGTTCCACTCAAAAGAGAGCTAAACCTGATTATACAGGTATCGAGTACATACAATTAAAATCTGAGCTGGCAAGGGGTTGGAATACATGGAATACACACAGTGTACTGTCGCACGTCCTGCTTCCCGAAGGTATTTCTGTAGATTTTATGCTGAAAGACAAAAAGACCAATGAGGTTTTGGAAGAGGCTTTGATTGGCAGAAGGGGTGAAAACGCAGAATCAATACGTCCTTTAGCCCATGCTTACGATGGCTCATATACGGATTTGGAAATATCCTGGCATGGCCTGGAACTCAGGATTCAATCGTGCGCCCATCATAAAGACATAAGTTTCCTGTTAACACCCCTGGCAGAGAATAAAGGTGGAGATGTGCTGATTAGTCCCGGACAAAAATGGTGGGACAGGGACGGGCAGATTGCCATATCAGAAAATCAGATCGAGTATGATTTGCCTTCAGGCAAAATTCTCTTATACCTGATGGGCAAAGCAGCCGGGCAGGAACAATCATCCTCATCATCCATGGCCTTTTCTGCCGGATCGGAAATAGCGGTCAGCACAGATCTGAATCTTTCCTTTTCAGAAGTCAGAGACAAAATCGAGTTTTCAAAGGCTGAATATGAGCGGCAGAAATTGATCTATGGCAAGAATAGGGATGTTCATCATGTGATGCAAAATGTACTGGCATGGGACATGATCTATGAGCCGCAGGGCGAAAGGGTATTAACTACGGTCAGTCGCATTTGGAACGGCTATCGCGGAGGTTATGTCATATTCTGCTGGGACAACTATTTTGCAGCTTACATGCACTCGGTGGACAATAAGCAGCTTGCTTATGCCAACGCCATAGAGATGACCAATGCGATCACGGCATCAGGCTTTGTTCCCAATCTAAGTGCCTCAAAAGGAATCAAAAGCAGTGACAGGTCGCAGCCTCCTGTAGGATCAATGGTTGTCAGGGAAATTTACCGTCAGCACCAGGAGAAGTGGTTCCTGGAGGAAGTATTCCCAAAGCTCCTGACCTGGAACCGGTGGTGGCCTCAGAACAGGGATACAGACGGTTATTTATGCTGGGGTTCATCGCCTTTTGAGCCTTACCTGAGAAATCTTGACCGGAATGCCCACACGAGGTACGGGGCCGCTTTGGAATCAGGACTCGATAATTCTCCCATGTACGACAATATTCCCTTCGATACGCTTCGGAATCAGCTGAAACTTGCAGATGTCGGACTGATGAGCCTGTACATCATGGATTGCGAAGCATTGAGTGAGATTGCAGGAATTCTGGGAAAAGCAGAGATCGAAAAGGAACTTTCAAACCGTGCTGAAATATACCGTCAGAACCTGAATAAACTATGGGACGACAGCCGGGGTATCTACCTGAATAAGCGACTGGATACAAATGAGTTTAGCGATAAGATTTCCCCCGTCAATTTTTATCCCCTCCTGGCCCGGGCTCCAAGCCAGAGTCAGGCAGAAAGAATGATTCAGGAACATTTTTACAATCCTGATGAATTCTGGGGCACCTATATTTTACCTTCCATTGCCTTCAATGATCCCGACTATAGCAATAACGATTACTGGCGGGGCAGGATTTGGGCCCCGATGAATTTCCTGGTCTACCTGGGGCTTCGAAATTACGATCTTGAAGATGCCCGAAAGGATCTGGTGGCAAAATCCAAAAATCTTCTGCTTAATCAATGGCAGAAGGAGGGATATGTATGTGAAAATTATAATGCTGAAACAGGTGAATGTGCGGATGTCAACCGTTGTGACCTTTTTTATCACTGGGGCGGATTACTTGGCTTCATCTCACTAATTGAGGAAGGTTATGTTAAAACAGAATAATTTAGTTTACCATTTTAAATAAGTTAAAGCTTTATCCAATGAAAAAATATCAAATATTCACAATATTAGCAACACTTTGTTTGCTACTTGTTCAAGCAATTCATGCAGGAGTGAAACTTCCTGCCATTGTTTCATCAAATATGGTATTACAACGTAATACTACCGTTGCTTTGTGGGGATGGGCAGATGCGAAAGAAAGTATAAGCCTTGAGTTATCCTGGCTCGACGAGCCGCTTAAAGTGAAAGCGGATAACAAGGGAGATTGGCGCATCGAGGTGAAAACCACAAACAGCAAAGAAGCCCAGTTTATACATATCAAGAGCGAAGAATCTGATATCTTATTGGAAAATATTTTGTTTGGCGAAGTTTGGCTTTGTTCCGGTCAATCTAATATGGAACAAAGTCTAAAAGGATATACCGGTCAGCCCACTTTTGGCTCTACAAGAGCTATAATAACCGGGTATAATCCGGATTTACGCCTGTTTACGGTGGGTATGTCTGGTTCGCTTACACCAGAGAAGGATGTGGAAAAATATACCTCGTGGCAGCAGGCTTCGCCAGATAATGTGGCTGATTTTAGTGCTGTAGCTTACTTCTTTGGCCGGCAACTGCAGGAGATTTTAGATGTTCCCGTGGGATTGATACACAGCTCCTGGGGAGGTAGCAGTGTACAGGCCTGGATAAGCAATGATGTGATCAGTTCATACATGAAGCTTGATCTTGATACTGTGGATATCTCAAAGCGGACCAATCACATCCCCACTGCACTTTACAATGCAATGATTAATCCATTGATTCCCTACACCATAAAGGGGGCATTATGGTACCAGGGTGAATCAAACCGTTTAGAGCCCGAAATCTACAAAGAGCTGTTCCCGGCGATGGTGAAAGATTGGCGCACCCGTTGGGAAATTGGCGAATTCCCCTTCTACTTTGTGCAGATAGCCCCATACTGGTATAATAAAGATGTCTTTGCAACTCCAGAGAACTCGGCATTTATCCGCGAAACACAATTGAAATGCGTGGATCTGATTCCTAATTCCGGAATGGCAGTCACCATGGACATTGGTGATGAATTCTGCATTCATCCACCAAGGAAAAAGGAGGTAGCCGAAAGGTTATTATTCAATGCGCTCAATCAAAGTTATGGTTTTGAGAGTGTGGATGGTAAATCTCCCGTGTATGATTCACTGGAAATCAAAGAAGGAGAGATTCTTTTGAACTTCCGAAATGCAGAAACAGGTTTGTATACTTTTGGCGATTTGAGTGGTTTCGAGCTTGCCGGGGAAGACCGGGTATTTTATCCGGCAGCTGCAAAAATAGTTGAACGCAGAAAAGTGCTGGTCAAAAGTGATCAGGTTCCTGAACCGGTAGCGGCACGTTACGCGTGGCGCAACTGGGTGGTGGGAACACTTTTCGACACCAATCTTTTGCCTGCTTCATCCTTTCGAACAGATGACTGGAGCGATGCAACCCGGTATGATGACTAAACCGGTCAGGTACTGCGATATAAATTGCAGTGTAAAATTAAATACCTAATTTTAGTAAGATAATGGATAATTACTTATGAATAAGAGAGTCATCATTTTCTCAGCTATGCTTGCAATGATACAATTTTTCATATCATGCAGTCAGCAAAAGCAGCTTCCCAATATCATCATTTTCTTCACCGATGACCAGGGTTATGCGGATGTAGGTTGTTTTGGAGCGGAGGGATTTGAAACGCCCACATCTGGATAAACTGGCCAGCGAAGGTCTGAGGTTCACCGATTTTTATGTGCCGGCCACGGTGTGTACGCCTTCAAGAGCCGGTTTACTGACCGGGAAGTATCCCAAAAGGGTGGGGCTTCATGAAGCAGTGCTTTTTCCCTATTCGGAGAACGGGCTTTCCCCTGAAGAATATACCATGGCTGAGATGCTTCAAAACAAGGGTTATGCAACAGCCTGTATCGGAAAGTGGCACCTGGGACATAAAGATAAGTTCATGCCCAATAACCAGGGATTTGACTATTTTTTTGGAGTGCCCTATTCCAATGATATGGATAACTATTATTACCAGGGTCAGGATTTTCAATCCCCACCGCTTCCCCTTTACAGGAACAGGGAATTGATCGAGGAGGGACCTGATCAAAGTTACCTGACAAAAAGATATACAGAGGAAGCCATCCGGCAGATCAAAGGCCATAAGGATCAGCCTTTCTTCATTTACCTGGCTCACAATATGCCCCATCTTCCGCTTCATGCCTCACCCGCTTTCCTGGGGAAGAGTGAGAAAGGATTGTACGGGGATGTGATCATGGAACTGGACTGGAGTGTCGGTGAGATTGTGAAGACTCTGAAGGAGGAAGGGATTTATGATCATACCCTTTTTATTTTCACCTCCGATAACGGACCAAGGGTTGGGTCAGCCATAGCCTCTGCGTGGTTTAAAAGCCGAAACATGGGAAGGAGGCCAACGTGTGCCATGCATCATGGCATGGCCGGATGTCATCCCCGCAGGAAAGACCTGTAAAGAGCTGGTAAGCACGCTCGATTTGTATCCTACCTTCGCTGAAATCACAGGATCAGAGATTCCTGATGATCATGTCTCTGGACGGAACCGATATCAGTGAGCTACTGCAAAATCCGGAAAGCACCAGATTACAGGAGCGTCCTTTTTATTTCTATGCAAGGAACGGGGAACCTGAAGCGGTGAGGTTGGGGAAGTGGAAATTGCATATTAAGAAAAGTATCGGGTGGGATGCCGGGAAACAGGGTGTTTTCCCGGTTTCACTCTATAACCTTCACGAGGATATTGGAGAGCAAAACAACGTGGCGGATCAATATCCCGACATTGTCAGACAATTAACAGAACTGATCAGTGAGTTTGATGAAGAATATAGCCTTATTTTAGTGGCAGGATGCTTAATGCTTGCTTCCTGTAAGGGCCCGAAACCAGGACCCGGAGAAGAGGCAGTCATGCTTGAAAAAGTCTCCTTCCAGGAGGTGACCATTAACGATAATTTCTGGAGACCGAAGATTGAGATCAACCGCGTAGCCAGTATCAGGCATGCCTTGCAACAGGCTTCCCAGTCCATTGAGTACTTTGATATTGCTGCCGGTAAAAGTGAGGCGGAGCACAAAGGGAACATGGCCAGTGACTCAGATGTATATAAAATTATCCAGGGTGCTGCCTATGCCCTGTACCATACTCCTGATCCGGAACTGGAAGCAATGGTAGACTCGGTCATTGACAGGATCGTGGCGGCACAGCAAGCCGGACGGATATCTTTTTAGCTACTGGATAGCGCATGACCTTTCCCAGCGGTGGACAGATCTGGAAAGGAAGCATGAACTATATTGTGCCGGTCATATGTTTGAAGCTGCGGCAGCTTATTACCAGGTGACCGGAAAGAGAAAATTCCTGGATGCTGCCACGCGTTTTGCCGACCATATCGATTCGGTCTTCGGACCAGGGAAGCGCCTTGACGTACCCGGGCATGAAGAAATAGAACTGGCCCTTTATTCTTTGTATGAAGTCACAGGAGAGAAAAGATACCTGGATCTCTCCATTTTCTTCATAGACGAACGCGGGAATCCCGAAAGAATAGCCGATGCACTCATCCCGCCTGAACATGATCCCAATGCAAACACACCCGGGCGTTGGCGCCATCCTTCATACAGGCAGGATCACCTTCCGGTAACAGAACAGTATTATGCCGTCGGACATGCCGTCCGGGCCGGATATCTTTATTCCTCCATGGCTGATATTGCCATGGAGACCGGGGATTCGAAATACCTGCCTGCCCTGGATTCCATCTGGAATGATATTGTCCGTAAAAAACTGTATATCACCGGAGGCATTGGTACCAGGCAGTTTCATGATGAGGGATTTGGTACCGACTACCTGCTTCCCAATGACCAGGCCTATTGTGAGACCTGCTCGGGTATCGCCCTGACCTTCTGGAACAGGAGGATGAACCTTCTTGCATGGGGATGCCAAATATGCCGACCTGGTGGAACTGACCATGTATAATTCCGGTATATCAGGGGTTTCATTGAGCGGCGACAGGTTCTTCTATACCAATCCGCTGGAATCGGAAGGAAAGAACAGCAGGCGTGCATGGTTTAATCCCCCCTGCTGTCCCACGAATATGGTCCGGTTTTCTGCCTGAAATAGGGACCACCATTTACGGGAAAACGGATCAGGGTATCTATATAAACCAGTTTATTGGAAGTGAAGTGACCTCGGTATGGCAGACCATGAAGTCACCCTGGTCCAGGAAACCGCTTATCCATGGGACGGCGGGATAATCCTGAAAGTGGATCCGGAATCTCCGCTTGATTTCACATTGTTTATCCGGATACCAGGCTGGGCCAGGGGTGAATTGCTTCCGGGAGGTCTTTATCATTATCTGGAAGATGAAACCCTGCCTGAAGAAGAGTTGATCCTTAAGGTCAACGGGAGAAGGATTCACAAGATCAATATGAAAAGGGGTTATGCAATCATCGACAGGAAGTGGAAAAAGGGAGACAGGGTGGAAGTTGGAATTGCCCATGAATGTCCGGCTGGTTGCCGGAAATCCAAGGATTGAAGATGCGCAGGGGAAGCTAGTTTTAATGCGTGGTCCCATGGTCTATTGCGTGGAAGAAATTGATAACGAAGCTTATTTTGAGAATGCCGGTGAGCTACATCTGATCCCTGAAGGATTGAAGGCTGAATACCGGGAAGATCTGTTAAACGGGGTAGTAAGCATCAGCGGCACAGCATACATAGCTGCCGAAGGGAAGGAAATTGATATCACAGCCATACCTTATTATGCCTGGTGCAACCGGGGACAGGGTCAGATGAAAGTCTGGCTGCCGGCACAAATGGATTAAAAGTATGATATGACAGATGATGAGGGAAAGCAAATTATTTCTGCTGCTTGCAGCATTTCTGTTAGTGCAGTGCAATACCGAATCACCGGTTGAAGGGAAATTGGAAGAGGGTTTTTTAAATCCTGCCATTGAGAACCGTCCGCTGGCATTCTGGGACTGGTTGAACGGTTACGTGGATACGGCTAAAATGGTTTATGAACTGGAAGAGATGAAAAACCAGGGCATGCAGGGGGCATTTATATGGGACGTGGGTGCACTTGCCGATCCGGGAAAAACCATTCCTGCAGGTCCGGCTTTCCTGGGTGAAAAATCACTGGAGTATATCTCCCTTGCGCTGAAGACAGGTGAAAGGCTTGGCCTGAATCTTGGGATGATCGCTTCCAGCAGCTGGAATGCAGGGGGTGACTGGATCGATGAGGCCGATGCAAGTAAGGAGTTGCTAAGTACAACACAGATAGTTGCAGGGCCGTCGAAGCAAAGAATTGAAATTGAAAAACCGGCTAAGCTCAGGGATGAAGCCATGGTGTACGAACTGATAAATACGATCGCCGTTCCGCATTCCGGCTCAAGGGAGATTGATTATGAGTCAGGGATAAAATAATCTCTCTGGATGAGTTCACGAGTAGAGAGAAATTTATTGAATGGGAAGTGCCTGAGGGAAAATGGGATGTGATCTCTTTTTTTATGTGCAATACGGGTCAAAACCTGGAATGCCCGAGTCCAAACTCTGTCGGCCCGATGATCGACCATCTGAGCCGAAGGGCAACCAGGATCCATTTCGATACCATCCTTACAAGATTGGCCAGGGTAAGTACACCCGGGAATCAGCTGAAGTTTCTTGAGGTTGACAGTTATGAGGTCTGGCCGGCAAAGGACTGGACGCCTGGTTTTATACAGGAATTTAAAACCCGTTATGGATATGATCCCTTGAACATTCATGCCTCTTCTCCAGGGATATGGCAGTAGTGACAGTCTTGTTGGGGAGCGCTTCCTGGGTGATTACGGCCGCCTGGTAAGTGATCTGATCATTGAAAATCATTTTGCCCAGGCTTCTGAGATGGCAAATGAGAATGGAATGCTCTTGTTTGCCGAGGCCGGTCACGGAGGTTATCCGCGGGTTGATCCCCTGAAAGCATTTGGATATACAGATGTACCCATGGGAGAATTCTGGAACAGGAGACGATTCTGGGTTACCAGGGAAGCCGCCAGTGCAGCTCATATTTATGGTAAAAAAGTGGTGGCTTCAGAATCGCTTACAGGATGGAACCACTGGCAGCATGGACCAACTGATTATAAACAATTATGTGATATAGCCTTCTGCCAGGGTCTTAACCAGGTGTTTTTTCACACCTTCGCCCATAATCCCGCCATAGCAGGCAAACCCGGGAATGCCTATCATGCCGGTGAACACATCAATGTAAATACAAGCTGGTGGCCATCTGGCAAGGCCTTTTATGGATTACCTCAGCAGATGTTCCTATATGTTAAGGCAGGGAAACTTTGTGGGTGATGTCTGTCTGTATTATGGCGACCAGGCACCCAACCTGGTTCCTCCCGAGACGGATAGACCCCAACATTACCCCATATCTACAGTGACGACCAGTGCCTCCATTGTGGCAAACCTAAACCTGTGCATGCTGGCAAATTGGCCGGCTATGATTATGACTACATCAATGCCGATATTATCACTACTGCTTTAACTGCAGAAAAGGGGAAATTGGTACTGCCATCCGGACAATGCTATAAGGTGATGTTACTGCCCGACAGGGATGACATATCTCTTGAAGTGTTAAAGAGCCTGGAAAAGCTGGTTTACAAGGGCGCAGTAGTAATTGGCAGACGGCCGGAAAGAACCACTTCCCTGATGAACTACCCGGAGTGCGACCGGGAGGTGAAAGAAATTGCCGATAAATTATGGGGCAATTGTGATGGAAAAACAATACTGTCAAATACTTACGGGGAAGGAAGGATCTACTGGGGAAAGTCAGCAGAACAGGTACTTAAGGAACTTAATATTCCAGCCGATTTTGAAGTAAAGGGCATTGATAATTGCGACATGCACATCGATTATATTCATCGCCAGACCGAAACGGAAGATATCTATTTCGTTTCCAACAGCAGCCTGGCTGAAGAAAAAGTAAGCTGTGTTTTCAGGGTTGACGAAAACAGGATTCCTGAAATCTGGGATGCGGAAAGCGGATTGATACAGCGGGAGGTAGAATATTCAATGGTGGAGAACGGGATCAGTATTGAGTTTATGACTGGATCCCCTTGCATCAAGGTTTGTGGTTTTCAGGAACAGCACCAGCGGTAAAAATGATGCAGGATTGACCTTTGATTTGCAATATGGTATTGCAGCATAAACCGAAAGCTGGGAGAAGTTAATGAAGCGATAGATATAAGCGACAATTGGGACATTCGCTTCAATACCGATATGGGCGGCCCGGAATCCTACCGGATGGAGAAACTCAGGAGCTGGTCGGATATGGATGTGGCAGGTATAAAATATTATTCCGGTTCTGCGAGGTATACACGGAATTTTATAGTCAACCAGGAGGCTTTGGCCGGAGGAAAAGAAGCTTTTGTTGTTTTCGGGGATATCCAGGAAATGGCCCGGGTTTTTGTGAATGGCAAGGATTGCGGGATTGTCTGGACTCCGCCTTATAAGGCCTGTATCACTCCTTACCTGAAAGAGGGAACAAATATCATTGAGGTGGAGGTCATTAATACATGGAACAACAGGATCGTAGGGGATGTGATCCATCCCGGTGAGAAAGCTTATGCAAGGACGAATATTAAGTATAAATTTAACAGGGAAAGCCCCCTGTTGGAATCAGGTTTGATAGGTAGCGCAACAATATTTTTCAAGAACAAACGGTAAAACAATCAATTTGCATCTTAAAGAAAAATAGAAATCGTATGAAGCACTTATTATCCACCCTTACCCTTTCCCTCCTTTTATCTATAGGATACAGCCAGGATCCTCAAAACTATGATCGATTTATCCTCACGCCCTCCGCTCCCCTTTCTCCGCGGATCAATGGTCCGGAGATTTATGGAGTAAGGCCCGGGTCTCCATTTATATACAAGATTCCCTGCACGGGTGAAAAACCAATAGAATTCATTGCAGAACGGCTTCCTGAAGGCATGAAGCTGGACCCCTCTACTGGCATTATTTCCGGATCTGTAAGTAAGCCTGGAACTTATACGGTTAAGTTAAGGGTCAAAAATGTCCATGGTGAGTTTGATCGCGATCTCAACATAGTTGTTGGTGACCTCTTGGCTCTGACTCCGCCAATGGGCTGGAACAGCTGGTATATCCATTATGACCGGATCAGTGATAAAACCATGAGAGAGGCTGCAGATCAAATGATTGCCACCGGTATGGCCGATTACGGATACCAGTATGTCAATATTGACGATTGCTGGATGAGAAAATTGGAATCGGATAGCCCGGGATTGGGTGGGCAACGCCGCGATGCTGACGGCGTTATCATTCCCAATGAGCGATTTCCCGATATGCCAGCGATGACGGAGTACATACACTCAAAAGGCTTAAAAGCGGGAATATATATCTCTCCCGGTCCCAGTACCTGTGCCGGGTACGAAGGAAGTTATGGCAATGAGGCCCTGGATGCCCGTACCTTTGCAAAATGGGGATTTGATTTCCTGAAGTACGATTGGTGCAGTTATAGCCGGAAAGCGCAGGGAGAGTCAAAAGAAGAATTCATAAAACCATACCGGGTTATGTGGGATCTATTGCTCCAGAACAAACGTGATATACTCCTGAACCTGTGTCAGTATGGAATGGGCGATGTTTGGACCTGGGGAGGGGAGGTGGGGCACTGCTGGCGGACTACCGGCGACCTGGGCCTTGAGAAAGGAGGAGAGCTCCCGGGCTTCTACCACATCGGATTCAGCAATGCAAAACACTGGCAATATGCAAAACCCGGATCCTGGAATGATCCGGATTATATCCTCATAGGCTGGGTAGGAGACGCCCACAATATGGCAGTAGGAAAACTTACAACGCTAACTCCTCATGAACAGTATTCATATATGTCCATGTGGTGCCTGATGGCAGCTCCATTGATCTTCAGCGGGGATATGGCCAAACTGGATGCTTTCACCCTGAACGTGCTGTGTAATCATGAAGTGATAGCCGTTGATCAGGACCTGCTTGGAAAGCAGGCCAAAATCGTGCGACAAACAGAAGAGGACTTTGTTTTGTTGAAAGAAATGGAAGATGGATCAAAGGCAATGGGAGTATTTAATTTGAAAGACGAAGCTGCATCAGTCAAAATATTTTTTAATGAAACCGGATTAAATGGGAAGCAACTTTTCAGAGACCTGTGGCGGCAAAAAGATCTGGGGATAGTCGAAAATTACTTCCAGGTTGAGCTACCGGCCCATGGCGTTTCTATGGTCAGGATTTGGGATCAGAACTGACTCTTTCACAAAGAACCGGAGCATCTTAGTTCAACCTGCTGATAAAAATAAATCCTTACGCTCATTGCAAACAGCAATAAAATGAAAAAGACAGCCATTTTTTACCTTCTGCTTTTAGCAGCTATCTTGTTCACCAGGCCCATTTATGCAAAGGTAAAGTTGCCTGCCATTGTCTCCTCGAACATGGTTCTGCAGCGCAATACGACCATTACCCTCTGGGGCTGGGCGGATGCCAAAGAGGAACTAAGGATTACAGCATCCTGGTTAGAAGAGTCCATTATCATTTCTGCCGACAAGGCCGGAGATTGGAAAGTTGAAGTTCAGACAACAGGCAGTACAAGCCCTCAAACAATCAGAATAACAAGCCCGGGATCAGATCTGTTATTGGAAAACATTTTGTTTGGGGAAGTCTGGCTGTGTTCGGGTCAATCGAATATGGAACAGCCGGTCAGCGGCTATTACGGTCAGCCCACCTTTGGCGCTCAAGAGGCAATATGTACTGCAGGCAATGAGAACCTGCGTTTATTTACCGCAGAACATCAGGCAAGTACTGTTCCCATGAAGGATTTGGAAAATTATTTATTATGGCAATCAGCCAGTCCTGAAAGTGTGAAAGAATTTAGCGCGATTGCCTATTTTTTTGGACTGCAATTACAGGAGATCCTGGATGTTCCTGTGGGTTTGATTCATTCCTCCTGGGGAGGCAGCCTGGTTGAAGCCTGGATGAGTAAGGAAGTATTAGGCTCCATCCAGGAAATCGACCTCACAGATGTCGATCTTAATCGCGGAAATCGTTTCCAGACGGTACTGTTCAATGCCATGATAAATCCGCTGATTCCTTATACCATCAAAGGTGCGATCTGGTATCAGGGCGAAGCCAATGCAAGCAGGCCGGAACAATACAAAGAGCTTTTCCCTGCCATGGTTAAGGATTGGAGAACACGATGGGGAATCGGGGATTTCCCTTTCTATTATGTGCAGATAGCACCCTATATGTATAGCCGGGAGAACCGCCTTGATGATCCTAATAATGCGGCTCTCATGCGTGAGGCACAGTTAGCGTGTCTGGATTTAATCCCGAATTCAGGCATTGCCATTACCCTGGATATCGGGGAGGATTACATCATTCACCCTGCGAAAAAGAAGGAGGTTGCAGACAGGTTGCTATACAACGCCCTGAACCAGACCTATGGATACAAAGCTGTGGATTATTCAGGTCCGGTTTTTGATTCCACGGAGGTGAAAGATGAGGGGATTTATTTAACATTTAAACATGCCGAAAAAGGACTTATATGCCCCCGGGAAACTCACTGGATTCGAGATTGCCGGAGCCGACAAGGTGTTTTATCCCGCGGAAGCTTCCATTATTCGCGGGCGGCAGGTATTTGTGAAAAACGATCTGGTAAAAAATCCCCTTGCTGTCCGCTATGGGTGGCGAAGCTGGACAGATGGAACCCTGTTCGATACCTATCTCCTGCCTGCCTCATCCTTCAGAACAGATCACTGGGATGATGCTACAGAATCAAGAATAGTAAAATCTATTAAATTGAAAAATACATGAAAATATTTACCGCTTTCTTTGTGTTGATAATCGGCCTGGCAAACAATCCCTTACTTGCTCAGGATCTGGACGGATTATAAATATGTCAATGCTTTTCGTCCTGGCGAAAACATGGTAAAAGATTCGATTCAGTTCAACGGCTACACTAAATTCTGGCTGGATGAATATCATGAATGGATCCGTTATGGAAATTTGTTTAAGATCGGCAGGCCAAATGTTGAATACACGATTGCCCAGGCTAAAATAGATCTTGCAGAAGATCTTAATATGCCGGGATTGATCCTTCAGGAAGGATTCATAAATGGTTTGTTTTCAGAATCATATGTATTGCTCGAAGCAAGCAAGCTCCGGGAGAGCTGGAGGAGGCCCTTCAAAAAACCAACGTGTTAATATTTGCTGATCCGGAATCAAAAGTGGGCAGGACAATATCCGCTCTTTTACCAGGGAATGATCAGTGGAGGAATAAATTAAAAAGTCATCAATTTGACGGTGAGGATTATAAGGAGATAAACGCTTTTTACCTTGAGAATGGCACCAGAAAGATATTCGCTGTGCTTTCTGATTCGGAGGAATTAAGGCTTCAGATGAAAAATCTTTTAGAGGCTACAAATAAGCTTCTTGCTCAATATGATATGCATCGCGGATGGTTTGGGGCTCAGTCCTTACTAAAAAGTGTAACCTGTATGTTTGGACATCCACTGGAAATTATTGGTAAAGGTATGAATGAAGGCAATACCTGGTTTACCTTCAATGGTTATCTGGATTTCCTGATGCAGGATGAATTATCCGGATGGCTGGCAAGTGTTGGTAATCCTGTTGTGGCTGATGTTGGTATTTCTGCCATGTTTGGCTGTGAAGATTATGAAGGCCTGCAGATACAGGATATGGAGGGTAATGAAGAATGGATTAAGTTCGCAGAAAAAAAGCGTGGTTATATATTCAGGCCTGTCTACAGTCCTGAAAGTGATCCCTACCATTATGATGGCTATGTTGCTGAAGAAGGGAATAAGGAGCAAATTGACAATCATGATGTCCCTTTTATCCTGCAAACCGGCTCGCTTCAGGACGGTGCTGCTTCCTCCATGGTCCTGTTCATAAAGAAAGGAGAAAAGCTCAGCAAAGAGAGGATGTGGGAAGCCATACTTGAGCGCAGGGAAGTAGCCGTTCTTGAAGGGGGAAAGATGATGGGCCCTGAGCTTTACCGCAATGCCTTGCAACTCTTGCTCCTGGATCGTGTTTTCATTGAAAATTACTTTGGAGACCGCATCAGTATAGACGCTTTTGTAGAGGGTTATGAGCTGATTGTTAATATTACCAATACAAGTTCCAGTCCCGTTTCAGGCACGCTTGATCTTACATTTCCAGGTGAGCTGAGTATTGACGGAAGGCCATCCTCCCCCATCATTCTGGCTGCCAACAGTATGAAGAATCTTAAGTTTAAGATAAAGCCGGGGGCGGATGCCATGGATAAAACAAATCCAATTGCAGTGCATTTCAATTGGGACAGCAATAAAAAAAGTACCATGACCATGATGGATATGCCACGTGCCATTTCTGCAAATCAGCTGCTCTACGGTCATGCCCCTGTTGTTTCATACCCGGTTACCGTGCATAATTTTTCAGGGGATTCGTCATTTCCTGTTCATTTGCAGGTAGTAAAAAAAGACAAGCCGGGGGAGATAGCATATGAAACAACAAAAATTTGCAGCACAGAAACAGGTACCTTTCAGAGCCTGTATTTTGACCTTGAAGCTTACTCCCGGCCATTATGAGGTAAAGACTTCTGCACTGGGGCTGAGAATGTCAGCCAGCTGGGCGTTGGTAAACCGGAAGGCAAACCCTACGTGTATGAAACTGACCTTAACGGAGATGGCATCAAGGAATACAGGATGGAAAATGACAGTGTTCAGGTAACTCTTCTGGCCATCGGTGCCCGCGTCATTGAATATATCGTAAAAGGACGTGAGGATAATGTTTTGTTCAAGTCTCTGGCCCAATAAGGCAATTGATCATAACAGACCGTTCAGGTTAAGGGGGTATTATCCCTATGGCGGTTTTGAAGATTTTCTGGGACAGGCAAGCATGGAAACCCATAAGGTATATGATGCTGAGATAGTAAAAAAAGAAGGTGATTTTGTGCGTGTACGAATGACAGCTGATTATTATGGCAATAAACTGGAAAAAGTATTTACCCTGTACGGTAATTCGCCATTGGTGGAAATCAGATATGCCCTTACATTTAAAAACCCGGAAGCGAATGTAATCGGTCCCCAGCCCATTCTTGAGCTTGGAGAGTCTCATGGAACGGAGGATGTATTTACCGTGCCGACAGAAAAAGGATTGGAACAATACAGGATGAGACCCGAGAAATACTGGGGCAGGCTTTTTGATCTGAAAGAGGGTTGGAACGCCGGTTATGATACCAAAGAAGATATTTCCTTTGTGGGTGCTTTTCCTGTTACTGAGCCCTTATTCCTCCATATGTGGATGAACCATCCGATTAATAAAGATGCTCACCATTATTATGTTGAATTTCAGCCATGGGTACCCATATACCAGAAATCAACCATGTATTTTTCCTATTATCTGTGGGGAAGTGGCGGACACTGGGAGAATGCTGTGGAGGAATTACGAAAGAGAAACCTGATAAGCACACGTTAGTTTATGGTGAGAGCATGTTATCAATCAACAGATAAGAAACTAAATATATAAAAGCTAAATAAATGAAAAATCACAGGACGTATTCCCGGAATGTTTTTATTGCTTTTTTAATATTTGTGACCGGGTCATCCGGACCGGTTTATGCAAATGATTTGGATATAAGCAAAATAGAATTGGGATATCCCTGCCCTGGTATTCCGTTTTACCATTTTAGGGCTGACCTGGAGCTGCCCCGGTCTTCAATTATTGAAGTGAATGCCTCGGTGAATGGATATTTACTGCGCTCGACAGATTTGTACAGGGCTGAAGACATCACTGACCTGAACAGACCTTTGATGACACACAGGCCACCATCAGGTTATGGTTTATCGCAGGACGCAACTTTATATAAGAATCCCAGTGTTATTGGCTGGGTGAAATGGCAGCCGGGACAGGATTACAAAATAGAGATCACTGTTCGTTTGAAACAAACAGCTCATGGATCTGAAGATGATATTTATCTGTTTGCCAACAAACAGTAAAGGCACCTGTCGAAGCAGATGTTTTTGACACGGCCTGGAAAAACTACAAGTCTGTAGTCCTGAGTGAAACAGCTGGTATCGACCGTAAAAATGAACCGGTTGAAGTCCTTTTGCCTTTCTACCCTGATGAGGCAAAGCACCTTAAGCGTGAAATACGCGTGGTCGCGGTTGATCCCCTGACTCATCAATTAAGCGGAGTTACCCTCACAGGTGTATGATATTCAGAAGTATTTGGAGGAAGATGATCTTGCCCCTGATGAAAATGGCATCCCCACCCGCGAAGTCCCCTTATGGCTGCCCACGGTAACAGCCAGGGTGGCTTTTCTGGCAGATGTCCCTGCCCGGTACAAGCTGTGTGTTTTTAATTTATTACAATAATGAAAATGCAATGGCGAAAATGTATAAGACCGATCTGCATGTTCAGGGGGAAGAACCCGGTCTCAGTATCGATAATGATAAGTTCTCGGTTGTATTGCATCCGAATTCCGGACACATCGACCAGCTTACCCTTAAGAGCAGACCTGATAATCCATTATTTCACCGGATGGAAACCAACGGGGCCATACACTGGAACCCGGGAATATACAATCCTCCCAGGCCATGGACTCATTCGGCTGACTGGAAACCTCCCAAAAATATTAAAACTGTATCAGGTCCGGTTATAGCAAGCAGCGAAGTATGGGACCATTTAAGGGGAGTGCCCGAGGTGGATGCCGCTGTGAGGTATGATTTTTACCCCGGTGTACCTTATTTTATCAGTTCTACCACCATGCGGATTAATGAAACCGTAAACTGCCTGGCCTTACGAAACGGGGAAATCGTCTTTAAACGGGAGTTGATGACTCATGCTGCATGGTATGATGTGATCAGGGATGAAGTGATTACATATAATGTGACCAATATGCCTGATCTTACCGACCTGAAAATGGAAGCAGATATACCCTGGGTAACCTTCTATAATGAGGAGACGGGTATTGGCTTTGCCGGTATAAAACTAAGTTATGCCAATGGAGGGCTGGAGTCGCGCCCAAGGCTTTTGAATCCTTTTTTCTATATTACCGGGGGGCCCTGGATTTACTGGACGCGGGCCCTGTCGCTTAGTTTCCTGTCATCCAATATGCAACAAATGATTCCTGCCCTGAAGGGTAATGTCTTCCTTGAGAAATGGGCCTACCTGGTTTATGAGATCGAAAATAAGGAAACACCCTATGAAACAGTGCTTGAGTGGCAGAAGCAACTGACAAACCCGCTGAGGATTCGGCTCGTGGAGGAAGTTGATCAGCGTGTTTCAAAAACAGTCGAAGAAGTATATATGGATGAAGGCAAAAGTGGATGGGAAGGAAGAAACACGGGGAAACATAAATAATAAGAACAGGATGAAATTATTCTTAATAGTGCTGTGTTTAATTGCAGGAGGTGTAACTTCCATTGCTCAGGAACTACCCAACATCATTATCATTTATGCGGACGATTTAGGATACGGGGATCTCTCCTGTTACAACGATCAGTCAGCCTATAAGACTCCACAGCTGGATAAATTGGCCAGGGAAGGAGTTCGGTTCGCAGATGCCCACAGTCCTTCGACCATTTGCTCACCATCGCGTTACGGGCTTTATTCCGGGCAACAGATATACCGTTCGACCGGCAGGGGAGGGGGAGCCTTCGAGGGACCCGGGGGGCCAAGCTATTTGAAACCCGGTACACTCACCATTGCTGATATGTTGCGAAGCAGGGGATACCGGACCGGGGTATTCGGTAAATGGCATGTGGGGCTTACCTGGTTTGATAAAAACAACGAGATACTTGGAGGTGGGTTCGATAATTCACTGCTTATTGATTACGAAAAAAGCACACCCTTGATTGACGGTCCCAATGCAAGAGGTTTTGATGAATCTTTCGTCACACCAAATTGCCCTACCACCGATCCGCTATATGTCTACATCGAGAATGGCATGGTTCCCATTCCAGCCAGTGAAAGACATGATCCGTCCACACTTCCCAACCTGGATGGAAAGTGGCGATGGGATAATGACGCGGGTTGGATGTCGCCGGGCTTCAATTTTATGGAGGCGGATTTGCTGTTTTTTGAAAAGACCAGCGCGTTCATAACAGAGCATCGGAAAAACACACCCGACAAGCCATTCTTTGCTGTCTTTTCCACGCAGATTGCACATGCACCTGTGCTTCCTGCTCCTGAATTTAATGGTGCGACCGATGGCGGTCCCCGGGGTGATTTTGTATGGGAACTGGATGTTCTGGTTGGGCGTGTTATGGATTTGACTGAAAGACCTGGGAATTGATGATAACACACTGATTATTTTTAATGCTGATAATGGAGCCGAGATCATGCATGTGGACTGGATGCGTCAGGATTACGGGCACGATGCCTCCGGTGGCTGGAGAGGGATGAAGCGTGATGCCTGGGAAGGTGGTCACCGCGTACCTTTTTTGGTTCGCTGGCCTGGTGTATTTCCCGCAGGTCTGGTGAGCGATCAGATGATCAATACGACGGATATTTTTGCAACACTTGCTTCTCTTACCGGGTATAAACTTAAAGATGAGGACGCCAGGGATAGTTATGACATGTTGCCGGCCATGCTGGGTGTACAGGATCAGAATACATCCATCAGACCCTATCTGTTGACCCAGAGTTTCCGGGGAGAATTTCAGATACGCAAGGGGAACTGGAAATATCTTGACCATTTGGGCTCCGGCGGCAATAATTATGAGAGTGAGCCCCTTAAGAAATATGCTTTGCCGGAAACCGCCCCTGATGCCTCCGGTCAATTATTCAACCTGGCAACAGATCCGGGTGAAACGACAAACCTGTTTTTTACCGAGGCTGAGAAACGAAAGGAGCTTCAGGAGCTGCTTGAGGAATTGAAATCAAGTGGGCGTAGTGCCCCTTTAAACAGGCAGCCCCTTGGGATCACAGAGTGTGAAGAAACTAAGTAAAAAAAACATGGAATAGAACTTTAAGTTCATTGTTGACGTCTTCGTTCAGGACGGCCAAATGGGATGATACCACGGAAAAAAATTATCAAAATGAATAGGAATTCAATTTTTGTGCTCACAGTAATGATTTTCATCATGATCGGCTGTGGAAACAAGAACAACAAACCAGGGGTCGAGCCTGAGCTTCAACTGCTGGGAAATCGATTTTTCACTTTCAGCACCGTGGTACGTGTGAATCAGATTGAAACATCACGCGATGAAGTTCATGGTGAAGATGAATCCAGTATACACTCTCCGGCAGAGGCACGCATATTTCGGGAAACTGTGGAAAAGGCCTGGCCGGGAGCCCGAATTACGTGGTCTTTTAGCTGGCTTGCACTTCAGGATGAACGACCCAACTACAGTGAATCTAAGGAAATTGATTGTCTCCTATCATAAAAAGTATGGGGATGAGATTACCTTCATTCCAGGCGGCTATTTTGCCAATATGTATAATTCACGCGAGCAGGTGAACCGCGACCTGCATGATGGTTTACAAATGGTATCCGATATGGTTGGAGGAGGATACCGTCCTAAAAGTGTAATCGCAGGTTTTCTCGCTGCCGAAAATATTAGATACCTGGCCGAAGAGGAAGGTATTCATGTATGCCAGGGCAAGTATCTGGAGCCAGTATGCCATCGACAATGGAGACGGCGAGGGCTCCATATCCTACCCTTACTATCCTTCCCGCGAGCATTTCTGTAAACCAGCCCAGAGTAAAGAGGACCTGATCGATTGCGTTAACCTTGATGGCTGGACCATGGATTTCCTGAGTGCCAGGTATCCGGGCGGAAGAACCATTGATGGAGAATGGTGTGGCAGTCGACAGGGTGTTGGCCCTATTGAGACGGTCATCAGATTAGGAACCGAGCGGGGAACCAAAGAAATGCTTGCAGTTACGGCCTCCCATTTCGATGAAGGGTTCGAGCTAAATGATTTTGCATGGGTCACCTGTATTTGGGAGCTGGGACTTGTGGAAGCGCGAAAAATTTACGGATACAAGGGACGAAACGGAATGGAGGGTATGGAGATCTGGTTCAGTGAAATGAGGCGTCGCTGGCCGGAGGCAAAGTGCATTACCCTTGGGGAATTTGGGATGCTATGGCGAGAGCAATATAAAGATAATGATGATCTTAATTACCGTTTTGTTCAGCGTGGTACAGGCGTGTGTGGATCTGAACCTGAACTGGAAATCCGGTGGTTTATGAACAAGGATTTCAGACTGGCCCTTTTAAGGGACTGGGAATCAGCCAGCCCTGAAAAAGTGATCGATTTCACCCGCTATGATCTTAGGGCTCAGGAACCTGCTGATCCTGAACCAGGTCAGCATAGCCGAAACTGGAGCTTAATGAACCGGCTTAATCAGAAGGGGGTTCGTCCACAGGATGTACCCATCGATATCAGGGAATTAAGTCCGGAAGAACAAGCGATCATTAAGCGGCAATATCCGGAATTGATAAAAGGAGAATAAAAACAACAATGCTCTAAATAATCAAACCATGGAAACAAAAATTCTGATTATCTCAATTCTGGCCTTAAGCCTGGTAAGTTGCCGGAACGAGAGTTCAAATAGCAGGAAGACTCCCCTGTCTCCTCCAAATATTATTATTGTTTCTGCCGATGATCTGGCATATAACTCTCTTGGAGCTTTTGGATGCAGGGTGAGGGATATAAGTCCCAATATTGACAGGATTGCAGAAGAAGGGATGCGGTTCACACATGCACATGTGAATACAGCTGTATGCCAGCCATGCCGGCAGTCCTGGCTTACCGGACGGTTTCCGCATAATAACGGAGCTGAAGGATTTGAACCAATCGCCGAAGATGTCCCCACACTTCCCGAGCAGTTGCAAAGAGTCGGCTACCTGAATGGTATACTGGGAAAGGAGATCCATCATCAACCAAGTGAAAGATTCTGCTGGGATTTTATGCCATTCAGAACTGAAACCGATTCCATATGGCGTTCCGGAAGTTCACGCAATCCATCGTTGTTCTATGAGTATTCTTTGAAGTTTTTTAAAATGGCCAAAGATCAGAATAAACCCTTCTTTCTTAGCGCCAATTCACATGATCCGCACAGGCCTTTTATAGGGAGTCGTCAGGACACCCTTACCTGGGGAGATAACATGCCTCCGGTGACCCGGCAATATAGACCTGAAGAGGTGGATGTACTTGGGTATCTTCCTGATATTAAGGATGTTCGAAAGGAGGTGGCTCAGTACTATGGAAATGTTTACCGCTGTGATCAAAATGTTGGTGCCGTGCTTAAAGCACTTAAGGAGAGTGGCCTGGAAGATAACACCCTGGTTATATTTTTGTCCGACCATGGTGCTGCTTTTCCCTTCTCCAAGGCACAGTGTTACCTGAATAGCTCCAAAACTCCCTTAATCGTAAAATGGCCGGACAGAATCAAGCCCGGATCCCTTGATTCCACCCACTTTGTAACAGGCATCGATTTAATGCCAACAATTATGGAAGTGGCCGGTCTTCCGCTTGTACCAGGGCTTGATGGTTTAAGTTTCCTTCCCCTGCTTTTCAACGAAGAACAGGAGGATAGAGAATATGCATATTCCACTTTCTACCAGATATTTGCAAGGATACGTTATCCTATGCGTTGCATTCAAAACGACGAATTCGGATACATCTATAATTTCTGGTCGGATCATCAACAGGAGATCAGGGGTGATGCCACGGGAGGTTTAACATGGAAGGCCATGATCAAAGCTGCTGAAACTGATCCGGAAATTGCAAAACGGGTGGAGCTCTATAAGTACCGGGTGCCAGAAGAGTTCTACGACTTTAAAAATGATCCCGATGGATTGGTAAATCTGGTAAATGATCCGGAGTATGCCGATGAGCTCAATAAATTCAGAAGCAAGATGCTTGAAATGATGAAGAAATACGATGACCCGGCCTATCAGGCGTTCCTGGATAGAGATAAGCCAGGTGTGATACCTGATTTTATGGAAGCTCAAAAGGTAAAAGCTAAAGGAACAAAACCTGTAGAGAGATTTTAACATGCATTACAAATTATTTATTGCTTTGTGTTTGCTGATATCCGCCTGCTCATATCAGACGAAACAGGATGTTAATTCAGTGAAGCATATAAAGACTATTCAGGAACTGTCGGAGGAATTTGTAGTTCCCCCCATCTCTTCAAGACCCGGTGCTTTCTGGTGCTGGTTAAATGGAGATGTCACCAGGGCTTCCATTACAAGCGATTTGGAAGAGATGAAGGAAAAGGGGATGGGCAGAGCTGAAATATGGGACGTTGAAGCAAGAAATAATACCAATGGTGCCTTTGGGATCGGTCCGGAATTTATGGGTGAAAAATCCGTGGAGTTTATTAAGCATGCCTTATCAGAGGGAAAACGTTTAGGATTAAGAATAGGGATGGTGGCATCGAGCGGATGGAATGCCGGTGGCTCCTGGGTTACTCCTGACTGGGCCGCAAAAGCGCTGTATTCTTCTGAACTAAAAGTTGCAGGTCCGCAATTTTTTTCTGAATCCTTGCCCTTCCCTGAAGTTCCCGTGCGATGTCCAAAAAACAAGGACGGAGTCCCCGAGTACTACAAGGAAATTGCCATTCTGGCCATTCCTGATAGTCCTGATAAAAAGATAAAGGACGCTGGAGATATTGTTTTACTCAATAAGAATTTTGATGGTAAGGTATTAAAATGGGAAGTTCCGGAAGGGAATTGGACCTTACTCAGGTTTGTCTGCACGAACACCGGACAACACCTGATTGTTCCCAGCCCCAATTCAGATGGGCTGTTTATTGATTTCTTTGACCCAAAGGCCACAAAAAGACATTTGAAATATTTCCTGGACCGTCTGGACATCACAAAGGATAACGCCAGTGAATCAGGATTGGCCTATTTTGAATTCGATAGCATGGAATTAGATGAAGCCACTCCCTGGACCGATTTAATGGACAGTATTTTCCATGCCCATCACCACTATGATATCCTTCCCTTTTTACCGGCATTTGCCGGATGGGAATTACCGGACGGAAATGAAAAATTTCTCTACCAATTCAAAAAAACGGTAAGTGATCAACTCATATTGAGCCACTATACCACGGGTAGGGATTTTCTTGCTGAGTACGGCATTGATCTGGTAGCTGAGGCAGGAGGCCCGGGGCCTCCTATTTGGGATTCCTGTCCGGTTGATGCCTTAAAAGCTTTGGGAAATGTGAGTGTGCCGCGTGGCGAATTCTGGGTTCGGAACAGGAACCATTTATTCCTGGTGAAAGAGGTAGCGAGTGCTTCCCATATTTATGGACTGGGTGTTGTAGATGCTGAATCCTTTACGACCTGGCGAAGATGGAAAGATGCTCCACATGCATTAAAAACACATGTTGATCGTGCTTTTTGTGAAGGTTTAAACGCTGTTACCTTTCATGCATTCGCAAATACGCGTCCGGAATTTGGCCTGCCAGGAAGGGCGTATCACGCTGGAGTGGACATCAATACTACGGCAACATGGTGGGAGCAGGCCAGACCATTCATGGATTATTTATCACGGTGTTCTTACATGTTGAGTCAGGGAACATTTGCAGCGGACGTTGCCTGGTATTACGGTGACAAAGCACCCAATTTTTTCCCTGAAGTACAAAAATCTCCTGATAGTCCCAGGCCCGAAGATCTGAGTCCTGGATATGATTTTGACATCATCAATACAGATGTACTGATGAATCGGATGGAAGTATCAGAAGGAAAGCTGGTACTCCCCGACGGTATGAATTATAGACTACTGGTACTGCCAAACAGAGAGGATATCCCCATTGAGCTTGTGAAAAAAGTGGAGATGATGATAGCCAGTGGAGCCAATGTGCTAATCCAGAATCCTGAGATAGCGCAAAATCTAGATGGAGATTTTTTTAAAAATATGAGTATTGATGAAGCACTGGCAAAATTATCCATAACAAAAGACTTTGGGGGTGATCCTGAAAAATTGGATTTTATCCACCGGAAAACCGGTAAGGCAGATATCTATTTTGTAAGGAATAAAACCAATTTGCCAATCTCTGAAGTCTGTGAATTCAGGATAAATAATGGAAAGCCTGAATTCTGGGATCCCGTATCAGCCCTGCAATATAACATTTCAGATGCCGAGAGTTAAGGACGGTAAAACCAGGGTAAGTCTCCAGTTGCCACCCTACGGATCCTGCTTCATCGTATTCCATCCAAAAGGCAGGAAGCTACCCGAATATAGGGGATCAACAGAAAGTGTGAGCACTGAAATTACAGGGCCGTGGACCCTTTCATTTCCTGAAAATTGGGGAGCACCTGCATCCGTAGAACTAAATGAGCTCATCTCATGGACTGATCATGAAAATCAGGGAATTAATTATTTCTCAGGTACTGCATCTTATACGAACAGCTTTACTATCACAGAGGAAGAGCTTCAAAACAAGCATAACATTGCCATTGATTTGGGTGAGGTCCTGGATGTGGCAGAAGTATTTGTGAATGGGAAATCCGCGGGGATATTATGGACCAGTCCTTTTAGAATAGACATTCAGGACTATGTTAAACCCGGGAAAAATAATCTTGAAATAAGAATTTCCAATATGTGGATCAATCGTCTGACAGGCGATATAGATTCACCTGCGGGAGAGAAATTTTGTAAAACGAATCGTCCTCCAATTTTGAGGGCACGGTCACCAATAGATGATGAAACATACAGGATTCAGAAGGCAGGTCTGCTGGGACCTGTTCTCCTGACAGAAACAAAAGGAAATAAGGGCGCGTTTTGATCAAACCCCGTAATTAGAAAAACTTACATCATGTTCTGTAAAAACTTATCGGTATTAACCTTTACGAGTCTCTTGCTTTTTGCTTTTACTGTTTTGATTCAAGCCTCTGAAGTTGATACAAAACCACTACTTCATCCGCTTTTCGCCGATCATGCAGTTCTTCAGCGCGATATCCCGGTACCCGTCTGGGGCTGGGCAGCTCCGGGTGCAGAGATCACTGTCAGTTTCGGGGGACAGGAGAAAAATGCCACCGCGGGGAGTGATGGTAAATGGATGGCATCCCTCGATCCCATGAAAGCCTCGAATAAAGGGCGCAAACTGATCGTCACCTCTACGGGAGCCAATCAGGCGCCATCGGGGGCCTTATCCGGGGAAATGGAAAGGGTTTTGATTTCGGATGTGCTGGTTGGCGATGTATGGATATGTTCCGGCCAGTCAAACATGGAGATGGGTATTGAAGCGTGCCAGGTCCCGGATGAAATCGCTGCTGCCAACTTTCCGCAAATCCGCCTGCTGATGGTTCCTAAGAAAATTGCCTACACACCCGAGTCAACGCTCCAGTGCGCCTGGCAACCATGCAGTCCGACTACCATTATACAAGGCGGATGGGGTGGGTTTTCAGCTGCAGGTTATTTCTTTGGTCGGGAATTGCATCTCGACCTCGATATTCCCATCGGCCTCATCGAGACCTGCTGGGGCGGCACCGTTTGTGAGGCATGGACCAGTAGTGAAGCACTGGCCCCACTGCAAGATTTTGCGTCTTCTATTAAGAAGGTGCAGGAGGTGGCTGACTCACCGGGGCCAGACAAGCTTGGTGCGGTAATGGATAAATGGTACCTGGCCAACGATCCGGGGACTTCAAAGGAATGGTTCAAACCGGAAACTGATGTTTCCACCTGGAAAACGGCAGACATGCCTGCAAACTGGACCGTATGTGGCTTGCCTGCTTATGAGGGAATTGTATGGCTTCAACACACATTTGAAGTACCTGCTGAATGGCTTGGCAGGGAACTCGTATTCAGCTTAGGCACCATAGGCGACAGCGACCAGACCTGGGTTAACGGCATCGCCATAGGCAGCACGGAATATTTTGATCAGCCACGTAGCTATAAAGTGGCAGGGCGCGGTGAAAGAAGGCAGGAACGTGATTACAATAAGGGTGAATAATGCCGGCCTTGGCGGATTGTTTGGACCAGCGGAGGAGATGAAAGTCTATCCAGCAGGGGAGGAGTCCTCCGCTCTTTCTCTTGCCGGTGAGTGGCGGGTCCAGGAAACAGCAAGCCGTGCCCAGACAGGAGCCCCGCTGGTTGGTAATCCAAATATTTCAACTGTACTTTACAACGGGATGATTGCTCCCCTCATCCCTTTTGCCATCAAAGGAGCTATCTGGTACCAGGGCGAGAGTAATGCAGATCGGCCTTATCAGTACCGTGCATTGCTTCAGGCCATGATCCGGGACTGGCGCTCGCGCTTTGGGCTGGGTGATTTTGGCTTCCATATTGTTTCCCTGGCCAATTACAAACAAGTATCTGACATTCCGCAGGAGAGTGACTGGGCAGAATTGCGTGAAGCCCAGGCAATGGCGGTAAAAGCACTGCCCAATTGTGGTATTGCCATGGCCATAGACATCGGTGACGCCGCCGACATTCATCCGCGCAACAAGAAGGAAGTAGGCCGACGCCTTGCCCTCAGTGCCCTTGCGATTACCTACGGAAAGAATATCGAATGGTCCGGCCCATGGTACAATTCCATGGAAATAGAGGGAAAGGGCATCCGCCTGACTTTTGATCACGCCCAAAACGGTTTTATGGTCAAAGGAGATAAACCTGGCGGATTTGCCATTGCCGGTGAAGACAGGAAATTTGTATGGGCCGATGCGGTAATAGAAGGGAAAAGCATAGTGGTATCATCACCTGAAGTACCTAAACCCTTTGCTGTGCGCTACGCCTGGGATGCAAACCCGGAGTGCAACCTGTATAACGAGGCGAATCTGCCCGCAGTCCCATTCCGTACCGACAACTGGACAAAGAAATAACAAAATATTAGAATTTTACTTATGGAAAAAAACAGACTTCTAAGGGGCGGATCCATGATTTTTATCATTGGATTATTGATCATATGTGGCTCCTGCCAGAACCCGGGCACTGCCCAAAAAGCACATTTGAAATTGTGGTACCTGCAAGCTGCAGATGCCACAGTTGCCGATCATCCCTATTCCTGGAAAAATGACCCGGAATGGCTGAAGGCCCTGCCTTTGGGAAATGGTTCTTTAGGGGCCATGGTTTTTGGGGATGTAAACAGGGAACGCATCCAGTTGAATGAAGAGAGCATGTGGTCGGGCAGCCCTGAAGACAATGACAATCCGGATGCCTATCCGGCGCAGGCAGAAATACGAAACTTACTGTTCCAGGGAAAATACAGTGAAGCACTTACGCTCACACAAGAGACCCAAATATGTAAAGGAGCAGGCTCGGGACGTGGAAGCGGTGCCACTGTACCCTTTGGGAGTTTTCAGACACTGGGCGATTTATGGCTGGATTTTGAAAAAAAAGGTGATTACGAGAATTATCAGCGGGAACTTGATCTGGAGGAAGCTGTCGTAAGGGTTAGCTATACCCAGGAAGGGGTCCAGTATAAAAGGGAAATATTTGTAAGCCATCCGGATCAATTACTGGTCGTAAGGCTTACAGCCGATAAAGCAGGAATGATCTCTTTCACGAGCACTTTAAGCAGACCCGAAAATTTCAGGACTGCTTCCGGTGAAAATCAATTAATGTTATTCGGAGCCCTCTCTGATGGGAAAGAGGGAGAAGGACTTCAGTATATGGCGCGCCTGTCGGCTCTGAATAGAAACGGAACGGTAATTTATACAGACTCCAGCCTGGTGGTCAGCGATGCAGATGAGCTTACCCTTTTGCTCTCAGCTTCCACAGACCATCTCCTGGAATACCCGGATTACAAAGGGAGGGATTATAAAAAAATAACACAGGACCATTTGCAGTCCGGGAAACAGAAATCCTTTGAGACCCTCTTAGAAACCCATATCAAAGATTATCAGAAGTATTACTCCAGGGTGAGTTTTAAAATCATCCCCCGACCCATCAGACACCATTCCAACTGACGTCCGGCTTCAGGCATTTAAAGAGACCCGGTCCGATCCGCATCTGGTGGAATTGTTGTTTCAATTTGGCAGGTATCTGCTCATATCCTCCTCAAGACCCGGAAACCTTCCTGCCAATTTGCAGGGGCTCTGGACCAATAAAATTCAAACCCCCTGGAATGGGGATTACCATACAGATGTGAATGTCCAGATGAATTACTGGCCTGCAGAAGTCTGCAACCTTGGAGAAATGCACCTTCCCCTGTTTGATTTGATGAATTCACTGCAAAAGCCCGGATCTAAAACAGCAAGGGTCCATTACAATGCCGGGGGATGGGTGGTACATCCCATCACAAATGTCTGGGGCTATACATCTCCGGGCGAATCATCCAAATGGGGCATGCATGTGGGCGGGGGTGCCTGGTTGACAACGCACATCATGGAACACTATTATTTTACTTTGGATGAAGCATTTCTCCAGCAGATGTATCCTGTATTAGAATCATCGGTGCAATTTTACATGGATTGGTTGGTACCGGATCCCAAAACAGGAGAATTGTTGTCAGGCCCTTCGGTATCCCCTGAAAATACCTTTATAGCACCCGATGGGAGCAGAAGCCAGATTTGCATGGGTCCGGCACATGATCAACAGGTGATCTGGCAACTTTTCAAAAACTTTATTGATGCATCTGCAGCCCTGGAAATAAATAATGATTTCTTACTCCAGGTAGTTGAGGCCCAGGGAAAACTGGCCAAATCAAAAATAGGTGATGATGGACGCCTGATGGAATGGAACGAACCCTTTGAAGAAGCAGAGCCGGGACATCGTCATATTTCACATCTTTTCGCCCTGCATCCCGGTTATCAGATTGATATTCAAAACACTCCGGAGCTGGCTCGTGCAGCCAAAAAATCACTGGATTACAGGATTGAGAACGGGGGGGGGCATACCGGATGGAGTGCCGCCTGGCTGATCAGTCAATATGCCAGACTTGGAGAAGGAGAAAATGCAAAGCAGGGCCTGAACACTGTTCTGGCTAAAAGTACAAACCCAAATTTATTTGGATCTCACCCGCCATTCCAGATGGATGCAAATTTTGGCGCTACGTCGGGTATTGCCGAAATGTTGATCCAGAGTCAGTCCGGAGAAATCAGATTGCTTCCGGCCTTACCCGGGGCATGGGAAAACGGAGAGGTAAAAGGATTGTGTGCCCGGGGCGGTTTTGTGGTCGATATGAGATGGGAATCAGGAACCCTGAGTGATCTGAATATCTTTTCCGTCAAAGGGAGGGCCCTGTCGTGTGAATTACAAAGGCCAGCAAATCGAATTTGAAACTGAATCGAAGCAGAATTATAAGTTTAAGCTTAAAGAGGGTGCACTGCTCGCTCCAAAAATATAAATTCTAAAAAAGATACTTGGGACAACAGATAATTTGCTATGAATACAATAGTCGATTCAGCGAGAATCATGTGGATGGTAATTGTGGGATTACTGCTTGGAATCTCCGTCGAAATTGGTGCGCAACACAAGGACAAGCCAAGGCCGGAAGCATGGAAGGATCTGGTTTATGGTGCGCGTTTCATGGACAGGATCTTGCCTGCACCCATTTACGAGGAACTGGAGAATGATACCTGGGGGGCTGACGCGGTGCGTCCTCGTGACATTCAGAATGGAATCGAAGATCCCGAGTGGTCTTATTGGGGTGGAAAGCCGGTGCCGGGGCCTGATGGCCAGTATCATTTTTTTGTGTGCCGGTGGAGAGAAGATGATCCGCGTGGACATCAGGCCTGGCCGACATCTGTTATCGTCCATGCAGTGTCCAAGAGCCCAACCGGTCCATTTATTGTGAAAGATGAGATCGGACCGGGTCACTTTCCGGAGATCACTTTGCTCAAAGATGGTCGTTACGCAATCTTTCATTTTGATGGATACTATATTGCGGATGACCTGGAAGGACCATGGATAAACGTCATTGAGAAAAGCGGTTTTCACGGTAAAACCACATTCGGCTCGGTTACCCTGCGTGAAGATGGTAGTTTGCTGATGCTAGACCGTGTTATGAAGGTTTGGATCAAAGAGAATGGCGAAGATGAATTCCATCGTGTAACGGAGAAGGGGATTTACCCTGCTGAGATTCCGGGCTATTATGAAGATCCCCTGGTGTGGCGGACGGAGGTCCAGTATCACCTGATCGTGAATGACTGGATGGGCCGTACTGCGTATCACATGCGTTCCAAAGACGGCATTTCCTGGAAAGAGGATCCCGGTGAGGCATATACCATTGATTTTGATGGATACGAAGATGGCACGAAGGTCGGATGGTACAAGTATGAGCGAATGAAGGTTCTCCAGGATCAATATGGCCGCCCTACACATATGTACCTCGCAGTCATTGACGTACCCAAGAAGGACGATAAGGGCAAAGACAACCACAGTTCCAAGAACATCGCCCTTCCGCTGGTCGTTGAAAGGCGTTTGAAGATTTTGAACAAGGAGAGTATTACCCTTGAGACCAGAAAGATTCGTGTTCAGGTCTTCGCAGAATCAGGTTTCGATCCACATACGGACATGGATGTCCAATCGCTGCGCTTTGGAGCATCTGAGGAGGTCGACTATGGCAGAGGCAGTTCTGTTCTCAAGACAAGGAAAAAGGGTAAGGACCTGATCCTGATTTTCGACGCTACAGGCAATGGTATTACTGATCGTAACTTTGCCGGTAAACTTATCGGAAAGACAAATGAAGGCAAGCTCTTGTTCGCTTACGTTTGCCTGCCTTAGGAGACAGGATGTACGATTACTTGCAGTAAGAGCTTATGTTAAACCATTACAGACAGCTTTAGAGTTTCCTGATCCAGATGTTCCTGTAGCTGACTTCATTGTTATGATCCTGAAGCATGAGGGGCAGTTCGGGTTCTGAGAGAGAATATTCCTGAAGGTGTGCGGCAGTGGGTGCTGTAACTTCAACATGGTTTAACACCAATACTCCATTGTGGAATACAGTGAAATGACCGGGCTCAATGAGTTCCTCTTCCTCACTGAATTTTGGAGCCATAAAAACAATATCATATAACTGCCACTTCCCGGCTTTCACTGAAGCATTTACCAGGGGTGCATAATTTCCATAAAATGCAGCAGCCTGGCCATCAGGATTTGTTTTGTTTTCATAGGAGTTCAAAACCTGGATCTCATATTTGCCCATGAAATAGATGCCCGAGTTACCACTTTTCTGTCCTGTTTGATCTTCACTGACATCTTTGGGGGATATTTTCCATTCAATATGTAGCTGGCAATCACCGAATTTTTGTTTGGTCCGAATATTTCCTGTCCCTGGTTTAACAGTAAATTTGTGGCCTGAAACAAGCCATTCAGGCGCTTCACCTGTTTTTACACTCACAAATTGGTTCAGAGAATTCCTGTCGAACAGAAATATAGCATCAGAGGGTGGGGCTCCCTTTTTACCGGGAGTGATTACTTCCGGTTCGGGTAATGATCCGCTTCCTTCCTGGGCACCGGCCGGATGGAAGGAAAGCAAAATGGACAGGTTAATAAAATAAAAAGCCAGGGCTTTAAATCTTTCTTTGTTCTTGAACATATTTGTGATTTTTTATAGTCTGCCAGAAAATATCATTTGCACATGAAAATATTTATTTGCAAGATAAAATTAAACAATTAAAATCTATGAAAGAATGTGAATCATTCTTATATTGTTTCCTGATTCAATAAGTTACACCCGACATGGTTAAACATGATTTCGCATGGGCAAGGTTCTTTTTTACCCTCCTATTCGTGAATTATTGTGTTTTAGTTACAGCCACAGAGTATCACCTTGCAAAAACCGGTAGCGATCAAAACAGCGGCACTTTTGAGTTGCCATTCTTGACGATACAGGCAGCAGCCAACAGGGCTCAAGCCGGTGATATTATCATTGTTCACGAAGGTGTTTGTCGCGAGCGGATTAAGCCACCCAGGGGAGGAGAATCGAACAAAAAGCGAATCTTCTATCAAACTGCAGAAAACGATGGGCGGAGTCCTCAGATTAATTATTGATGAAAAAATTACTAATCATACTGTTTGTGGGAGTATCCTCCACTGCGTTTTCTCAAGGCCCTAATATCATTCTGATTATGGCAGATGATGTAGGTTGGGAATGCTTTGGATCTTATGGTGCAGAGGATTACCAGACACCGAACATCGATTTTTTGGCGGAAAACGGAATTCAATTTAATAACTGCTATTCCACACCTATTTGCACACCCTCGCGTGTTAAAATCATGACGGGTAAATATAACTTCCGCAACTACACCTATTTTGGTTATCTCAGCCCGGAAGAGAAAACCTTTGGACATCTTATGCAGGAGGCAGGATATAAGACAGCCATTGCAGGCAAATGGCAGCTTAACGGCCTTTACCACAATGCGGAGGGTAGTCATGATAATGCCAGACCATATAATGCAGGATTTGACGAATATTGCCTTTGGCAGCTATGCATTCCTGTGGTAAAAAAAGGCAATAACATGACCGAGCGTTTCTGGAGTCCACCCCTGGAGAGGAATGGCAAAATAATGACCATTGAAGATAACCATGAACTCTATGGTCCTGATATCATGTCCGACTTTGTCTGCGATTTTATAAAGCGCAACCAGGATCAGCCCTTCTTTGTCTACTACCCCACGGTTTTGGTCCACGATCCCTTTGTGCCTACACCTGATAATATCGGGGATGCCCCGAGAACACAGGACAGCAAACGCCAGCCCTGGTACTCCGGAGGAAAAGAAAAGCAATTTTGTGGCGATGGTCAACTACCTGGACAAGATTGTAGGAAAGATTGTGAAGCAGCTTGAGGAAGTTGGTCAACTGGATAACACCATCATCCTTTTTACGGCTGATAACGGGACCAACGTAAATATAAACTCCCGCTGGAATGGGCAGGATATAAAAGGTGGCAAGGGCTCCACAACAGATATGGGAACGCACGTTCCATTTGTGGCGTATTGGAAAGGGCACACAAAGGGGCTTGTGCTTGATGACCTGATTGACTTTACAGATTTTTATTCCACCCTCGCCGAAGCTGCAGGGGTACAAATGGGAGAGGATGATCCCGTTGACGGTTTTAGCTTCCTGTCCCGGCTTAAAGGAAAGAAGGGTGATCCTCGTCAATGGCAGCTTTGTCATTATCAGCCATATTGGGGAAGTTTTGAGGGTCGTCAGTATGTTCGGAACGGGCAGTTTAAACTCTACCGTGACAGCAGCTTTTTTAATGTTCCAAATGATATGCAGGAGATAAATAACCTGAAGGAAGGGCAGGGCAGCAGAGCGGGCGAAAAATCCAGGCGGGAACTAAGCAAGGTGCTCGAATCAGCTCCACCAGCTCCACCGGTTCAGGGAGGTAGCAAAGCGAATCAGCGGCCTGTCTACCCGGATTGGCCTAAATATGCTTAACCCTAATGATTGAAAAATGAACTTAAGACCGCTTATTTATTTTGCATTCTGTATTTTATTATTTGCCTGCAAGAGTGGAGAGAATGATGGATTACTTTATGAGAAGTTTCAAAACCCTGATGCTAATGCACGCCCCATGGTCAGATGGTGGTGGAATGACGACCGGATCGAGGCCGAAGAGCTTATAAGAGAACTGGCAGTAATGAAAAAGGCAGGCATTGGTGGGGTGGAAATCAATCCCATAGCCATGCGTCCTGAAAATGATAATCTGGGTATCAGAGCTTTAAGATGGGGCGACAAGGATTGGAGTGAGATGGTACAATTAGCCTGTGAAGAAGCCAGAGAACATGGTATGATAGCTGATTTGCTAGTGGGTTCCGGCTGGCCTTTCGGCGGTGAATTCCTGGAAGAAAATGAAAGAATTCAACGAATTGGTGTAAAGAAACAAGAGATAAAGGCCAATACAAAGATAAATATTGACATCACGAAAGTTTTGAAAGATATTCAGGGAAAAAGAGGGAGCGTTGTTTTACAATCTGTAAAACTAATTCCTGAAAATACCAAGTCGCTTGAGGAAATAATTGACCTGAGCGGCGAGCTTATAGAGAACAGGCTGGTGTATCAAAACGATGCAAAAGATTGCATGTTGGTATACATATACATTGAGAAGGACTTCAGGGAGGTAGATGTTGGAGCATTTGGCGCGGGTGGTCCTGTGATGGATCATTTTAGCGGGGAAAGCGGTACTAAGCTATATGAACAGGTTAAAAGCCATAGAGAAATTTACCGGTATTCCACTTCATGAATTAGATCAGAGCGCTCTTTGTGGACAGTATTGAATTGAGTGGTGCGAATTGGAACGATGAAATGAGTGAGAAATTCCGTGAGAGAAATGGATATGATCTTTCACCTTACCTGCCTTTTGTAATGCAAACTGTAAAAGGTGAAAATGAGTATATGCTTTCTGAAAAAATGTTAGAAACAGTGAGACGCGTGCGCTACGATTTTAATAATACGGTAATCACATTGTTCCTGGAAAGTTTCGTTGCAGAATGCGCAAAAATTCTGCACAGAGAATAATGTCTTATTCAGATACCAGGCCTATGGCTATCCCGAGTATATGGGGATTTTTCAAGGGAACATGATGGTAGATATACCTGAATGTAATAACTGGCTTTATTCCTGGGGCAGGGACGAGGCTGAAATTTCAGAATATACATGGAACCAGACCCATGGATACATGTTGTGGAGTAAGATTGCTTCCACAGGGGCTCATATCACGGGCAAAAGCATTACCAGTTGTGAAGCCATGACAAATACCGCGGGGAATTTCAGGACATCGCTTGAAACCGTAAAGCAGTCTGATGATATGAATTTTATAACGGGTGTCAACCATTCTGTTTTACATGGATATAACTATTCCTCACCCGCAGCGGAATTTCCCGGATGGTTTCGCTTTGGAGCCTATTTTAATGAGCGGAATACATGGTGGAAATATTTCCATTTGTGGACAGACTATAACGCACGATTATCATCCGTATTTCAGCACTCTACTGCAGTTGCGGATATTGCCGTATTGGGCAGGAACCGGGATATCTGGTCGGAATCAGGGCGCCATAGAGAGCAGCTTCATCTAAATCCATGGTATTATGCTCGCTTTTGGGAACCCATCAGTAACATAGGCAGTACATGTGATTACATTAACCAAACGGTGCTTGAGGATGCACAAATCGTAGGGAAAGAATTGATTTGTGGTCATATGAAATACAAAGCACTCTTTCTTGCGGATGTTGAATCACTGACTCCAAAAGCGAGTATCACGATCAATAAATTTGCCCGGGCAGGAGGGAAGCTTGTTTTCGTGGGTACCTCACCTCACCGTTCCTTATCATTTAAGGATGCCAGGAAAAATGATGAAATCGTAGCCGGGGCCATTGGCGAAATAATCGAGCTTGAAAATGTTATGGTGATTCCGGCACCACCAGAATCAGGAGATTTTACAGATTGGACAGGGACGCTATTGCAAAACATAGGCCTGGATACAGATGTAAAAATCAGCAAGCCACAGAGCTGCTTATATTCCACCAAATACCTGAGGGATGATCAGGAGATATATTTTTTCACGAATACGGACAGAAAGAGCTGCCGTAGACGTTTGAGGCTACATTCAGCACCGGTAATAAAATACCCTATATATGGTTGCCCGAAACAGGTGAGAGATATGTAATGCCCTGCAAAACAAAAAATAAACTACAGATAGAGCTTGATGCCCTTGAGTCAGCCCTGATTGTTTTCGAAGACACAAGGATTGATTTGCCCCGGTATAAATACAAAGAAAAACCTGAGGAGAGCAGCCTTCTTGAAGCCACATGGAAAGTAGACTTTGACCATATGAATGGGAGCGTTTTCAGTCGCGAAATGTCGGAACTGATTGACTTTAAAACATCCACGGATACCGCTATTACTGGCTTTGCGGGTGATGTAAGCTACTCCGCCGAGTTTGTTAATGATGAGTCTTTCAGGTATATTACACTCAAAGAGGTCAACCAGGCTGTCAGCGAATTATTCATTAACGGGCAGCATGTGGGTCTAAGATGGTATGGAAATCATTGCTACGATATCAGCGCATATGTAAAACCCGGGAAAAACAAAATAGAAATAAAATTGACAACTACGCTGGCCAATTATGTCATGACCTTAAAAGATAATCCTGTTGCTGCAGGCCTGACAAATGGGTATAAGGAGCCCTTTTCTTCCGGATTGGTCAGGGTGGAGCTGGGCAGATAAAGATCAAATTGTTGCCCTGATTAATATTTTGGGAAATGGAAAGAACTCAAGCTGGAGTAGGTGGATTTACAGATAGTCGCGGTGAATGGCGACCTGAAAAACCCATCTCATTTGCACCCGTTTTTACCTGGCCGCCTAAATTGGGTAAATTTTTAAACTGGCTACTCAATTATCTGTTTACCTGGAATTTAATATATCTGGGTGTGGTTATGTTAAGCTATTACTTTCTCCAACCACCCCTGGAAGAGATGAAAGTTTTTAAACTATCCTGGATATCAACGATCTTTATTAGAAACATGGCGCTGATATGGATTGTTGCCGGTGGATGGCATCTGTATCTTTATACATTCAGGAAGCGTGGAACAGAAGCCAAATATTGCCCCAGATGGCAAAGCACAACAGGATCTACCTTTCTTTGGAACAACCAGGTCTATGATAACATATTTTGGACTTGTGTTAGTGGTGTACCTATCTGGACAGCTTTTGAAGCCCTGAGCTTCTGGTTATACGCCAATGGTAAACTGCCTTACCTGGATTTTCGGGAACACCCCTTTTATTTTATTTTGATCTTTTTACTCATCCCATTCTGGAGGGAATTTCATTTCTATTTAATCCACCGCCTCATTCATTGGAAACCCTTATACAAAAAGATACACTATTTGCACCACTATAATATTAATCCCGGACCATGGTCAGGTATATCCATGCATCCGCTTGAACACCTCTTGTATTTCACTACCATGCTTGTCCATTGGATCATTCCTTCTCACCCCTTGCATCTTCTGTTTAACTCTCAGCATGCAGCCTTAACCCCTGCTCCCGGGCATACCGGCTTTGAAGGAAAATTGGGTAAATTCTTGGCTTTCGGATCCTACTTTCATTATTTGCACCATCGCCTGTTTGAATGTAATTACGGGGAAGTCACCATTCCGATGGATAAATGGTTTGGAATCTTCGATGATGGCTCTCTTACCCAAACCGAAAAATTTGAAATTGCATCAGCTTATCAGAAATTAAGGGTCAGCAAAATAATCGACGAGAGTCCCGAAGTAAAGTCATTTTATTTGAGTACAGCAGATGATGCTGAACTTAAACAGAACATTCCGGGACAACACCTGATTTTTCGATTCCCTTTTCAGGATAAGAAATTGTGTCTGGATGTTGACAGGGCAGATGCTTCACACATAAAATATGCGCTTCGATCGTATACCATTTCAAATGGTGACGATAATGATCAGTATCGGATATCTGTAAAAAATGAACCAGGGGGACATGTTTCACCTGCTCTGCACACTTCTTTAAAGGTGGGCGATGTTATAGAAGCAAAAGGCCCAAAAGGTTTGTTTGTCCTTCAGCAGGACAGACGAAAGCCTGCTGTTTTTATTGCTGCAGGCATAGGTATTACTCCCATTTTATCGATGCTCAAGTCCATTGATAAAACCAATACAGAGAGATACTTAATTCTGGCTGCTAAGGAGGAAAATCTATTGAGCTTCAAAGAGGAGATTCATCAGATAAGCAAGGACCATCCCAATATCAAAGTGCACCTGTTTTTTAGCCGTAAGCCTGCTGAACATATGAATAAGGAATATAGTTCGTGGCATTACCATTCACAAGGCCTGGATCCGGATTCCTTAAAAGCGATCTTAGCCCACAAGAAAAATTTCAGATTTTACATCTGTGGTCCTGAGAAAATGACCGCTACACTTGTGGATGGAATCCTTTCCTGGAAAGGAAAAGGTAGTGTGATCCACACAGAATCCTTTGGGACAAAGAAAAAAACATCAAATCAAGCTGAGCTTAACAAGGAGATTCAAGTTCACTTCACGAAATCTGATATCACAGTAGCCTGGGACCAAGAGTATGCCAATATTCTTGAGTTTGCAGAGTCCAATGGTGTAAGTTTAGAAGCAGGATGTATGTTTGGTGAATGTGGCGCCTGCAGTACGAAAATAGAAAAAGGTACTGTAGATTATAATTATCACACCGCAGTAAAGCCGGTTCAGGGAAACTGCCTGCCATGTTCCTGTTTTCCTACATCGGACATTAGATTGGAAGGATAAATACAATGAAGAAAAGTCTCTTTCTTATAGCGATTTGTTCCCTGAGGCCGATTCAGCAATTTTTCAAAGCTGTTTTTATTAGTGGAATTATTCTATCCTTTTCACTTTTTACATATTCCCAGGAAACGGAGATTTTATATCTCACCGGAACAGGAAATGATGACACGGTTCCATGGGAATTTTACTGCTCCGACGGGATGAACAGTGAAAAATGGACCACCATTCCCGTTCCCTCCTGCTGGGAGCTTCAGGGCTTTGGATCCTATAATTATGGAATTGATGCCTGGGACGACAGGATGAATGAATATGGAATATATCGTCTATGATTTTCAGCTACCTGAATCATGGAAAGGTAAAAAAGTGAACATCGTTTTTGAAGGTGTGATGACCGATGCTGATGTAAAGATAAATGGCAAAGCTGCTGGTCCGCTTCACCAGGGTGCTTTTTATGAATTCAAATATGATGTTAGCAAACTCCTGGATTATGGTAACAAGACCAACAGGCTGGAAGTTACCGTGCATAAGCATTCCTCTGACAGCCTCGGTGAATGAAGCTGAACGCTGGGCTGATTACTGGGTTTTTGGAGGGATATTCCGCCCTGTTTATCTTGAAGTATTACCACCGGATCATATTGAACGGATCGCAACAGATGCGCGGGCGAATGGAGATTTTTTGGCGGATGTTTATTTCACATCCGGCCGGGCAGCCTACCTCGGGGTGGAACTTCAAAGCCTGAACGGATCAGAACTTGCGAATCAAGACAGTAGCAGATACCGAGGATCCGGGTGATGGAAAAATCAGCATATCCACTCATTTCGAAAATATTCAGTCCTGGAACCCCGAATTTCCAAATCTCTATCAACTGAATTTTACACTCCAGGATAAGAATCACGAACATACTTCACCAGATGGATAGTCCGGACTGGATTTCGGACGGTGGAGGTAAAGGAAAAGGACGGGATTTATGTGAATGGTGTAAAAGTAAAATTTAAGGGGATCAGCAGGCATACATTCTGGCCTTCATCAGGTCGTACCACAAGCAAGAGGATCAGCATCACTGGATGTAGAATCTAATGAAGGAAATGAATATGAATGCGGTAAGGATGTCACACTATCCTCCCGACAAACATTTTCTGGATGCATGTGATTCCCTTGGTTTGTTCGTGCTTGATGAACTGGCAGGATGGGGCCCGCCTGCCTATGATACGGAGATTGGTAAAAAACTGGTTAAAGAACTGGTAATTCGTGATGTAAATCATCCGATCCATTGTTTTATGGGACAATGGAAATGAAGGAGGCTGGAATCCTGAGCTGGATGATGCATTTTCTCCCTGGGATATTCAGCAACGTGAAGTGATGCGCCCACGGCAGATATTCCGGAAAATAAACACCCTTCATTATTTTAAATACAATTACCTGGCCTATGACAGCTACCAGCAGGACAGGATCTTCCTGACAACAGAATTTTTGCACGGATGCTGGGATGAAGGTCATGGAGCAGGGCTGGATGATTACTGGAGACATGATGTGGGACTGATCCTATCTGCGCAGGAGGATTTCTCTGGAATTTTTCTGATGAGGCCGTGCTTCGCACCGATCTTAATGATATGCTTGATGTTGACGGCAACCATGCGGCAGATGGAATCACCGGGCCTGCCCGTGAAAAAGAAGGCAGCTTTTTCACCGTAAAGGAAATATGGGCTCCTGTTTACTTTGAGAAAAAATTCATAACACCTGCTTTTGATGGTAGGTTTGACATTGAAAACCGTTACCATTATCACCAATCTGGATCAGTGTCGAGTTCGAGGCAGAGTGGATCAGGTTCAGAGGACCCGACCATAAAGAAACTACTCCGCTTTTAATTCAAAAGGGTCAAATTTCCTGAGGTGCATCTTAAACCCGGGGAAAAGGGTATTCTGTCCCTGGATTTGCCGGAAGACTGGGATTCCTTTGATGCAGTGTATATTAAAGCATCTGATCCGTATAAAAAAGAAATTTTTACCTGGAGTTTTCCGCTGAAAGGACCAGCCGACAAGCGATATGAATTTTCAGAAGCTGAAAAAAAGCGAACAAACAATTTCCGTGGATGAAACAGGACAATCCTTATTGGTGCATACTGAGGATCTTGATTTTGAATTTGATAAGAAGATCGGGTTCGCTTACAGGAGCCTTTCTGGATGGGGAAGAGATTCCGTTAAAAAATGGTCCCAGATTTATAAGCAAGGAGCTTACGGAATTAAGTGGTCTTCAGCATTACAGGGACGAGAAAGGTCAATACATCCTGGACTTCTCATTCCAGGGTAGCATAAATAAATTCAGGAATATAAAGTATAGGATAAAGTGGATGGTACAGGCCAGTGGCCTTCTTGATCTCACAGTCAAAGGTCATTACATGCAGGGCATAAGCTTTGATTACCCCGAAGATAAGATCCGCTCGGTAAAAAGACTGGGTGATGGCCCCTTCAGGGTATGGCGCAACCGGATGAAAGGAACCACCCTGGCCGTGTGGGAAGATGATTATAATAATACCATTACTGCAGACCCCGCTTCCTTGTATGACTATCCGGAATTCAAGGGATTCTTCTCATCCTTATACTGGGCAAAACTGCTGAACAATGATCAGAGCAGCGTGACCGTTTACTGTCATACACCCTATACCTTCTTGCGCTTGTTTACACCTGAAACACCTGAGGCAGTGAGGGAAGGGTGGGGTAGCGGAGCCATGGAGTACCCTGAAGGAGACCTGTCTTTTCTGAATGCCATCCCTCCCATAGGCACCATGTTCAAGAGAGCTGAAGATCTGGGCCCTCAATCACAAACTGAAACTGTATATGGATGGGATTCTGAACCTGTAACAATCAGCCTGACATTTGATTTTAATCCTGGTAAAGAATAATGCCTGATAATATGATGAAGGAAACCAGCAGAACACAGGCAGATTACTTAGATCCCGGGAACAGAACCATACTAATGCAAATAGAGATGGCAATCAAGTATCTGTTTTTGATATTAATTTTAATCGGATGTTCAGCCTGCAGGGAGTCCGAAGACGAAAAACCCCTGAACGTCATTATGCTTCTCGTTGATGATATGGGTTATGGTGATATTTCCGTTCACGGCAATCCCATCATAAGGACTCCCAACTTTGATTCCATGCATGATCAATCTGCGTATTTTACAAACTTCGCAGTTAGTCCGACCTGTGCGCCCACACGTGCAGCACTGCTCACCGGCAAGCATGAGTTCCTATCTTCTGTAACCCATACCATTGAACCCATGCGAAATATGGATACAGCATCCGTAAGCATCGCCGATCTGTTTCAAAAGAAAGGGTATAAAACGGGTCTGTTCGGAAAGTGGCACCTCGGTCAGTCAGGGGAATACGGGCCTTGGTTTCGTGGTTTTGAAGAGACACTCACGGTCCCTGGTGACAATCAGCGTTCACATTATGACCCTGTATTGTTAAAAAATCGGCTTGAAGAGAGATTTGAGGGATATCGTACCGATATCCTGTTCAATGAGGCCATGAAATTTATAAGCGATAAAAAAGACGAAGCTTTTTTCTGCTATCTGGCCACCTTTTCACCCCATTTTCCAAATATCGTACCCGAAAAATACAGTGAACCCTATGAGGCATTTCGAAATCCTGAAGAGCCCGACGAGATGTTTAGTCCTGGTTTTTGCGGTCAGATTTCGAACATCGATGAAAACCTGGGAAAGTTAACAGCCCACCTGGAATCTCTGGGACTGGAGAATAATACGCTTTTAATTGTCCTGAATGACAATGGTGGAACCTTTGGTGTGGACACCTTTAACGATGGACGCCGTGGTACGAAATGTACCTCCTGGTCGGGCGGAACCCGTGCATATTGCTTCTGGAAATGGGGAAAAAATTTCCCTGCAGGAGAACGAAAACAGATGAGCGGCCATATTGACATACTGCCCACCCTGGCAGATCTGTGCGACCTGGAGATTCCTTCCTCACTGAAGGAGCAACTTGAAGGCTGCAGCCTTAAGCCAGTGCTTAAAAATGCCGCTGCCACCCTGGATAAGAGGCGTATGCAAGTCCATCATGTTGGCAGATGGGACATCCCTGAAAACTGGGCAGATCACAAATATGCCAATAGTTCTGTTCGATGGGGAAATTACACCCTGGTCAGGATAGAGCCTTGTAAAGATCCGAATTGCAAAACCTGTTCCAGGGCCCTTGCCCGGGCAGGTGAAAAGACCCGGTTAATGTATTCCAAAAACAGTGAAAATTTTCCTTTGACTGAAGCAGGGAAATGGGAACTTTTCGATATTGAAGCGGATCCTTTTCAGGAAATTAATCTCGCAGACGATCATCCGGATATCGTAAAAAATATGAGTGATTTTTATGAAAAGTGGTGGGCCAAGGTGGAAGATCATTTTGAAAAAGGCGGGCAGGAAGAGGCTTCTGTGAAGAGAGATTTTAACGCTAACTGGGGCTTCGTGAAAAGTCCGGCAGAGTGGCCTGATGACTTTTCTGCAGAAGAGATGGAAATGGAGCCGGTAGTTCTGCCTCACTGCTGGAATGCCGATGACATGGGTCCCGGTTTGAAAAATCCGTATATAGGAAGGGGCTGGTACCGGAAGTATTTCGATGCCCCGGTTCTCCAGCCAGGCCAGCGCCTTCTTATTGAGTTTGAAGGCGTGAATAATTGCCACTCGGTATGGGTAAACGGGGGCTATGCCGGGGGCCGGGATGGGGGTTTCCTGACAAGCCTTCTTGATATCACCGACCTGCTGGAAGAAGGAAGGAATACCATCCTGGTTCGTGCTGACAATAGCTACGACCTGAAGGCAGCAATGCCCCAGAATATAGGATGGAACCGCTATGGCGGGATTACCAGGCCAGTCTGGCTTTATATTCGTGATCATGCCTTTATCGCCTGTGCCGGGGTGGAGATAAAAACGCCTCATGTTAGTGCTGATCGGGCAAGTACAGTGGTTCTAACCAGTCTTGAAGAAACGAAAATGGGTGGAGCAGCCCTTGAAATCAGGCATACGCTGTACTCCCCAGCAGGCAAGCTGGTCTCGTCGGTTTCAGCCCCGGTAACTACTCACTACTCTGTTGGCACCACCTGCGAGCTTGAACTACCGCTTGTGAAGCGCCCGGAGCTCTGGTCGGATCTAAGCCCGGTTCTTTATACGCTTCGGACCGAGGTGCTTGAAGCTGGCAGGGTGATCGATTCCCAGGAAAACCGGCTTGGTTATCGCTTCTTCAACTTTGATTCGGAGGAAGGTTTCACCCTCAATGGCAGGCCCACGAAACTGAGAGGGGCCAATATCCATATTTTCTTCCCTGGCCTGGGCAATGCCCTGCCGGAACGTTTTCACCGGGAGGATATGAAGCTGATGAAGAAGATGGGTTGTAATTTCATGCGCAGCTCCCACTATCCACGCCCCCAGGCTGTCCTGGATGCCTGCGACGAGCTGGGTATCCTGGTTATGGAGGAGCTTCCCTACTGGCATGGATCGGTGAGGGCATCCGGAGGTGAGGAGGCCATTGAAAATTCCTCAAGGCTAATCCGTGATATGGTGCGCCAGCATGGCAACCACCCCTCAATTATTGCCTGGAATACAGTCAATGAGATTATGATCGCTCCGGCATACAAACCCGGAGTGGGGCACCTGCCTCCCGAACACCCGGGCCGAGAGGCCTGGAGAATAAACCCAAAGGAGTATCCCTACCTCAGGCGGTCCTTGCAGAGGATGGTTGAAACCTTCAAAGAGGAGGACCCTGACCGTCCTGTATCAATGGTTGTTGGTGGTCAGTGGGAGAAGAATGATCTTGCCGGGCTTAGTTCTGTTGCTGATATTGTGGCATATAATGGCGGTGCACTGAACCTGCCAAAAGCTGAGTTCATCGGACCTAAGAATGGCAAAAGCTACACCTTTAAACCTGATTACTTTCGCGAGATTTACCCTGCCCGGGTGCATATCATGTCAGAAGGGGTATTAAATGATTATTTCTTTGAACGAGGAGATTGGGAAAAGGAGCAGAATGCCTGGCGGGTTAATGCAAAATACTGGAGTCTTATCAATCAACGTCCGTGGTTATGTGGAGGGGCAATGTGGTGCTTTACCGATTACTCCTATAATGGCAATACCGACCTCCATGGCGTTCTTGACCGCTACCGGCTGCCCAAAGACCTTTTTTTCTTCTATGAGGCCATGTGGGCAGACCACCCCGTATTGCACATTCTCGGGCACTGGAACCATGATGCAGGCTCCTCCCGTGAGGTAGTGCTCTTTACCAATTGCCGGGATGTGGAGTTAATGCTCAATGGCAGGTCACTGGGCAAAGGGATCTCCTGTACTGACGAATACCCGGGAATTAAGAATGCTCCACTGGTATGGAAGGATGTCGCTTTCCAGGAGGGAGATCTTACTGCCACAGGGAGATATGAAGGACGGGAGATAAGGGATAGCAGGTCAACAGCAGGTAAACCAGAAAGGATTATGCTGGCCAGCTCCAATGATACCCTTATGGCGGATGGCCGGGATATCAGCTACCTCGACCTGACCATTTGTGATGCCAGTGGTAAACGCTGTTATACCAATCAAAGCACATTATCCGTGAATGTCACCGGTCCGGCCCGGCTGGCAGGTCCGGAACTTATTACAGCCACTGCAGGCCTGGCACGAATTGCGATCCGTTCAAGCCGTGAAACCGGGGATGTCAGGGTGCTTGTTAGCGGAGAGGGAGTAAGTTCCGGTGAGTACATATTAAAATCAAAAGCCAGATGAAAGGGATACTATTAGTACTGATCACAGCAACTTTAACGTTTATCATTGCGCTTCTCTGTATCTCCTGTAATCCAGAGCGAATAGCTGAGTT
>CAVQUO010000014.1:0-96027 GCA_963716765.1 uncultured Bacteroidota bacterium | reverse complement strand
TGCAGCCTTTGACAGTTGCGTCTTGCTCTCCAATCTCCACCAGGTCGCTGGTCACCACGGCACCCTTTGTGATACCCTGCATATCCACCACCAGGCAGCCACGGGCATCTGCTTCGATATGTGTGCCTTTCAGCAGTCGGAAAAAGGTATCAGGAGCCTTACCGTTGATACGTCTTAATCCAAAATGGGTATAGGTTTCTGTCATGCCGAAGGACTCGTATACCCTGGGAGTAGGGGAATCCACCAGGCGCTGTTTTAGCGTGGCAGGCAACTCCCCTCCACCAATTAAAAGGGTGGCCGAACGGGAGAGATCATCCCCGGCCTTCAGCGATTCTACCACCTGGAGAGGAACCATGGCCACAAAAGCTGAAGCGGCCCTCCACCGACTTAAATGGTCGCGCCGAGGGTTCGGTGAGCACCAGGTCCAGTCCGCCCCAAGCGCACGAACCACCATCATCTTTCCGGCAATATAGTCCACCGGCAAGCAGAGAAGCACCCGGTCGCCCGGCTGCAGCTTAAAAAAGGAAATGCGTCTTCTGAGGCACTGGTCTCCATGGCTGCCCGATCAAGCTCAAACTCCTTGGGATCGCCGGTGGTTCCGCTGGAACGTTGAAGAATCGTTCCGGATGCAGGTCTTCAGAAAAATGTTCAATAAACTGAAATACCTTGCTGAACCAGTCCGGATTTTTACAATCGTGTACCATCATGTGGCAATGGGCCAGCAATTCCGCCCTGGAGAAGGGCCTGCCATCGATAAGGTAGGGTCCGCTATGAACAGAAGCTGCTCATTAGAAATCAAGATCTTTCAGGTCCCATCCATGCTCCGGGTCTGTACCAGAATGAATCCGCCCTTCCATCTCCAGCGGGGAAGGAATATTGTTTGAGTACAGAGATCCGGTTCCCAATCCCTGGGTTTTACACTCCCAGGCTGGCTGTCCACTGGGCAATGGCATTCAGACCGACATTGGATTCCAGGGCGGAGGTAATCCACCACCCGATGTTCTGCTTTTACGGCAAGTCCGATCCACTGCTCCGAGATTGAAAATCCCCCCAGCAGGCCGGGTTTAAGAATGATGTAGTGGGGATTGATCTGCCGTAATAATTCAGCGCGCGCTTCCGAAAGTGCAAATCCCGATTAACTCCTCGTCCAGTGCCACCGGAATAGCCGCATTGCGACAGAGCTCTGCCATGGCCCCGATCTGACCGGCTTTAATGGGTTGTTCAATGGAATGAATGGTGTAGGCAGAAAGCAGCTCCATATTCCTTCGGGCCTCTGAGGGGCTCCAGGCCCCGTTGGCATCCAGGCGAATCTCCAGTTCACCGGCCCCATAATCCGACCGGATACTTTCAAGTACCTGTGTCTCCTCTTCGAAATCAAGGGCCCCCACCTTCATCTTCAAACACGATATCCCGCTTGCAGCTTGTTTTTTATTTGCTGCATCAGCTCTTCCCTGTCGCCCATCCAGATCAAACCATTGGTTGGAATTCCGGATAATCCTTCTGTAAAAGTCGATGGATAGAGTATCGCTTTCCCCCCTGTTTCCAGATCCTTCAGGGCAGTCTCCAGGGCAAACTGTATTCCGGGCAGGGAGGGCAGGCTTTGTGCCGCATTCATCTCTCCCCTGCTGATCAGCTTACAGATATGATCAAGCCTGATATCCATTTCATCGGGATCCTCCACACTTAATCCGGGTATAAAGGAGACCTCCCCCAGTCCGGCGGGACCATTCTTTTCCCCAGCCTGATATACCAGCAAGGTTTATGATGGAGCACACCCCGGGATGTGCCCGCTGGACGGATAAAATGAAGGGGGCGTGAGATATATTGCGCCTGTATCATCTAAAGCACAAGTCCAAGTCCGAAAGACAGGGAAAAAAGCAGGGTGGCCATGGCCAGTTTTTTTAACTCGGCATTTAACTCAAGGGGAACGGTGTTTTCGATTACCTTCTTCACATCGGAAACCAGCAGAGGCACGGGAATCAGCAATAACAACTGCAGGTAGGACTCAAAATGGATGATTGTATAGGTGAGGGCAAGCAAAAAGGCTGTCACCAGCAAAATCACGTGGTAAACCTTGGCCCAGGGAACACCCATGCGAACCACCAGGGTAAACTTTCCGTTTTCCGCATCATTCACATGGTCCCTCAGGTTGTTCAGGTTCAGCACGCCCACACTGAGTAATCCAACCGAGGAGGCAGGAAGCAGGATGGCGGGGTGAAAAGCTTCCCGTATGCAAAAAATAGGTTCCTGCCACACCCAGGATTCCGAAATATATAAAGACCATGATGTCACCAAAACCCACATATCCGTAAGGTCGTTTTCCGATGGTATACTTAATGGCTGCAAAAATGGCCGAGAAACCCAGCAGGAAAAAGATAGAATATCCCAGCATATTCCCGTCCCCGGAGTCCAAACCAGATCAAAAGAGAGCCCGACAAAAGGCTCAGCAACACAAAAGCACCAATCATCCAGCGCATTTGGCTCCTGCTAACCAGTCCCGACTGGGTAACCCGCATTGGTCCCAGTCGTTCATCATTGTCGGTTCCTTTCACCGCATCGCCATAGTCGTTGGCCAGGTTGGAAAGAATTTGCAGAAAAAGGGTGGTAAGCGTCCCAAAAATGAAGACCCCCCACTTGAACCTGCCATCGGCAAAACCCAGGAAAGAACCCAGAATGGTGGCTGAAAGAGCCAGCGGAAGGGTCCGTAGCCGAAAAGCTTTAATCCAGATGGTGGGCGTAGTCATGGGGCTAAATTACAATTTTCTTTTGGATTGGCTCAGGGCAATTTGGGGAACTGATCCCAGTCGGGTTTCCGCTTCTCCAGGAAGGCATTTTTCCCCTCCTGGGCTTCTTCGGTCATATAGTATAGCATGGTGGCGTTCCCTGCCAGCTCCTGTATTCCGGCCTGTCCGTCGAGTTCTGCGTTGAGTCCGGCTTTGATCATTCTAAGAGCAATGGGACTATGCTGCATAATTTTGTCACACCACTCAACGGTGGTATCTTCCAGATCCTCCAGGGGAACCACCTTATTCACCAGTCCCATTTCGAGGGCTTCGGCAGCCGTATACTGCTCACACAAAAACCATATCTCCCGGGCCTTTTTTTGTCCCACATCCTTGCAAGATATGATGAACCAAAACCGGCATCAAAACTACCCACCTTTGGTCCGGTTTGGCCAAAGCGTGCATTCTCCGAGGCAACGGTGAGATCACACACCACATGCAAAACATGTCCTCCGCCAATGGCGTAACCATTCACCATGGCGATTACAGGTTTGGGAAGGGAGCGAATCTGTCGCTGCACATCCAGCACGTTCAGTCTGGGTACCCCATCTTTGCCCACATAGCCGGCAAAACTTTTTACATTCTGGTCGCCTCCGCTGCAAAAGGCCTTATCCCCTTCGCCGGTGAGGATCACCACCCTGACATTGGCCATCTCACGGCACATTACAAGTGCCTCACTCATTTCCCTTGTAGTATCGGGTGTAAATGCATTATAGTACCTGGGCCTGTTGATGGTGATCTTTGCAACTCCCTCGAAATACTCAAATTTAATCTCCTCAAAAACCTTGAGGTTTTTCCATGCTCTTGCTGCCATAGCTGCTAATGCTTAATGTTCAAAAACTCCTTAAAGATACGACTATTTTCCTGCTCAGAAGTATCCACATCCACCACGGACAGGGTACTCCCGGGGCTAAACAGTATGCCGATGGCCTCCTCCAGGGCTTCGCTTGTCTCCACCCTTATGGCCTTTCTGTCAAAAGACTGGGCCAGCCCGACCAGCGAAGCAGGATGATGGGTTACGGAATACTCCTCAAAGAAAGCCATTTCCGACAGGTCCCTTCAGCAAACGAAAGATCCCTCCCCCCCATCGTTCAATACCACAATCTTCAGATTATCAGGAAATTTACTATTCCACAGGGCATTGGAATCATAAACAAAACTCAGATCCCCTACCAGCAGAATGTGCATCTGCTCCGAAACCATGGCTGCCCCGACAGCCGTAGAAACGCAGCCGTCGATGCCAGATGTCCCCCGGTTCGAGTAATAACTCAGGTCTTTCCGGTGCGGAAGAACCTGTGAATATCGTATGGTGGAACTGTTCCCCAGGTGGATAATGCTTCCCGAAGGCGCTGCGGAGAGAAGGGCCTGGATGGCCGAAAGATTTCCATACTCCAGGGACTTAAGTTTTTCCTCAAGCGCTGCCCTGGCAAGCTCCTGTTTCTTTTTCCATATGTCCCGGAAGCCATTGGATGTAGTATCAATCCCCACTTCGGAAACAGACTCTGCCAGGCGCTGCAAAGAAGCGGAGACTGAGCCATTTATCTCCACAATGCACCAGGTCGGGCAGTTTCTGAAGGAACAATTTCAGCTGCTTGGAGACTACCTGTCCTCCGAAGGAAATCAGCAGATCGGGGATCAGGGACACTTTTGTTTCCTCATCCAGGCCTGTCAGAAGAAGTTCTGGCTGAGAAATAAAATCCTCGCCCGGAAGGTTGGCAATATTTTCGGCAATCACCACACAGCGGGACGAGCCGGACAAAGCTGACAGCACTTCCTGTATATGATTGTCGGCTTGTCCCATCCCTGCAAGTACCAAAATCTTTGTATTTTTCCCCACAGCTCCGAAGTCAGGAAGAGGATGGTCTTGATTCCATTCTCCAGGCTCAGGGACAGGCTGATCCAGGGCCTGGGGAAGTCTGTTATAGAGCGGTTCTTCCAGTGGAACATTCAGATGAACCGGACCCGCAGGAAATAAAAGGGCCGAGCTTACCAGGCGTTGTATCTGAGCAAGCACCAGGGTGAGATCCTCAGGGTGGTTTACATGGAGGGGGGCCTGGTAAAAACCCTTTGAATAAGCATAAAAAGGGGCCCGCTGATCAATCATCTGATTGTTGAAGGGAGAGATTTTCTCAGGCGGGCGGTCAGCCGTGATCACAATTATGGGGACTTGCTGGTGGTAAGCCTCGGCCACTGCCGGAGCCAGGTTGAGCACCGCGGTACCCGAAGTGGTGAGCACCACCACCGGCTCCTTTCGCTGACGCGCCATGCCAAGTGCAACATATCCCGCCGAACGCTCATCAACAATACTGTAACACTGAAAATCTGACCGGGAGGTGAAAAGTTGTGTAAGGGGCGCATTCCTGCTACCCGGACAGATAATCACATGCTTAATCCCCTGGCCCTTTAAAAGGGGACCCAGCTCAGTGATATGTTGATGATGCTTCATTGTCGGGATCGATGTTCTTGATGTAGGTCCTAAGTATCTTAAGCAGCGATTCGGCTTTCAGACGGGTCTCCTCCCATTCATCAGCAGGATCCGAATCAAGGGTGATTCCACCACCCACAAACAAAGAAAGGTATTTGGGACTAATCTTCATACACCTCAGGTTCACGAAAAGGTCAATTTCACTATCCTTTGTAACTGTACCCAGAAACCCTGTATAGTATTCCCGATCGTGGGGCTCCAGCTCCTTTATGAAACGAATGGCATCTTCCTTGGGCTGACCAGCCACAGCGGGGGTGGGATGAAGCGCTTCCACAAGCTCCCAGAGTCTTCCGTTGATCAGTTTAAAATCCACAGAGAAGTCGGTGCGAAGGTGCACCAGGTTCCCGGCCTTTTTCACGTAGGGTGAGGAGACTTTATAATCCCTGATTCCAAAGGAGTGTAAAACATCGTGTATATAACGGGTCACATATTCCTGCTCAAGCACCTCCTTTACAGTCCACCTTTCGATGTTCATGTGTCTTTCTGCAAAGGATCGGGTTCCGGCCAGGGATACTGTGGAGACCCTGTTCTCCCTTAACCTGAGCAGTGGTTCAGGTGAGGCTCCCATCCAAAATTCATCTTCACTTTTGAAAATGTATACAAAGGCATTTGGATGCTTTCGGCATAAGGCCTGAAATAATTTGGGAACCAGATCCATATAATTCCCATGGATCACCTGAATACGAGACAGGACTGCCTTCTGAAAGGCCCCGTTGGAGATGGAGGATCTGATCTCATTTACCTGCTCCATATAACGCTCCTTTCCGATCACAACCGGGTCCGGATCCTTCCAGATAACAGATGGCCCCATCTCCATCTCCTCGACCTTCCTCAAAACACTTCGACTAATCTGCTTGCTGTCGACCACCAGGTCGGGTCGGATCATAAGATAGGGGTGGCCGTTTCGGGTATCAAAAGGAGCCATGATGAAGCCGGTCTCTTCAGAAAGATCATGTATGGCGCGTCCGCGCACCACCTTATTATTGTTCTGTATGTAGGTGGTGGAGTCGTCCTGCTGGGGCAATCTGAAGGTAACAAAAGACAAATTTTTGGAGAGACAGCGTTTTAGGATGTGATGTAGACCTTCATTCATAATATTTGCCATGTTGAACCGACTTTTACGGTTTCGGTCTAACACTATTGGTAACACGGCTGATGGAAATAAGTTTGCCATCATCATCCTTTATTTCCACGTCCCACACATGTTTAAAATCAGCTTTTACAATGATCACTGCTTTTGCATACAGGGTCCCTTCCTTTGCCGGATTAAGATGCTGACTGTTGACCACCGATCCAAATACATCAAATTTACCCGGATCCACCAGCAGGAAGGAACCTGCACTTCCCACCGTTTCGGCCAGTGAAATCAGAGCTCCTCCATGGACAAAACCTGCAGGCTGATAGTGATCAGGGGTGATCTTCATTTCCGCCTCGATAATATGCTCCGTGCAGGCCGTGAACTCAATTTTCAGATACTCGATAAAGGTTCCCCTGCAGATGTTATTAATCTCTTGAATGGTCATTGAAGCTTATTTCTGATCCAAATATAAACAATCGCCTGTTTATTTCTCGAGCCACTAACATCATTACCGATCCCAGGAAAAGCGACTCTCCACTGACCATCCTGAAACCAGCTCCTTCAAGAATCTTTTCCATCTCACTGATAGTGTAGTAGTTTCGTGACGATTTGGCCAGGTAGCGATAGGCTTTCAGATTTCCTGATATGATGCCACCCAGGTAGGGAAGGATGAGGCGGAGGTAGATGTTATTCAACACCCTCCATACCGCGTTCCCGGGCTTGCTGCTCTCAAGGACCACAAAACGCCCACCCGGTTTCAGCACACGGTAAAGCTCTTTAAGGTGTAAGCCTGCATTGGAGTTTTCGTAAACCAGGTTGCGGATCCCAAAGGTAATGCCCATGGAATCGAAACTATTTGCCTCAAAGGGCATTTGTCCCACATCCCCCTCCACGAAACGAATAAGCGGAAGCTCACTCCCCGCAAGGAGTTCCTGTTTTTGACGAGCTTTACTTAACATGTCCGTACTGAAATCGTAGCCCGTAAGGGAGATGTCCCGACCGGAGGCTCCTGCCACTTCCAGGATGAAATCACCGGTACCGGTGCAGACATCAAGTACACTTTTGGGCTGATTTTGCAAACAGGCATTTACGGCCTTTTTGCGCCAGGAGCGATCCCTCCCGAAAGTAAAAATCCGGTTCACCAGATCATAGGTGGGGAAAATATCTGCATAATAGTCATGCAGTGGATAATTTGATGGCATCTTAGGCATGCAACTGTTTTTGAGCTTGCAAAGTTATACTTTTGATTGATTCATCTGAGATTTTATATCTTTGGAACTCTCCTGTATACCATAAACAGCACATGCGAAGAATCCTGCTTATACTCCTCCTGACGGGTTTATGTCACCAAATAAACCTTACTGCCCAGTTGAAGTTCAATGAAATCATTGCTCTGAATAATAGTGGAGAGATAAATCCACTTACCAATACTCCTGGCGACTGGATCGAGATTTATAACAGTGGATCTTCCGAAGCTGACATCAGTCACTATTACCTCTCAGACAGGCCCAATGCTCCCTTTATGTGGGTATTCCCTGAAAACACCATTGTTCCTGCCGGGGGCTATGTTCTGGTCTGGACCGACGGTAGCGGCGATACCCTTAGCGGCTTGCATGCCAATTTCAGGCTTGATGTGGCCGGGGAATCCCTTGTGCTTTTTTCTGCCAAAAGGGAATTTGTTGACTCCATTACCTACCCCAGGATGTACGAAGATGTCTCCTACGGCCTGTCGGAAAGTGGAGAGTATCTGTTTTTCGGAAATCCCACGCCCGGGGCTTACAACCAATATGCCCAGGAATTCAGGGTATCCGGAAATGTGGTATTTGATCTTCCTCCCGGAATCTATCAGACAGCCAGATCCATCTCCATAAGGCCCGCATCTGGTGCCAAGGGCATTATCAGATATACCACGGACGGATCTGAACCCGGTCCGAATGACCCCGAATTCAGGGGAGGACTTATCGCCTATGAAAATATGGTGGTTCGTGCTCGCCTTTTTACGGAAGGTGCCGAACCTGGTGATGTGGCCACTGCCAGCTATATTATACACGAAAATTTCACCCTGCCTGTCATTTCCCTGGCCACTGAGCCGGAAGGTCTCTGGAGCGACGAATTCGGGATATATGTGACAGGCACCAACGGACGTTACCGGCAATTGCAGTGATGTACCCAGGAACTGGAACATGGAGTGGGAACGACCCATGAGCATGGAATACTTTGATAATGAAGGACACCTGGGGATACAAATCAACGGTGGAATGAAGATTCATGGTGGGTGCAGCAGAGGTAATCCCATGAAATCCTTTGGAATCATCGCCAGAAGTGAATACGGCAAAGCGTCATGAACTATCGCTTTTTTCAGGGAAAAGGACATTGATCAATTCAAAGGACTGATCCTGCGCAATGGCGGTAACGACTTTCAATACACCTTTATCCGTGATGCCGTTGAACAGGCTACTGTTTCTTCTGTGATGGACATTGATCACCAGGCTTACGAACCGGTCCAGGTATACCTGAACGGAGAGTACTGGGGAATCCACAACCTCAGGGAGAAGGTGAACGAGCACTGGGTCACCAGCAACTACGGAATTCCGGCCGAGAACCTCGACTTTCTGAAAAACAAATGGGAGGTATTCATCGGAAGCCATGATGCCTGGGATGATCTGACCTCCTTCCTTGAAAACAACAGCCTGGCTCTTGAGGCCCGCTACAGCGTGGTGGAAAGCCAGCTGGACATCTAATTCCTACCAGGATTACCTGATTAATCAGCTATACATAGCCAACCGCGACTGGCCGGGAAATAATCAAAAATACTACAGAGATGCGGTGAATCATTCGAAGTGGCGATTTATTATGTTCGACCTGGAGTTCTCTTACGGACTTTACAACTTCGATCCCTCCATTGATATGTTCAAATTCGCCACCAAACCCAATGGTACCGAATGGCCCAATGATGCCGAATCCACCCTGATCATCAGGCGCCTGTTGGAAAACGAGGGATTTCGGGAGCAGTTCCTGGCTAAATATATGATGCACCTGAATACCACCTTCGCCACCGACCGGGTAATTGGGATTATAGACTCGCTTCAAAACCAGATTTACGATGTTTACCCCGACCACCTGGCCCGGTGGAGACATCAAAATATGAGCGGATGGGAAAGTCAGGTTGAAGAATTGCGAAGGTGGGCCAGGGAACGGCCCGACCATGTGTGGAATAACATGAGGAATTTTTTCGCCCTGGGCGATATCGTGAGCATGCGCGTAGAACCTACGGGCATCTATGGAAGCGTTAACGCCAATACAGTTGATATTCCATCAAAGGGATTCACCGGAAAATATGCTGCGGGATCGGCTCTGGACCTGCGCTATGATCCCAATCCAGGTTATCGCTTCAGCCATTGGGTCATTAACACCGGGAACGCTTCCACCATCCCCCTGATCGACAAGGGTTCCCAATGGAAATATAATGATACAAACCTTTGGCCCGGCGCACAGTGGACAAATTCAGGATTTAATGATTCGTCCTGGCCTTCGGGCCCGGGCATCCTGGGTTATGGCGACAACAATGAGGCAAGTGTTCTGAATTACGGTCCCGATAGTCAGAACAAAACCACCACGTATTACTTCAGAAAAAACTTCGACATTTCCGATATATCGCTCTTTGATTCCTTCGAAATCGGGCTCTTACGGGACGATGGAGCAGTGGTATATATTAATGGCAGCGAAGTGATCCGTGACAACATGCCTTCAGGCGATATAGGACACGATACCTTTGCATCAGACTTTGTCGGTAATGAAGATGAAACCACCTTTTTTATGTTCCAGGTGGAGAATAGCTATTTTGTCTCAGGACTTAACACCATCGCCGTGGAGGTTCATCAAAACAGCCTCTCCAGCTCCGATGTGAAGTTTGATCTTATGATGAATGCAAGCAGCATTGAAGAAACTGCAGATAAGGAATATAGCGCTAATCCTCTTCATTTAAATCCCGGAACCGATATCAATATCAGGGCGGTGACTGAGACAGAACAACTGGACCTTGACCTTTATATCAACGAGATCATGGCTTCCAATATCGGCGCAGTACTGGATGAATATGGTAACGATGGCGACTGGATCGAAATATACAACAAGGGAGAGACCGTTGATATGGCAGGACTTTACCTGACCGACAACCTGGACAATCCCACCAAGTGGAGGATTCCGGGTGGAAATCCGGGAGCGACCACCATCTCTTCCAAGGGGCACCTGGTGTTTTTTGCAGATGAGAATCCCATTTTTGGCCCACGTCACCTGCCCTTCAAACTGAATGGTGAAGGTGAGTCCCTTGGACTCTCCTACCTCTCAGGTAGCACGCTTGTATGGATCGACTCACTTACTTTTACCAAGCAGTATATCAATGTTTCGTCGGGACACTACCCTGACGGAAGCGGCAATTGGGTCGATCTGGATCATACACCGGGTGCAAAAAATATTCAAGCCCTGGTTTCGGTTCAGCCTCACCAGATACTTGAGGTTTCGCTTTTCCCCAACCCGGCCAGCGACTTGCTGAACCTTACCGTAAACAGTCCTGATGGAAGCCTGAAGGATCAGATCGACATCCATATTTACGACCTTACGGGCCGAAGGATGCTGAGTATACAAAAATCTGTATGGGGAGGCAGCTTTGCGGACCGGATTGATATTTCAATCCTGCCAGAAGCGGTGTATATCCTGGTGCTTGAAACAGCCTCAGGAACACACTCCTTCAGGTTTGTGAAAACGAATCGTTAAAGGAGCTGTATTAAAGGCTTTCAAGGTAGTTAGCCACTTCCAGATGACCGGCCTGCCTGGCAAAGGAGGCTGCATTGTCGCCATCCACATCTTTAAGAGAAGGATTCGCACCAGCTTCAAGCAGAATCTTCACCACATCCAGGTTCCCCTCGGCTGCTGCATGCATCAGCGGAGAAAAGTGTTCGTCGGAATCGACCACATTGGGTTCAGCTCCCTTATCCAGTAAAATTCTGACCGTTTCCGGGAAAGGACCCGTAGCAGCATATAAAAGGGCGGTCCTTCCCATTCCATCCCTCCGGTCGATCACGGCACCGGCATCCACCAGGACCAGTACAATCTCAGAGTGGCCGTTAAAAGAAGCCAGCATCAGGGCTGTTCGGCCTTCTTCTTCCATGCCGTTTATGTCAACACCCGATTTAATGGCATTTTCCACACCCATCAAATCACCATCCAGTGCCATCTCGTGTAGCTGCGCCACCTTTTCGGGCGAAGATTCAAGCTTTGCTTTGGAAGGTTCTGAAGGGACTTCAGCGGAGGGAATTTTATCCGTTTTGCCATTCCCGGAGCTCTTACAGCCAGTGAAAGAGAAAGAGAAAGATAATACAGTAGCGCCAAAGGCAATCAGAAAAAAAGAAGGTTTCATATTGAACGGGGATAAAAAACGCAAGGTACAAAAAAAAATAGCCGGGGATCTTGCATCTTAGGGGCCCTTCGTGCAACTATTGAAAATATTCTTCCTCCTTAGGGTAAAACACACATGATGAAAACAAGCAGATTATTTTCAATGATCCTCATGTCAACAGTCCTTCTCAGCTCCTGCGACTGGCATACTACCCGAACAATCATAGGTTCCGGTGATGTGGAATCTGAAGAAAGAGCCCTGAGTGGATTTACAGGGGTAAACGTAACGGGTCAGTGCAATGTAAATGTCTCCATTGGAGATGCCTTTTTTGTCGAACTGTTTGCCCAGTCCCAGGTGCTCGATGTGATGACTACCAGGGTTCATAACGGAATCCTCGAAATTGGCTTTGATCCCGATTATAATGTAAAAACCGACCAGGAGATCTCAGCGACCATCATTTTGCCTGCTCTCAATTTTGTTGGTGTAACCGGGACAGGTGATTTTAACCTTGTGGGAGAGAAACAATCCCAGCTCGACCTTTACATCACTGGCGCTGGCAGCGTGGAAGCTTTTGATATGGAAGCGGACAATTGCAACATCAGTATTACCGGCACGGGCAACTGCGAGGTAAGTGTAAACGAAAGTCTCAACGTGACCATCTCAGGTGTGGGAAATGTTTTTTATAAAGGCAGCCCCCAACTTTTTACCGATATCAGCGGTGTGGGAAATGTAAACGTTGCCGGGCGCTAGTTCACTCTGGAAAGCAGAGGGCCCGGTTAAGCGCTATAATGGCAGACTTGTAATCCTCTCTTGGGATCACAAACTGCATATTCACTTGTCGGAGCGATTGAGAAACCGCTTCCACATTGATACCATTTTCCCAAAGCGATTTGGTAGCCAGGGCCAGGGATCCGGGCCGGGCAATATTGGTCCCCAGGGCACAAACCAATGCAAGATTCCTGTCGGTAACCTCGTGGTAAAGGCCCCTGAGCTCCATCAGCAAAGCGGGCCTTACATCCTTCTCCCAGAACACCATGGTGATACTGTTGGCGTTGGTCGCCTTCAATATATATGAAAGTCCGTGCCTTTGAATCACCTTCATCAGGTTCAGATCATATCCAACCTGTCCTACCATAAATGGATCATGAACTTCAATGGCAGTCACCTTATCGGTTCCTGATATGATTTCCACTTTCGACTCCTTCCCCTTATAATCGCGCGAAATCAGGGTCCCGGGATGATCCGGCTCAAAAGTGTTTTTGATGCGGATGTTGATACCCGCCACCTCCACCGGTTTGGATGCCTTGGGATGAATGGCCTCCATGCCAATATCTGCAAGCTGATCGGCCACATTAAAATTGGTGTTCCCCACTGGTCTTGACCATTCCACCCCGACGATATTAGGATCAGCACTGGAAAGGTGATACTCTTTATGGATTACAGCCTCGGAGGCCTTTACCTCCACAGCGATTTTACTGAAGGTAACTTCCGAATAGCCCCTGTCAAACTCCCTCATGATTCCTTCCGTTCCTTTCGTATATCCGGTAACCACAGGGATGGTACCCGTACAATCAATATTCTGAAAGGCCTTATGTATCCGCTCGTCTATGGTCAGATACTCGGCATCGTTAAACCCGCACAGGTCGACGAAAGTGGACCGGAATCCGGAGTTCTTGATGATATTTACTGAATTCCATGCCGAGTGGGCCTCACCGATTGAAGCCAGTATCTCCCTGGCTGCCAGCAAAATATTTTGCTTACTCACATAGCCCGAGGCCAGAACCTCATCAAGGCTGATCAAATAGTTTCTCGACTGCTTAATCCGATCTGTAATAAAGCTGTCGGCCACTTCAATCTCCAGCCCAATCTCCTCCAGTTCATGGTTGATGGCAATCAGCTTTTCCAATACCAGGTCCAGTGCAGCGCCATAATCCAGGCTCTTCTCAAAAAGGTCGTATACGCCTGGTTCGCCACTTTTTTTATGCTCCAGGAGCCAATTTGTAACATTGTTATATGCAGAAACCACAAAAATCCTGTTGTAGGGATTATTTCCCTCGGCCTGCTTGATAATAATGTTATTCAAAACATCCCCGAATTTCGACATGGAGGTGCCACCTATCTTATGAACTGAAAGCATATTATGATGTTATAATTATAATCCGCCAAAAATAAACCAAATATTATTAACGTTTTATATATAGACAGCATGTTTTCAGGATTGTTCTAACTTTATAGGGAATGAGAACCACTTTCATCATAATTCTGCTTTTGTTTTTGGGTGCTTTTAGCTCGTGCATGAAGGATAAGCCCGAGGAGCTTCCCAATAAGATTGAATGGAATCCACAGGTGGCCCTCCCCCTGGGAACTGAACAAATCGGCCTGAATGCGGAGAGTGGTTTCGACACTACCCTCTTCGAGCTGGATACGCTCACCGATTTACCTTACTGGGTGGAACAGCAGGTGGTGGTCCTTGAGAGGCATATGGCCTTTGACCTCTCTGCCCTGGAGGCCAATCTCGATAAAATCAACCGGATTCTGTTCCGAACCAGTATCATCAATGGTTTTCCCAATCCTCTCCTGGCCCAGGGCTACTTCGTAGATGCAGCTCAAAATCCAATCGATTCAATGTTTTCAGAAGGCGCTGTACCCGTTCCGGCCGGAAGGCCCATCGGTAATGGTGAAACCATCGATCCATACACAGTAGTGGTGGATGCCATATTTGACAAGGAGCGGATTGTTCCCCTGGAGGATGCTGTTGAGATTATATTAAGGGCGGTGATTTATCATCCGCAAATAGATACCCTTCTTGTACCATACTATCCAAATTATCTTATTGATATAGAGATAGGAATCATGACCGATCTGACGCTCGAACTTTGAGAATTCCCAAACTCCATACTGCATCCATTTTATTGGGAATCCTTATACTTTCCGGAGGAGAACAGCTGCAGGCTCAACAAAGTAACACCCTCTACCTGATGCATGCTGTTCCCCAGGCCAACCTGCTCAATCCGGCCGTACAGATACCTTGTAAATACTACGTGGGGGTTCCGGTCCTCTCCTCAATCTATGCCAATCTTTCAAACACTGCCTTTACCTATAATAATTTTGCCTCCACCGACACCTGGAATATCGAAAGAGTCGCAAATCAAATGCACCGCCGGGACCTTTATACAGGGGAGGTCCAATCGAACCTCCTGGCCTTTGGATACAGGCACCGATCCCTGTACTTTACATTTAACATCATGGAAAATGTCAAGGGATATCAAACCGTCCCGGGCGACATGGCGCAGATGGCTGTGTACGGGAATGGCCCTGCGGTTGGAGAGACAGCCCGTTTTGATGGTTTCAGGCCCGGGGCTTACCATACCAGGGACTACTCTCTGGGGCTTTCCAAAGTAATTGGGCCTTACTTTACAGCCGGAATCCGCGCCAAACTTCTGTTTGGGAAGGCCAATCTGAATTCGGGCGCCAACAGGGTCAGGCTTAGTACCCGGGAGAAAAACTTTGCCATTAATCTTGAGGGAGACTACACAATAAACAGTTCGTTTCCAATGACAATCATTCAGGATGATGAAGGTAACATTACGGGAGTTGAATTGCACGAGATTGATCCGATGACCTATATGATGAACAGAGGTAATGTGGGCTTTGGACTCGATTTCGGAATGATCTACAGGTATAGCGAAAAGATTACCCTTTCTGCAAGTGTACTCGACCTTTCCATTGTGAGATGGAAGACCGATCTGAATAATGTAAAAGCAGAGGGCGATTTTGTATATGAAGGAGCCGACTTTAATCTTGAAATTTTTTCAGGGGCGTTTTTAAATGAATTTATTGACTCCATCCTGAATAGCATGGAAACCACCACCTCCATGAATCCCTATACCTATTTTATGCCAGCCCAGATCTTCCTGGCAGGGTCCTACCAGTATAGCGAGAAAATTTCTTTTGGACTTGTGAACCGGAACGTGATCTACCGCAGCAAGCTTCACAGTTCATTCACCCTGTCTGCACAGGCTGCCCTGGCAGGTAAATTTACGGGCACTGCAAGCTGGTCTTATCTGAATAACAGCCTTTTGAATGTGGGAGTAGGGATCGCCTGGCACGGAAAGGGAATTCAGTTCCACGCGGTTACCGACAATCTGTTGTGCGTTTTTTTCCCCTTCGATACCCGGACCCTGAACCTCAGGCTCGGTATGAACCTGATGCTGGGCTGCCCCCGGAATAAAAAAGAGAGCATCCAGGCGCAATCATACAGCTTTCTCCCCAAAGGCGGGGATTGTCCCTACCCTGAAAGTCAGGAGAAGAGCAGGCGAAAACAGAAAAAAGTGGTTCGAAGGATCAATAAGATTTAGCGGCAGGTGGAAGTGAGGTTCCTTTCAATAAACTTTGGATTGGCAGCCTCTGTAAAATAACTTTCAATATAAGCAATGGCTTTTGTCCGCGCTTGTTCACTCAGGTAGGGGAAATCCTGCACCAGTTCAAGCATCTCCTCCCTGTGATCTTCCAGGTACTGCATGCCAGCCAGGTACTCGGGTTTTTCAAGACAGGGCCCCAGGTAATAACGCTGGGTAACCGAAGTGATTCCAAGGTTTTCACCCGGAACAGCATAGGAAGCATCCACAAAACCTGAATAATCAAAATCATAGGGAACGGGAGTATAACCATCGCTGCCAAATCCGGGAAGGCCAAGCAATTTTAAATTATGCCTCCCGGTCACCGAATAGTCACTATTCCCTATCAGATACTGAAAAAGGGCCACACGAAACATATCAACGGGCCGCGTGAGGGCCATGGCAAGTTTATCATTCTTTATTGCCAGACCATCGTTTCTTTCAGCCATCATATCTTCCGGCTCAATCAAAAACGCCCAGCTTTCCGAAACCTTGTTTTTCCGGCCCGTATCCACATACTTCATTTTAATCATCCTTACCCTGAAACTGACAGGTGTCAGGAGATTATAAATCTTATAGGCCAGGTATTCCAGCATTACATAGTCCTCGTATTCGTCGCCTGTCTTACAATGGGTGACCACCTTCATCTTTTTTACCTCCTGAAGATACTGGTTCTCAACATCGGCTTTTTTAATGTTGAGCCAGAAGGGGGCAAAAATGCAGCTGGCTTTCCGGAAGTTCCCCCTGGATTTGATCCTGACCTCCTTTTTGATGTCGATGCTATCGTTAAAATGAAGCAAAAGATCAACAGGGATATAGTCTTCCGAATGCTTTGTCCGAATATATTTTTTCACATCGAAGGTGAGGGTCATCTCCAGGGGCTCGTTTCCCTTGAACATATCCACACTGGTAAAAATGGTATCACCCAGATCGACCAGCCCGGGTTCATCCTGCGCCTGGAGGGTAAGCTGGCAGAAAAAAATCAGGAACAGATAGATGAGCTTATGCTTCATATCAGTTTGGCTATTTTTCTTCAAATATACACTTCTCTTGTTATACGAATAACGAAAACAGTAACAAATTTGCAGGTTCCGGCCCTTTTTCGTGATCAAAGTGTTGCAGAAGTTTGTTACCTTTGCGGATTAATTTAACACATTATAGTTTTGGCAGGAAAAACACTATTTGACAAGATATGGGATGCCCATGTAGTTGATGAAATCAAAGGGGGACCCTCAGTAGTTTATATTGATAAACACCTGGTTCATGAAGTAACAAGTCCACAGGCATTTGCCGGAATCGACAAGAGGGGAATTAAGGTCTTTCGTCCTCAAAATACCGTTGCGACTCCGGATCACAATGTACCCACAGTGGACCAACACCTGGCCATCAAGGACGAACTGTCCCGTTTCCAGGTGGACAAGCTTACCGAAAATTGCAAGAAACACGGAATCACCCTGTATGGACTGAACAATCCCTATCAGGGAATCGTGCACGTCATCGGACCTGAGTTGGGAATCACCCAACCCGGAATGACCATCGTTTGTGGCGACAGCCACACCTCCACCCATGGTGCTTTTGGCAGCGTGGCCTTTGGAATCGGAACCTCAGAGGTAGAGATGGTTCTGGCTACCCAGTGCATTCTTCAACCCAAACCAAAAAGAATGCGGATCTCAGTTGAAGGCGAACTTTCGCCGGGTGTAACTGCAAAAGATATTGTACTCTACATCATCGCAAAGATCTCCGCCAGTGGTGGAACCGGCTACTTCATTGAATTTGCCGGATCGGCCATCAGAGCACTTTCCATGGAGGGCCGGATGACTGTTTGTAACATGAGTATTGAAAGCGGAGCACGGGGGGGACTTATTGCCCCTGATGAAACCACCTTTGCCTATGTAAAAGGAAGGGAATTTGCCCCAAAAGGTAAGGATTTTGACCGCATGGTTGAGAAGTGGAAAAAGCTGAAAAGCGACAAGGATGCAGTATTTGAGAAAGAACTGACATTTGACGCAGCTGACATTGAACCCATGATTACCTATGGTACCAACCCCGGGATGGGAGCTAAAATCAGTGGTTTAATACCTGCATTGGGGGAGATTCCCGACAACACGCTGGATTCATATAAAAAATCGCTTGCCTATATGGGATTTGAAGCTGGATCGGCCATCTCCGGAATCAATGTGGATTATGTTTTCGTGGGCAGCTGCACCAATGGGAGAATCGAAGATCTCCGTGAAGTGGCAGCTTTTGTAAAGGGCAAACAAAAGGCCGAAAACGTAACAGCCTGGATCGTGCCCGGTTCAAAGCAGGTCGAAAAGCAGGCCAATGAGGAGGGGATCACAGAGATTCTTAAAGCTGCGGGATTCAAACTCAGGCAGCCGGGCTGCTCTGCATGTCTTGCCATGAACGATGATAAGGTGCCAGAAGGCAAACTGGCGGTCTCCACCTCCAACAGGAACTTTGAGGGTCGTCAGGGTCCCGGCTCCCGGACCATGCTGGCCAGTCCTCTTTCTGCGGCTGCGGCTGCAGTCTCAGGTGTAGTTACCGATCCCCGTACAATGCTATAGGGGCCACATGAATTAAATAAAAGATTTCAACTATGTCGATCGATAAATTTATTACCATCATATCAAGTGCAGTGCCACTTCCCATCGAAAACATCGATACGGACCAGATTATTCCTGCCCGCTTTCTTAAAGCCACCACAAGGGACGGCTTTGGAGAAAACCTTTTCCGGGACTGGCGCTATGACAAAGCCGGTTTGCCCAAAGCCGATTTTGTACTAAACAATGCAAAATACAGCGGAAACATTCTGGTCGGAGGAATGAATTTCGGGAGTGGTTCGAGTCGTGAACATGCTGCCTGGGCCATCCTCGATTACGGTTTCAAAGTGGTTGTTTCCAGTTTTTTTGCAGATATTTTTAAGGCCAACACCCTTAACAACGGGCTGCTACCTGTACAGGTATCCGCTCCATTTCTGGCAAAGATTTTCTCTGCCATCGAAAACGATCCCTCAGCAAGTCTCAAGGTTGACCTGGAGAACCAGACCATTAGCATCGAGGCCACTGGCGAATATGAATCCTTTGACATCAACCCCTACAAGAAGGAGTGCCTTTTGAACGGGTATGATGATATTGATTATCTCCTGAATATCAAGGATAAAATAGCCGAATTCGAGCAATCTCTTAAGTTAAAACTGTAAGCTCATGCAAATTACGATCATGGATACCACCCTGAGGGATGGTGAACAAACCTCAGGTGTAACCTTCACAGCCACCGAAAAACTTAATATCGCCAAAATTCTGCTCACCGATCTGAAGATTGATCGCATTGAAGTTGCCTCCGCCAGGGTTTCAGCAGGGCGAATTTCAGGGTGCAAAAATGATATTTGACTGGGCCAAAAAGAATGGCCATATTGAAAAGGTCGAGGTTCTGGGTTTTATTGACGGAGACATTTCCCTGAAGTGGATCAAGGATGCAGGTGGAAAAGTGAATAACCTGCTCATGAAGGGCTCTCTGAAGCATTGCGAGACCCAGCTCCGAAAGACCCCTGAAGAGCACATTGCTGATGTGAAAAACGTGCTGGCCATTGCCAGGGAGATGGACATTCGTATGAATGTCTATTTTGAGGACTGGTCCAACGGAATGCGTAACTCACCCGAATACATGTACCAGGTGCTTGATGCATTGAAGGATGAGAGCATCGACCGCTTCATGCTCCCCGATACACTGGGTATTCTGAACCAGCAGGAGGCCTACGATTTTTGCCTGGACATGATAACCCGTTATCCTGAATTAAAATTCGATTTTCATGCCCACAACGATTACGACCTGGCCACAGCCAACACCTTCTCGGCCATCAAAGCCGGAATCACCGGAATTCACACCACGGTAAACGGACTGGGAGAAAGAGCAGGAAACGTTCCTCTCTCCAGTGTCATTGGTATTGTAAACGATCATTTCCATTATAAAATGAATGTTCGGGAAGACCGGCTCTACCATGCCAGTAAGATGATCGAATCCTTTTCCGGGATCAGAATTCCCCTGAACAAACCCCTCATTGGTGAAAATGTATTTACCCAGACCAGCGGGATTCATGCTGACGGGGATTCAAAAGACGACCTTTACTTCAACGATTTACTCCCCGAAAGATTCGGCAGGAAGAGAACTTATGCCCTTGGTAAAATGTCTGGTAAGGCCAGCATACAAAAGAACCTGGAAGAACTGGGCATCGAGCTTTCCAAAGAGGACATGAAATTATTACTGAGCGGGTCATTGCACTGGGAGATAAAAAGGAGATCATCACAAAAGAGGACCTCCCCTACATCATCTCTGACGTGCTTCGCAGCCAAAAGGTACAGGAAACCATCCGGATCAAGAATTACCAGCTTTCTGTGGCACGTGGATTAAGATCGGTGGCCACCGTAGCCATTGAAATTGACTGCGTCACCCACGAAGAGACTGCATCGGGCGACGGACAATATGATGCTTTTATGATGGCCATCCGAAGAATATATGGCCGCCTGAAAAAGAAACTGCCCTTCCTCGCCGATTACGTGGTTACCATTCCCCCGGGAGGAAAAACCGATGCCCTGGTGGAGTGTATGATCACCTGGGACTACGAAGGTAAGCTCATTAAAACCCGCGCCCTTGATTCCGATCAGACCGTGGCAGCCATTGAGTGTACACGGAGAATGTTAAATATTATTGAGACTTTCAACGTAAATTTAAGAGTTATGAATTTTAAGATTGCAGTGTTAAAGGGGGACGGAATTGGTCCCGAGATAGTCGACCAGGCCATCAAGGTTTTGAAAGCGGTTGGAAAAAAGTTTAATCACAACTTCGAGTTTACCGAGGGAATTACCGGTGCCAGTGCCATCGACCAGGTGGGTGATCCCTATCCTGAAGAAACCCATCAACTCTGCATGAACTCCGATGCAGTTCTCTTTGGTGCCATTGGTGATCCAAAATATGACAACGATCCCAAAGCCAAGGTAAGGCCCGAACAGGGCTTGCTTGCCATGCGTAAGAAACTGGGGCTCTATGCAAACATTCGTCCCGTAACAACCTTTCCCTCTCTTATTCATAAATCGCCACTTCGCCGCGACCTGGTGGAAGGTGCCGATTTTGTGGTGATCCGTGAACTCACCGGAGGAATCTACTTTGGTGAAAAGGGCCGGTCCGAGGACCTGAATATGGCTTTCGATAACTGTGTTTATACCAGGCCTGAAGTAGAACGCATCCTGGAGCTGGGTTTTGAATATGCCGCAAAAAGGGATAAACGCCTCACCGTGGTGGATAAGGCCAATGTACTGGCAACCTCCAGGTTATGGAGAGAAATTGCCCAGGAAATGGAACCCAAACATGCTGAAATTGAGGTCGACTATATGTTTGTGGACAATGCTGCCATGCAGATCATCCAGTGGCCCAAGAAATTCGACGTGATGGTCACCGAGAATATGTTCGGAGATATCCTTTCGGACGAGGCCAGTGTAATCACCGGTTCGCTGGGTCTTGCTCCCCTCCGCTTCAGTTGGAATTCACACTTCGGTGTTTGAACCCATTCACGGTTCCTACCCACAGGCCGCAGGAAAAGACATCGCCAACCCCGTGGCAACCGTCCTTTCAGCTGCCATGTTGCTGGAGCTCTCCCTTAATCTTTTGGATGAGGCCCAGGCCATCAGGAATGTTGTCACCAAATCCATGGAAGAAGGTGTGGTAACCGAGGACATCTCCGAAGAGAAGGCATACAAAACTTCCGAGGTGGGCGACTGGCTGGCTGCAAATATCTAAGCAGCAGCGGCTGGAGCTCCTTTGCAATACCCATGGCCTTCCGGGCTCTTTTTGGCCTCCCGCACTTCATTTGCCTTTTCAAGTTCGCGCTGCAGGAACCATACATTAATATCTGCTTCTTCGTCGTGCCATTGGTGGTAGATCTCAAAGCCCACATACTTGTAAAACCTCAGGAGCTTTTCGATGGTGGTTTCAATGAGAATGGGTAGCTGAAGCTTTTCAGACAAACTGAAACAGGTGATCCCGTATATCAGCAAGGCCCCTTATGCTGGTCTGATCACTTTTACTTCCCAGGACCCATACATAGATATAATCGTCATAGTCGGGTCGAAGGCTGGCAATATACTTTTCTCGTTTTAAGGTGGGAAAAAGCTGTGAGGGTCTGATGGCCTGTATAAACATAATTCCATACCTCAGGTAGTCAATAAAACTCCTGTGATACTGACTCTTCAGATAGTAAAACAACACTGTGCTTTTATCTTCCGAGAGGTAGATTCCATCAAATTTTTCCACCAGCTTATATGCGTACTCAGTCATTAACCTGAGGCTTCTGGCAGGATTTTTTCTTTTCATCATTGCCATGGCACGCGGATTCTGCCTGAACGCTTCACTAAGCATCCCGATGATGAGCTCACGATCCGATTTTATCCATTATTCAGTGACTAAGAGCGACACCAATTTGTGAAAAATATCTGTATTCTCATAAACACCGATAAAATTTTCAGCACCCGGGCCGAAGGAGAATACAGGTACCATGGCAGCAGAATGGTTGGTGGTAGCAAAAGTGGGATTGATTACAGAATAATCTGCATCATAACCGTTTCTGCCGGCGGCCCCAAGTGTGAATCCACCTGTTTCGTGATCAGCAGTGACAATAACCAGGGTCTCACCATCTTTCTCGGCCATATCCAGAACCCAGTTCACAAGCTGGTTGAAGTCGTTCATCTCGGCAATCATATACTCAACCTGGTTCCCGTGTCCCGCCCAATCAATCTGAGACCCTTCCACCATCAGGAAATAGCCCCCTTCCCCAGTGGAAAGGAATTCAGTACCAATGTCAGTTGCATCCTTCAGGAAGGTCTTTCGCCCTTCCAGCATTGTGGGCATCCTGTCATTGCCCAGTAAAAATCCATACCTGCTCCCCGGCTCGGGATTTTTGATCTTCTTCAGGCGGCTAAAATTAACTTCTATGCCATTTTCGGCGAAATGATTTATACCGGTGGTATCCACGAAAAATTTGATTCCAGCTCCCGCAAAAAAATCGATCTCCGAACGGACCAGGTCCATGGCTATTTCATATTGCATATAACGATTTGGCTGGTGGGCATAAAAACCTGCAGGGGTGGCATCTGTAATTGAGGAGCTCGCGATTACCCCGGTTTTAAATCCTTTTCCGGATAAGATTTCCACAATATTTTCCCTTGGAACTGTATCCATATCAACTCCAATGGCAAAATTATAAGTTTTATATCCTGTTGCCATGGCTGTGGAAGCTGCCGGCGACTGGGTAACAGGAGCCTCAGCAGAGGAGGTCCTGGACAAACCAATGTACTTAAACCTGTTGAATGCGGGTGGCTCCTCACTAAAATAATAAGGTGTCGAAACCTGAGACAGGCCCATGCCATCACCAATCAATAAAATTACGTTTTTCGGCTTCTTTACATCTCCTTTATAATCTGGCGCTTGAGCCTGAATAGTCAAACCCGCCACGAGGACAACAAAACCAATCCCAATTCTTTTTGTCATAGCTTCCATCTTCATACATCTTTAATAACAATAACCAAGCCAGGAGGGTTTTAGTTCATCCCGCAGGCTCACTTACAGGTTGTAGAGAGCTCCCGGTCAATGAAACGCTCATTCTCGGCTGTATTAAAAAAGCTCTCAACGTATCCGATCATATCAAATCTTTGTTCTTCATCCAGCAAATCAAAGGCCCAGATACATGCTTCAATTTCATCTCTGACTGCTTGCAGGGCATCAATGGCATTTTTGTAGCTCTGCTCATCCCTGCATGGCCCCACAAAACAGCGTTCCCTTACCGATGTGAGATCAAGGGTCTCGTTGGGAGTGGCATAGCTGGCATTTACGATTCCAGTAAAATCAAAGTCATAGGGTACAGGGATATAACCGGACGGGCCCGAGGTCTGCAGGGAAAGAATTTTCAGGTTATGCCTGCCCGTAACCGAATAATCCGGATTCCCAATCATATACTGGAACATGGCAAGCCTGTCCATCGCTTCCTGGTTAACAGTACGCATGGCAAGGACATCGTTCTTGACCTCTTTTGCGTGAAGCCTGTTTGCCACCATGTCTGTTGGTTCGATCAGGAACGCCCAGGCAAGTGACTCCCGATTGTCCCGCCCGGTATCCACCATTTTCAGATGAATGAGCCTGACCCTGTAACTATAGGGCGTCACAAGGTTATATATTTTGTATACAAGATACTCACGAAGCAAATAATCCGAATAATGATTTCCTGATCTGCATTCGCTTACCATCTTTATGCGCCTGGTCTCCGACAGTTCCTCTGTCTCGATTCCGGAGTTGTTGATATTCAGCCAAATGGGAGGTAATGCGCAGTTCTCTTTGCGATATATACCCCTGGCCTTCAAGCGGACAGGTGTAGTCACCTGAATTGAATCGGTCAAATGGCAGATCATGGTAGCATCATGGTAAATATCCTTGGATCGGGTTCTCTTTAAGCTGCGGAAGTCAGCTTTCAAAGTAAGCTCAAGTAAAACTTCCTGTCCAAAAAGATTTTCATAAACCTCTATGGTATCTTCCATGGAGGAAGGCCTCCCCTCTCCCTGAGCATCCAGTTGTGAAGCAAAAATGAATAGTAGTCCCGTTACAAGCAAAGTGAATCTGAGCATAATTATTTCTTTAACCATGGTCCAATGAAAGAGTATATTTTTACACAGCGCTGGACTTGCAAAAAAAACCTCATATCACATTTGGCCCAAGCCCATTCAAATATAATAAGAAATCCCATGGGGTTTCTTTAAGGATAATTGGCAATCTTTTTTAAATTAGCAGTATTCAACTTCAATAAACTAATTCAAACCCCATGAAAAAAAGTATTTAGTCTGCTGCTCCTGAGCTCATTGCTTATCAATCTCTATGCCCAGGAGCCCGAAGAAACCGAAGACTGGTCAAGAAAACCCGAAGTGGTCACACCCGGAAAAGGAACTCAAGCCCCTTCAGATGCCATTGTACTATATGCTAATGCAAGTGACGCATCAAAATGGGAGGATACGGACGGTGCCCCCTCTATATGGATAATGGATGATAATCTGACCACCGCACCAAAAGCGGGTATTATTAAAACAAAACAAGCCTTTGGGGATGTGCAGCTTCATATTGAATGGAGAACTCCCATGGAGGTAGTAGGTGACGGACAGGGTCGCGGCAACAGCGGCATCTTTCTTATGGGCCTCTATGAGCTCCAGGTGCTGGATTCCTACGAAAATGAGACCTATTACAACGGACAGGCCGGCAGCATCTATAAACAGCACATCCCTCTGGTGAATGCCTGTCGTCCTCCGGGTACCTGGCAATCCTACGACGTCATATTCACTGCACCTAAATTTAAGGAGGACGGATCACTTGAAAGTCCGGCCTACCTCACGGCGCTTCACAACGGGGTGCTTATCCAGAACCATGTGGCAATCTGGGGACCTACTGAGTATATTGGGAAACCTGAATATAAAGCCCATTCCGATAAATTACCCCTTTCATTGCAGGATCATGGGAACCCCGTCTCCTACCGCAACATCTGGATCAGGGAGCTTTAGTCCACAAAGTCGTAAAGTCCATAAAGTCGTAAAGTCGTAAAGTCGTAAAGTCGTAAAGTCCGTAAAGTCCATAAAGTCGTAAAGTCGTAAAGTCGTAAAGTCGTAAAGTCCATAAAGTCGTAAAGTCGTAAAGTCGTAAAGTCGTAAAGTCGTAAAGTCGTAAAGTCGTAAAGTCGTAAAGTCGTAAAGTCGTAAAGTCATCTAAAGTCGTAAAGTCGTAAAGTCATAAATATAAAAACCATCAAGTGATATGAGACCTGTTACATTGTTCACCGGCCAGTGGGCCGACCTACGCCTCGAAACTCTGTGTGAAAAAGCTAAAATTTTTGGTTATGATGGCCTGGAGCTGGCCTGCTGGGGTGACCACTTTGAAGTGGATAAAGCAGACGAGCACTACTGCAATGAAAAGTTGGCCTTGCTTGGGAAATATGGACCTAAAGGTATATTCCATCTCCACCCACCTGGTGGGACAGGCTGTTTCGGACCGCATCGATGAGCGGCACAAGAGTATACTGCCCGATTATGTCTGGGGTGACGGCGATCCCGAAGGCGTAAACAAACGGGCTGCACGAGGAAATCATTAAAACCGGAGAGGCCGCAGCGCGACTGGGCGTTTCGGTGGTAAATGGTTTTACAGGAAGTCCCATCTGGCACATGCTCTACAGCTTTCCTCCCACCCCTGCCTCTATGATCGAAGATGGTTTCAGAAAGTTTGCATCCCAGTGGAAACCTATTCTGGATGCCTACCAGGACATGGGTATTAGATATGCACTGGAAGTTCATCCCACCGAGATTGCCTTTGATATTGCTTCTGCAAAAAAAGCACTTGAGGCCCTGGATTACCATCCGGCATTTGGATTCAACTACGATCCCTCCCATTTTGGCTACCAGGGCGTGGACTATGTCTCCTTTATCAACACCTTTAGCGACAGGATTTTCCATGTACACATGAAAGATGTGCATTGGTCAGATGTACCCAACGGAAGCAGGGGTATTCGGGGGACACACCGAATTTGGTTCTCCGGGCCGGTTCTGGGATTTCAGATCCCTTGGCAGGGGAAAGATTGACTTTGAAGAGATCATTCGTGCGCTGAACCGCATCGCCTATCGCGGTCCCCTTTCGGTGGAGTGGGAAGACAGCGGGATGGATCGCGAACACGGTGCTGCCGAGGCTGCCGATTTCGTCAGAATGATTGATTTTCCCCCGTCAGAAATTAACTTTGATGCGGCCTTTGAAGAGTAAAAACAAAGCAAAACCCACTTTCTCATGGACAGTTTTCGCCTAAAAACAGGCTCCCTAATCACGATTTTATCCCTTACCCTCACGCTTTCAGCTCAGAAAACGACCCCCTCCTGGACTCATTTCAGAGGGAATCACCTCGATGGTATATCAGGTGAAAAAGGGCTTCCTGTTCGCTGGGACGATTGCACAAACATTGCCTGGAAAACTGCCATAGACGGAAAGGGCTGGTCCTCACCGGTTATTCTTGGCAAGCAGGTATGGCTCACCACAGCCACCGGCGGTGGGAAAGAGATGAGGGCGGTCTGCCTTGATTTTAATACCGGGGAGATCATCCACAACCTAATCATGTTTCAATCCCGACAGCCTTTACCGGATACATGCGGTAAACTCCTACGCCACCCCTACACCTGCCATTGAAGAGGATTTGTATATGTTCACTTCGGACGTTATGGTACTGCCTGTCTTGATACAAATACAGGTGAACCAGTCTGGAAAAGAACGGACATGCTGGTGGAACATATCCAGGGTCCGGGCTCATCACTTGCTCATATACAAGGACAAACTGATTGTCCACATGGAAGGATCCGACATGCAGTACATCGTGGCACTGGACAAAAAAACGGGTGAGACCCTCTGGAAAACGGATCGCCCCAAAGAGCTCTATGATCATCTTGAATACATTGGGAAAAAAGCCTACATCACCCCCATCATCGTCAAAACAAATGGTCGTGACCTGATGATCAGTAACGGATCAGCTGTCTGCATTGCCTATGATCCTGAAACCGGACAGGAAGTCTGGCGAATTGTATACGGCGAGGACTCCACCATAGCCATGCCCACTGAGGAGAATGGCATTGTCTATTATTACACGGGCTTTGAAACGGATTCGGCAGGTGAGAGGCGTACCCTGCTAATGGCAGTGGACCCGGATGGAGAAGGTGATATTCAAAAAACCAATATCCTCTGGAGTGTTGAAACGCCAATCCTTCAACTCTTAACACCCCTGGTAAAAGACGGTTTGCTCTATACCGTAGACTCAAGGGGTGATTTGTTATGCCTGGATACCTCAAACGGGAGCACTTTATGGTCAGAAGGCATGAAGGGCAAGTTCCATTCCTCACCTGTCTTCTGCAGTGGCAATCTTTATTTCAGTTCAACCAGGGGTTATACCTATGTGCTTGAAGCTGGAAGAGAGAAGAAAAATATTTCTGAAAACAAGCTGGAGGGTGAGATATGGGCCACCCCGGCCATCGCCGGTGGAGCCATCCTCATTCGAACCAGTAAATATCTGTATAAGATCGCCTATCCCTGATATCTGCTGATACCCTGAGCTGATATCTCTGAGGCCAGATAGCCCAAAGTTTACCAGCCCATGAACTGCATCCCAGCTCCGGCCACAAGAATGACCATCCCTGCGAGAAGGTGGAACTGGTATTCCCTTGCCTTTAAGCCTGAAGAAGCGAAAAGCCCTGGTAACCAAGAAAGACCACCCCCATCATGGTGCCAATGGTTGCAATTCCGAAAACCAGTGCCACCAGGAAAACACCCATTGCACTGTGGTTGGCTGCCGGAAAAATCAGCATGGGTATCAGCACCTCACAGGGTCCAAACACAAAAATCAGGAAAAGAATCCATGGAGTCAGTTTGCCGGCCGTGTCCTCCTCCTCCATCTCCTGCATATCCAAATGCAGATGCTTATCCCTGAAGGACTTGGGCCGTAGAAAGGCAGGGAGATGTACATGAGCACCCCCCTTAAAGTATTTGTAAATTCCATAGGCTGTGTAAAGAAGTCCAAATGCAATCAGCATCCAACCAACCAGGCTTCCGCGGTTGGCCTCAATGGCCTCCAGTTTACTCAGGCTGATGCCCATGGCAATCCCGATCACACCCAGTATAACCGACCCGCTCACATGCCCCACCCCGGAAATAAAGGTAATCCACATGGTTTTGGGACGCGTCCACTTCCGTGCCTTACTTAACACAATAAAAGGAAGATAGTGGTCAGGACCCAGCAGGGTATGAATCACTCCCAGGGTCGCAGCCGACATCACCAATACACTCATCTCATTCATAACAATCTACTTTAGAACTTTACAGACTTTAGCTTTACGACTTATTGACTATTAAGAGTGTGCCTGGCAGGCAGCACCAAATCCATTATCAATATTCACCACACTCACCCCTGCAGCACAGCTGTTGAGCATGGAGAGCAGGGCCGAAACCCCTCCAAAATTGGCACCGTAACCTGTACTGCATGGAATTCCAATTACCGGTTTATCCACCATACCACCAATCACACTTGCCAGGGCACCTTCCATTCCGGCCGCAACGATGACCACACTGGCTCCCCGGATCAGCTCAATCCTGTGAAACAGGCGGTGAATCCCGGCCACCCCCACATCATAAATCCGTTCCACCCGGTTACCCAGGAATTCGGCGGTTATGGCTGCCTCCTCCGAAACCGGCATGTCGGAAGTACCTGCCGAAACCACGGCGATATAGCCTTCTGAAAGTGCAGGCTTAATCGGGCTGGTAAACAATGGCCTTTGCCATTTCATGGTAAACTGCTCCGGGAATCTTTTCCTTCACTGCCTCATAAACCTCAGGCTCGGCGCGGGTGGCCAGTACGGGTATTCCCCTTTCATTCATACGTGCTGCAATTTCCGCCACCTGCAACGGAGTTTTCCCTGCTGAATAAATTACCTCAGGAATGCCTGTCCTGCTGCTGCGATCCGTATCAATGACCGCATAACCAAGCGAATCCATTCCCAGGCTGCTCAGCTCCTCGGCTATCTCATCCTGACTGGACTCGCCCTTTTCCAGGGATTCCAGCAGTTTTAATATCTCATTCTTATCCATTACAAATTTTTATAAACCTCTTTCTGAACCTCTTCAAGGGTGACCTTATGCTTCAAGGCCAGCTGACGGCACTGCTCAAATTCAGGTTTCTCATTAACCACCCGTCCCTCATAGAAGCTGCACTTTACTTCCACATCTCCGAATCGGGTCTGTACAATTTTTATCTCCCTTCTTAAAACATGCTTTCTTAAGCTGATGTTCTCTCAATCCGATGGTGGAAGTTTCAGTGAGAATGATCTCCCTGATATGCGCGGCAACATTCCCGATTGCATAAAACACTGAGCATATTGGCCGGCCTTGATTTTTTCATGACTATGGGAGTCATAAAAACATCCGCTGCACCGGCATCAAACAGCAGGGCCTGCACATGGGTGAACCACTCCGGTTTCATGTCATCAATATTGCACTCAAGCATCACAGCCTCTTCCGTTTTCACATCCTCTGATTTCCTCTGCCTTGGTCTCAGCCAGGTATACCCGAAGTACATTGGGTATCTCCCCATCCTTCTGCCCGATTCCATATCCGGTCTTTAAAATCTTCATATCCATGGATGCAGAAAAATGATCCACCGTGGCTGCAAGAATGGCTGCACCGGTGGGTGTGGTTGCCTCATAATCCACCAGTCCTGCTTTCACCGGCATATCCTTAATAATCTCAGCAGTGGCCGGTGCCGGAACCGGCATCAGGCCATGGGCACATTTCACAAAACCCCCTCCCAGCTGAACCGGTGAAGAATGAATCTCATCCACCTCCAGGGCCTCCTGGCAGATGGCTGCACCCACAATATCGGCAATGGAATCCAGGGCCCCCACCTCATGAAAATGCACCTTCTCCTTGGAAATGTTATGGACCTTGGCTTCAGCCTCGGCCACCTGTCAAAAATGGCCAGTGACTTCTGTCTTAATGGCGTCTGAAAGAGTGCTGTTATTAATCAGCTCCTCGATATGCCTGAGATGCCTGTGTTTTTCATTTTCCTGATTTTCAACCACCACGGTAACCTTTGTCCCGCTGATTCCCTTTCGCATGTCTGGCTCCACATCCAGGTGGAATCCTTCGATATTCAGTTTCCCCAATTCCTGCTCCAGGTATTTAGCATCCACACCCAGATCCACCAGGGCCCCCAGGTTCATATCACCGCTGATCCCGGCAAAACAATCATAATACAATATCTTCTTCACTTTCTTTACTTTTAGACTTTATGACTTTACAGACTTAATCACCCGATTCAACTTTCCGCTAACCAGTCCTTCCTCATCAATCACCACATCCTGGAACCCAATCTCCTTGATCTCCATGATCACCCTATCCTTCATCTCCATCAACCTGGATACATCCTCAGCCGGCACCTCCATCCTTCCATGATCTCCGTAATGCCTTACCCGAACATCCTTAAAACCAAAATCATTCAGCAGATTCTCGGCCTGCTCCACCTCCACCAGTTTCTTTTTTGTAATGGGATGGGTGTAGGGAATGCGCGAACTGAGGCAGGGACTGGCCGGCTTGTCCCAGTTTGGCAATTCAAAATACTTTGCAATCTCCCTGATCTCCTCCTTGGTCACCTTGCACAATGCCAGAGGTGAAAACACATCATACTTATCGGCAGCTTTCATTCCCGGACGGTAATCGCTGTAATCATCCGTATTGGTTCCGTTTAATACCTCAAAACCGGGATAGCGTTCCCGAATTACCTGCAGGTCGCCATAGAGATGGTCCTTGCAAAAAAAACAGCGATCGATGGGATTTTTATTGTAACGCTCATCTTCCAGCTCCCTGGTTTCAATCACCTCCATATGGATATCAAACTGCTTGCTGAAAGACTGGGCCAACTCAAAATCCTTTGTCTTCAGACTTTCCGATTTGGAAATTACCCCGATGGCCCTTTCCCTGCCCTGCCATTTCCGGGCCAGGTAAAGCAAGAGTGAAGAGTCAATCCCCCCTGAAAAAGCCACAATGGATCCGGCCCGGTCCTGAAACCACTCTTCAAGTATTGCCAATTTCTCTATCGTATCTTTCTTCAATTCTTCCATTTCTTCCTTCTAATCTAAATTCAACTTTCGACTTTACGACTTTCGACTTTATGACTTCATGACTTCAAGGTTTAATCGAACCTGGTCATGGTCAGCTTGCCATGCTGTATCCCCTTTTCCGAAATCAACTTATCGGACAATTCGGTAAGCCGGGACGAGATCCCGTTCAGGGAAATCACCTCCATGCTGTAGGTCTCATTAAAGTAAAACGCTGTACAGCCAGAATCTCATCCCGGTACTCCAGTTGTATTTCTGCCAGGTGATTGGCAATATCCCGTTTATTGTGATCATAAACCAGGGTCACCGCACCGGCCACCCGGTTATTACACTGCCATTTCTTCTCCACAATATGCCGGTTCACCAGCTGCCTGAGTGCCTGGGAACGGTTGGAGAACTTATTCTCCTGGACATATTCATCCAGTGCATCCAGCACCTCTTTCTCAAATGATACGCCAAAACGGACTACCGACATCGTGTTACGTTTTTATGAAATAGTGTTATTGAAGGCGAATATAGGGATAATTTTTAATGCGCAAAAGGATTTGAACCTTGCAAAAGCACTTGAGGGAAAATTACAGGAGTATATATAGGGCATATGCCCATGTCACAGACCTGTGACATATAAAACTTCAAAAATACCATTCGTTTAAGACAGCAAACCGGCCCCGATATATTGTGTTGATTTGTAGATTGTTAGAAAAGTGACATGTGCCAGGCTTCGGACTTTTAGGGTTCAAACCCCTAAGAGAGGGTGTATCAAAACTTCCTTTTAAACTAATTCTAAGGGATGCTTAGGAAGTAACCTGGCATTTTTTACGCAGTAAATAAGCACGTTACGAATAAGTATCCCTTAGAAAACAGAAGAGGATGCCCCTTTTGAGACATCCTCTCGTTTTTCGCGAAATGGGGTACTTGAAAAATCTCATGGAAAGGGGCTTACTCGTAGCGCAGGCTTTCCACCGGATTGGAACGTGCCGTGCGAAAGGCATGAAATGAAACCACCAGGACTGAAAATAGCAGAGATAAGAAGAATACAAGAAGAAAAGTAAGAATCTTAAGCTCTACACTATAACTAAAAATCTGGAATCCTCGAAGCAAGAGATAGTATGAAACGGGCATGGCAATCAGGTTTGAAATGAGGACGAGCCTTAAAAATTCGAAAAGCAACAATTTCATAATAACAACGGTATTGGCTCCCATCGATTTTCGAATACCTACCTCCTTCGTCCGGCGGGTGTTATTAAAGACTGACAATCCGATCAGCCCCATAACCGCTATAAAAATAGCCAGGCCCGAGAATACTCTGAACATGAGTTTGACTCCATCAGCACTCTCCTGCATTTGAAATTTAAATTCACTGACAAAATCAAAATCAACTTCATAACCGGGATTGTGTTTTTGAAACACATCAACGATCCTTGAAACCTGCTCTGTTGTAATTCCGGGCTGAACCCTGGTGAATATAAATTCTCTCACCGGATCGTATCTGTAAATCAAAGCTTCGCTCCCAAATACATCAAGGCTAAAGGGGAAGAAAGAGATATTCTGAGTGACTCCCAGGATTTGGAGATCCTGACCCCACATATAAAAAGTATGGCCCACCGGATCCTCCCATTCCATTAACTCCACAAGAGCCTGGTTTACCACTACATAATTATAATTCACCGTATCGCTTTCCTCAGAAAAAAACACTCCATCAAGTAGATCAATATCGAAAACATCGAGGAACCCGGGATCGGTCCAGAGAATACGGGCAAGCTTATTGTGATCGCCCTCCCGCTCGCCCCAGTCAATTTCACCATAGTCCACCATAACAGGTACAGCAGATCCCGAGCTGACCTTTTCCACAAAATGCAGCGACTCAAGATCGCTTTTGATAAGTGGAAAGTTCTCCCATGCCTTTCCCCTTGTGGGGATATAAATGACATCCTCCCTGTTAAAGCCAAGGTCTGCCTCCTTTAGAAAGGCGTACTGCTTAACAGCAAAAATGGAGATGATGATGAAAATTAAGGAAAAAGTGAACTGAAGGACAATCAGTACCTTTCTGGATCTGCTTTTCCCATGAAGCCTGCTCCCTGTATTTGAGCCCGAAAATGCTCCTTTTACCGAAGCAATGATCTTGACAGCGGGATACAATCCGGCAAGCAATCCGGTGATAAGAAAGACCACCACAATTTGCCACCAGAAATCAAATCCAGTCATACTGTGTTCAAGCGCGACACCAAAAGATCTGCTGGCCTCAGGGAGCAACTGCTCGGCAATAAAAAGCCCCAGATAAAGTGAGAAAAGGAGAAGAAGATAGGTCTCTCCCATAAACTGGGCAATCAGTTGGTTTTTACTGGCGCCGGCACTCTTTCGAATGAATATCTCCTTTATCCTTCCTGAAGAATAGGCTGTGGTGAGATTTATAAAATTTATGCAGGCAATGGAAAGGATGACCAGGGACATGATCAGATTCAGATAAAAACCCACAATACCCCTGGATTCGCCATGAAGATGCAGGCGAGTGAATGAGTCGAGGAAGTAGGTAGCATCCAGATCGGATTCAAAGTTAGCTTCAACAAGATCATTGATGGCCTTATCCAAGGTAATCAGGTCGGCCTGAGGATCAATCTTAAAGTTATTAAAGTACATGGTACCACCATATCCGTTAATGGGATAGCCCCGCTGCTCCATGATATGGAAACCCATAAGTGCCTGGAACTGGTATGACGACTCCTCTGGAGGGTCTTCCACAATACCCGCCACCGTGAAGTATGCACCTTCTCCAAGCTTAACTGTCTTATCAAGTGCATCTTCCGTTTCGAAAAGTTTTCTTGCCAGGCTTTGAGTGATCACGATATGATCCCGTTCGGTAAGGACCAGATCCCTGTTACCTTGTAGCAAATTGAAGGAGAAAAAATCAAAAAAGTTGCTGTCAACAGCCAGAATCTCATCCTCATTAAAGTACCTCGTCACAGCTTCGTCCCCTTCAGAATCTGGTTCAATACCCAATTCAAATTCCTGGGGTTCACTGACCCTGCAGGCACTTAATACCTGAGGGAATTCCCGAACTAATAACTCAGAATAAATTCCTCCGGTTCGCTGTGTGGCATATTCGGAACCGTTCATGGATACCCTCACATTCAGAAGGTACATCTGGTCAATATCCTCATGAAATTTATCAAATCTGTAATCGTACTGGACCCAGGCCCATAAAGAAATAAATATGCCAAAACCTATGGCCATACCCACCAGGTTGATACCGGTAATCAGTTTGTTTCTCCAGAGCGAACGAAGGGCGATAATGAAATAGTTACGGATCATGGTCTGCTTTTACCCCTATACTCTAAATACCATGCCATAATATATATACCATTGATTTTATGTATTTTACAATATTACTCCTACTAAAATGTGTTGGAATTTCCGACACTGCTTGTGCATATATCCCACAATAAGGTAAATTTACGCAAAACAAGGTTCAGATGCCAAGGAAAGAAGGCTCCATACTGATTATAGATGACAACAGCGACCTGCTTTTGGCCCTGAGACTATTCCTGTCCAGACAGTTTGAAAAGATTGAAACCCTGAAAAATCCGAACCTGATCCTCTCAGCCCTTGAAAAACAGGCCTATGATGTGATCCTGCTTGACATGAATTTCAAGGCAGGCATTGCCACAGGAAATGAAGGGATTTTCTGGCTGCACCAGATCCTGGAGAAGGATCCGCTGGCGACTGTGGTATTTATTACTGCCTATGGCGATGTGGAACTGGCTGTAAAATCCATGAAGGAAGGGGCCACCGATTTTATCATGAAATCATGGGACGAGCAAAAAATCCTCTCCACCCTGCACGCTGCTTACGAACTTCGCAAAAGTAAAATGGAGGTCTCTCTTCTGAAAAAGAAGCAGGCCCACCTTTCAGGTGAGATCAGGAATCAATTTTCGGTTTGTCATTGTCAGTCAAAAGCCATGGAGGAGATCAACCAGATGGTGCATAAGATTGCCTCCACAAATGCAAGTGTTCTTATTCTTGGCGAAAACGGAACAGGCAAGGAAGTTGTAGCCAGGGAGATTCATCAGCAATCCGAAAGGAGGAATGAGATCTTCGTAAAGGTTGACCTGGGAGCCATTCCAGAAACGCTCTTTGAAAGTGAGCTTTTTGGCCATACCAAAGGCGCATTTACTGATGCAAAAGAAGAACGGGACGGTCGTTTTGTGATTGCCTCCAAAGGGACCCTCTTCCTTGATGAACTGGGCAACCTGCCCTTTTCGCTTCAAAGCAAGTTATTATCAGCCATTCAGAACAGGGAGGTATTCCCGGTGGGATCATCCAGGCCCATCCCCATCGATGTAAGAATTATCACAGCCACCAATCTTCCCCTGGAAGAAATGATCAGACTAAAAACATTCCGGGAGGATCTTTACTACCGCATCAATGCCATACAGGTAGTACTTCCACCACTCAGGGAAAGGAAAGAGGATATTCCTGTCCTGGCGGATTTTTTCCTCAGGAAATACAGGGAACAATACAACAAGTTTTCCCTTCAGCTGACTGCAAAAACCATAAAAGGCCTGATGGAGCATGACTGGCCAGGAAACATCAGGGAACTTGAACACACCATAGAAAAGGGAGTGATCCTCTCCGAAAAGGGAGAGGTGGGGATGGTCCATCTTTTTCCCGGAAATTCACCTGCAAAGGGAGGGACATTCACCGACTCTCTGGACCTGGAGGAAAATGAGAAGCACCTCATTAAAAAAGCCTTGCGCAGCGAAAGCGGAAATGTGGCCTCCTCGGCCAGGCTGCTGGGCATTAACCGATCCACCCTCTACCAGAAAATGAAAAAGTATGGTATTTAGCCGCTTCATATGGTCCTCCGTTGGAGGAATCTTAGCGATCACGGTCACGGCAATTTTTCTGGCTTACTATATCCAGAATCCCGGATACCCTGTTAACAGTCTCACTGCTGGGAGTTTTCCTTTTCCTGGAAACAGTGCTTCTGATCTGGCATGTGACACGGATTCGACGCGACCTGCTCAAACTGATTCTGGCCCTTCGGAACGAAGATCCCACCCTTCGCTTCTCCACGGGAAGGCAAGGACCCCTATTTCAGCGCAATCCACCACGGTTTTAATGAGATCATCAGGAACTTCAAACTGGTCAGGCTCGATCGGGCCGCAGAACAGAAATTTTTCGAGGCAACCATCAACCACATTCAATTCGGAATCATTGCCTTTGACGACGAGGGTAAAATTGAGATGGTCAATCAGGCATTTTTACAGCTTTTTGAGTTGGAAAGACCAGAGAACATCACCGCATTAAAAGAAGTAGCACCCGAACTGCCGGAATGGCTGCTCGGACTTGAGCACAATACAGAATCCTTCAGGAAACTCCAGCTTAAGGGAACTCCTTTCCATCTTATATTCCTGGCTTCACAAATGAAGATCCTGGGCAGGATGGTCACCCTGGTTTCGGTTCGTGACATCAGCCGGGAGATCGAGCAGAATGAACTGGAGGCCTGGCAAAAACTAATGCGAGTGCTGCGACACGAAATACTCAACTCTGTCACTCCCATCAGGCTGCTGGCCGGGAGTATTTCAGCAAACCTGAGTACTGAAATGAACGAAGAGGAGGTCAGCGATCTGAAAAACGGACTGGAAACCATCCATCGTCGGGCCTCCGGTCTCTCCAGCTTTATGGATGCTTATTCCAACCTCTACAGGGTTCCGGAACTGGAATTTACTGAGTGTTCTGCAGGTAAAATTCTTCAACGTATTGCCTTGATATACAAGGATGAGTGTGACAAAATGGGCATTCAGATAAGCATCAAATTTAAGGAAGACGGGCAGAGCATTAAATTGGATCCCCGGCTTATTGAACAGGTACTTATGAACCTGATAAAAAATGCCATTGAGGCACTCTCCGAAACTAAAAACCCCCTTCTCACGCTTTCTGCCAGACAGGAAAAAGGAAAATCCATCCTGATCATATCCGACAATGGAAGGGGGATCCCGGATGATCAGCTGGATCACATTTTTATACCCTTCTATTCAACCAGGGAGGGTGGAAGCGGGGTGGGCCTCAGTTTTGCCCAGCACGTGATGCGACTGCATGGTGGGCACATCCATGTCACCTCCCTGCCGGGGGAAGGCAGCGAGTTTCAAGTGATTTTCCCTAAAGCTTAATCAGGGGCATGGTGTGTCTTTCAGTACCTGTCACCATCACCAGGACATAGTTCCCGGCGGGCAGACCTGATAAAGAGAAATTAATCTCGGCAGAACCAGCTTCCACATTGTTTTCTTGTTCCCGGACAAGCTGTCCCGACAAATTATAAAGCGCTGAGAATACCTCTCCTGGCTCCCTCATATTCATCCTGACCTTGACATGGGCCATTGCAGGATTTGGATAGAGCGTTGGGATCATTGCACCTGGATATTGAATCACAGCACTTGTGGCTGTACCTTCAATTTTTTTAGTGAGGATGGCTGTATTCATATAGCGGTCATGGATGTGGAGGGTGACCAGCGAATCGGACAGCTCAAAAGTGGAAAGATCCACCTCAATTTTTCCATAGTTCCCAATAATAAATTGGCCCAGGAACTGGCCATCCACCTGCAGATCCACCCTTTCCAGTCCGGAAGTGTCTCTCAGAGCTATCTTTAGCACCTGGCCTTCAAGCTCAAAGAACTCAATGGATGCAGCCGGAGGAGCATCATCGGTATAGGCACAAACAGTGGCATGATTTTCATGGGCGAAGGGTTTTTTCACATCAGAGACCAGGCTTCCCTCAACCCTGATGGCCATTGGATCAGCACAGCCCAGTCCATCGTTATTGAGATAAACCAGGTATGGCACCAGCCTGGGGTCATGAAACATCACCAGCGAAGCGATGGCATCTATGGCCAGCGGATCAGCCGAAGCCAGGATCAGGCCCATACCCTCCTGGTGTCCCTCTATATACCTGGGACCGTTATTCGTACCGGGACCATTTGAGTAACCCTGGATCCCATCCATGATGGCAAAATCGGCAGGGCGACCGTAATAAAAATCATGAATAAACTTGTGGAGCTCAGAGGCGGAATGCTTGATTACATTCCATCGTCCGTTCTCATCCTCTCCATTGCCATAAATATTTGTTGGTGTTCCCCCGATCCCCATGTTCTTGATGGCCCCGGTTACACCGGCCGACTCATGATTTTTCAGAACCGGCAAAGAGATGAATACATCGGCTTCGAAATACTGTTTGTTATAATAGTAAGGAGCTGAACCGTTGGGAAGCTTAAAATCCGGGTAGAGGGCTCTACCTGCTGGCAGAAGTGCCGAGCGCAAGGCATCGGAGCCGGTATCGTGCCATTCCCCCGAGTGATCTTCAATTCCGATAAACTCATCCACTTCGGGTATAAATTCCTTGGTAAATTTCAGCAAGTCATAAGCTTCCATCGTACTGGGAGCAGCTGATCCCTCTATAACCAGGATCTTTCCGCTGGGGTTGATTTCCCTGACCATTTTTGCCACAACCGAGACCACCCTCCAGTCGGTCACCATGCCGTTGGCCTCCGCGGAAATTGGATCGCCCAGGAAATTATCACTCACAATATTAGGCTTCAGGACAACCGTATTTCCGTCCCTGATGATCCCACCCAGTCCACCAGCTTTTGCCACAGCTTCCCTCACCATCTGCTCAATCTCAGCATAAGCGATCTCCAGAACATTCTCCTTTAAGGACTTAACCAGCCCCACTGTTGCAGCAGGCAGGATATGGCTGTCCGCCTCCACCGAATAGCCCCTGACTCAATTCCGGAGCAGCCGCAGTGGATTCCTTAATACCGGCTAACAGGCTCTTTGCAGGGAAAGCCAGGTTGGATAGTGCAAGCAAGAAGGGCTCCTGTAAGAAGCAATGTGACAGCCCCCAGTGCCCGCTTTCTCCTCAAAAGGAACGTGCATCCCTAAAAATTTTAAGGGAAAAAATAGAGGTGGAAATCCAGAGCACAAAAGCCGATGCAATGGGGAAAGCAGCCCTCTGACAGGGATAGGCAGCCCGGCTGGGCTTGGGGATAACACGGATGATGAACCACACAAGCGCTGCAGCTCCAAGGAGATAAATCCAGCTTTTCCTGAGTAAATAGAGGGTCTTTTTCATATGGAAAAGATTTGTAAAGCTTTTCGTGCATGAAAAATAGCAATATTTCAAACAAATCCCCCTCCTTTGTAGTTATAAAGGGAAATCATCTTTTATGCCAATTAATGTACCCACCAATCTGCCGGCCGTAAACGAGCTGAAGAAAGAGAATATATTCATCATGGAAGAGAGCCAGGCGCTCAAGCAGGACATCCGTCCCCTGCGCATTGCCCTCTTAAACCTGATGCCGGTAAAGGAGGTTACTGAAACCGACCTGCTCCGGGCCCTGGCCAACACGCCCCTGCAGGTGGAACTTGACCTTTTCCATATGGAGCAGCATGTATCAAAGAATACTCCCCGGGAACACATGGAGGTATTTTACAAAACCTTTGATCAGATCAAACATCAGCGCTACGACGGACTGATCATCACAGGAGCACCGGTGGAGCACCTGGAATTTGAAGAGGTCGATTACTGGGATGCCCTTTGTGAGGTCATGGAATGGAGCAAAACCATGGTAAGCAGCACCATGCATATTTGCTGGGGTGCACAGGCCGGACTGTACTATCATTACGGCATTCAAAAGTATCCCCTTCCATCCAAAGCTTTTGGAATTTTTGACCACCACATTACAGACCGCAATCACCACCTGGTTCGGGGATTTGATGATCTCTTCCCGGCCCCTCACTCCAGGTACACAGAAAACCGACTGGAAGACATTAAAAAGCATCCTGACCTGATCCCCCTGGCCTGGTCACCCCAGGTGGGATCCAACATTGTGCTGTCCAGGGAAAATAACCAGATTTTTATTTCAGGTCACCTGGAGTACAATCCGCTCACCTTAAAGAATGAATATGAAAGGGACCATGCCCGGGGACTGGATACTGCGGTTCCGGAAAACTACTTCCCGAATGATGATCCTTCCCAGGAACCCATTATCCGGTGGAGGGCCCATGCCAGCCTGCTTTTCTCCAACTGGCTTAACTACTATGTTTACCAGGTAACTCCCTACGACTGGAAATAGGAAATGTAAACCCATTTATTTTATCTTTATGGACTTTGTTTAACCCTCAAACAAATTCACATGAGAAAATTACTTTCAAAATTCCTTGCGGGCATAATGCTCCTTGGCATCTCAGCCCCTTCACTTTTTGCGCAGTACGGCAAAGTATACGACAATCTTGACCATGGACAGTGAGATCCTGAAAATGGAACGTCACTATGCCATTTACCTGCCCCCCGACTATGAAACTTCCGAGCGCAGCTACCCGGTCCTCTACCTGCTGCACGGTGGTGGTGATGACCAGACCGGCTGGGTACAATTTGGGGAAGTGCTGCACATCGCTGACAAGGCCATTAAAGAAGGGAAAGCCACCCCCATGATCATTGTAATGCCCGATGCCAACAGAGGTCAGCGGGGCTACTTTAACGATCCGAAAAATGAGTGGAGGTATGAGGATTTTTTCTTTGAAGAATTTCTACCCTTTGTGGAATCCGACATACCGGATCAAGGGAGAAAAAAGGTACCGGGCAGTTGCAGGTCTTTCCATGGGAGGAGGAGGCACTTTCATGTATGCCCTTCACCATCCGGAACTCTTCTCATCGGCCTGTCCCCTGAGTGCCAGTTGCGGTCCCCTGAGCCTGGAACAAATGGAACAAGATATGGAAAGAAGGGGTCAGGATAGCCGGGGACAAAGAACAGCTGGAAGCTTACTACAAGCAACACAGTGCTCTTGAGCTGGTTAAAAACATGCCCGACAATCAGAAAGATAAGGTCCGCTGGTACATCGACTGCGGCGATGACGATTTTCTGTTTGAAGGCAACTCCCTGATTCATATTGCCATGCGCAAAAAAGAGATCCCCCATGAGTTTCGGGTAAGAGACGGAGCTCACACCTGGACCTACTGGCGGGAGTCCCTTCCCGAAGTACTTTCCTTTGTCTCCGACGCTTTCCACCAACATTAAGAAATACAACTTTCCATGAAAACTATCCGAACACCTCTCTTTATATGGCTCCCTCTTTGCTGTTGCTGCCTTTATCCTTTGTACTGTGTTTATATTTCAGGGATGCACCAGCCCTGAACCCATTCCCGTAATCTTTGACACCGATGCCAACAACGAGCTGGACGACCAGCATGCCATGGCCTACCTCCTGCTTAACGATGAAGTCTTCAATACCATTGGGATCACCGTAAATGCCACCCGTAGCGGTGGTAACATTGACCAACATGTGAAAGAGGCCCAAAGGGTACTCGCACTCTGCAATAAAGAGGATGAAGTCCCCCTGTTTGCAGGCGCCAACGGCAACTTCACCGACATCAGACCCTATGTGGAGGAAGAAGGATTCGACGGACAGGAAGCGGTGGATTTCATCATCAGGGAAGCCATGAAGGAAAGGAAAGAAAAACTGGTGCTTTTGCCGGTGGGCAAACTCACCAACATTGCCCTGGCCCTGGAAAGGGAGCCGGCCATTGCAGATCGCGTAAGGGTGGTCTGGCTGGGTGCCAACTATCCCGATCCGGGCGAGTATAACCTGGAAAATGACATCCCGGCCATGACCTATGTACTTGAAAGCGGAGTGCCCTTTGAAATGGTTACTGTCCGCTATGGCAAACCCACCGGAACAGCCGCAGTGGCAGTGACCCAGCAGGAGATATTTGATAAAATGCCCGGATTGGGGCCCACTGCTGAGGATGGCGGTTACCGGAAGGCACGGAGGGAGCTTTACAACTTTTGGGGACTACTCGGTGGAGCTTTTCAAGCACATCGACTTTTATGATGAGCAAAAATCCAGGTCCCTCTTCGACATGGCTGCAGTAGCCATTGTGAAAAATCCTTCCTGGGCGAAGGCCAGTAAAATCCCATGTCCGGCCTACGTGGATGAGGCTGTGGATAGAACAGCCGGACAACCAGAGGACAATCCTGGTCTGGGAAAATTTCAACAGGGAAGAGATTATGGCCGATTTCTATGCCACTTTGAATAGCCTCCTGTTAAAAAATGTCCGGTACTTGACCAGCATTTGAAGTATCGATATCTTGCTGACATGAAAAGAAGAAAATTTATAACTGTTTCGGCCATGGCAGCCCCCATGATCGGCATGTTTCCTGCCGGCCTGTCTTCAATAAGCCGGGAAAAAATGAAAGGTAAAATTGAAAAACGGATCCTGGGGAAAACCGGCGAGAAGATATCCATGATCGGTTTCGGGGGAATTGTAGTAATGGATGCCAGTACCGAGGAAGCTGCTTCCAGGGTAAAAGAGGCCATTGACCATGGCATCAACTATTTTGATGTGGCGCCCTCCTACGGAAATGCAGAAGAGATGCTGGGTCCGGCCCTGAAACCCTACCGGAAAGATGTTTTCCTGGCCTGTAAAACAGGAGAAAGAAAAAAGGAAGGTGCACGCCGGGAGCTGGAACAATCCCTGAAAAACCTGGAGACCGATCATTTTGATCTCTACCAGTTTCATGCGGTTACCTCCCTTGAGGATGTGGAGACCATCCTTGGTCCGGGAGGGGCCCTGGAGACCTTCCTGGAAGCCAGGGAGGAAGGAAAAATACGCTACATCGGATTTTCGGCCCATTCTGTGGAAGCTGCCCTGGCCCTGATGGATGGCTTTGAGTTTGACACCATCCTTTTCCCCTTTAACTTTGCCACCTGGTATGCCGGGAATTTCGGCCCACAGGTCATGGACCGGGCCAGGGAAAAGAAAATGGGAATCCTGGCGCTGAAGGCCATGGCATGGAGACCCTGGGAAGAAGGAGAGGAACGGACCATCAAGAAGACCTGGTACAAGCCTCTTCCAAACAGGGAGGAAGCAGAAAAAGGACTGAGGTTCACCCTTTCTCACCCGGTTACGGCAGCCATCCCACCGGGAGATGAGAATTTGTTTTCCATGGCACTGGATCTGGCAAAGGATTTCAAGCCCATGGATGAAGATGAGATTCTTGCAATCAAGGAAAAGGCCCTGAATACCAACCCCCTCTTCAGCTATCCCATGCATGGCTAGGCGGACTTACTGGATGGCCAGGCGGACTCACTCAACTGAGTCCTCTGCCATCTTCAGGTAGAAAAGGGCCTTCTCAATTTCATAAAATTCCTCGCAGACCGAGACAAGGGAGCGTATGGTCCTTTGCAGGCCCTGCTGATCCACCGGGTCCATGCTGAGACGGGCGTTAATGGCTCTCACATAGAAGTCCTCAGACTCAGCAAACTTTCCTGTCCCGGCATAAAAGTTTGCCATATTCTCCAGGCCCTGGATAAGAGGCAGGTCTATTGTATCCGTATACATATTCAGGTACTCACCCAGTGCCTGGTAGGAATCCTCCATTAAATCCTTCTTTTCCCATGTCATGTAAAGAGATGCCACATTACTCAGTAACATCATATAGTTTTCAGAATATGCCCTCGCTGTGCTTTCTGTATAATGGAGCTGCCTTATCGTAATGCTGTGCTGCGATCTCAAATTCCGACTGGTAATAATAAATCAAGCCCAGGTTATTGTGTGCATTGGCCAGGGTCAGGTCCTTTTTTAAACCATGGGGCCCGTAAGCCGAAAGCGATTTATTCAAATAGAGAATCGCCTCCTGCATAAGCCCGCTATTCATAAACAGCAGACCGAGGTAATTGGCATACAGGGCATAGTCCTGATCCAGGGGGATAGACACGCTCGTGTATCTGAAAGGCCTCCACAAGCAGGCTTATCATCTGATCCCAACGGGCCATGGCCATTTCCAGGCCGGCCAGATCATAGAGAGACTGCACATAGGGTTTGCTTTCCTGTCCGTAAAGGTCCAGGCTGATCTCCATTGCCGAGGATAACAAAACACGGGCAGCACGGTGGTAGCCAAGCTCCGTTTCAATTTTTCCGTAAAGCCGGGTTACCTCCGCCATGCTTTCATCATAGGACAGGTTGGGTAAGAGCAGGGCATGTGACTTTTTTATATAGGGCTTTGCTTCTTCCGGATCACCCAGCCCCTCATAGGCTTTTGCCACATAAAAAGAGGAAAGGGCAGATCTGTGATCGGTGGAATCATGATTTTCCCCTGAATACCCAAGGAGCTCAAAGGCATCATCCAGGGCTGCTTCATAATTCGACCGGGAATAATGTTTTTCGAACTTCCCGCTCAGGCGCTCCCATTTTTTTTGCCCGGACAGGGGAAGAAGGAGAAAGCAAGACAGTATGATAACAATAATTCTCATGTGGACCGCCGGTAAAGGAAGTTATAGGATGAATTGTATTCGGGATATCCTTCACAACTTCCAGTTCAAGGGTGAAGCGATCCTGCATCCAGATCGGGAAGCAGGACACTTAAGAGCGGACCCTTTCAGATTGGTATTTGAGTCCAGTCCCACTGAATTGCCACTCGCCAAGCTCTGACAGTCACGCTTCCGGCCACCAGCCTTGTGCTCACCATCCCGGCATCCAATTTCCTGAAAGCCGTCATTAAGCATCCATAGCTCGGTCCTGAACTCCTCTCCTTCAGTCCAGCAAATCTTATAGTTTCTTGCACTGGCCATTACCGGCCTGCAGGCACATGCGAACCGCACAAAAGGCAGGTTTGGGCTCATTTGGATAGCCCACAATGTTATTGTTGGCTGCAGTGGGCCAGGGTTCATTAAAGCACCAGTTCAGGGCCATGGAACAATAGGGCTTCTGTCTGCGGGCCTCTTCATAGATGGCCTTGTAACCCTCAGCCTGCAGCAACTGCCCGTTGTCCACCAGCTCTGCCAGGTCTCTGGCCTGGCCGAAATAAGCATCGATCATCCCCTTCATCAGCCAGGTATCCCCTTCCCATGCATTGTAGGCATGATGACTTTCCCAGGTACCTCCCGGGCCTGGGTGGCCAGAGTTCGTCGGGGGGAATAAAGGACTCCAGCATCTCCACCGATGAAGGCGACGGGAATCCCGAATTCCGTATAGGCTGTATTTCCTGGCCGAGTTCATGATGAGTAAACACTTCCTTCCCCGAGTCGGGATCGCGGAAAACATAGTGCCCGTGTGCCATCCCGTAAAGGGGCGATGTACTGATAAAAGGGGTATGAGGATCCAGGGCCAGGCAACGGCTGTTGAGCAGGCGAATGGCAAGGGACTGATCGCTCATCCCGCTCCAGGAATTAAACAGCTCATTCCCCCCCGACCAAATCACCAGGGAGGGATGCCTGCGGATCCTCCGGATAATGGAATCGGCCTCCTGCTCCAGAACTTCCAGGTAAGTCGGGATGGTCCTCGTAATTGTTACAGGCCAGGGGAAACTCCTGCCATACCATGATTCCCTTTTCATCGCACTGCTCATGGAAAGCCTCCTTATTGACAATGCCTCCGCCCCAGATTCTCAACAGGTTAAAATTAGCTTCACGGGCCCTGTCGGTGAGCTCATCATACCTTTCCGGGCCTATGATTCCCGGGAAGATCTCCGGATTGACCCAGTTGCTGCCCTTGCAGAAAATCTGCCTCTTGTTGATCTCCAGCTGAATGGGCACAACACTGCGTGTCCTGGGAAAATCGCTGGGGTTCATCCCATCCCCCCTGGTTCATTACCAGTTTTACCCTGCGAAAGCCAATCCTGCCGCTCAGGGTCTGCAAATGCTTCCCTGAGGGATCGGTCAGATTCACAATATATTGATAAAGATAGGGTTCCCCCATGATCGTGGGGCCACCAGAGCTTGGGCTTATCCAGCCTGAAAGAAAAGCGGACCTGATTTTCAGCCGCAGGGATATTTTCTGAAAACACCTCGCTTCCATCCGCATCCAGAATCCTGAAGCTTAAGCCGCAGCCCTTCATTTCCTTTCCGCTCACCTCAACATCAGATCTTTGCCAGGCTCAGCTCCTCATTGAGAATGTATGACAGAGACACATCATCCATATAAGACAAAGGTCTGATCTCCAGTCCGGTCTCATCCCAGATACCTGAGGGGATCAGGCGGGGATGCCAGTCCCATCCGTAAGAGACTGCCGGTTTAACACTGGCTGAAGCCTGCCGGCGATCCGGCGGGGCATCCTGCTTCTTTGGAACAGGAAATATTTCTACAAGCAGTTCATTTCCATCTTCCAGCTGCCCGGTCAGATCCAGCTGAACCGGAGTAAACATGCCCTCCTGCCGAAGCATTTCATGACCATTAAAAGTGATTTTAAAGGCATAATCGATTCCCTTTGAAAAGAAAAAGAGCCTTTCCTTTTCCCGGAGTTCCGGACGGGGAAAACGGCAGCGGTAGGTAAAACTGCAATCCTCCATCCAGAGGTAGTCCTTCCAGTTTTCAGCATAATACCAGGGACCATAAGCCTTCTGCTTCCGCCACATCCAGCTGAACAGCACCCGGAACACTTTGCCCTGGTCCACAGAAGCTTACCGGATCCATCGGGCGAAGGATAGCCCAGCTCCCAGTCTAATTTTAAGAGCCTCATGCTTCATCCCATCAATAAATTCTTATCAGTGCGAAGGTTTAATCTTTCGAAATAATATAATACCAAAAAACAGGCTCAAAACTGAAAGTATCCCAAAAACCACAGCAACACTATAATCTTCGTTGATTTCCCTTATGGAAAGCATCACCACCATTGCAGCCAGGGCAATGGTCAGAAAAACCATGAATACCAATGATACAGAAGCTATCACATATCCCATGCTCTGCTTTCGCCATAAGAGAACAGATCCAAGGATCAGGCCTGGCAAAGCAAATGCCAGGTCAATCACATGAATGGGATTCACCAGGAAATCATTGTCAGTCACATCGGCTGGCACCGTATCGGAGATAAGGGCCGGAACAATTGATTTGAGCCACAATCCATAAAACACCAGTGCCACAATAAATATATAAATGGAAACCCCTTTGGCAGCAGCGTGATCGAACCAGGCAGCCACATCCTCCCTTCCAAATCCAGACATCACAAGGATAAATGAGTAAAGAGACAGCGCAAGGGTAAAACAGTAAAGCAGGAAAAACCGGTTAAAATGTACTCCGAAGCAATAGATTACAAAGGAATACATGATATAGAAAAGAATGCCCGCATACAGCAGTCTGGCGATGTCGTCTTCCCCTGGCCGCATAATAGAAAGTAGCAAGCAGCAAGGGAACACCCAGGAATAGATCCACCAGGTCCTGTCCCACTCCCTGTGCAGCCATGGAAGCACTGTCACGTGCATAGGTATCGGGCAGAAAAGCGCCGGCATATGAAACAATGGCAAGTGTCAAAGCCAGAAGAAATGTAAGAATTCTTAAAACTTTGAAATATGGCAACTTCATTGGACCACGATCGGTGTTTGAAATATCTCTATTCAGGCATGGGTATGCTATAAAGAAGTTTCAGGGTGAATATCATACCATCCTTAAAAGCTGCATACTCATTTTTAATCACCCTGTCATCCCCAAAAGTAACAAGCGGTATGGCAAAATCGACCTTCTGATCCCCTTCATACTGTCGATATTTCCGGCCCATGGTGCGTCCCACCATTCCTTCAACGAAAATATTTCCAAAAAGGCGCTGCCTGGCAAAGAGAGAAAGGTCGATGCTCTGACGTTCCATATAATCTCCTGAATAGGCTTCTTTGCCAAGGGCGTAAGTGGTGATCAGGCCAAAATGGTTAAATCCAAGCATCAGATTATCATTCACAGTGTACTCTATCCTGGCAGTTACAGGGATCATACCCTTTAGTCGCCATTTTGAAGCAAACTGCCAGTTAATATCCAGGATGGGGACAAAGTAGGGCCCGAATAATTCCCCATTGTAGATCAGTCCACCTCCAATGGTAAATTCATCCCTGAACTTCTTTTTGTAAGAGGCAACAGCACCCATCTGAAAGCTCCTGCTGTCCATGTTGGCAAAATCGGAGAACAGTCTGGGAGCAACCAGAATCTGAAGGCTTCTGCCCTCACCCAGATCCTGGATCAGACCGGTTCTGAGAATAAAGCCATTTAGTTTTATGGGATTGGCATAGTCGCCTGAGAAATTCAGGATCGGATCATTCTGTACATTGAAATAAAAGTGGTTCACATTGATGGGAATCATGGAGCGGCTACCCACTTTAAAACCGGCTGTAAAGGAGTTTATGGATCCCCATTCCGTGGCTTTGCCTGTGTAAGCAGCATCTTTATATTCCCCAGGAAGACCGTATCTTCCAGATAGCGATAGGATGTCAAGCATCTCCTGGGCAGAAAGGGAGAGGCTCAGGCCTGAGGCCAGTAAAAAAATGAAGAATCGTTTCATAGAAGATTGTTTAGCAGGGTTTAGTTTAGCGAAATAAAGATGTAAAAAAAAAGCGTACCAAGGCTCAACCCTGATACGCTTAGTTAAAAGCATTAATATTATTCTATATATCGCTATGACCCTATTTTAAAGGTTTAACCGGATAGTCATACATCATCTGTTCGGCTATTTTGGCCAATTTTTCCTCTGCATTCTTGGGATTTTCATCCACTGTTTTTTCACCACGTGATTCCCAAATCAACTGTTTCTTAGCGCATCGTAAACCGACACAAGCAAGGTTCCCACAGTATAATTGTACTCGGTAACGGTGGTAGTTGAATATCCGCCTCCCCATCCATAGCCAGGACCGTAGCCATAGTATCCGCCATAACCGCCATAACCGCCATAAGCGCCGGTGCCAGTTGTATTGGCATTTAATTGCGTCTTTTCCTCACCAACGATATGAAGCGTTACAATCAAGTCTCCACCACTACCTTTCTCAACAAAACTCATCCCTCGTTTTTTAAATTCTTCTCCAAAGGCCTTTTCAATCCGACCTCTGTCAAGGTCATTCAGCTTTTCGCCTGAATTATCTGCCCAGCCATAATACTCAAGCGTTTTATACTGGCTAAAGTCCACTGATTTATCAAGGTCGGTAACCACTTTCAGACCACTGCAGGATACCAGGAACAGGCCAATAGTGGCCAAAAAAATAATTGATCGGTTTTTCATTTCTATATATTTTAAAAGTTAAGCTTATACGTTTATATAGTAAACACTTTAGAATATTCTTTAGTTCAATTTCAGACAGAGACAGCTCGCGTCTGAGCTTAAGTCAGTTTTTCGAGGAATGCCTGCTTTATGTCAATTTTTATCTAAAACTATATTACACATTTTTTCTGACATAGCATCTCTGGAGAGTCGAGAGAAATCTTAAGTTTTTCAGAACTTTGACTAATTTGCAGGATGAAAATTCTCACTATCATAATTTTGCTTTTCCCCACCACCCTCCTCGGACAGCAGCAGGGGCACTCCGGGGAGGATGAGACTGAAGGAATATTGATCGGATCGGCCATTGGTGATGCTGCAGGGGGACCGGTTGAATTTGTCTATCCGCCTTTGCGCAGCCAATGGACCACCAACTGCGAACCTATCACAAAGGAAGCAAAAGAAGAACTGGCTGCCCTGTTTCAGTTAAGGGATTATCCAAAGGAGGCTGAGCCCTTTGCCCAGTGGGAAGCATTCGGACCTGCAGGAACCATAACCGATGATACCCGCTTTAAGATGATCTTTTTCTCTACCCTTAAAAACTTCCCCGGTGAGCTGACTCAACAACACTTTGCCAGGTCGGTAATGGGCGCTATTCTTGGAGCCATTCATGGAAAAGAGGTTTTCCCCAAAGCAATGAGGAAAACGGTCAACCTTCGCATGATGGAGCAGTTTGGCCAGGATGTAAGTACCTGGATGAACCTGCTTCAAAACCTAAAAAACAATTGATGGTCCCCAGCGAATATTTCCTAATTTTGAGACAAATAAAAACCATCCCATGAAAAAGCTTCTGATCCTTTCAATGCTTTCCCTTCTGCTCTTCTCCTGTTCCACCCCCACAGAGAAGTCAGATGAGGCTCCCCTAATCACGAAAAACCAGCTGGAGCTCAGCTCCGATATCATGACACCCGAAGTACTGTGGTCCTTTGGACGACTGGGCGATGTTCAGGTCTCCCCTTCGGGAGAGAAAATCCTTTACGGGGTAACCTATTACAGCATCGAACAAAACAAGAGAAACCGGGAACTTTTTATAATGAACATCGATGGTTCCGAAAAACTTCAGCTCACCGAAACTCCCGAAAACGAATTCAATGCCATCTGGCACCCCGACGGAGAAAAAATCGTCTACCTCTCTTCCGCCTCCGGTGATGTGCAGGCCTGGGTCATGAATGCCGATGGAAGCGGGAAACAAAAGATATCAGACGTGGAAGGAGGAATCAGCGGACTGGCCTTTTCACCCGCAGGAGAGCAATGTATTATATACCAAAGATGTGCAGATCGATCCGACCACACAGGACCTGTATCCCGACCTGCAGCTTACCGACGGGCGGGTCATCAACGACCTGATGTACCGGCACTGGGACACCTGGGAAGATGGAGCCTACAGTCATATTTTCGTTGCTGACTTTGCAGATGGAAAATTTACCGCCGGAAAAGACATCATGCCAGGGGAAGCCTTTGATTCACCCATGATGCCCTTCGGAGGACTGGAAGAAGTTTCCTGGACACCCGACGGAAAAAAAATTGCCTATACCTGTAAGAAACTGTGCGGGATCGAATATACTTTCAGCACCGATTCGGATATCTACCTGTACGACCTGGAATCGGGAGCGACCAGCAACCTTACCGAGGGCATGCCTGGTTATGACAAGGCTCCCTTTTTCTCACCCGACGGCAAGAAAATCTACTGGCTCAGCATGAGGCGGGCCACCTTCGAAGCGGATAAGGAACGGCTCTTTGAGATGGATCTGGCCAGCAGGCAGAAAAGATACCTGACCGAGAATTTTGACTACAGCCCTTCAGGACCCGTGTGGGCCGATAAGGGAGAAACCCTTCTCTTTGTCGCAGGTGTTGAATCCACCTACCAGCTCTTCAAAATGAATGTGGCACTCAGGAAATCAAAGCCATTACCTCGGGCGATCATGATTACCACTCGGTGGCAGTTGCAGGAGATAAACTGATTGCCACCCGGGTGGACATGACCAAACCCGAGGAAATCTACAGTGTGGATCCGGTCACGCGGCGCAGGCCACGGAACTCTCCTTTGAGAACAAGCACCTGCTGGACCAGCTGACCATGCCCACCGTGGAGAAACGCTGGATCACCACCACCGACAACAAGCAGATGCTCACCTGGGTCATCTATCCACCCCATTTCGATAAGTCCAAAAAATATCCGGCCCTGCTTTATTGTGAAGGAGGACCCCAATCACCCCTGAGCCAGTTCTGGAGCTACCGCTGGAACTTCAGCCAGATGGCCTCCAACGGTTACATCGTGGTGGCTCCCAACCGCAGGGGTGTCCTTACCCATGGACAGGACTGGACCGATCAGATCAGCAAGGACAACAGCGGTCAGGCCATGCAGGACCTGCTCAGGGCCATTGATGTGATGAAAAAGGAGCCCTTTGTGGATGAAGAAAGGCTTGGGTGCCATTGGTGCCAGTTTCGGAGGCTTCTCGGTATTCTGGCTGGCCGGAAACCACCAGAAACGTTTCAAAGCCTTTATTTCCCATTGCGGGGTATTCAACTGCGGAGATGATGTACATGACCACCGATGAAATGTTCTTCGATCAACTGGGAAAAAGGGGGTGCCCCCTGGGAAAAGGACAATCCGGTGGCCATGAAATCCTATGCCGGATCACCTCATCATTTTGTGAAAAACTGGGATACGCCCATCATGGTGATCCAGGGAGAACACGATTACCGGATCCCCTATACCCAGGGCATGGCTGCCTTTAACACTGCACAGATGCTGGGAATCCCAAGCCGGATGTTATTCTTCCCGTCCGAAACCCACTGGGTGCTGAAACCCCAGAACGGGATCCTCTGGCAGAGGGAATTTAAAGACTGGCTCGACAAGTGGTTAATGGAGTAAGCCTATGATTAAAAATCTTTTGTTGATCGGAGTGGGTGGATTTATCGGGAGTGTGGCCCGGTTCCTGGTTTCAAGATTAAACACCGGGTGGAATGGTTCTCCATTCCCGTGGGAACACTCTTAGTAAATGTGGTGGGTAGCCTGCTGATTGGCTTTCTGATCGGGATCTCAGAAAAAAGTCCCATCCTGACCGTTGAGCTAAGGATGTTCCTGATGGTGGGCCTCTGCGGCGGATTTACCACCTTCTCCTCCTTTACCGGGGAGAACCTGATGCTGATGCGAAACGGCCAGTTTCTTCCCCTCTTTCTTTATACCGGGCTCAGCATTTTGCTGGGTTTTACCGCAGTCTACCTTGGATACATTTCCACCAGATTATTAAATTAATCATTATGGAAGCTATATAAAAGGACCGAGCAAAGTATTCTTAGGATCCATGCCAGTACCACCGACCTTATTGGAAGCAAACTGCTCTACCAGTATGTTACGAACTGGCCCGGGAAAGAGGTATTGCCGGGGCCACCGTCTACAGGGGAATCATGGGCTACGGGGCCAGCAGCAAGATCAGCTCTTCCAGGTTCTGGGAACTAACCGAAAAACTCCCGGTTGTCATCGAACTGGTGGATCAAACCGAAATGCTTGAAGCCTTTTATGAAGGGATCAAACAAGATTTGTACAATATGCCAAAGGGTTGCCTGGTTACCATCGAGCCGGTGCAGATTCTGCTGCAAAAGAAGGGACTATAACCCACTGTGCTCAATAAGATTAACGTAGAGTCAGAATATCAGCAAATAAAATGAAGAGGTTTCTGGGCTTAATGAACCTGCTGTTTGTTTTCTATTCGACTTTTGCACAGACACAAAAGACTGAAACGGAACACTTCAAAGCAAATTTTAATATTGAAATTGAAGAATATGCACTGGCCAGTCTGAAGGTCCTGGAAGAAGCCTGGAGTATCGCTACGAATAATGGTTTCTATCTTCCGGAGAGGATAAATTTCTCCATTGTTGCCTCTGAAAGGAATGCACTATACTTTAACCGGAAAAATCTCAGGGAAATTACCTGGGAGTATAAAACAAAGCATGATTTCCTGCCTCCCGATCAGAGCAAGAAGAATAATATCTACGGGCTTTGTCATGAAATAGGGCACCTGTGTATGTATCATGCCAATCACAATCGTAATAGCTGGATGTCGTATGACTACCGGGAGTCGTGGGCTGATTATTTTGCCAATACAATAATAGACAGCCTTTACGAGAATATCGGGATCAATTTTTGGCCTGAACCCCATAACTACAGGAAGTATGCAGGAACCGCGTTTCTTCTGGAGAGGCTGGAAACAGACAATCCTGATTTACAGAACTTTAATCAGGCATGTTCATTCTGGTATGAACTTGGAGATAGCATAGGATTCTCCAATCTCAGCAGATTCTTTAAATCCATCAATTCACAAAAGGTAGACAATCCCGGAGCAAAGGAGAAATTTGCCGCTGTTTTAAGAGACTATCTCGAAAAGGACCAGGTTGATGAATGGAATTTTAAATATGCGGAATATCTGATCATTAATAAATGATTTGAACAATTGCCGGTTTATCGCGGCATTCTACCATTCATCCTGAAGAATTGCTGCTTGGGTAATAATTGTTTTAGACCTACCCTGTCCCACCCTAATTTTACAGCAAACAAAAACCCAGGAGATGAAAACATTCAGCCTGATACTCCTTGTAATGGTCACAGCAAGTGCCTTTGGACAGCAAACCATCAGGGGAAGCATCACAGACAAAAAAGGAAACCCGGTGGTCAACGCCAATATCTACTTTGAGGGTTCATACGACGGATGCATATCCGATGCCCAGGGTAATTTTGCACTGAACACAGACCTTTCCGGAGACCAGATTTTCATAGCCAGTTTTATCGGCTATGAAAAGTATTCCCACCTCCTCCACCTGGAAGGAAAAGACAGCACCATAAAAATTGTGCTCAGAGAAATTTTAAGCGAAATAAACGAAGTATCCATTACAGCCGGGGTCTTTAGCGCCAGCGATGAAAAAAAATCGGCCACCCTAAGCTCCTTTGATATTGCCAGCACGGCCAGCGCGATGGGAGATATCTACGGCGCTTATGCCACCATGCCAGGATCACAGAAGGTGGGTGAAGAAGGAATGCTCTTTGTGCGGGGGGGAGAGAGCTATGAAACCAAAACCTATATGGATGGGATGCTGGTGCAGTCGCCCTACTTTCTCCAGCATGCCCGATGTTCCCACCCGGGGGCGCTTTTCGCCCCTGCTCTTCTCCGAAACCCTCTTCAGCACCGGGGGCTACTCGGCCGAATACGGTCATGCCCTCTCCTCCATTGTGGATCTGACCACCAACGGACTTGAAACCGAGGACAAGGCCAGTGTGGCCGTCATGACCGTGGGGGCCAATGCCTCCTGGGCAAAACGATGGGAAAAGAGCTCGCTGGCCGTGACCGGTCTCTATGCCAACAATACACTTCACCACAAATTATTTCAAACAAAATGTGGACTGGACCAAAGATCCTGTTCTGGGAGATGGCATGCTCATGTTCAGGCAACAGATCGGCGAGAGCGGATTGCTGAAATCCTTCTGCTCCTTCAACTCCATGAGCATGGCAATGAATTATGACAATTTTGAGGCCGGCAGCATGGATCCCATGCAAATGAACAACCTGAACCTTTATGCCAACACAAGCTATACCGATCAGCTGGCTGAAAAATGGCTGATCCGCACAGGAGTGGCCTACAGCCGCGACAGTGAAAAAATCAATTATGCAGGAATTCCCAGTAAACACAGTGACCACCGGAGCCTCCATGAAACTGACCTTTACACATCTGAGCTTCCAAAAAGCTGAAAACCCGCTTTGGGGGAGATATCAATCTGGGCTGGTATGACTATACCGTCAAAACAGTATCTCGCCTACAGCCTGCAACTTATAGATGAACGATGTCTGCCTTCTCTTTTCGTGGAAACAGATTTGAAACTGTCAAAAAAACTGGCCCTGCGCACCGGGCTCAGGGCAGAGTACACCTCCCTGCTCGGAGGAGCCGGCACTGCTGCCAAGAATATCCGCAGCATATAAAACAGGAACCTACAGCCAGGTCTCCCTTGCCTGGGGCCTGTACCGGCAAAAGCCCGAGAATGAAATACCTGCAATTTGCACCCCGGCTTTCCATGAAAAGGCCGATCACTATATCCTGAATTTTCAGTACCGGAAACAACAGAAGGACCTTCCGGATGGAGGGCTACCTTAAATACTACGACCAGCTGGTAAAATATGCATTCCCCCTACAGTCCGGTATGCAGCGACTACAACAACGAAGGTTACGGAAGTGCCCGGGGCATCGACCTCTTCTGGCGTGACAGTGAGAGTCTGCAGGGTTCCGATTACTGGATCTCCTACAGCTTTCTGAATACCTCCAGGGACTACCAGGATTACCCTGAAAGCGTCATGCCCTCCTTTGCTTCGGCCCACAACCTTTCGGTGGTTTACAAACGCTTCTTTGCTCGCCTGAAAACCTTTGGAGGTGTCACCTACTCCTTTGCCAGCGGCAGGCCCTATAATGATCTGAACAGTCCCCGGGTTTTATGGATGGAAGAACAAAGGCCTACAACGACATCAGCCTGAATCTTACCTATCTGACCGCCCTGTTCGGAAAAGATTGCATCATCCACCTGAACATCACCAACCTTCTGGGATTTGAGAATGTATTTGGCTACAGCTATGCCGGCACCCCCGACGAAAGCGGGACACTACCCATCACAGGCCATTGTGCCCACCACAGGAACCCTGGCCATACTATTGTTTATGATTTCACTTTAAAAACCAATATTATGAAAACCAAGCTATTTATGATCGCCCTTGCCCTGTTCTCTATCAGTCTGTATCCCGGACAGGAAGACACTTACACCTCCAGCCATGAAAAGTACCCTGGAGCAAATGGACCAGGCTGCTGATTCCTGAACAGTACCTGGATTGTGCCATGCGTTTGAACGCATCGCCACAGCCGAAAAAAGCAAATGGATGCCCTACTATTATGCCTCCCACTGCCTGGCGTTAATGAGTTTCGAGGAAAACGAGGGCGAGCAGAGGGACCAGGTCCTGGACCGGGCCCAGGAGCTGCTGGATCAGGCCATGGCCCTTGAGCCCGGAAAGCCGGCGAATCGGAACTACATGTCCTTCAGGCCTTCATCTATCCGTCCAGAATCATGGTCGATCCCATGGGACGGGGAGGAATTTATTTCGAGAAGATGTTTGCTTCACTGGAGACAGCCAAAGAGACTGAACCCGGACAATCCGCAGAACCTATTTCCTGGAGGGGACCTACAAGCTGAATATCCCTGCCTGCCATGGGTGGAGGAGCCGAAGCAGCCCGACCCATCCTGGAGGAAGCCCTTGCCCTATAATTCATTCTCTGCAAACCGGATCCGCTTTGGCCCGCATGGGGAGAAGAGGCCACCCGCGCGGAACTGGAAAAGCTGTCTAATTAAAATCTAATTAAGTATCTTGTTATGCTTGAACCGAGGCACGATGAAACTGAAAAAGGCACACAAATTCATTCTGAACCTGCTGCGGGATCTGCTTTTCCTGAGTTCCTTGGCAACGTACTCTGCCCTCTTCATCGATCCCTGGGAGTTGTGGTCAATGAAAATCGTTCTTACGCAACTGCATGTTCTCCGTGGCCATAGGATACCCTGCCATGAAAGGGATGGCAGTGGATTACCATGTATCTTGGAACAACGGATTCCCCTGGCTGAAAGCACCCATCAAAAGGTTGATCTACCAGGTGCTGGCCATGACCCTGTTTTCAGGAGCTCATCATTTTTCTGGGCTTTTTCGTCTGGAACGTGGTCAACGAGGGACATAGTTTCCATGAGGTCCTGAAAGCAGGTCCTCCCAAGCCTGAAAGTGGTCTACATCTTTCTCTTCCTTTCTCTCCTGCTGGGAAATACGGTCCTCTTTTTTAAAAACTGGAAAGAGGCAGCCGTTCAGCAGGAGGAGCTGAAAAGGGCTCACCTGGCCCTGCAGTACCAGTCCCTCAAGGACCAGGTAAGACCCCACTTCCTCTTCAACAGCCTCAGTTCACTGGCCACACTGATCAACACTGATGCTGAAAAGGCAACCCTCTTTGTGCATAAGCTATCGGATGTTTATCGCTATGTGCTTGAACAGCGTGAAAATGAGCTGGTTCCCCTGAAAGATGATCTGAAATTTCTGGAGGACTATATTTTCCTGCAGAAAATCCGCTTTGGGGACAGGCTCAGGATGGAAATCAGACTGGACCTGGATCTGAACAGGCTGGTCATTCCCCTCTCGCTGCAGATGCTGGTGGAGAATGCCATCAAGCACAATGAGATCTCCGAAGAACATCCCCTGCTCATTGAAATTTTCTCCAACGGATAAGAAGCAGATCGTAGTGAAAAACAAGCTGCAAAAAAAGGAGGTATCGGAAACCTCCCTGGGCATGGGACTGGAGAACCTGAAAAAGCAGATTGCTTTTTTCTCCGATGAGACCCTGCTGGTTCAGGAAAGAAGGAGGCTCGTTCATGGTAAGTATTCCAACATTCTCCACTTAAACTCAGGGTAAGCATGAAAGTTGTAATCATAGAAGATGAACACCTGATTGCCCAGAGGATTAAGGACCTCCTTGGCAAGATCGATCCCGGAATTGAAGTTTTAGCCAGCATCGATACTGTGAAAACGGGCCTGTGAGTGGTTCAGTCAAAATGAAAAACCCGACCTGGTGTTTATGGATATTCAGCTGGCCGACGGACTTTCCTTTGATATTTTTGACCTGGTTAAAATCGAGGCCCCGGTCATTTTTATTACTGCCTTCCAGGAGTATGCCATCAGGGCCTTCAAGGTTAACAGTGTGGATTACCTGCTAAAACCTGTATCTGAGGAAAACCTTCGCTACGCACTGGAAAAATACCAGCGCTACTTCAAACACGAAGTAAGCGTTCCCGAAATTGGAACTGATCTGATCAAAAGCATCCGGGAGATGATCAGCAAACCCTATAAATCGCGCTTTATGATCAAAGTGGGCGATCACATAAAGTCGGTGGATGTGGAGGAGATTCTCTATTTCTACAGCCAGCAAAAAGGAACCTTCCTGCATACGGTCGGACAAGCGAAATTACGTCATTGATTATACCCTGGACAAGCTCACAGAACTCCTCAATCCCGATATTCTTTACCCGCATCAACCGGCAATATATTGCCAGTCACAAAGCCATTACGAACTCATCAGTCTTTCGGGAAGCAAGCTCAAGGTTCGTCTGCTACACTCAGACGACGACCAGATCTATATCAGCCGCGACCGGCTCTCCACCTTTAAAGCACTGGCTCGATCAGTAAGATAGAAACACTCAAGACCCAGAATATCCTATGAAAAATACAATTCTGACCGCTCTTTGCCTCCTTCTTGTCTTCCAGCTAAACGGACAATATTCCGGCGGAGGGGAAGCCTATCCTGACCTGAAAACCAACCAGGAATCCCTGGAAAAATTCATGGATATGCGCTTCGGCATGTTTATCCACTGGGGGCCGGTTTCCCTCCGGGGGGAAGAGATATCCTGGTCACGGGGCCGCGAGATTCCCATCGAGGAGTATGATGCAACTTTATAAGGAGTTTAATCCGGAGCTATTTCAATGCCGCCGAATGGGTGGGTGCTGCAAAAATGGCCGGAATGAAATACCTGGTGATTACCTCCCGGCACCATGACGGCTTCAGCCTGTGGGACAGCCAGTATACGGATTACGATATGGGCTCCACTCCCTATGGGAAAGGGATTCTTAAAGCCTTGTCTGAAGAGTGCCAGAAACAGGGAATCCTGTTCGGGACCTACTACTCCATCTGCGACTGGTACCGGGACGACTACCCGGTGGTCTATCCCGATCCCAACTATAACACCCCGCCTGATTTGCCCATGGATTCCGCCACCCAGGCGCGGTTTAATCAATACCTGGGCTTCATGATCAACCAGCTGCAGGAACTTATCAATGAATACAATACATCCATTCTCTGGTTTGATGGTGAATGGGAATGGGCATGGACCCATGAATTGGGCATGAAGACCTATGCCTACCTGAGGGGAGTCTGAAGCCCGAACTCCTGATCAACAACCGGGTTGACAAGGGCAGGCAGGGAATGGAGGACAAAAACAGAAATCCCATATACGCCGGTGATTTTGCAACCCCGGAACAGCAGATCGGTGCCTTCGACAACAAATTTGCCTGGGAAACCTGCATGACCATCGGTGAACAGTGGGCGTGGAAACCCGATGACAAATCTAAAATCCGCAAAAGAATGCATCCATACCCTGGCACGGACCATAGGGGGTGATGGCAACCTCTTATTTAACGTGGGCCCCATGCCCGACGGGCGGATAGAGCAAAGACAGCTTGACATCGCTGGAGGAAATGGGTCAGTGGGTTACCAGAAACCAGGAAGCCATCTATGGAAGTCGTGGCGGCCCCTTTCTGCCCACAGACCAAATGGTCAGCACCCACAGGGACAAAAAGATATACCTTTTCCTCCTGGAGGAGCCGGAAGCAGAACTGAAAATTACCCTGGAAAAGGAAATCAAGGTAAAAAAGCCTATTTCCTGGGCGACAATTCCAGGGTGAAGGTAAAGCAGGATGAGGATTCAATTTCAGCCTTCAGCTACCTTCAGGCCTGGAAGAAGAGGATGCAAGGGTGCTTGTCCTGGAACTTAACAAAGAAGCATCTGAAATTGAGCCCTTTGCGCTATAGGGCCCTGATTTCATAGATATTTCCATCATACTGCCCCGGGATCTCCACCCTGGAATCCCTCCTCCATGAGTGAAGTGCCCGAAGCACGGTGGACCTCCGCCCCTTCCGGGGCCAGCCTGACCACATACTCCTGTTCCGGATCGATCCCCTTCAGAAAAACCTGACGGCTTTTCTCCAGGGCTCCCTGCCGGAAAACACCCACGATCCCACCATCCTTAGTGTCATTGTTGATCCGCATCCAGCCATCCCAGGCTCCCTCGCGGGGTTCTCCAAAACCGGGCAGGTCGCGTCGAAAGGACATGTAATCATATTTATCCTGCATGTCCTGCATCCAGAGTGACCATTCCCTGATCCTGGCCCGATCCTGCTCCGGAATCTTTCGCGGATCACCCAGGACAATGGGCAGGGTTCCGATGAGCGATTTCAGGGCAAATTCAAAATCCGGATCATCCATGGCGCTGTTCCCGATCACCAGCGAGCCTGCGGGTACTGCAGGAGAGCGCCACCAGGCCATTTGCCGGATGCGAAGCGGACCGGTGGGTGAAGGCTCCTCAAAATTGGAAAGCCAGTTTCCATCGGCATGAGCCGCAATGGCCAGGTCCATCAACTGAAGCTTCCCGGCAGTCTCGAAGGTACAATCGATGAACAGATCCGGATGAGCTTGCATGCAGCTGGTCGAAAAGCTCCATCAGCCGTTCATAGATAACAATGTAGGATTCCTCCCTGTCGCGATGAAAGGGATGATCCGTGGCATAACAACCCGAAATGGGCGGATCGTTCACATAAGCACTGGCTGCTATGGCAAAATCCAGCTTGGTATAGGCCAGTCCGTATTCCTTGCACAGCCGCAACACCACATCCCTGATATAATCCACCCAGTCCGTTCCAAAACAGCTGGTATGAAAGTCAGCATCATGGCTCGGAATGCAGGTTGCCCGGTTCCATATTTACATTCTTCACAAACCATTCGGGGTGTTCCCGGTAAACAGCCGCGTCGTTGGTGGCCGATCCGATACTCATCCACAGTCCGGGTTTCATCCCCAGCGATTGAATATAATCAAAAGTGGCTTTAAGTCCTCCGGGAAACTTTTCCTCATCCACCAGCCAGTCTCCGTAATTATTACCCCAGGCATCGGCCGATGTCCCGCCCCCTGAATTCACCTGCCAGCCATCATCAATAATAAACTCCATGACTCCGCAATCAGCAGCGGCCCTTGCCACTTCCCGGACAAGTGAATCAGAAACAAAGGTCCGGAAGGGATTCCAGGTATTGTAAACAAAAACCGGTTTATCCTCCCTGCGAATAATCTGGGGCTGCATGTGCAGTCGCACAAAATCATTCACTGTCCCGTCCACCACTTCAAAACCATCATCGGTATCGTCATAAAGGACCAATAAAGGTTTTAGGGCTTTCCCATGATTCGCCGGGTGCCAGCCACTTCCTGAAGGGAAAATCCTGTCCGGGATGGGTCAGTCCTGCCTCCACATTATTGCCGCGGTGTATGATAGGCAGTACGTTTCAAAACCCCGGGGGCCTCATTTCCCAACGGCCATTCCCATGCGCCGGGTCTGATCGTGAACCACCACCACCGGATCATCCCAGTTTCCCACAAAGCGACCAATATGCTTCATCCGGGCATAATTATGATGAACCACGCTCTGTCACATGAGAGAAGACAGGTTCCCAGGTCCTCCACATTCAGCGCTTCAATTTTCAAATCATCGCTTCCTTCATTCCTGAAAGTAATCCACTTCCTTACCACCGGCATACCCGGATATAGCATGTAGTTCAGCTCCACCCGCAGTCCCTCCATATCCTCCTGACCTTCCAGGGTGATCCTGACCCCCTCACCCCTGTGATCGTCCTCGATGAGTTCTGATTTTACAAGGGTCCAGGCTGATGGCCATTTACCACTTTGTCATTCACAAGGCAGGAAAAATCAGCACTCTCCACAATAAAGTTTTGTGGATTGCCTTCCAGGTAGAGACCCGTTGAAATCATCGAGCCATCTTCAAAACGCAGGATCCTTTTAAGATGACCATTCTGGAGCTTGATTTCATCCTCTCCAATGCTTACAAATTCCTGCGAAAGCAACTGAACCGACATGCAGCATAAAAACAAGAGCCATGCTAATCCTTTGTGAGTCATATTTTCCTTTTAATCCACAACCATAATCTTCTTATAAAGGGTCCCGCCTCCTTCCATACTGATTCGCACCAGGTAGGGAGCGGCTTCCAGATTCAGTCTTTGAACTCAAGCAAAGTTAGTCCATTAACCGGAGTATTCAGGACCCTTTCACCTGCCACAGTAAAAATCTCCACCCTTTCCATGGGATCGTTGCAGCGAACAATCAGGAATTCCGATACCGGGTTCGGATAAATGATAAACCTCCCTTTTTCAATTCCCCAATTCCGGGTTTATGCTACAGTGACCTTAACCGAGGCCATGATGTCCGGATTGTCAACGGAACTGACTGAAATCGTGGCGCTCCCTGGTTCAGCAAGAGCGGTTATCCAGCCTTCCTCATTACTGAAACAATTTCCGGCGCATCGGAACTCCAGATCACATCCTTATTGGTGGCACTATCTGGTTCAATCACTGCAACAAGCTGCCAGGTAGCTTCCACCCTCAAGATCAATCTCGGCAGGTCCCTCAATAGAATACCCGTCACAGCCACGGTCGTATCTTCCATCATTCCCTTTTCCAGCCACACATTATCGGTGAGTACGGTCATCACATCCCTGGTTCCAATGGCATACTGGAAGTGGATTTTATTAAAGTTGATGGCCAAAGCATTCATATCTGCCAGATCAATGAGGACCTGGGTCCAGACACCCACTGGAATATCCACATCCTTTTGAATCTCAGCCAGCAGGTCATCCCCATTATAAAGTTCGATCCGCAGTGCAGAAATGGGCGCATCGGAATAGGCCTGCAGGGAGAAACGTTCCCATCCCTCGCTGGACAGACCTGGAAAGATAATTCCGAGTCCGCCACCGAAATTGCTACCATCCCTGTCCCAGCTCACCACCCAGTCCGAGTTATTTTCTTCGGTCTGATCCGGATTGGCCACCCTGGCGAAATTGGCAGAAGACCACGCATATCCGCCATAACCAGCCGTATAATCCAGTTCATAATTCTCGAAATCAAGGATCACCCTTCGCTCATATTCCTCCGGCAGCGGATCACCACCCCCATCCACTGCCACCGGGCACTCCTTCGTATCCCCGTAAAGCGGAATGGCTTTGATGGTGGCATCTCCCCTGGATATGGCTTTTACCCTCCCGTCCGGATCAACCGAAGCCACTTCAGGCCTGGTTGATATCCAGCTAAAGGGATTCCCCTGGGCATCTGCCCTTAGCACCACCTCATCCCCTGAAGCCATATCGAGCAGGTTATCACTGATGGTCAAGCCACTGAACCACTCGGCGGCCTGGCCAGCCAGCATGAAATCATCATAATAACAGCTTATGGCTGCAGGCTTGCCCTGGGGGTTGGCAAACAGGTTGAACTGTTTCATGCCCAGGTCCGAATCCAGATCCAGGGCAAACAATCTCCATGCATCATCAGCTTCCACCGGAACGGTAAGCTCAATTTTTTCTCCTGATTCGGCAATGATCTGAATAAAAAAATCTTCAATATCCTTTCCATAGTATTTGAATTGAAACTGCTTGTATCGGCTCAGATCCTGATACTCCTCTGTGGGCAGCACCATCCCCAGCAGCTTCCATTCACCCTCCGCCTTATTATATTGTACAACCTTTGCACTTGAATTAGAAAGGTTAGGGGCAGGATTCACGGCCTCAATGTCACAGCTTCCCCCACCGGGCGTATAAATCTGTGCTGAATCGGGTTTGGGTTCAGTTTTAACCGGGACAACAAGGTCAAAGTCGGCAATCACATAATCCACGGCCTCCACAACTTCCACAAAACAGGTATCCCGCTTGCTCCCGTTCAGGGAGGTGGCATAAAGCTCTACCGTACCCGGCATCAGGGCAGTCAGGACATTCAATTCATCTACTTCCACAAAGCCCTCCTGGCTGTAGCTCCAGTCTACAAAGCGGTTGGTGACCTCATCGGGGTAAAAAAAAACCTCCAGCTGTGCACTCTGACCTTCCACGAGCGTCAGGCTGCCGGGATCTATTTCAATGGAATCAGCAGCAGTTTCAACCCAGTTGCAGGTCACCGCACAAATGGCAGCAACGCTTCCATCAAGGGTCGAACAGCGGATGGTAGTGCTTCCGCTGGTCACACCGGTCACCCGTCCCATGGCATCCACATGGGCAATCCGCTCATCATCCGATGTCCACTTCAGCATTCCAAACACCGCATCATCAATGTCCATGGATGCCACCAGGGTGTCAGTCTCTCCTGCATTGGTCAGAGTCAGTGAAGACTGATCAAGTGTAATGGCACCCACAGGCCTGTTTGCTGATGCATTGCTATTTTGTCTGGCGTTGACAAATCCGTAGGTGAGGGCCACGTATACAGCATTCTGGTGCACCGTATTCTCAGACGACATGGGTGCGTGAATGTTGCTGTTCCAGCGCTCATGACCGGGCCATTGGTCCATCAGGGGATATTGAGAAAAATTGGCCCAGTCCTTGTTCCATGGTCCGTGTCCTCCCTCCATTTCCACACCATCGATGGTGTAGGTATAGGGCACATAACCGTATTCCATTGACCAGGGACCGTAGGGGACAAAGCCGGGATAAAGTACCCAGTTGTTGTTGTAACGGCTGTCAAGGTGAAAGCCGGCCATGGCCGGCCTGGGACCCAGACCGGTGGTCCAGGTGGTATGCATGGGATTGCTGCCCAGGAAATAATCAGCCGTTGTGTGAACGGCGTCTGAAAAAAATTTATCCCCGGTCAGGCCATATGCCACCACCGATTCAAACATCCAGGGAGTGGTGCCCTGTCCCACCAGCATGGGCATGGAAAAATCCCCGCCCCAGCGACAGGCCCTCTCCTTAATGGCGCTCGTATTGGCACTTTTTGCAGCACTGATGGCCACCTTCTTCAAGGCACTCTTCAGACCTGGATCGCTTCCGTAATTATCGGCCAGCAGGTAAGCGTATACACCCCATCGCTCGTCCTCGCCCAGGCTGCCTGCTGTTTTCAAACCATTCAGAATGGATATGGCATCGTCGTTAAATTCCTCTTCATTGGTAAGCCGGTAAAGGTTTGCTGCAGCATACATCCTGTACTCATCCAGTGCATTGGATCCGTAATTCTTACTGCTTACAGGCTGGTTCTCTGGATCCGATGCCCAGGCATAGGCCTCCCGTGCCTCCTTTTCCCAGTCAACCAGATCTTTTGTCATGGACTCCAGGTCCACATGATCGAGCATCTCCACAGGGAAGGCATGCAGGTCTTGCCCCAGTTTATTAAGAATCACGGCAAACTGGGCGGCCTGGCCTGCATAGAGATAGGTCATAAATGCATCTGCCTGGGTGACAATGGTCCTGCGGTATTCCTTCCAGGAGGGTACATCGCTTTCCGCTTTCCCATCCACCTCTGTAAAAACATCGGCACAAACACGGGCTCCTCCCACACCCCCATCGCTGTATCCTTTATTTATAAGTTCCTTGCGCAGGCGGTAGTTGAACTTCAGCAGCCAGGAAGCCTCGTCCACAATATCTGGAATGCCGTTTCCACTCTCCGGAAGATCCAGATCTCCGTCAGCGAAGCGCTCGGGCACATATTCAAAGGTGGTCATCAGCAGGATGGGTACCCGCTGGTGAGAGTAATAGGCATCCCAGTCACCCGCATCGTGGTACCATCCGGCCACATCCAGGGCTTTGCCAATGGCCGAATCACGGATCATAGCCTTACTGTTTCCGCCACTGTTGGCATCATCCCATTCCATGAAAGGGTAATTGGAATAAAGCAGCATGCCAGCAAAATCGGTTCCATCATCACTTTGCACCAAGGGATTCTGGTTCACCGGCCTGATGTATCCATCTGCCGTATAAGGCGGAGCAAGACGGATGCCACTTCGTTGGTGATAAAGTGCTCTTCCACAATTATAGTAGGCCTCCCAAAGGGCATCTGCCCCTATTTTAAAGGGATAGGAGGCTCCTACCCCTTCAACCATCAGTGTGTAATTCCCGTCAGCAGTCACCTGGCTGAAATCACACTCATAAACTTCTGCACCCAGGAAATTTCCATTTGGCGTATCCAGGGGATGGGAGGTTTCTGCATTCGTGGCCGACTTGCGCTTAACCATGACACCCGAATAGACCGGGGTATCACTCCCCTCCAGGTAAACATGAAAGGCGTTACCGGCATAGGGAGTGAGATCGAGTCCCCCTTTATCGCCCATCCATTGGTATACGTAGCCGTACTTGGGGGCATCGGCAGCATAACCGATGGTGTTTACATGCACCGCCTCACTGCGAAGCGAGGTCTCTCCAAAAGTAAAGGACCATTCCGTTCCGTTTTTTGCCAGCTCAGGAATACTCAGGGAATAAGTTTTCCCCGCTTTCAGGGGAAGGTCAAGAAAAAGATAGAGGTAGTGCTCCGAGGCCCAGGGCTTAGTCCTCGGATCATAGGAATTTCCTCCCCAGGGCGGGTCTTTTATAAATTCGGTCCCTTTTGATTTCCGGCCAATTTCAGCAGGGATCCTTCCCCCGGAGAAATCTGCATCATCTTCACTGGAGAGTGTATAGGAGGCAGGATCGGCTGCAAGCGTCAGATCGAGCCGGTCGACCTGCAGATCGTTGGGATAATTAACCATGCCATCATCAAAAGTCACCAGGATAATCCGGTCGCACAGGGGCAGCACCTCCTTCACATCCGACCCGAAAAGTGAAAGACTGAAAGCCATTGCTGCCAGGGTTGTCATTAAAACACTTCTACCTAATTGACTTTTGCTTGCCATAGTATTCAGAATTTTCGCGAAAAATAGGAACTCTATTCAAGTCCTTGTTCTGTTATTTTTGCAAAAGATTCTAATACTTTTTTCACCGACCGAAGGTACCCGAATGGTATTTCCCTGGCGGAAAACCAGGCCGGCAAAAAAAAGGCTTAAATAGCTTTTCATGAAATAGCAGAAATAAAGTTAAATTTAGGCTACCCTCTTCACGATGGATTAGACTATTTTCACTGTGAATATCAGGTCAAAGTCCGGTCAATTTAAGAAATATTCATTCAAGACGCCATGAAACATATCCTGAAACCGAGTTCCATTCACCTTGCTTTCCATCCTCCTTTCGATTCTGATTTTTTCGGGCTGCACGCGGGAACGCCATCAAAAACCCAATATCCTTTTTGCCATCGCCGATGACTGGGGCTGGCCCCATGCAGGCGTTTATGGGGATCCCGTGGTGAAAACACCGGCCTTTGACAGGGTGGCCCGTGAAGGGATTCTTTTTAACCATGCCTATGTATCCTCTCCCTCCTGCACCCCTTCGCGGAATGCCATCCTGACCGGTCAGTATCACTGGAGACTGGGGCCTGGTGCTGACCTCTGGAGTACCCTGGATCCGGCCATACCCGTTTACCCCTTGCTGCTGGAAGATGCCGGGTATAAGATCGGGTATTACAGGAAAAGCTGGGGACCCGGCGATATCTCCAACTGGGAGCGCCATCCGGCCGGACCAAATTACACCGAGACCGGCTTTGCGACCTTTATGGCCGAAAGAACAGATGATCAGCCTTTCTGTTTCTGGCTGGGTGCCTGGGATCCGCACCGGCCCTACGACGAGGGCACAGGGGCTCAGAGCGGGATGGACCTGGAAAAGATCCGGCTGTTTGAATGCTTCCCTGATAACGAAATTGTCAGAAGCGATGTGGCCGATTACTATTACGAAGTGCAGCGTTTCGACACCCTGGTGGCAAATGCCATCGCCATCCTTGAAGAATACGGGGAACTGGAAAATACCATCATCGTGATTACCGGCGACAATGGCATGCCCTTCCCCAGATGTAAGGCCAACAACTACGATTCGGGGGTCAGGATGCCCCTGGCAGTAAGATGGGGATCCGGTATCAGTCATCCGGGAAGGATTCTTGATGATTTCATCAGTTTCACTGATTTTGCCCCCACCTTTCTTGCAACTGGCAGGTGTAAAAGTTCCTGCAGTGATGAGCGGAAAAAGCTTCGCCGCCTTGCTGGAAAGTTCAGAGGAAGGTTTGGTGGACAGGGAAAACAGAAGCTTTGTGCTTCATGGAAAGGAGCGGCATGTGCCGGGCCAGGAGGAAAATATGGGTGGATATCCGGTCCGAGCCATCCGTAACCACGACTACCTCTACATCCGTAATTTTGAGCCCGAACGCTGGCCCAGCCGGAACTCCCGATTACCTGAAAGCCGCCATCCCCTATTGCTGGCTGGGCGATTGTGACAACGGACCCACTAAAAGCTATATGGTTGAAAACAGGGATAAGGATGGACACCATGCCAGACTATAGGACCTGTCATTTCGGGAAACGACCCACAGAAGAATTGTACGACTGCAACAAGGACCCCGAACAGCTTGTGAACCTGGCTGACAATCCTGCCTACGAAGAGATAAGAGCGAAACTTGAGGCACAACTTCTGGAACAACTTGAGCTCACTGCCGATCCACGATCGGCATCCATTGAAGACTTTGACTTTGATGCAGTGCCCTACCTTGGACAGGGTCCCAGGCATCCGTCGTATAAACCTGAAAACGAATAGGCGCTAATCCCGGATTAATCTCCAAAACTTGTGGCCAGGTTCCTGGCTGCAATCACCCAGGGATGATCGGGCGGTACATAATTGATCTTCCCGGCCACATCCTGCATGGGGACTGCCCTGGTTTGCTCGCCGTCCACGGCCACCATGATCCCGAACTGCTCGGATTCCTGATGTAATCAATGGCAGAAGTACCCAGCCGGGTCGCCAGCATCCGGTCCAGTGCCGAGGGGGTTCCCCCCCTTTGCAAATGACCCAGGATGGTTACCCTGGTCTCCAGACCGGTAATCATTTGTAGCTCCTCAGCCATTTCCATGGTCGAACCCCTGTATTGCTTGTCCAGGGCTTTCAACTGATTCTTCAGCTTTTGCCCGTTCCTCACCTTCAGTTCCATCCAGTTTTTTCTCCACCGCCTTGATCTTCCTGGCGCCCTCCACCGTGATGGCGCCCTCTGCAACCGCCACGATGCTGAAGCGTTTCCCACGGCTTACCCTTTCCAGGATGCTGTCCGCCAGCTTGTCGATGGTGTAAGGAATTTCCGGGATCAAAATGGCATCGGCACCACCGGCCATGCCTGCTCCCAGGGCAAGCCATCCCACCTTGTGACCCATGATCTCCACAATAATGATCCTGTGATGGCTGGACGCGGTACTGTGCAGCCGGTCGATGGCATCCACCGCAATGCCCAGGGCTGTATCAAAACCAAAGGTCACATCGGTACCCATGATATCATTATCTATGGTTTTGGGCAGGGTAATGACGTTGCAACCTGCCTGGGAAAGCCTGTAGGCATTTTTCAGGGTGCCTCCGCCCCCCAGGCAAACCAGCACATCCAGGTGGTTCTTGTGATAATTTTCCACGATCACATCGGTCATATCCACGATTTTTCCACCCATGGGCATTTTGTGGGGCTTGTCCCTGCTTGTTCCCAGGATGGTTCCTCCCAGGGTCAGAATCCCCGAAAGCATGTTATTGTCAAGCCGTACAGAACGATTCTCCATCAAGCCCCGGAAACCATCCCTGAATCCGATCACCTGCATGCCCCCGCATTCTGCTGCCGTTTTTCCAATTCCCCTGATGGCAGCATTTAAGCCCGGAGTATCTCCTCCCGAGGTAAGGATGCCAATATGTCCTGATCTGATCTGTTTAGCCATTTTTTCAAATTTGTTCGCACCCAAGTTAAGAAATTCATCACATAAAGGCTATGCAGGTGAGACATCTAAAGAATGGTTTATTACATTTGTTTCATAAGTAATCTGAGGAATATGATCTTATCTCCCATCAGGTACATTCCATGGCCAACCCTCTTGATTTCTAAAGACAGTTTTATAGTTCTGGAAGCCAATGTCCTTGCTGCGGAGTTCTGCGGCATCCCCATCGACGAATTTCCCGGACAGGATGGAGGGGGATTTTTCCCGGGCACCCGGTTAGAACCCGGGGAGTATAGCAAGATTATATTTCAGATTGATTCGAAGCATAAGTTTACGGTTGATCTGACAGTTCAGTTATTTGAAGAGGGAGAAAAGCCCGGCTATATTGTGTCCTTCATGAAAACAGAAGAACATTTCATGGATCTCATGGAGGGAACATTCGACGGAATTGTAATCCACAACAAGGGAATCGTCCTGGTGCCAATGCTTCCTTCCTTAAAATGACCGGTTACACCTACGAAGAGGCGATCGGGAAAAACCTGTTGGACTACGTCCTCAGCAGCACAGACAAGGCCAGGTCCATTGCCAACATGCTAAAATTTCATGCAAAACCTTACAATGTAAGGGCAAAGAAAAAAGATGGCAGTAGTTTTATCATTGAGATCCAATCCAAGGATGTAAATTACCAGGGTAAGAAAGTCCGGATTGCCACCATCAGGGATGTTTCGGAACAAATTGCAATGCAGGAGAAATTAAAAGAAAGTGAAGCAAGGCTAAAAAAAGCACAATCCATTGGAATGATGGGCCACTGGCGTATCAATTTGAATAGCGGAAAAGTTTTCGGCTCAGAAGAGGCCAGAAAAATCTACGGATTCAGCGGGCAAACTTTGAATCTGGAAAAAATCCAGACTCCTCCTCTGCCGGAATACAGGAAAAAGCTCGACAAGGCCCTTGCGGATCTGATCGCCGGGAAGAGTAGCTATGACATAGAATTCAAATTGAAGAATCAAAGTACGGGCAGAATCATTGATGTGCATTCCATAGCCGAATACAATCCAGAGGAGAATACCGTAACCGGTGTGATCCAGGATATTACAAGGATGAAGCAAGCCGAATCGCTGATTCAGCAAAGGGAACAATACCTTCAGAGTATCTTCCGCGCAGCACCAGTGGGGATCGGCGTGGTGATCAAGCGCCATTTCACAGAAGTGAATGAGCAAATCAGCAATATCACAGGCTACTCCGAAAAAGAACTCATTGGACAGCCCTCCAGAATATTATACCTCTCGGAGAGTGACTTCGAACGCGTGGGAACCGTCAAATACAAAGCAATCGAGAAACATGGTACCGGCACTATAGAAACACGATGGAAATGTAAAGATGGAAGAATCAAAGATATTCTTCTTAGCTCAACCCCTTTGGATGCCACGGATTTATTAAAGGGAGTCACCTTTACGGCGCTGGACATTACCAAGCGGAAAAAAGCAGAGCAGGATTTACTGTTAAAGAATCGTGAACTGCTCCTGGCGAAGGACAGGGCAGAGGAAAGCGATCGGCTAAAAACATCCTTTCTGGCCAATATGAGTCATGAGATCCGCACTCCCATGAATGGTATTCTTGGTTTTACAAATCTGCTGACTGATCCCTCACTTTCGGCCGATGCCCTTCAAGATTATGTAAATGTCATTCAAAAAAGCGGAGAACGATTGCTGGCAACGGTAAATGATCTGATCGATATTTCCAGGCTTGAAACCGGGCAGCTGAAGTTGGTCATTGAAGATACATCCGTGAATGATATGCTCGATACCCTGCACAGCTTCTTCTCAAGGGAAAGTACGGCAAAAGGGATCATTCTGAATTGCAGTAAAGCATTTCCTGATCAAGATGTTATCATCCGGACCGATGAACAGAAACTGAATTCGGTACTCACAAATCTGGTAAAAAACGCCATAAAATACACAAAGAAGGGGTCCGTTGAATTTGGTTACAAAATGGTCTCCGAAGAAGACGAGAAAGTACTGGAGTTTTTTATTAAAGATACCGGCATCGGAATTCCAAAAGAAAGACAAAAGGCAGTATTCAATCGCTTCGAACAGGCTGATATAGATGACAGGAATGCATATGAAGGTTCCGGGCTGGGATTAACCATAGCAAAAAGCCTGGTGGAAATGATGGGTGGAAAAATCTGGCTGGATTCAGAAGTAGGCAAAGGGTCCACCTTCTATTTTACCATTCCCCATGTCACTTCTCAAGGAAAAGAGCCGGTTTTGGTAGAAGCAAAACCGCTTAGGAATTTTGCAGGCCTCAAAGGAAAGCAAAAGATCCTTGTTGCCGAGGATGATGTGGCCTCCTTTCTATATATCTCAATCCTATTAAGGGAGATTACAGGAGAGTTACTGCATGTCACCACAGGAAGAGAGGCTGTGAATGCATGCAGAGAAAATCACGATATTGACCTTGTACTAATGGATATTAAAATGCCGGATTTGAATGGGCTTGAGGCTACAAAGCTTATTCGGGAATTTAATTCCTCAGTAACCATCATTGCTCAAACAGCCTATGCAATGGCTGGCGACCGGGAGAAGGCTCTGGAAGCAGGATGCGACGAATACCTTGCAAAACCGATTGCCAAAAATGAGTTATTGGAAAAACTGGCTAAAATTAATAAACCGGAAAGGACTTAATCCGCAACCGTGCTACCCCACCACATGTTCCCGGGATCAAAATCTTCAGAAAGATAATCCAGTCTTTGCTTTTCAAGCCTTGGCCATAGCTCATTCCTGATTCTTTCAAGATACTGTCTTCTCCAGTTCTTCATTGTATTCCGGATCATCCACAGGGTACCTGGCTCCCACTTCATCCAGGTAAGAGAAAAGTTCCTGGCTTAAGCTCCCTCACCCTCGGGATATTGTCCCGAAAGATCATTTTCCTCTGATAGGTCCTTTTCCAGATCATAAAGTTCATCCCTCCCGTCCTCATAATAATGGATCAACTTCCAATTCTCCGCGCGTGATGATGGATGAGGGCTCTCCCCCCTGGTTTCCATAATGAGGATAGTGCCAGATCAGGGAACGCTCTCCAATTCTGCCCCCTTCAAGAAGCGGTACAAGGCTCACTCCATCCAGATGTTCTTCCGGTTTCAGATCGATTCCTGCCAGCTCCAGCAGCGTGGGATAAAAGTCCGTCCCGGTAACAGGTACATTAATTTCCCGTCCACCTTCCATCCACGGAACCTTGATAAAATAGGGTTCCCTGATTCCGCCCTCGAACTGGTAACCCTTCCCGGCCCTCAGTGGCAGATTGGATGTGGAATTATTATCCCCGGCCGCCACCCCGCCATTGTCGGAGGTGAAAACCACGATGGTGTTCTCTTCCAGTCCCAATTCCTTCGAAGGGCATTCAGTACAACTCCCACCGCATCGTCCATGGATTCCACCAAGGCCGCCATAAATGGGATTATCCTGGACCTGCCGGATGGGAAGAAAATGGCCCATCTCAAATCCTGATTCGGCAATCCCCATATCTTCAGCCTTTTGCCTGTATTTGGCCCACTTCTCCTGTGTCGTCTGAATGGGGCCGTGAACCGCATAAAAGGATAGATAGGCAAAAAATGCGGTGTCCTTATTTTCCTTTAAAAACCGAACGGTTTCTTTTGCCAGCCGCATGGAGAGATTCTCTCCGGCTTCGAGGTTCTCAAGGTTTGGATTGGACCAGGGAGAGAAATAACCGCCCTGGGGACTGCCAGCCTCGATATCCGCCTTTATTGATATCAAAGCCATGGTCCCCGGGCCAGGATCCTTCTCCGCCCAGATGCCATTTTCCGGCAAAAAAAGTCTTATACCCTGCCTCTTTCAGAGCCTCGGGCAGGGTCACATATTCATGGGCCAGGTGATGAACATATTCCGGGGGAAGGAGCTTGTTAAAACGACCTGCCTTTCTCCAGTCCTCCCCGGTCCGCGCCCCGATCCAGTCGGTGATTCCATGCCTGGCCGGGAATTTGCCTGACATGATGCTGGCTCTGGACGGGCTGCACACCTGGCAGGTGGCATATCCACTGGTAAATTCCGTTCCCCCGAGGGCAATACGGTCAATATTGGGGGTCTCATAATAGCATGCTACCCGTGCAGCTCAGATCATGATATCCCAGGTCGTCGGCCAGAATGAAGAGGATATTGGGCTTTGCTGCCAAATTTTGCGCTGCTTCTGTTCACATGACACAAAAAAGCAAAAGTACCACCGTAAAAGACAAAATGAGGCCTAAATCTTAATTCATTGAATGATCCCAAATGTACTAAAAGCTAGTTAATCCTTCCGTCATAATCCTTTCCCTGTCTCAGGATTCAGGGGCCATTTCACAGGCTTGCCATCACGGGTGGAGCGGTAGATGGCCGTGAAGATCTCCACGGTCACCCGGCCTTCCTCACCGGTGATCATGGGTTTGCGGCCCTCAATAACGGCCTGCAGGAAGTCCTCAATATTGCGCTCATGGAAATACTCCATCTGGTTGGGAAGTGCGTTGAAAAAATCAGACTCCTCCTTCACCCATACTCGGCAGCATGTCCTCTTCACCCGGAACGGTCCAGATATCAGTCACCGGCGGTTCCAGGATGGAGGTCATTCCTGCCACAAACATGGCACCCCCATCGGTCTGCACCCCCACCGAAGCACCATTCTCACCATGCACATGTACCTTGCAGTAAATTCCCGGTTTTTGCGAATTGGAAACGATAATATTGGCCACACCTCCGTTTTTAAATTTCAAAATGGCATTGGCCGTATCTTCCACCTCAATATAGGGGTGGTTCAGATTCGACCACAGGCCGTAACACTCATCGATCTCACCCATGTACCACTGCAGCAGGTCCAGTTGATGCGGAGCCTGGTTCACCAGCACCCCACCTCCTTCGGCTTTCCAGGTTCCACGCCACTCATCACTGTCATAATAATCCTTATCCCTCCAGCCCAGCATATTTACAGTGGCAAAAACAGGCTTCCCAATTTTACCATCATCAATGGCCTTCTTTACCCTTTGAGCCGGGAGGTACCATCTGCGCTGACAAATCAGTCCGATCTGTTTTCCACATCGCCTGGAAGCCTCAATCATGGCATCGCAATCTTCCAGAGAAGAAGCCAGAGGCTTTTCGATCAAAACATGGGCACCTGCCTCCAGGGCAGCAATGGTGGGCTCCCTGTGGTTTGGATGGGGCGTGCAGATGATCACCACATCGATCTTTTCCCTGGAAACCATTTCCGAAACATCGGTATAGGCCTTGATTCCATACTTCGAAGCATAGTTCTCCGTTTTCTCCCGGCTTCTTCCACAGACCGCGGTAAAATCAGATTCAGGCAGATTTACAAGGGCAGCTGCATGGAGATCGGTCACCTTTCCCACACCCACAATGGCAGTCTTTAATTTCTCACTCATAACTATTACAGACTTTACAGACTTTTATGGTTTAAGAACGACTTTAATCAATCCGGGTTCCTTATCATATAAGCGCTTGAACCAATCAGCACCTTCGGAAAGCGGAGCTTCGGCACTCAGGATGGCATCCACATTCACCTCCTTTCGGGCAATCATATCCAGCACTGCCGGATATTCCCCGCAAATGGCACAAGCTTCCCTGCAACCTTAATTGCCGGGTAACCACCGCCTGCAAGGGGAAGCTCCACACTGGGACCAGGTTGCCCACCAGGGTCACTGTGGCCCCTTTTCGGACAGAGGATATGGCAGTTTTCACTGTATCGCTGACTCCCACAACCTCGAAGGCCACATCGGCCCCGCGCCCCTGTGTCATTGCCTTCACCTTCTGTCCTGATATCATCCTTTCCTGGATTCAGGCCCACATCTGCACCCAGTTTTCTGGCCAGGGAGAGTTTTTTTTCATCCAGATCAATGGCAATAATATTTCCGCAACCCCTGGCCCTTAGTACCTGGATTACAAATAAACCGATCATTCCACTTCCCACCACCACAGCAGTATCGTTCCACTGCAACCGGGGTCAGTTCCACTGCATGGGCAGCCACCGCCACAGGCTCCACCATGGAAGCCTGGGTGAAGCTCACCCCTTCGGGAATCCTGTACAAAATATGCTGAGGCACATTCACAAACTCGGCAAATGCCCCGTGCCTTCTGTATTCACCGGGCGATACACCCAGTACCATTCGTTTCATCGCTCAGATTGTAAAGTCCCCTTCGGGTATACCAGTCATCCAGCTTATAGATGGTGGAGTCAAAGGTGACACGGTCTCCCGCCGACCAGCCTTTTACATCTTTGCCCAGGGCGCTAATAATACCGGCTGCCTCATGTCCCATGACAATGGGTGGTTTCCTTCGGCCTGTGCTTCCATCCATACCATGCACATCCGATCCGCAGATTCCAACAGCTTCAACCTTAACAAGAACCTCATCATCGGCCACTACCGGATCCGGAAAATCTTTATATACAAGCTTGTTATATTCTTCAAGTACCAGTGCTTTCATATCTCTAATGTATGCTTTTTTTAGTATATTTTGAATCCTGAAAAAGCAAATGCAATAATCTACCTCCGTTTAGATGGCTGCTGGGTAAAATAACTTCAATAATTAATGCACACAAAAAACCGGGATCAGATTTGGACGAAATCGCTGAAAAATATGCCTATCTTGGCGAATTCAAAGTGGAGGAAGGAAGGTTGTTCTTCGAATCCCCTGCTGGAAGTGTGAGCACGTTTTATGCAAAATAAGCAATGATGAAACAAAGGAGACAATTTTTAAAAAAACTGGGAGGACTGGCAGCAGTGCTTGCCCTTGGTTCGACAGGAAGGGCCCGGGCAAGCGTGGTCAAAGAAAAGGAAGGCAGTTTTCTTCATGTGGTCTTTTTCTGGCTTGTGGATGAAAGCAGAAGAGACCCGTGAAAGCTTCCTGAAAGAACTCAGGACCTTCATCGACAATGTGGACCTGATGAAAACAAAACACATCGGAACCCCTGCAGATACAAACAGGGAAGTCATAGACTCCAGCTGGAGCTACAGCCTGATTCTCTCTTTTGATTCGAAGAAGGAACAAGACCTCTATCAGGAGCATCAGCTGCACAAAAACTTTATCGAAAATGCCTCCTCCCTTTGGACGAAGGTACAGGTATACGATTCCATTAAATTATAATCCAATACAAATCGTGATGAAGAAACTAACAATTATCATGTTGGCATTGGCCACAATTCTAAGCACAAACATCATGGCACAAAGTGAATTTTCAAGCAATATGATTGGTGTGGGAGTGGTCGTAAAGGACATTGATAAATCCCTTGATTTTTATCTCAATGTAATCGGAATGAAAAAGGTAGGTGAATTCGACGTGGAGGCAGAATTCGGAAAAACATCAGGTCTTGTCAAACGGTGTTCCTTTCCACGTGGATGTGCTGAAACTGGAAGACAGTCCGGATGCCAACCAGTGGAAACTGATGAGCTTCGGGAAAGATGCCACCCATCCCATGCCAACTTACATCCAGGATGATAATGGCATGCAGTATGTGACCATCATGGTAAGCAGCCTGGATCCCTTTTTAAGGCGCATTAAGAAACACGATGTGGATTTATTGGGCGAGACACCCATTCCACTGGGCGAAAACCACTTTGTCCTGGTCCAGGACCCCGATGGCACCATTATCGAGCTGATTGGGCCCCTGAAATAATATAACACCAGTAATCAACACAATACAATTATTAGATGAAGCTTATAAAAACAATTCCAATCCTGGCCCTTGCGATCGCCATGGTATCCTGTTCCGGAACTAAGTCACTGGTGGATACGAATGACAAAACAGATTTCTCCAAGTATGAAACTTACAATTTCCAGGGCTGGCAAATGAACAGTGATGAACTCCTTACTGATGAGGATAAGGAGCTATTGAGGGATGCCTTTGTCAAAGAGTTCGAACGTCGTGGTCTTAAGCGCGTGAACGTGAATGGAAACATGCAGGTTACCCTCTATATTGTGGTAAATAAAAAGACCGCTTACTCCGGATACAATGACTATGTTGGAAATTCTGCTTCTGGCTGGGGTTACGGTTATGGCTATGGTTATGGCCAAAGCGCTTATGGTTATGGCGGTGGCGGTTATGGTACAAGCGGCAACAGCTATAAACAGCGTGATAAACTAATGGGAACACTGATCATGAGTGTTTTTGACGGGAAATACCGAAAATCAGATATGGCAGGGAGTTTACACCAGCGCTGTAACCAAGTCCCAGAAAAAACGAGAGAAATCCATCCCTTCAAAAGTCTCGAACATGATGAAGAAATTCCCTGTTCAGCCTAAAAAATAAGATTCTAGTCCTCAGGCTGATCCACATAATAGCCTTCCCGTGAAAGCTTGTGATCCAGGTTGGCAATACCGTAAACCAGCACTGCGGTAGCAATTGCAGCCTGCTCCTGGTATTCGGCGAATACTCTTGTTATAGAGGTCCCGTTCGGTGTGCCAGATTTCACCGTAACTGAAATTATATCCCTTGGGATCAGCAAGGTCAAAACCAACCGTGGGCACCCCTTCCACGGCAAAGGGTCCGCTGTCTGTTCCCCATGCCCTTTCAGGTTTAGGTCTGGGCTTCCGTTCCTTTAGCTCCACCGGAAAATCAGGATTGATGGTATTGATCACTTCAACAATCGCCCTCAGATCTTCCATCTGGGCTGCCGAAGCTGAAATGGCAACCGGAACTTCCGGTCCGCCATCACGGTTCACCATGTTGGAAATATTTTCCAGCTCCGCCTCGTGCCTTTCCACCCAGCTGGTGGATCCATAGAGTCCAAACTCCTCGCCAGCCCACAGAATGGCCAGGATGGTCCGTTTGGGTTTTCCTCCTGCCTCCATAATGAGCCGGGCAGCCTCCATGGTGGGTGTCACACCCGATCCGTCATCCACCCCACCTGTGGCCACATCAAAGGCATCCAGGTGACCGCTCATAATCACATATTCGTCCGGAAATTCGGTCCCCGGTGATCACCCCGATCACATTATGATATTTCACCGGTCCCATTTTCCAATGGTTCCGGATGTCAAACTCCAGCTGGAAGTAACGACGCTCCTCGGCCATCTGGTAAATCTTTTTATACTGGTGCTCATCCAGTTTAATATCGGGAACCGATGGGCAGGTTCTCGAAAGCTCATATTGGCAATATTGTTCCGGTCATACAGAACACGAATGGGGATTGGGGATGACTGGATGATCCCCAGTATTCCGGCTTCCACCATTTCACGGTAAAAAAGTGCCGGCTCATCACTCATGGGCAGCAGCTCCTTATCCGGCTCATTGGAGTGCCTCTTGCTCCAGTTCTCCCGCCTGATCTGCATTGTTCTGCTTCTCAATTCCGGCATTAACCATTTTGAGAGAATCCCGCAGGCTATCGGCCGCTGCCGAAAAATCAATGGGCCAGCCTTTGTTCTCTCCGCCGATCAGGACCCAGGCACCCTTCAGTGCACCCTTCATTCTTTCAAATTCGGCCTCTGTTTTGGGTTCAATCAATACATGTCCCCGCTGCACCCCCTTTGTTCCCGATGTATAGGAAGGTGTCGCAAAATGAAGGTTCATACCCTCCTCAGCCAGAAGCTTTCCAAACCAGGGACCCCGGTTAAAACCCACCGGCAGTTCACCTGTCTCATCCATCATCACTTCCATGCCCCATTCCTCAAACTTGCTTGCAGCCCAGACTGCCGCATTTTCATAGGCATCCGAACCAATCAGCCTTCCACCAAAGCGGTTGCAGAGAATATCAAGATGATCCATGGTCTGGTTATCGGTCTGTCCGATCTCAACAATTTTTTGCATGACCGGATCAGTCTGGGCATCCACAGAAAGGGATATAAACAGGCTTGCGGCCAACATAAGGAAAAGGGGTATTTCATTTTGTCAGGGTTTATTTGATTTATAAAGCCCCAAATTTAATAGATAAATCATGTTTTTACTAACTTATGCGTGCCTACAAATTGAATTAAAGATGAAATACCTGATTATATTGATCAGCCTGGGCTTACTGGGGGTCGCAACGGCACTTACCACCCAGATGATTATCCTGGCCAAAGAAGAACCAGGAGCTGAAAACCGACCTTGCCGAGATTAACCATGTCCGCTACGGACTGCTGAATGCCGATGAGTGGAGGGACCAGGTCTCTGTGATCCTGGGAAAGAAGATCGTTGAGATGGACCTGGCACCTGAAAACCGGGCCGAGCTTCAACATAGCCTGGAGATCATCATGTACGGTCTGCTCGACGACCTGGACATCATCATCAAGGAGCGAACCTCGGGCCAGTTCTCCTCCATGAAAAGAATGATTGCCAGGCATGGTCCTGGATGTGAACCAGCTGAGGGACAGTGTCCCCTCCTATGCAGGGAAGGTGCTTGATGAGCTCAACAAACCGGAAACAAAAAAAGGAATTCAGACCTACCTTTCCGATAAACTGGGCAACTCTTTCCATGGAGACCTACAGCCTCGACAGCATGAAACCCTTCGTGGAAGTCCTGGACAAATATAAGGCCAGCACTAAAGAAGACCTGCAAGGACTAACTGGCAGTTGAAATCGAGGAAAGAAACACGGCCATCAAACAGAAGGTTACTGATGATCCTGGGGGCCGTTCTGCTCATCTTCCTCTTAAATATCCTCACCCCTTATACCCGGGGCTGGCCCCAGGCACTGATGCTCATGTCTCGCCTCACTCTGCCTTCTGATTGGGAGGTATCACCACCCCCATGATCGACCTGGAGGCCATGATCGACCTGCTCCGTTTTCAGCTCATAGGCGAGGAGGTACATTTTACCAGACAATATTATTTTCTTTCAAAGCAAAAGCATCACCGACCTGGTGGAGATCCTGATCAGGGAGGGCTCCTTTGAAATGATCTTTGTGGGCGTCCTGGTATTCACTTTTTCCATTGTCTTCCCCACCCTGAAGCTGATCAGCTCCCTGCTATGGTCGCTGGGTAATGAGCGCCTGAACAATAATAGAGTCATCCGCTTTTTTGTCATTAAAATCGGGCAAATGGTCCATGGCCGATGTAATGGTAGTAGCCATCTTTATGGCCTACATCGGCTTCAACGGCATTGTGGGCAACCAGATGGACAGCCTGAGCCGATCGTCCGAAGCCGTGGAAATATTCACCACCAATGGCACAAAACTGCTCGGGAGGCTTCTATCTCTTCCTTAGCTTTGTGATTTCCAGCCTGGTGACTTTCCGAGGTACTTACCGGGAAAAAAGACTTCAAATGAATACGCAGGTCGCCGATCGCATCATCGATGGGGGATACAGTTCGTATGAGTATGAACAAGAACTATTCGCCAGGCATGGCTATAAACTAATCATGGGCAGGGGAAAGGAAGAGCGGGGCCCCTTTCCCTTCGAATTTGCCAGGAATGCAGTGGGCATCCTGGTAAGGGACACGCCCGTAGGCCCCGCTGAACTGGATCAGATGCCCCATCTGAAAGCCATCGTTCGCTATGGTGTGGGTTATGATAATATTGACCTGAAGGAGGCAAAAAAAAGGGGAATCCGAATTGCCAATGTACAGGGATATGCCAATCATTCGGTATCGGATCATGCCCTTGCCCTGATGTTTGCCTGCACCAGGAATCTACAGGGCAATCAGTTCAGGGTCCTTCGGGAAACCCGGAAGAGAAGAAGTTTTTGAACTGCACGACAAAACACTGGGAATCATTGGGATCGGGCGAATCGGCAGTGAGCTGGCACGTAAGGCAGCTCCCCTTTTCAAAAATATACTGGCCTGTGATCCCTATAAGTCCAGAGGCCTACATGGATGACCTGCAATGTAAAAAAGACAGGGCTAGATGAGCTTGCTCCGGGAAAGCCACGTGATCAGCCTGCATTGCAACCTGACCAGCGAAACAGACACATCATCAATGAATCAAGCCTCAGACAGCTGGGCCAAAAACCCGTGATCATCAATACTGCACGCGGACCTGTCATCCAGGAGAAAGGCACTGCTGGCTGCATTGAATTCGGGAAAAGTTCACAGTGCCGGTCTTGATGTTTTTGAAAACGAACCTGCCGGTCCGGCTCAATCGGAGCTCCTGAATCACCCTCATGTTGTCTCCACGCCCCATGTGGCATGGTATTCCGATTATGCCATGCTTACCATCCACACCAGGGCTTCTGAAAACATGATCGGCTTACTTGAAGGGAGAAAGGTAGATGATGAACTATAAGTGCGAACCTTGAAAAATGCAACGATCTAAGATGCCCACCCTTCTGCTTGACAAGGAAAAATGCCTGAGAAACATCGAACGAATGGCCCAAAAAGCGAAATCCCAACCAGCTTTCCTTCAGGCCCCATTTCAAGACCCACCAGTCGGCAGAAATCGGAAGCTGGTTTCGCGATTTCGGAGTTTCAGGAATCACCGTCTCTTCCTTTCGCATGGCCCGGTATTTTGCTGATGCCGGCTGGACAGACATCCTGGTGGCCTTCCCCTTTAATCCACATGAGCTCCGAGCAACTCAATGAACTTTCAAAATCAGCCAGGATTATCCATCCTGCTGGATCATCCCGACACACTGACTTCACTCGATCGCCTGGATCAAGTCACACCCTTCTTATATAGATATCGATACGGGATATGGCCGTACCGGGATCAGGGCAGAAAACAGGGAGGAAATTGAACGCTTGCTTTCAGCAGCCAGTGTCAATCAGAAGCTTCTTTTCAAGGGATTTCTACTGCCATGCCGGTCACTCCTACAAAAGCAGCGATCCTCAAACAAGGAGGCTGACCATTCATGAAAAATCCATCAGTGACCTGGCCGCTTGAAAAACCACTTCCAACACGCTGAGGCCCTTGCCCTCTATGGTGATACGCCCAACTGCAGCACCCAGGAAGATTTCACCGGCATAGACGAAATCACCCCCGGCAACTTTGTTTTTTACGATCTGACCCAGGTGATGCTGGGTTCCTGCTCCCCGGAGGATGTGGCTGTGGCCATGGCCTGCCCGGTGAGCGGAAAGTATCCTGCACGTAAACAGCTTCTGATTCATGGGGGTGGCATTCACTTCTCCAAAGAACTCCTGCAGATTGTGGATAGGACTCCAGTATTTGGCCAGGTAGTAAGCTCAGAGGAAATGGATGGAGCATCCCGGCAGAAAATATTTATATCACCTCCCTTTCCCAGGAACATGGGGTCCTTGAGCAATGCGGAACACTCTTTGATCAGACCCGCATTGGAGATACCCTGCTATTCCTTCCGGTTCACTCCTGCATGACAGCCAACCTCATGAGAGAATACCAGACCCTGGACGGATACCAGCATTACAACCCTTAATACCTGAGCACTGCGACAGGGATCTATGAGCGGGGTTTCCCGTAAACATGGTCACCGATTCGTCGGATCCGCTCCATCTCTTCTGCACTGAGGGGCCCCGACTCCAGGGTGGCCAGGTTTTCCCTCATCATCTCAAGGGTGCGTGCTCCGCGTCATGCAGACATCCACCGCCGGATTGCTCAGGACAAAACGGTAACAATCCCTGGCGCTCAGCGGTGCCTCACCGGGGGCATTTTACTTTCCTTCAGCAGCTGTCCCCATCGAGTGGCAGTAAAGGAGATCATCCCGGGCCGGTTCTCTCCCCCGCAATAGGGGAACACATCTTTTTCTGCACCCGCTGTTTGCTGCATTATACCTTACCTGCATAATATCGATCTCACTGTCCACCAGCTTTGGGAAAGAGCTTCCTGTTATGACCTGACAGGGCCAGGTGATGCACCACTCCCTTCTCTTTCAATTGCCTGGCCCAGGGCCATGATATGCCTGGGGGAGCCGAAGGATAGTAACCCAGCATCAGTACATCCACATACTCCAGTCCAAGTTTTTTTAATCCCTTATAAAAATGAGGTTTCCCCAGCAAGGTAGGAATGGGTGTACTCCATCTGGCACACCACCAGCTTATCGCGCTGCCCCTTTTTGGACAATGTTGTGGATCGCCTTGATCATCTCTTTGGATCGCCCCTTCATAAAGCTTCCTATCACAAAGTAGTTGCAGCCCCTCTCAAAGGCTTCTTCAAAGGCCGCTGCCGGTGCGCCGTAACTGGAAGAGATCCCCAACCTGCCCACCTTAAGACCTGTGCGGCCAAGTGTGGCCTGTTCATTAAAATTTTTCATCAAACTTAAGATAAAGAATTTTTTATCCGGTGGTTCCCATGGCATTGGCAATGGCATTCACACTGCGAAGCAGGTTCTGCAGACACCTGATCTGCCTCCTTGCTTCTTGCCTTTTTTAGCAAACTCCTCCAGTTGGCCAGCAAAAGCACCTGCTCCTTGTGCAGGGGAAGCAGGGCCTCCGCCCTTAACTGGGTGGAGTAATAATGGTTCAGCCTCCGTTGTGAAATGGGGCTTCCCAGCAGGTCAAGCATCATCAGCCGGATCAGTGCCAGTTCATTCAGAAGCATGCTAAGAATATCCTCCCTCACCCCTCATCCTCCACCAGGCTGGCATACATGCGCATGACATCCTCGTCGGTGGCTGCCAGGCTGGTATCCACATTGGTAAGCACATACCTGACAAAGTCTTCACCCTTTGCCTGTTCCTTTAGGTGGGCATACATTTCAGGATGCTCCTCCTTCATCTTCTCCAGGGTAGTTCCCACACCATACCAGCTGGAGATATGCATGCGGGATTGGGTCCAGCTAAAGACCCAGGGAATGGCCCTCAGGTCTTCCAGGCTTCTTTTGCCCCTTCTGCGCGAGGGGCGGGACCCGATTTTACTGGATTCAATTACATCGATGGGGGTGGCCTGCTCATAAAAACGGATAAAGGAAGGATGGCCGGTAAGTTCTTTGAAGGCCCGGTAACTTTCTTCAGCCATATAGGTAAACAAGTCTCCTGCACTGGAGTCTGTTTCCCGGGGACTGTTTTTAGTCATCACTGCCCGCTGGGTGGTCCCTGCCAGCAGGAGTTCCAGGTTGTAGGCCGCATTCCCCTTATTGGCATATTTTCGTTCGATGGTTTCCCCCTGCTCTGTAACCCGGATCAATCCATTCTGAGAAGTGTCAGGCAACGATTTAAGGAACCAGTGGGTAGGTCCGGCACCGCGACTGATGGTCCCACCTTTCCCATGAAAGAAACGGATATCCACCCCGTGCTTTTTTCCCACCTCCACCAACTTTACCTGGGCATCGTGGAGGTACCATGTACTGGCCAGGATACCTCCATCCTTATTGCTGTCCGAGTATCCGATCATCACATCCTGAACCGGCATGCGCACGCTTCCGGCTCACCCTTAAATACTCCAGGTTGTTTTTTGTGACCGGGTGGGACAAGAAAGGCATCAAGAATTTCGGGGCTCTTTTTCAGATCCTCAATGGTTTCAAAGAGAGGCACCACGGGAAGCGGACAAACCATGCCCTGTGTCTGTATGAACGGAAAGACCGGCCTCCCTCATAAAAAGGTAAACCATAAACAGGTCCCATGGATTCCTTGTCATACTCACGATCAGGTTGCCCAGGGCCCGCTCCGAATAGTTCCGGATGTGTTTGCTCAGAACCAGGAAGGTATCCACCGCTTCCCTGGCTTTCTCCGACTCCAGCAGATCGGGCCTGGTGATAAAAGGACGGTTATGGGAAAGTTCATCAAGGATAAAGCTGCCTGAATGCTTCCTGTTCCTTTACCAGCTTTTCATGGCTGTCAGGCATGCTTGTTTTCACCATGTCCAGCAATGCTTCCTCGTAATACTGGCTGTTCTGTCGTATGTCGAGCCGGGCCAGGTGAAAACCAAAAATATCCAGGTGCCTCAGGACCTTCTGAACATCATAGTCAGCCAGCGACCATGGCTCCGTAATCAATGAGGGCCTTTTTGAGCAGATTCAGGTCATCGGTCAATTCGCCCGAACTTCTGTAGGAAAGCTCGGTTTCGCTGAGAAGAATTCCTCCGCCCGATCGCTCTTCAAGGGGCAGCTTTTGCTTTCAGGAGGCTTACAAATAGCTTGAAGGGTTCATTGGTGCCGGCCGTTCCGGTTTCTTCCTGCAGCACATCCAGCCTTTCCCTGAATTCGGTAATAAGTCTGATCCTTATCGCAATAGATACTCATCTTCTCGGCCAGGTCATCCAGCTGGGCGATCACCAGTCTGAAGGCATGCATCCGAAAAGCCTTGAGTGTCCTTTCACTAACCTCGGCTGTTACCAGGGGGTGACCATCCCTGTCACCACCTACCCAGTTCCCGAAGGTAACCGAGGGGAAAGATGCCCGTGTCCTCCACCAGGGCAGGGATCAAAACCCGACTCTTTCCAGGCCTGTTTCAGGCGGAAATCCAGAAAGGGCAAAACCTCCGGAAAAACCTTGTAGAAATAGTGAAGGGCATTTTCCAGCTCCGATTCAATGGCAGGCTTTTCAATGAAAATCTCCCCGATAAACCAGAGCTTGTGCAGAATCCGTTTGATATCATGCTTTACCTCGGCCCGCTCGTAGGAGTTGTACATGGAATTCTCAAGTTTCACAATGAGCAGGTAAAGCTGGCGGTATAAACCCAGAACAACGGGTCGCTTTGCTTCGGTGGGATGTGCAGTAAGCACCGGCTCCACCTCCACATTCTGAAATTGCTCCAGGATCATCTTTTCATCAATGCCCTTGCTTTTGAGATTTTGCAGCACATTTCCCCAGAGTCCATTCACACTGCCAAGGCCGTCGGTCTCCTGTTTACGCCTTCGGTTCTGCACAGCCCCGTTTACCTCGCACAAATTCAAAAGCTGGAAGCAAATGGAATACAGGTGCAACTGCTCATTCAGTTTATCATGGTGAAAACTTTGGCTCCGACTTGAGAAATCCACGGAATTTGTGCGGCCAGATCAGGCTCATTGTTCTCGTTCAGAACCTCAGAAAAACATTCCAGCAGGAACTCCAGATCCTTGTAAGGTTTCCCAAGGATTTCCTGGATTTTATTCAGATGGGTATTCATGAATGAATATACAAATAGTAATGATTCGGTTTTATAAAAACGACGTAGGACCTGTTCAATCGTGCCGGATTCATCTAAAATCCAGTGCAAAGCTTCAGTTAGGCTAGCTCACAGCTTAATACTTACCCTGACCCGGTTCAGTTCGGTCCGGCATCGATAACAGAACTTTTTCTCCTTCTGGTCCAGGTCCTCCACATAAGTACTGGAACGCATCACACAAACCGGGTTGCTGCAATGAATCAGTCCGAAAGTGTGTCCCAGTTCATGGATAATCACCTTGCTGAAACGATCGATGAGCAGATCGTAATCGGCCTCAAGTCCATAATGCTCATTTCGAAGGCGGTAGAGTGACGCAAGTCCCGTATAACCATTCAGTTTTGCCTGTCCGAAGATATAAGTAAGAATGGGAATGTAAAGATCCACCCGTACCATTCCCATCACCTTCACCTCATCTGGAGGGAGCCTGCTCAGAGATGGCCTGAAGCAGCTTATTGGCATCATACTGGCGACGATCGGGATTATAAAAGTGGCTGATATCCAGGCTACACTCCTTTAGATCAACCGGATAGGAGAAACTCCCTGGATACATCCTTTGCGACCTTCCCGGTCAGTTTCTTCTCGAAAAGGCCACACGATACCAGTATGATGGACCGCTTCTCCAAGCGGTTTAATCCTGTTTGAGTTTATACTTCCTGATCTTGTTGTAAAGTGTGGCACGATCCACACTCAGGGCCCTGGCAGCCACGGGAGATATTCCAGTTGTACTTCTCCAGGATCTTGGTAATGTGCTTTTTCTCCAGATCATCCAGGCTCTCGATAGAACTGCTGATCACCTCCCTGCCCATGGGAAGATCCTTCAGGTTGATCACCTTTCCATTTCCCACCACAATGGAACGTTCAATCATATTCTCCAGTTCCCTCACATTGCCGGGGTACTCGAACGATCTCCAGGTGTTTCATGGCGGCCGGGTCAATGGAGATCATGTCCCTGCTCATGGAAGTGCAGTATTTTTTTATGAAGTGATTCACCAGCATGGGGATGTCGCCAGGTCTCTCCCTGAGCGGAGGAACTCCTAATGTTCACCACATTGAGACGGTAATACAAATCCTCCCGAAAAGTACCGTTCTTCACCATCTCCTTCAAGATCCCGGTTGGTGGCACAGATCACCCTGAAGTCGGAGGAAATCTCCTTGTTCCCGCCCACCCTTACGAAACTTTTCGATTCCAGAACCCGGAGCAACTCCACCTGCATTTTGGCTGAGAATGGTTCCGATCTCATCCAGGAAGATGGTACCGCCATCGGCCATCTCAAAGCGTCCTTTCCGGTTGAAGGCTGCGCCGGTAAAGGCTCCTTTTTCATGTCCGAACAGTTCACTTTCCAGCAGGCTCTCGGAAAGGGCCCCGCAATGGACGCTGATCAAGGGGAAGTACTTCCTGGGTGAATTGGAATGAATGGCCCTTGCCACCAGCTCCTTGCCGGTTCCACTCTCCCCTGTGATAATTACCGATGAATCGGACGGGGCAACCTTTTCCACCTCCTTCAGCACCTTTTTCAAGGGCTCACTCTCCCCCACAATGTCCTCCACATCCACCAGGGTGGTAATCTTCTCCCTGAGGTTTTCGTTCTCTGCCTTCAATGCCACCTGGGTGGCTGCATTACGGATCAGGTGCGACAGGTCGTCGGGATCAAAAGGCTTGGTCACATAATCAAATGCCCCTTCCTTCAGTGCCTGAACCGCAGTATCCACCGAAGCAAAGGCTGTCATGATAATCACAATCGGGACATGGGGAAGTGCCTTTGATCCGCCGGTGCATCTCCATCCCATCCATACCAGGCATCTTTATATCGGCAAGAACAATATCATACTCTTTTTCATTCAGAAGCGAAAGAGCCTTTTTTGCATTTTCAGCACAGTCGACACGATAACCATCATCGATAAACCAGTTGTAGAGTGAATCCCTGACAGAATCCTCATCATCCACAATCAGAATAGATATTCGGTTTGGCATGATTTTTTGTTTTAATCCCCCGACAAGGGAAGTGTAATTGTAATGGTTGTTCCCTGGTTGGGCTCCGACTCAACTTCGATTTTTCCCTTGTGATTTTCCACAATCCCATGTACAATTGAAAGTCCCAGTCCAATTCCACTGGTGTTGTGTTTGGTGGAAAAGAAAGGTTCAAAAATATGGGGCATATCCTGCTTTGAAATCCCCGATCCGTTATCCGAAATAACCAATGCTGACCAGGTCCGGAGCGGGATTAAAGGTCCTCATCACGATTTCACCCTGTTCCTGGACCGCCTCAGTGGCATTCACCACAAGGGCCACGCAGGCCTGCTTAATCTGGTTCGGACTACAAAGCACCTGGTCGGTTGTGGCTTAGTAATCGGTCCTGAAGCTGCAATTGGCCATCTTTATGGAATGGGTCATCAATCGGTAGGTCTCATCCAGCAATTCATGAAGCTGAACCGTCTCAAAATCCTCCCTGTCCTTTCTGGAAAAATCCAGCAATCCCTTCACGATATCTCCGCAGCGTTTGGTCTCCGACTCAATCAGTTTCAGGTTCTTCAGGATCGACTCCTTCTTGGGATGGTAAAATTCAGCACTATTGAGTTGTTTCTGGATCAGTTTATTGTAAACCAGGATCCCTGAAAGGGGATTATTAATTTCGTGAGCCACCGAAGAGGAAAGCTTCCCCAGGGATGCGATTCTCTCCACATGAATCAGTTCGTTCTGGGCCTCCGAAAGCTCCTCCGACTTTTTCTGAACCTTGTACTCCAGCTGCTGGGACCAGTTTTGAAGTTCTTTGGTGGCATCATCCATATTGTCGAGCATATTGTTAAAGGCCACTGAAACCATCCGCATGTCATCCAGCAGGTTAGGTTTGATCTCCAGTCGGATTTTAGTTATCCCCTGATGATACAGCCTCACTGGCCTTGATGATGGCATTGAGTGGATCCTTGATCCGCTTCCGGGTAAAGACAACAAGGAAGGTTACCAGCAAGCAAGATAATCAGCAAGGCCAGCAGCATAAAGTCCGTGGAAGATTCTGCCGAAAAGGCATCCAGGTCATCCAGCGGCATACTCACCAGCAGGGAACCCAGTACCTTGTCACTCTCCGGGTGGGCATGGCAGGCTGCAGTATAACAGGAGGGTTCATTGAATATGGGCTGCCGGATCAGGAGATGCCTGATCCCTGGCTCGTGCTGGTGGATCCCGCACTCGGGTACATCCCCCACAACCAGGTAGGATCTCTCCGTACTGGAAAAGCGGGTATCCAGGTCTCGATGACATGAGATACAATTGGGATCACAATGACAGTTATCCTGCCTGTGTACTGAAGAATATGAAAGCTGATCCTTGCTCATTATAAAGATTCACCTCATCGATCCCTGCCATGGTGCTGATCACATCCATGGTTCGCTGAAGCATGGCCTTGTCATTCTCCAGCATGGAATAATAAAGGGATCCTTCAATAATGGAACCAATATTGTCACCATTCTGACTGATGGTCCTGTTGAAGAAATCCATGTAAACCGACCTGAACAGAATGTTGAACAGGACAAAAACGAATGATCAAGGATCCGGTTATAATCAAGACCACCCTGCCGTAAATAGAGGATCTGAAACGGACAAAATCTCTGACCACCTTTTTACTCTTCTTCCTTGCGATGTAAATGATTCACTTGATGAGGTGTAAACAGCTACCGGAAAAACAGCCAGGAGCTATGAATGTACGAAAAACGAGACGATTTTCAGTCCTCCATATTGAGAAATTTCTCCTGAAATCCAGTCCATACCTCCTGGTCCATCTCTCTTAGGGGATGGTCAAGCAGCTCACCACCCTCCTGCAGTACCAGCCCGGCTTCAGATGCCCCGCTTGCAGCTTCGGCCATATAATCCTTGAAGCTGGCCAACTCCTTACCTGCCCAGTCAGAAGCACGATCGGCCATCAATGCCTGACGGGTCTCCTCCTGCCAATTTTCGGGTCTGATCCGGTATAACCATGAACTGTAAGGATCCATAGAAATGGCATCCGCGTTTTCCTCAAGAGAAGTGTGCACACTTTGAATCTCACCCGAAATTGGTGAAGTGATCACCAATTCCTTCCCGTCCTGGCTTATCCTGGCGATGGGCTTCTCCTCGCCTGACGCGTTCCTGCTGTTCCTTCAGGTACTTCAACTCAACCCCGCCGGTCAGATGAAGCAGCAAATCGTCCATCCCAACACTGGCCACGCCCGATTTCTCCAGAAAACTCCAGGTATGGTTCCGGCTGAAAAGAAGTCCCTGGGGAATCCTCAATGAATTGATTGTAAGCGCCTGCAGGGCATCACCCACATAGCCTTTTTGTTTTACTGTCTTGCTGAGCATCCTCCAGACGGGGATGATCAGCAGCAGGAAAAAGATCACGATGATATATTCAATTCCCTTGGTATCGAATATATCTGAATAAGTAAATTGTTCCATAATTAAGTCTGTAAAGTCATAAAGTCCATAAAGGCATAAAGTCCATAAGTCCATAAAGTCCATAATGGTCGTAAAGTAGTGGTTTAGTGGTCGGCGGGGACCCAGGATGGGGATGGCCTCAGTACCGGCATCCGCCTTACGATCCACCGGAAAATCCAGATCTCAAAGGAGAGTACGGTCAGAGTCACCACGATCTCCATCCACGAGGGTACATAGTGGATAGCCGCATCCCACTTAAAGCCGATCACTGTAACATTTAAGCGGTTAATAATGATGCCGATCATGGTCACCAGTGAAGCTATCTTCACCAGGCTGATATTGTACTTGCGATAGGCCACGAACCAGAGGATCATCGGTACAATTACAAAACCGATTATTTCAGTCAGGTACCAGGCACCCATTCTCGACCCCAGGTAGGTCCAGTGTTTTCCATGGACAAATACCACAATCTGCAGAAAAAAGTAGACCAGCATGGTCAGACCACAGATTTTTGACAAACCATGCAGGATCCCGTCATGAGCCTTGTGGTCTTCTTCATCTGATCTGATCAGAAAAAGACCTTCTGAGTGATGGAACCCTCAAAAATAACCATGGAAAGTCCGGCAAAAATACTGGACACAAAAAAGAGGATGGGTATAAACTCCGAATACCACAGCGGATGTATTTTCTCCTTTGCCATCAGGTAGAGCGCACCCAGTCCCGACTGGTGCAGTGTGGAGAGGGTGATCCCGAAAATCACTGCCCCCACGGTCATTCCCGATAAAATTTTACGGGCCTTTTTGGCCCCGATCCACTCGGCAATGGCCGGCGAGAATTCTATCAACTGGGCGATCATATACAGGAGGAAATGCCAGGCCACCAGGAAAAGGACCGAGCTAACCCCGAAGTTGTTCCCAATGATGGGATTGATCACATTCCAGGGTTTACCCAGATCGAGCAGCAGCGCTCCGGCATAAAACACATAGGCCAGGAAGCCATTCAGGACCGTCACCCTGACGATGGGTTTGTACTTTTGAATATTCAGGATGTAGACCATGAAGGTAACCACGTAGGCGCCACCTGCAAAGGCAACGCCGGTGACCACATCAAATCCGATCCACAATCCCCAGGGCACCTCCTGGCTCAGGTTTGTAACTGCCCCGATTCCCTTCACAAAGCGGATCACGATGAGCACAATCCCCACCATCATGATGGGAACGGAGATCATATTGAAAGGGGTAAATATTTTGCCGTGGGGCTTAAGTGTGCTCAGCCAGAATTTAATAATCGGCTGACCATCATTGTCCTTGGGTGTCGGAATGGTATTACTCATGGTCGTCAGAGGATTTAGCATTGTTCTTGGTAGCATTATGAATTCCCAATAAGATGGCTGGCCACAGTATAAATACAGAAGGAACACTGTAGAGGAAGCCCTTTGTCAACTCGGGATAGGATTTTTTCTGAAGTTTTGTATTAAAGCCCAGGTCCTCGAAAGGAACGGGCGACAGATATAGATAGCCTGTACCGCCAGCCTCATACTCCCCGTATATTCCATCATAGTAGCTATCAGGATTCTCCATGATGCGTCGACGCGCCTCCTTAATCAATTCACGGCGAGTACCGAAAACCAGTGCTTCGGCCGGACAATCACTTACACATGCGGGGAGCAATCCCTCTTTTACACGATCGTAGCACATATCGCACTTCACAATATCAGGGTTGGCACTGTGATATTCAAATTTGGGGACATCGAAGGGACAGGAAACCATACAGTAGCGACATCCCATACACTTCTTGTCCCGCCAGATCACAGCTCCCTCCTCGGTTTTATGCATGGCCTGGGTAAGACAGGCCGATGCACATGCCGGCTGATTACAATGCATGCACTGGCTCTTCACATAAATTTCTCCCAGCTCCTCATGCTCATAGGCATTGATTACCGTACGCCTGTTTTCATTCGTCTTACGTGTGGTTCCCGGTGTGGGATAATCCTCCGGATCGGGCTCAGGTAAACCGTGGGCCAGCGCACAGGCCACCTCGCAGCTCTGGCAGCCCACACAACGTGTTGAATCGTAAAGGACACCGTAAAATTCAGTTTCATCACCTTTTTCAGGAACGGCATTCAGCTCTTTGCCCGTACCAAGCGCAACGCCTGTCACACCAAGCACCCTGAAGAAATTTCGTCTGTTAATTCCCATGTTGATTTGCCTTAATTGATTATTGTTAGAATTGGATTATTGCTTGCGATTGATAAAGCTGGCCTGAAACTCTTCCCATACCTCCGGTCCGAACGCCTCAAGTGCCCCATCCATAATCTCTCCACCATCCTGCATCACAGGATGCAAATTTTGAGACCCATTGATTTTTAGTCCACTGACAAAAAATTCCTTCAAGCTGCGTAAACTCAGCCTTAAGCCATTCACCATAGGGCTCGCCCATAAAAAAGGATTTCATCTCGGCCATCCAATTCACAGGCTCAAGCATATAGATCCAGCCCTCGTTGTATGGATCACGTGTTAAGCAGGGAAGCATCCTCCAGCAGCGATTCATTGTGCTGAACCACCACCCCCGATACGGGCGACTTAATCTTAAGCTGTTTCCCATGCTGAACAATGGTAAACAGGCTTTCCCCCCTTTTGATCTTTTCGCCGGGCGACTTCATGACCACGCGACTCACCTTTCCTGTCACACGCTGCATAAAATCATCGATCCCTATTCTCACATCACCTGTTTTCTCCATAAATGTCCAGGTATGAGAGCGATCATAGAAAAGTCCGCCCGGGTAACCTGCATCAGATGCTCCAAATCGCTGGGGCATAGCCGGGGCCTTCTCGCCCTGACCTTTCAGAGCCTTCCCGAAACGGCCAATAATCAATAAGATCATTACAGCCAGACCTGCAAACCCAGCCAGGATTTTCCACATAGCCATGCCTGCACTTGTTTTTACCGATACATCTGCAATGATCTTACTTTCCGGATAAAGCTTACTCAGGCCCGATACCCTTTCACCGTAGTCAATGGTTAAAATCCCGGCCGAAGCTACAGACTCCTGTCCCCCTTTAATCACCCACTCAAGGAAAGCAGTTTCACTTTCTGTGACTGGATGCTGACCGGCAATCGCATAGATTCTGCTGTAAAGTTCCCTGGGGTACCTACCCACAAAAACGCCATGCGACAGTTCAGTGTAACTGCCATAGATATTTTCAAAGTGCTTCAGGCTCCCATCCCCGTCCATATCAATCGGAACGATACTAATGCCTGCCGACAATTCATTCCGCTCCATATCACCCAGGCAAGCCAAGGTACAGAAACCTATGGCATTGGGATTGGCCCTAATTTTTCCGATCATTTCCTCAGGACTTCCAGCCTCAGTGCCACTGATCATATCACTGCCAGTCCCCAAAAAATCTGCCAGGTAGGCTTTTGCACACACTGCCTCCGGGAACAAAAGCCTCCACAGCATGTTTGTCCATTTTGCCCAGGAGCTGCCCCCATGTGATCTGTCCGCCAGCTTTATAAATGGAGGCAAATTGCTGAGGAGAAATACCCTTATGAGCGATTAAATCTGCATAAGGATTGTTGCTATTCATCACAGGCACAATCACATCACGCCCCACAACCATTTTCAGACCCTCTCCGGAGTTCGAAGCAGAAAGGTATTCCTTATTGACCAGGACCATTCCTCCGGAAGTCAGAGCCTCATCCAAATTGCCTGCCGGAATCGAGGACACATGAATCAATGCCCCTCCCTGCTCTCGCTGGTATTGCTCGGCAAGCCCATTGGCCAGAACTGAAAGTTCCGGAATACATTGAAGATGCAGTGTAGCTTCTCCGCCCCTGGCGGCTTGATCCTGCACCGCATATGTCGCTGTTATTGAAGCGAATAATACAAATGCAGTGATTTTCATTTTTTTTCCAGTTCTCATCGCGATAATTTTTTAATTCACAAATGCTAGGTTCAAAGATGATGCCATCGTAGTTTATCGTGCTGATATTCTGATATTTAAGGAATTAAGCACCCAGGTCCACTCCCTGAAAAACTGCTGTATTTTTCAACACTCTTCCTTCGGGCCTCAAGTGTGAATTACCTATCAATGAAGCCCTTACATGGTGTGATGTATTTTTCACCATATGCTGTTTTTTTCATCACCCCTGGTTTTAATTCCTGTTTATCAGGCCCTTATAGTAAACATCAGAAAAATTGGATCACCGAACCCATGGGAATGAGTATCTCGGCAGGCGATAAGCTCAGGATTCTCTACCTTTGATTAAAAATTAGGTATGCATCTTGAA
>CAVQUO010000013.1:0-167663 GCA_963716765.1 uncultured Bacteroidota bacterium | reverse complement strand
AGCGAAAAAGAACAATAAAAGGCAACTTCAGTGTGGATGAATTAAAGTTTTTAAATCTGCTTTCTGAAAAGTTTCCTACAGTTCAGGCAGCCAGCTCCGAAATAATAAATCTTGAAGCGATTCTGAACCTGCCAAAGGCACCGAGCATTTCCTGACAGACATTCACGGGGAGTATGAAACCTTCAGCCATGTCTTGAGGAATGCTTCGGGAATGGTGCGTAAGAAGATAGACGACCTGTATAAACATTCACTCGGAGAAGATACCAAACGTCAACTGGCAACGCTCATATATTATCCGGAAGAGAAGCTGGAATTGATCATTAAAGAAGAAAAGAACCTGGAGAACTGGTATTCCCTTACACTACGCCGACTGATTGAAGTAGCAAGGGTATCAGCAGACAAATATACCCGCTCGAAAGTGAGAAAGGCAATGCCCAAAGATTATGCCTACATCATTGATGAGCTCTTGAATGAGCAAAGCAGGAAAAAAGAAGCCTATTTTGACAGCATCATTCAGTCCATTATTAAGGTGGACAGAGCAAATTCATTTATAGAAGCCCTCAGTACATTTATCCAGAGGCTTTTGATTGATCGCTTGCATATTATTGGGGATATTTTTGATCGGGGACCCCATGCCGAGAAAGTGATGGATGTAATCCAGGATCATTATTCGGTGGATGTGCAGTGGGGAAACCACGACATCCTTTGGATGGCAGCTGCAACTGGTATCCGTGGCAGCATAGCGGCTGTTATACGCATCAGTGCCCGTTACAACAACCTCGGCACCCTTGAAGATGCCTACGGCATCAATCTTTTACCTCTGGCTACCTTTGCTATGAAAGCATACGAGAATGATCCCTGTGAAGCCTTTATTCCATTGAATACCCCTGCTGAAAACCTGGGATCCACCCAGATACAGCTTATCAGCAAAATGCACAAAGCCATCATGGTGATGGAGATGAAGCTTATCGGGGAGATTGTTCAGCGGAATCCGGAAATGCACATGGAGGACCGTTTGTTGCTCGATCGGATTGATTATCAAAAAGGATGCATAAATATTGATGGACGTGAACTGGAGCTGATCGATACACATTTTCCAACCATAGACCCTGAAAATCCATATAAACTGAGCAGGGAAGAACAGGAATTAATTGAAAAACTTCGTTTCTCTTTTTTAAACTGCGACAGGCTGGAAAGCCATGTAAAGACGCTTTTTTCCAAAGGAAGTACTTTCCTGGTGTACAATTCGAACCTGCTTTATCACGGCTGCATTCCCCTGGATGAAAATGGGGATTTTAAGGAATTGAGTTTGCATGGAAAATTGTACAAGGGAAGGGCCCTGTGCGAGCAATTTGACCTGATCGCGCGACGAGCCTTTTTCAACCGCGATCAACCTGACAAATTGAGCAAGGATCGCGATTACATGTGGTATCTGTGGTGCGGATCGGAATCTCCCCTTTTTGGAAAAAAGAAAATGACCACCTTCGAGCGTTACCTGCTGAACGATAAAGAGGTTCAAAAGGAAGATACCAATAACTATTACAAGCTCAGGGACGACCACGAAACCATCTGCCGGATCTTAAAGGAGTTTGGTCTCGATCCGGAAGTGTCGCACATTGTAAACGGTCATGTTCCTGTTAAGGTAACCAGGGGGGAAAGCCCGGTGAAGGCAGGGGGAAACTATTTGTGATCGATGGGGGGATGTCAAAACCTTACCAGAAAGTCACCGGGATCGCTGGATATACCCTGATGTACGACTCCTACAGCCTGATTCTTGCCGAACATGCACCTTTTGAATCCAGGCGCAATGCTATTCTGGAGGAAGATGACATTGTATCCACACGCAGCATGATCGAGCATGCCATCAATCGCATCCGTGTGGGCGATACCGATATTGGCATCAAAGTCCGTCAGCAGATCCAGGACCTGCAAAGGCTCCTGGATGCCTACCGCCTGGGAGTGGTAAAAGCAAAGACGGTGTAAGCACTAAGAGCCTATTAGTACCCGGGTTTCTCCACCTTTCCCATAAAGAGAATGGCCGAGGTGGAATTTTCCTTGATCACATAAAGGAAGGGCCGGTCGGCTTTAAAGAATGCCCCGCCTCCAGGACTGGCAGTTTCACGAATTTCCACGATGGTGGCAGCGGCAGCTTCGGTACCCTCCTCCTGCACATCGATAAAGGTCTGATGGATCACACGGGAGATCTGGAGACCACCACCACTTGCTATGCGGGAAAAATCAGCACCCCCTCCAAAGGCCACACCCAGTCCCAGGTCCATCAGGGGATCATTAAGCAGGCTCTTAAATCCATATTTGAATTTGGGTATTTCGATCTGAACATTTTGTACCATGGGCCTTGAGAGCATACTTTCCCAAAGCTCCTCATCCAGTGTTTCGATCAGTTCGTCCAGATTGCTGTTATAGCCCGGCATCATCAGCACCATGCTGAAGGCACTGTCGCCATAGGGTAGCTCAACAGCCGAAAAACCTTCCCCCAACAGATAGTTGAAAGTACCATTCACTTTCATAAAATCAGCCTGAGAAACAGATCCGTCACCCAGATGAAAATTTCCCGTGTAAGTGGCATCTGCATCGAACTGATATTTCCATTTTGCATTAAAGTAGATGGCATTCACCAGGTACATGACAGCAGCGGAAGGAATAAAATCAAGCATATCCTTGATCTTATCGTTGGTTTTATCCTCAATCCATCCGTTAATAATGTCCTTGGCACCCGGATCCGAAAAGTCCAGTTCCTCCACGGCAGCATCAAAATACTCCCTGTTGGTGGCGATAAAATTTTCCAGGACAGGAAAACCAAGCTTGTACCAGATGCTGTTGGCAATGGAAAACTCCACCTGCTGATCCAGGTGAATCAACTGTCCCATAAGATCCTTGTAACTCTCATTCACCTCCTGGTCATCGAGGTCCCCAAAGTGCAGTACATCACGAAAGGCTTCCTTTGTAGTACCGGCCGATCCGTTGTAAGTCATGCCAAGCGCGTAGGAAACGCTAAGAGAGGAGATCATCATATTTTCACCCCCGGAACGTTTATATACCTCCTTAAAAAGCTCGAAACCGAAAAGCTGACCGGCATCCAGCACCTTGGCTGATTTTTCGGTCAATACAAGGGCCTCGGGCAGACCGGAATCCGGGTCGGGATCATTTTTCTCACAGGATGGAAGTGCAAACAAAAGGGCAGCAGATAAAAGATAAAGCAGAAGGCGATTTTTCATAATACGAATCTTGGGTTTCTATCAGGATGAAAAACCTGGGCCAATGGTTGCTTCAGTGCGCCCGGATAATCTGAAAAACAGAGCTGCTCCCATAAGTACCAGGAAAGCAATACCTGCATGGATATGCATGGCCCTTAACATACCCACATGGTCGCGCAGGTAACCCAGCAAAAGGTTGCCCAGGGTCACTCCTGCCCCCGAGTGGAAGGCCCAGAAAAGAGCCTGTCCGGTTGTTCGCAAATGATCCGGTGTTCGTGACTGCACATACTCCACCACCCCGATCAGGAAGAAGGCAATGGTGATCCCGTGGAACACGCTTAAAAGGATGGCCACCTGCGGATCATGGATCAGGCCATAGAGCACCATTCTGCATAAAGGAAACAAGCATGGCAAAAAGGATGACCTTATCCGGTTTCCTGCGCCTGATCAGCCTGGCCCCCACCAGGAAGGCAGGAACCTCAAACATGGCCTGGATGAAAAAGACCCAGCCTATTAAGGAAGTAGGGGCACCGATATCCTTATAATAGAGATTCAGAAACTGGTAAAGTGGGGAAACGGAGATCCCGTAAACGAGGATAATGACAAGGAATAAAAGAAGTCGCCGGTTCTTAAAGAACACACTTAAACTTCTGAATGTAACCAGGTTTCTGCCCGTCACCGGCCTTGCTGGGAAGGCGTAAGGAGATTAAGCAGCGAAAGCAATAAAAATAAAATTGCGGCTATATTGAAAATCACACTTGTATTTCGCTGCGCAAAATAGCCCACCACCAGGGATGAAACAGCATATCCTACCGATCCCCAGAGCCTGAACTGGGCATAGGTAAAGCGGGAATTATTCCTTACAAAACCCATGGTCAAGCCATCAACAACTGCCCCTGAAGGTTGATGAAAAACAGAGATCATGGCCACAAAAACCAGCATCCAGTAAAAAATCAGCGTTTGCCCGATCAGGAACACCATCAATGCACAAACCGAGGTAAGCAGCAGAAGGACCCTGTAATTCCCGTATTTATCGGCCAGCATTCCCCAGAAGGGGACCACCAGTGCCGAAGTGGAAATGAACACAGCGTTCAGTGCTCCGATCTGCATGCTGCTGTAACCGATCCTGTCAAGGTGCAGGTTGAAAAAGGCCTGCCAGGCAGCAAAAGCGCCTGTAAGAAACAGGTATAAGAGGGGAAGCTTTAGTGGCTCCCTGATCCCCTGACTGCGGCCTTCAAAGCGAGTAATCAGTTGCACAAAACTCTTTTTAGTTTAAACCAAGGCTCCTGATGTAGGCTTCATTGTTGGAAGGCCGTCCCAGGAATTCTTCCACCGCCTCTTCGATGTCTCGCCTGGGTTCCGTTCTTCAGAATCAGCTCACGGTAGCGAATGCCCGTTTCCGTATCGGTGAGTCCGTTCTCCTTAAACAAGGTAAACATATCCTGGGCATACACCTCAGCCCACAGGTAGCCATAGTAGTAGGTCGGATGTGTATTGATATGAATCCAGTTGGCCTGGGGGTGGGTCCCCTCCACATACATGGGAAGATCCAGTTTCTGGTCGATCTCCCTCCACATCTCATCGCTGTCCAACTCCCTGGAGGGATCAAACTGATCATAAAGCATCATGTCGTAAACACAGGAACGCAAGCGATCCCAGTGCATCCAGACCCGAGGTGACATTCTTTGCATTGAGCATATTGTCGAACAACTTCCTGGGTAGCACCTCCCCGGTCTCATAATGTCTTGCAAAGCTGCTGAGCATGTCATAATCCCAGATCCAGTTTTCAAATATCTGTGACATGGCCTCGGCAAAATCCTCCTTTGAGCCCGACTGCCAGGCAAACTCGCCGGTGTAGGACATGTTGTCCATGATATGTCCGAATTCGTGAAAAAGCGTGCTCAATTCGCCATGACTGATCATGGAAGGAAGGGTCTCGGTTGGAGCGGGGAAATTCCCCAGAAGCATGCAGCTTGGAATCTCCTGTCCGCTTTCGGTTAGCTTTCCGGGTGTAATTTCCACTCCGTAAAACCACGACTCCTTATTGGGTCTTGGATAGAGGTCCAGATAGAAGCGACCCGTAACAGCATCCATCTTCCAGCACCTCATACAGGAGCACATCCTCATGCCATACAGAAGGATTCTCCACTTTCCGGTAATTCACTCCCAGCAGCTGCTCGTAAATGCCGAGCATTCCCGAGAGACATTGATCCATGGGAAGGTATTCCCTGATCAGCTCCTGGTCCACCTGGTATTTTGAGATCAGCAACTGATTCCTGTAGTAGGCCCTGTCCCAGGGATTTACGGGCTCAGTGCCATTTACTCCGATTAACTGGTTTCGGAACTTCCTCAGGGTCTCCAGATCGTCTGGTGGCTTTTCAGGCTCGCACGGGAAATCAGGTCATTTAAAAAATTCCATACCGCCTCAGGATTTTTGGACATCTTCCTGGAGGTGGTATAGGCAGCATAGGAATCATAGTCCATCAAAAGGGCCATTTCATGACGCTTGCTTACAAGCTGTCTCAAGAATCTCCAGGTTCTTTTCCCAGCCCCGGTTATAGTACTTCATCAAATAGGCCTTCCGGGTCTCCTCGCTGCTGGCATTATTCATCACCGGATTTCGTGTGGCAGGGATGACGGGAATCTCATATCCGCCCTCCGGCAGGCGGTATGTATCCCTGAAATTTTCAGGCAGGCCCTCGGCGCCGGCTTCATCCAGCTTCAGTACTTCATTGGCCGTATTCATATTCATGGAGTACTGGGATGAAAGATCACTGATCTCGGACTTTAGCTCCTTAAATTTTGCAAGCTTTTCAGGATCCAGGTTCACCCCGGCATGCTGGAATGCCTGCATAACATCGTCCACCAAAAGCTTTCGCGGTCCCTCCAGTTGCTCGTAAGCTCCACTTTGAGAAAAGGCAAGCATCTGTTTATATACCCCTGCATCGGAGGTCAGGCTGCTGGAAAGTGAATCGAGCAGCATATAGGCCTCCAGGCCCTTCGACCTGGACAATGGAATCGGGTGATACCCAGTAGAACATAAAACAACTTGAACTGGCCTTGCTCAGATCGTTGATCACATTATCAAAGGCTACAAACACATTTTCAAATCCGGGTGAATCCAGGCCCCTGATTCCTTCCAGCACATCATCGATCTCCTTCAGGGTAATATCAGCATACTGGGTAATATGATCAGCTGTAACTTCGCCATACATAACAGGCTCATTCAACTTATTGAAAGAAGGGATTCCCTTCAGCGCCCTCGCGGGAACCCGGGATTTGATTACATGCAAGCATTGCCATGAGAATTAAGATATGTAAACGCAGGTTTCATCGTTGGGTTTTTTGTTGGAAGCACAAAGATAGTGAATCATGTACACAATGAAATATGATTCCTAATAACACCTATTTTTGCATTTTGTATATTGCATTTTGTATATCGCCTTATGAACCATAACTTAATCAGAAACCATTAATGATGAAAAAACCAAGCACACCTTTTCCGACCACAGGTTATGCAGGACCAGCATTATTTTTGTGACCGTGAAGCCGAGCTTTCCACACTGATCAGGAATATCAAAGGTGGTAATTCCACCACCCTTATCGCCTTAAGGCGAATGGGAAAAACGGCTTTGATAAGACACTTATTCCATCACCTTAAATCAGATATTAATACAATATATCTGGATATTCTGCCCACAGAAAGCGTAAATGACCTTCTTAATCAATTCACCACCGCAGTAGGTGCAGCCCTGCCGGAGCATGATACTTTCGGGAAAAAAGTATGGAAATTCATACGCTCCCTCCGACCAAGTATTAGCTATGATGCCCTTCTTGGAACACCCATTATTAGCATCAATTCTTCACCCGATCAAAGCATAAATTCAATCAGTGATCTTTTTGCGATCCTGGAAAGTCACAACACCCCCACTGTAATTGCCATCGATGAGTTTCAACAAATACTGAGTTATCCCGAAAAGAAAACCGACGCCTGGTTGAGGAGTAGTATACAAAAACTGAACAATGTAAATTTCCTCTTTTCAGGGAGCCAGCAACACCTGATGCAAGAGATCTTCACCAATCCGGGAAGGCCTTTTTTCAGAAGTTCACAGTTCCTTAAAATCGGGAAAATTCCCAGGGAAATATATCGCGATTTTATCATCCGAAAATTTGAAGAGCATAAAAAGACGCTGTCCTTCGAGGTGGCTGAAGAAATGCTTGAATGGGCTGATCTCCATACCTACTACGTTCAGCTGCTTTGCAACAGAACTTTCCTTTCTTCCGGCCGGCATATTGACTCAGATACCTGGAAAGAAGAGGCCAACCGAATTCTCAAAGAGCAGGAATTTGTATTTTTCGGATACCGTGAAATGCTTACAAGGCCGCAATGGGAACTGCTTAAAGCCATTGCCGGCGACGGGCATGTATATCAACCCACTTCGTCGGACTTTCTTTCACGACATAGCCTCGGAAATGCAGCCACCGTTTTACGATCCATAAAATCGCTCCAAAAAATGGAAATGGTACATCGTGAAACCAATCAGGATGGCATTTCCTATTATGGTATCTACGACCTCCTTTTCCGTCGTTGGATCGATAAACGAACAAGCTGAAAACCGTCCCTTACAATGCATTTTTTAGCTGATCAAGCAAGATGGGTACCTTTTGATATGGATCACCTTCCCCCAGGGTTTCAATGGGCAGATAGCCGCGATAAGCCGCATCTTTTATGATGCCTAAAAGTTTTTCAAAGTCAGTGACCGTTTGTTTTCCATCGATCCAGACATTCTCTTTAATTTGCCATGTGACCGCATACTTAATATTCTGCTCAATTTCGGTGTAAGGATCCTTCTGACGATAACTTCCAATATCAAGGTTTAAACCCATCCATTCCGAATCCACCATTTCAAATATTCGATCTACATCGTCGGCAGTCTTCAAAAAATCATTGTGATTTTGAATGACACATAATACCCCATAATCTTTTCCAAACTCGCAGCAATCTTTTAGATCTTTGGCCATCCAATCAAATACCTGATCGCGGGAAAAACCTTCATGCTTATGGGTTCCGGCAAATAGCCTGATATTAGGAATACCCAGCTTTGCAGCAGCCACAATCCATGCTTTGATCATTTTTATATCGGCCTTACGGCTTGCCTCATCAGGGTTTGAAAAATCATTCCTTACCCCTGTCCCACTGATATCCAAACCAAGAAGGAATGCCTTCCTTTTGAATTCGTTTATATATTTATCTGAAGGGACTTCAGGGTAGCCCGGAAAATAGTATCCTGTTGGATCAATGGCATCAAAATTATACTGCGCACAAAAATCCAATACGTCAAAGAGATCAATTCTTCCATCGGTCAAGAGCTTATTGAAGGAATAAACGTTCAAACTGATTTTAAATTTATGACCGAATTTAGTCGATACGGATAACGGTTCAGCAACTAAAGGTGAAAGTCCGGAAACAAGAGAAGGCACACTGGCCACAACAGGAACAGCAAGCATTGATTTCATAAACTTTCTTCGGGAATTTTGATCTTTCATGGAATTATTTTTTTAAGCCAGAGCAAGTCGGCAAGACATACTAATATACAGGTTTATTTAAACAAATATTTCCGGATAGACTGATAAAATCCTTTGATGAAAGCGATGTAGGTCATAACTTTACTATTATTCATCAATGACTAAATAATAATCGATGAAAAGCACAAAATTTTCGGGAATATTCCAGGTTTTTGTGGGCAGCGGAATGATGGCCATCTGGATACTGAATTTTATGAAAGGAGAGATCCCGGAACTTCAGACGGAACCCTACAGAATTGCCATGCACATCCTCGCCGAGGCAGTCACAGCCACCCTCTTATTGATCTCGGGCCTTTCCATTCTGCTTAAAGGACGCAAAATGTTTTCTCTTTTCAACCTAGCATCCGGAGCCCTGATCTATACCCTTATTGCCAGCCCGGGATACTTTGCACAGATGGCTAACTGGGGAGCCGTTATGCTCTTCCTGGTTTTGCTCGTATTTACCATCGTCCTGCTGTTGTTTGAAAACAGAGAAAGGTCTAATCCTTAATAAATCGCCTGTTCAGGACACCCTGTGGCGTCGATATCCTTAAGAGATAGAGTCCGCTTTCCAATTCAGAGACATCCATTCCCGCCTCGGGCGATACTGCTTCCATCTGCTTCATCAGCACGCCGGCGGCATTAAAAACCGATACTGAAGCAGCAGAATTGGATTGATCAGTAGAAATATAGAGTCTGTTCCCTGCCGGATTGGGATATAGCGTAATTCCATTCAGTTCCTGATGCTCAAAAGCTGTAACATTCGTGAAGATAAACTTATCCAGGTTGAAGGGAGGTCTTTTCAGGATCAGGACACGCATAACTTGCTTACCGGCCTCCAGCTCAAAGCGCGCAGATACATCAGCAGTGGTGGTCCAGCTACCGGTTTTGGGGGCTGTCAGGGTGGCTACAGTCTTGCCCGCCATTGAAATTCGGAATATCCCCCCGCCGTCAAATGAAGCCACCGGTATGGTGATTTCATAGCTCCCGGCTTCAGCCACATCCACACAGTACTCGATCCACTCACCGGGCTCACAATTCGTAACACAGAAGCCACCGGCTATGGCTTCAACATCCACACCCTCTTTGGGCCGATAAGCTCCCGGTATGTTCTCCACGGTGGTCTCGTGATAAGCAAGCCCCTCTCCCCCAAGGTCATAATCCTCTGCCTCAACGGTTCCGGGCAACTTGCAGAAACTACCGCTAAAGGGTTCCTTGATGGCGTAATGCAGCGCTATTTTTGAAGGGTAGGAATAAGAAAAGATTGTATCGGTGACAGCGATCACCCGATAGGTGTATTCGGTCTCGTTTTTGGTGAGGGTATCCAGGTAAGTGGTGGCATCGCCAGAGGCGCCACCCAGGGGAATAAAGGCCCCCTCATTCACCCTGCGCTCTATGAGAACGGTATCGCAGGGCTGGGTTCCGGATTTCCAGCTTATTTGCACTGAAGTGTCCCTCACTACAGTCAGCACCAGGTTATCGGGACTTTGCAGGGTGGTGTGAATTAAGATATCTTTTGAGTCCTGCCAGGTGAGATTGCTCCTATGAAGCACTTCAAACCATCCCCCGTCATCCCAAACTGTAAATGCAAAATTATTGACAAGGCATCCCCTCACATAAGTTGCATAGTGAAGCATCCTGGAGTTGTAATCACAATCCCACATGGCACCAGTCTCACCCAGCAGAATCTCCACATTATTCTGGTCGGCCCAGTTCCTGATCTGGGTGAACATGGAGTATATGGCATTGCGGTCGCCTGTGGTCCCCCAGGTACCATTACTTTCGCCGGCAAAATTCCATGGATTATAGGAGTGGAAATAGGCCATGATGTAGGGATCATCGGGTACCTTCGCAGCCATCATATCATCCGAACTGGCCCAGCCCTTGCCCGAATATACAATGATACGCGTGGGATGGTCCCTTCGGATAATCCCCATCAAACGTTCGTTTGCATCATCGATCTGGACCTGGGTAAGTCCCTCATGATCACCAGTCCGCGGCTCATTGAGTAACTCGAAAAAAAGTTTCTCGGACTTTCCCTTAAAATGTTTTGATACCTGGCTCCAGATACTGTCGAAACGCTCCCTCACGGCAGGGTTTCCAAAATCCTCTTTCAGCCAGTCTTCGTGATGCGCATTGATGATCACAAACATATCGCGACTGAGGCCCCAGTCCACAATCTCCTCCACCCTGCTCAACCAGCTGGCATCAACCGTATAGGGTGCAGCCTTATTGGTGTGTTCATGCCAGGTAACGGGAATCCGAACCGTCTTAAATCCAGCCTCCACATAGGCATCAAAATAGGACTCCTTTGCCTTAGGGTTGTTCCACCCACCTTCGGTGGGCGGCTCAAGGGTGTTCCCCAGGTTGATTCCCCGTCCCATCTGGGAAACAGCTTCAGAGGGCGTGATCTGGGCATTCAAAAACAAAGGGAAAGAGAGAAAAAGGAGTAAAACCGGGGTGCAAAAACGCTTCATTTTCTAAATTTTGAGTAAAGAAAACAAATTGCACCTGTCCATCTGCCCAAAGCAGATTATTCAGAACAAGTCAAAATAAAAAAGCATCCGGAAGGATCAGGAAATCATTGTTTTGAATACATCCATCTGTTCCTTCATGGCCGCAACTTTGTCGACGGGCTCTGTGCGGGCTTCCAGTAAAATCCAGCCCTTATAATTCGTCTCCACAAATAGCTTCATCAAACTTGCGTATGGATAATCACCCACATTTAATTCACGAACATGAACCGTATCGCCAAACCATTTCTTAACGCTGTTAAAATTATCCTCAAGTCCCGGAGGCAATAAATCCTGGTCATTGCAATTCCAGCACATAGTGACACTTTTTTCGGTCACCTGCTCAAAAATGGCCTTCATATTGGGAATTTTCTGGGACTCCTTACCGTGAACCTCCACCCTGACCACCTGTCCCAGATCACTGGCATATTGCCCCACTTCATTTAGCGAGCTGGCAATCTGGGCAATGGTCTTTTCTCTGGGGACCTCTTCGGGGATTCCATTGGGCTTTACCTTAATACCACTGGCCCCAATGTCCTTGCACAACTTTAAGATATTGCTTTGTCTCCTCAATATTCTTTCTGACAGCCGCATGATCTGCGCTATGATATTCGAAGTTTGATCCGTAACCCACGCAGGTAACCGGGCTGTCGTCAAAGCGTTTTTTCACATCAGCACGCTGACCAGCCCTCAGATTGGTCTCCACCCCATGGGCATGCTGGGTTCGCAATTCAACACCCAGAAATCCGGTCTCCTCGCACTTGGAAATCAAAGTGGGCAGGTCCCAGTCCTTACCCCACAGGTAAGTCACCAGTCCCAGTTTCATTTCTGATTTCTTTTTCATTGCCAGTAGTGAAACAGGGTTCAATCAAGGAAAGCCCTGCACCGGCAACCACACTTTTTTGAAGAAAGGAACGACGTGATTGTTGCGTGGTCATTGTATATCTATTTTATGGCATAATCGTCAGCAAGTTTATTAATTTGAGCATCACTGAGATACTCGCCTGCTACTATTAATCTGTATTTGAAGGTAACCGACTCCCCTTTTTTTAAACTGAAATTCAGTTCATTCTTACCATCAGAAAAAACTTTCTGACCAAGGGTGTTGGCTGCAAATAAACCGTAATCCCTGGCATGCCAATATGTTGGATATCCAACATTAGATGGGTGATCAATAATTATAAGCGAAACCTGTTCCCCATTTATTTCGCTCGACAGTTTCATCCAACGGCATCGTGTTCCCCACACCTCCTTCCCTTCAACTCCCTCGGCACTTCTGTAGTTTCCTTTCACTAAAGTGTTATCCATTTTTTCAACCCTTGTTACCACCCCGTGCGAATCCACAAGCTCAGTTGGATTTTCAGATGGAAGTTCCAGCTCACGGGCAACCCGAATGGCAAACATCCCCTCTTTGTTGTCAGTGAATTTCACTTCATCAATAACAGCCTTCAGGGTGGTGGTACGATCGATAATACGTATTTTCTCCCCTGCCAGAAAAGAGAATGAGCTTTGCTCCTCCAGCATGACGGTTTGATCCGGAGATTTCCAATCAGAACTGGATATCAGCAGGGCTGAACCCTGCCCGCTCTCAACTTTATCCATGGAACGGTGAAAAATGGTGCCATATCCATCTCTTTTTTCAGGGGCAATGGCTTCCGAATTGTTCCAGAAATCAAGTCCGTTCACATCTCCATAGTTTAACCACACACCAACATGATGTGGATGGTCGCTGCGATCACCCTCTTTATTGATCAATGGAAAACTGCGAGTCAACATATTGCCTGCCGGAGACATGACAGGCCACAATACAGGCTTTTTTATCTCTTCCGGGTAGATGTAGGAGGTGAAAAGCTCTCCGTCGATCATAACATCCACTCGTCTTTTCAGCTTCATTTGCCTTCAACTCAATCACTGCATTGCTATTGCACTGACCAAATAGGAGCGTACTGCTGAATAAGGCAGTCAGAATCAGTATGGTTTTGTATTTCATTGTCGTTTTTCTTTATACTTTTTCAGGAACCACAAAGCCTTCGCGATAATTACGTGTCAGCATTTTATCTGCATCAGGATCGTTTACAAATGTCTCAGATTCAGGATTGAAAGTCAAAACACGATCCAACCTGTAGGCAATATTACCAAGGTGGGCCAATCCTGAAGAGAGGTGAGCCGTTTCCACCGGAGCATTTAAAAGGGATGCTTCATGCTTTCGGACCGCCTCAATGAAATTGGCAAAATGCCCGTCTGTTCCACCGGCACCCCTGTCCATTTCCGATCCGGATTCTCCGCCATCCTGTCCCGATTTTCCGGGTTCCCTGTTTTGCCCCAGATAGGTCTTATACTTATCATATCCATCCACCACCAGGATTCCCTTGTCGCCATAGAAAATATTTCCCACAGTGGCACCCTCCTCGGTGTTGGTGCACCAGGGGCGTACTTCAAACTGAATGATCTTATTCTCTTCAGGGTAATTATAAACCGAAGTAAGCACTTCCGGAACCTCCTTGCAGTCATCCCAGAGGAATTTTCCTCCCATGGAGGTGATCTTTGTGGGAAGTCCCACATCCAGTCCCCACATGCACAAGATCGGTTTCGTGAATGCCCTGGTTGCCCACATCACCATTTCCATAATCCCAGTGCCAGTGCCAGTTATAATGAACCAGGTTTTCTGTAAAGGGTCGTTTGGGAGCAGGACCCGGTCCACAAATCATAATCGAGTCCTTCAGGCACAGGAGAAAATCCCTTATCTCCAATATCACCTCTCCAGCGGAAAACCAGACCACGTGCCATATAGACCCTGCCAATATATCCATCCCGCATCAATTCTATGGCTTCGTTCACTGCCGGCGAACTGATCTGAGTTGCACCCCGTGCTGAACAATGCGGTCATACTTATGAGCCGCTTCCACCATCTTGCGTCCTTCCCAGATATTATGAGAACCCGGTTTTTCCACATAAACATCCTTGCCGGCCTGGCAGGCCCAGATTACCGAAAGTGCATGCCAGTGGTTTGGCGTGGCAATGCTGACCACATCGATGTCCTTATTGTCCATTACCCTTCGAAGATCCTGCTCAAGAGCCACATCCTGTACCATAGTTCTTCTTAAACTCTTTCTGGCGCTTTTAAAGAATATTCATATCCGGGTCGCACAGGGTGGTAACCTGCACATTGTCCTGAACCATCAAACCCTGAACATGAGCTGTGCCACGCCCATTCAGGCCTAAAACAGCAGCATTGATTCGGTCATTGGCTCCAAAGGCCTTTGCAGGAATAATGGTTGGTGCAACAATGATACCTGTGCCGGCAAGGGCAGTCTTCTTTACAAAGGATCTTCTTGTTTCCATTTTCTTTTCTTTTTAGAATAATCTGAGATTAGTAAAGCTCCAATGTCAAATATAGGTTTATTTCGAAAAGTACCATAGCCCAGCATCGTGTTAAACATTTAAAAAACGTCCTTTTCGTATTGTGCAAGGCTCGAATATTTCATACTTTCACCCCATAAAACGTCCATGACCATAATTACTTTCCCTTTTGGGAAAAAATAAACTAAATAGCTACTTGTGAAAGCACTGGTAAAATCCAAAGCAGAAAAGGGCATCTGGATGCAAGATGTTCCCGTCCCGGTAACCGGACCCAACGATGTCCTGATCAAGGTCTCCAAATCGTCCATTTGCGGAACCGACCTGCATATCTATAACTGGGATGAATGGGCCCAAAAAACCATCCCCGTGGGACTGACCATCGGCCACGAATATATGGGTCATGTGGCCCAGGTGGGAAGTGAGGTCAGTGAATTTCAGGAGGGTGACCGGGTAACCGGTGAAGGACACATCTCATGCGGGCACTGCAGGAATTGCCGGCGTGGACGTCAGCATATCTGCGAGACCACCATTGGAATCGGGGTGAACATCAACGGGTCATTTGCCCAGTATGTGAAGGTTCCCTCCAGCAACGTAATGAAAATGAATGCCAGTATTCCCGACGAAGTCCTCTCCATCATGGATCCACTGGGGAATGCCACTCACACTGCACTCTCCTTTCCCATGATCGGGGAAGATGTACTGGTGACCGGGGCAGGACTCATCGGAAGCATGGCCGTGGCTGTGGCCCGCTTTGCCGGAGCCCGTTATGTGGTGGCCACTGAGACCAGTGATTACAGGGCCGACCTGGCAAAAAAAATGGGTGCCGACCGGGTTGTTAATCCGCTAAAGGAGGACCTTAGATCCGTGATGAACGAAATGGGAATGATCGGATTCGATATCGGGCTGGAGTGCTCCGGGGCACCGGCTGCCTTCAATCAACTGGTGGATCACATGTACAATTCAGGTAAAATTTCATTGCTTGGCATCCTTCCCTCGAGTACACAGGTGGACTGGAACCGCATCATCTTCAAGGGCCTTACCATGAAAGGAATTTACGGCCGCGAGATGTACGAAACCTGGTACCAGATGGAGCAGATGCTCATGTCGGGACTGGACCTTTCCCCCATTATCACACACCGCTTCCACATAGATGAGTTCCAGAAGGGCTTCGATATCATGGCAAAAGGAAACTGCGGCAAGGTAATCCTCAGCTGGGATTAAAAATCCTGGTTGTGATAATAGGTGACCCTGTCCACCTTTTCCCAGGCTCCCCGGGTGAAATCGGGTAACAGAATGGGCATGCTTCCCAGCTCAACCGACTTCTCTGAAAGTTCCGATATAGACGACCATTCAGCCGCATCATATACATCCTGATCCAGGGGCAGACCATTACGAAGACAATAGATCAGCCTGTAGTCCATGATGAAGTCCATGCCGCCGTGACCACCCACTTCCCGGGCCTTCTCTCCAACCTCTTTGGTGATGGGATGCTCATACTTCTCCAACATGGCTTCCATTTCATCCTCGGGCAGAAACTCATGGGCATTGGGCTCAAAGGCCAGTCCCCTTTCGGGCCATTTCCGGGCAAAACCTTTGGTCCCGCTAATCAGGTGAATCCTGCTGTAGGGCCTGGGGCTTGTCACATTATGCTGAATCATGATCGTTTTACCATTTTCTGTGCGTACCAGGGAAGTGTTCATGTCCCCCCTTTTATACTCACGTGTGGCATAATCTGAGTCAGCTCCATATTTTTCAGCAGCATAAGAATTCATCCCGACCTGCTTGGTGGACATGGACACAATATGGGTCATGCGATCGCCACGGTGTATGTTCATAATATGACAGATGGGACCAAAACCATGTGTGGGGTAAAGATTACCATTACGAATCTCATTCTCTTTCAGACGCCACATGTCCATGATAGGCTGATTTCCCTGGCTCATACTCCGCAAAATTTAAGAAACGCAGATCATGGATGTAAGCCCCTTCCCCATGGAGGACCTCCCCGAACAAACCCTGTTGGGCCATGTTCAGGGTAGCCATTTCAAAAAAGTCATAATTGCAGTTTTCCAATTGCATGCAGTGACGGCGTGTTTTTTCTGCGGTATTCACAAGTTGCCAGCACTCCTCAATGGTGATGGCTGCAGGCACTTCGGTGGCCACATGCTTGCCATGCTCCATGGCATATACGGCAATGGGAGTATGCATGCCCCAGTTGGTACAGATGTAAACCAGGTCGATATCATCCCGCTCACAGATCGCTTTATAATCCTCGAGCCCGTTGTAAAGATCAGCCTCCGGAAAGCCTGCGTCGGTAAGAATCTTCTGGGCCCTCCCCGTATTATAAGGCTCAAGGTCGCAAAGGGCTTTGATCTCAACTCCCTCCAGGTAGGTATAACGATGGACAGCTCCTGAGCCCCTCATACCCAGACCAATAATTGCCATGCGCACTGTTTCCAGGGGCTCGCATTTTAGCTCAATCACATCCTCCTGTCCGGCCGGACGCTCGGGTGTTGGGAACAATTCAAGTGGTCCGGGAACATCAGAAACCACCTGTGTTGATGATTGTCCACAAGCAAGCAGACCAAGCAATAGTGCAAAAATGCCAATCCTGATAAGCGTTACGAATGCTCTTTTCATCTCCATATTGTTTTTTAAAGTTCTTATGCCCGATTATTCAGACTTACAAAATCTCAGCGATGACCTCCTTCATATAGTCTTCCTGTATCTCCATACACTCGATCAGCCTGCGCTGGACACGGCTTCTGACCAAATTGTGTTCGGGGTAGCCAACTTTATAGTAAACATCGCCATTAAGATAGTCAGCCAGAAAGCGGATTCCCATGATGTAGGTCATCAATACCGGGGCAAGGTAGTATTTACCAGCCTCCCCGGGAGTGGTAATGGATTTAACTTCCTCCAGGTAACCACGGGCAAATTCCCTGAAAGCCCTTGCATTAAAATCCACTTTCCCCAGGTCCTTTTCATCCTCTGCAGCGGTATTGGAAATGGTCCTGATGGAGTCACCAAAATCGTAATACAGAATCCCTGGACCGGTTGTATCAAGATCAATCACCGCACAGGCCTTCTCACCCCTGAAAAGAAGGTTGTCGATCTTGGTATCGTTGTGGACCACCCTCAGGGGGATCTCTCCTGCATCGACCATTCGCTCAATTACCATCAGTTTCTCCTGGCGCGCCTTGTAAAAATCGACCAGTTCCTGCACCCCGGCCAACCTGCCGGCCTTGTCTCCTTCAATGGCCTGATCAAGCTGCCAGACCCTGAATGAGAGCCTGTGAAAATCCTTAATGGCCTCTACAAATTGTGATGCATCCAGACCTGCACAACTTTTTGCAAACCATCCGTAACCAAAACCGGCCTGGCTTGCCTGCCAGTCTTCCTTCACAATACCTATGGAAAAGGAGTCGGGAATAAAATTCATCATTCTCCACACCCCCTTCGACTCATCAATATAGAGGTATCCACCCGAGGCAAGCGGACAAAGGGAGGGGATTTCTATATCCGATTGATCAGACTCAAGGAAGTTCAGTATTTTAACATGATTATCAACCAGGCCGTCGGGATTTGTAAAGACAGCCACATTAATTTTCTGCAGAATACAGGGATCTAGCTCCCCCTTCGAATACCACTTTATAGGTATCGTTAATATGCCCGTTTCCATATGGATTTACCTCGGCTACTTCATCACCCGGGAAAAACGCTGCAATAATTTTTCTTAACATAAGCTTCCTTCTGTTTTTTGTTTAGTTCCTAAAGATAAAAAACCAATGCAGCAAAAACTAAAATATCACTATCTTGTTTTTACAATAGAAATATTAACTGTTCAACCCATGAAACTGATCTTAAGCATCATTGCCCTTTGCCTGATTTATCCTGCTGTTTCAGCCCAGGATACCATACCCACTGTTCCTCCCCAGGATACAGTCCCCGTAGTTGTTCCGGCCCAGGAAGCCCAGCCGGTTTCGCAGCCTGAACCCAAAGCAAATAAGGGAGCCTGGAAGCAAAAAATCTATTTTGGCGGATATGTGAATTTCTCCCTTGGAACTTACACCTCCATGGGCATTGAGCCCATGGTGGGATATAAGATTATCCCCCGTCTCTCGCTTGGTCTCAAGATCAGGTATGATTACATCCAGGACAATCGCTACGCACAAACCTACTCCTACTCCAATTACGGCGGGAGCCTGTTTGCCAGGCTGAGTGTTATTAAGCAACTATACCTTCATGCCGAATATGCCGCATATAATTATCAAAACTATAGTGGAACAGATAGTGAGGACCGATTTTGGGTACCCTTCCTTTTCCTTGGAGCAGGTTTTCGCCAGCCCATTGGTGGTCGTGCCTCTTTAAACGCCCAGGTCTTATTCGACGTACTGAATAATGCCAACTCACCATACCGTCAGTGGGAACCATTCTACAGTGTTGGAGTGAGTGTAGGTTTCTAAGCCATCCTATCAGGCTTAAGGCCGGACAGCGGGCTTAATCAATCAGCAGTTTGGTATATTGCTGGTAATTCCCTGTGGATAATCCTATAATGTATAAGCCACTCTCAAGCCCACTGATATCGATGGTGGCGGCATGGTCAGAACCATAAAAATCCACAGCTTCTATCATGAAATTTTTACCGCTCAAATCGCTAACTGTAACCACCACTTCGGTAATATCCGGACCCGCATACTCCAGGGTAATAAAGCTCCTGGCGGGATTGGGATAGATGCTGAAGCGATCTTCAAAACTCAGGGCCTGAAGCGGGATCTGCGCTGCTGAAACCGGATCTCCACAGGCTCCAAAACGCTGAACCGGGGCCCATGCCTTGTTATTGTCAAGCCTGTTTTCCGCAAGCTTCCCTGCGGGATCAATCAATGCATACATCCGGTCAAACCTTTCAAATTTTGCCTTCCATTTGAAATCAAAAATGGAATATCCCTGGTCCTCAATGAGCCCTTCCGTGGTAAACACTGTCCGACCCTCCACATCAGAGATCAGGGTTCCTCCCTTATCAGGATCCCCCAGGTAGAAAGAGACCTCAACGGGATCGCTGGTGGGTGACAGGCTCAGGTTGTGGACTATAGTCGTTACCCTGACCGTATCGCCGTTCACAGGAATAGCCGGTTCAAATAGAATGGAAGGGGTTTTATAATACTCATCCAGGTCAGTAATCTTATCAATCTCATTTTTGGCCTTCAGGGAATCCAGACGGTTGGGCAAAATAAAGCCCGGATCCTGGACTCCATAGTTTTCCTGCCAGAAGGAGCCCTGGCTCAGGTCGATCATATAATCCACCACAAGGGCCCCGCTTTTCGACCAGTAATAGTAAGGCTTCACCTTATATTCATATGAGTTGGCAGCAAGGGATGAGCCAAAAACTTCTATCCCCAGGTTTTTACCTGCCCTGTATACATGAGAGGTAATCAACTCTTCCTCTGCAACGGACTTATCCTCAGCCCTGATCTGAAAGCCCAGTATATTCAGTCCGCCGCTGGGTTGCGTCTCCACCGTATTTTCCACGCTTACATTTGATCTCTCAAACTCATTGCCCCAGGTGATACTTTCAGTGTAGCTGGAATTCAGGTCCAGTTCATGCTCGTTGGCAATGGATATGATCTCCCTGATATCGGGATTTTGCGCCATCAGTTCTTCGGGTGTGCTGACAAATTTCCGGTAGGAAAGCAGGTTACCCGCTTCATGAAACTGCACCATTCCAGCCACTTCCAGTGACTGACTTCCCCTTAACCAGTTTTCCTGGTTGGTGGTCTGGGGGATCAGAATGACAATCTCCCCCAGCAGATCATCATATTCATTATAAACCGGGTATTCCCAGCGCTCGTAGTCACTGACGATGGACAGTATGGCATCATCCCGGCTGAAACGCTTATTCATGGAAGCCGTTTGGAAAAATGAAGAGCTGGTGGTTTGTCCTATGGTGGTAGTGGTTTTATCCACAACCAGTTCTTCCAGGTCTCCTCCAAAAAGGGAGGTTAATTCAATGGGAGACATGGCCACGCCCCCTACACCGCCAAGATTCTGATCGATTCCCAGTGTAAGACCAAACTGAAATCCCCAGTCTCCCTGGCTGGAACTCTGGATGGAGAACTCATCCTGGCTGAACTCCTCGGTCGCTTTCTGGACACTGCTCTGACAATCGTTCTGACCAAAACATTCGTTCACATCATGCAGAAAACCATTGATATAATCGATGTGAACCGGAGGTGTGTTCAACACCGTCATGGGTTTGATTACATTGCTGAAACAACCCTGGCTGGTATAATCGCCAATCCGGAAGAGGTCGCCATCAAAATCGCTCAACGCTACAGCATAGTGGGTCTCATGCATTCCTCCTCCACCTCCGTTGTCAATGACGTTCATCTGGTTTGCAGACTCAATTCTGGTGGTAATAAGAGTGCTGTCGAACTGGTACATGCTCAGGCTGAATCCCTGGTCGCCAACCGGCCCGTTCCCAAAATAATGATTCAGGGCAACGATATCATCCCTGTCATCGCCGGTAATATCGGCCACATCAAAATAATTAATGGATGGAAGACTTTCAGCAAATCCGTTTACGCTTGATTGTCCGTGGTATTCGATTTGATTATCTGCTGCGCCCTTGAAGATCCGTACCCCGGAGTAACAGCCCAGTAAAACCTCCATCTTCCCATCGCCGTTCAGGTCTCCTGATTTCAGCAGAATCTGCCATACCCCATTATAATTAAAGGTCCCCGAGACATAGCTGTCACTGTAGAAGTGGATCATTTCCAGGGGATCCACAGCCCCGGTGGAAGGATCATCCATAAGTACTGCCGTATAGAGATAGGTATCCGGATTATTGGGAGCATCATGCTCATTCTTCGTAAAAGCCACCACAAGTTCATCCAGGCCATCACTGTCAAAGTCAGCCCCACCCAGGGCGGCACTGCCATACTCATTGGCCCCGAATTTCAGGTCAAGCTTCAGCTCAGTCTTATCCAGGGGAGTTCCGGCTTCATTAAAATCAAATACCCTGAGAAAATAATCATTAGAACCCTGGAAATCACGGTAGCCCATAACCAGCTCGTCATCCCCGCTTCCATCCAGATCGGCCAGATCAATGACAAAATCATCCACAGCCACCGAGAGCTCTATGGTATTTAACAGTTTGATCTTAAAATTGTCATCAAAACCAAACACGGCCACATGGGCCACTTCCTGGTCAAAGGGACGGTAGCCCACCACAAACTCATTCAAACCATCCCCGTTCAAATCACCCAGGATCAGGTTTTTTCCCAGGAGTACCCTTCCGTCAAATTGATAAATATCCTTTTCCTCACTATAATTCAAGGCCTTACCCCTTCGTGCCAGCACAAGTTTTAAGGTATCAGCTCTTCCAGTGAGGGAATAAAGGTAATCGGCCATATTATCGCCATTAAAATCACCCGTAATGAGATCAATTTGCCTTCTGGAAAAACTCATTGTGGTATCGCTGACCACCTTCCCGGCTCCAATAAGCCGCTCTCCTTCATCAAAACCCTGGTAATTGAACTTCAACTTCAGGTTTTCCTCAAGGACTTTGGCCCCGTTGGTGGTACCTTCATCCCAGACCATAATCACTTCCGAACGATCAAATAAACCGGTGGGTTGGAGCGGAGGCTCCTGTGCGAAAAGCTGGATGTTTACTCCAGCAAAAACCATGAGTGCAAAAATTCCTTTAAGAGAGACCTTCATATCCTTATCTTTAACGTTTCTAAATAAAGATATTGAGATCTAAGCTTATAGCCTCCTGAAATGGAAAAATTAGATGATTTTTAACACAGGAATGAACCTTTATTATGGAGCAGACAAGATCTCCTGGATGCTTTCTTCCAAAACACGGTTGAAATCATCTGTAACATCCCACATCATCACATGACCGGTACCTGACAGGATTCTGGCCTCGAAGAAGGGAACATATTTCTCAAATACCTCGACTGCCGTAGGCATATTGTCAGCGTTGATCACAATGAGTGGAACCTTCACGGATTCCAGTGCTTCGATGCAATCTTCGTTGGACCACCTGATATTCTCGAGTAGTATTTCCCGCCAACCGGTCTGGTCCCGGTCAAGCATGGATTTAACTTTTTGTGTGGCTTCTTCCGGATTATTCATAAAAAACCCAAGGTTCATAGCCTTTTCAGCTGTTGGATTCTCAATCAGATCCATGAAAGTACTGTCTACCCATTGAACCACGGGCGGTGGAAGTTGATCTTCGGGATTATTAATGGCTTCTGCCAGAATAATACCGGCTACCTGGTCAGGCAGCAACTTTGCAGCTTCAAGAACAGCCGGCCCACCCATTGAAAATCCCACAAGGATGACATTTTTGAGTTTCGCCGCATGGACCACAGCGGCTATATCCTCACCAAAGGCCGACATGGTCCAATCGCTACGGTTATTACCAGATTTCCCATGAGCTGCAAGGTCGATGGCTACAACCTGATACTCATCTGTGAGAGCGGGTAACTGCAGGTCCCAAATAGTGTTATTATTGGTCCACCCGTGGACCAGGAGGATGCAGGCATCACCGCTGCCCTGGTTACTGAAAGAGATCTCAACACCATCAGCCGAGGTAGCAGTTGTCACCGGCTCACTGGTACATCCGTAGTTGAAAAGGAAGAATACAAAGACAAGAAGGGAGAGATTCACTAGTCTGGTTTTCATAAGTTTAGTTTTAGCTTAAATAGAAATTGTGGTTTATCATTTATGTAAGTTAGATAACATAACAATACAAGTCAAGCCCTTCATTAATTTAATATACTTGATATCAATTGTTTAGAAAAAATAGGAATGCAGCCTTAAATCATCATTCTTCAGTACCGGGAGGGAAATCACAAATCACGGGGACGGGGCTGAAATGAACCTTCTGCCCTCAAGAGATGTTTAAATGCTATTGAAACTTAAAATTTTACCTTCATGAAACTCAAAAGTCTGGTCGCCATTATTGCTTTTCTGGCACTACAAATTTCAGTTCACGCACAGATCAAATTTGAAGGAAGCCATGATGAAGGTGTACAGTCGATTTTACTGGATAAGGGCGAAATCAAATACGCCACTTATGATAAAGACAAAAAAGCAATAGTGCTTTACTCTTCCGATTTTACCCAGTGGAAAACCGTCTCCTTAGATTTGCCCAGGGGGCTTCATTTTGACGAATTAAAATCCATATCAAAGGATGTGTTTAATGATGATGCCCTGATCGAACTGGCCTATACCTGTGTTGAGTACAGGTCAAGCAATGAACTTGAGGCTACAACAAACTATGTGGATGTTCTTTCCACAATATACGTCATTAATGAAGAGGGCACTATGGTTTTAGAGCTTAAGGATAGCAATGACCTGAAAATTGTAGACTCCAATGGTACACGGAAACTCTGGGTATACAAGCAGGGGCGACAGGATAGCGACAGAAGCGACAATATTGACGTATATTCCCTTCCGGATTACCAAAACACCCATATGCAGAATACACAAAGGGATGAATACAAATATGATACTTTTGGCGATCGACGAGGGATGTAGATCATGAAGAATGAGAAAGTAATTGTAGCCGGTCTTCGCTCCATCAAACTTGAAACAGAGGCAGGTACTTACCTCTGGTGTGCATGTGGCCGAAGCCAGAAGCAACCCTTTTGTGATGGCTCCCACAGAGAGACTAAATTTATGCCACTCCGGGTGATGATAAGCGAGAAACAGCTTGTGAAATGGTGTAGCTGTAAGCTGACCAAAACACCCCCCTTTTGCGACCACAGCCACCGGGAATTACCGGATTATGTTAAATAATTTCCGGGGAAAAGTCAGATTTAGCAAGATTTTGATTGACCATGTCCAGGATGTTTTCCCTGTAAGACTTATGGATTACAAACACAGCCATCCTCACCACCGTTTTTTCGGCCTCAGTGCTAACATCTTCTACAATCGGCGCCTTTGAGGCAGCAACCCAGGGGGTGTTGATAAGATGGTAACTTAAGCTTTCAATGCTTTCATTGATCCGGTTTGATGCAGGGAAGCTAAACTCCAGCACCAGTCTTTCCAGTAAAGATTGGTCTCCCGAAATTGAGATGACCCTGGAATTCACCTTATAGTAACCGAGCGATTTAACAGTGCCTTGCTGGTCCTCGATATTCAGAAAAAACTGTCCCGCTTTCACAATTTCACCTTTGATGTCCTCCAAGTTCAATGAAAGTACCTTCAATCACTTTATTTTGAGCCTTCAGGAAAATTCCGAAAACAAAATCCCTTAAAAGAATAAAGGCCGGGACGATCAGGAGTACCACTACAATACCGCTAAAGAACAGGACCGTTTGATTCCCGCCCGAATAAACCAGTTTAATCACCCAGGTGAGAAAGGAAAACCAGACCAGCAATTCAACCATCGAAAGGATGTAATTCAGATGATGTTTAACCTGCCTGGAAAAGCCGGCTTTTTTTCCCAGGAATACAAGAAACCTGAAAGCTGCGAAAAGCAATATCCCGATAAAAAATAGTTTGATCATCATGGCTTTAAATAATTCCTTTGCTTAGACATACATCAACGAGCAGCGGCTCAATATTTCTCCCGAGGGTATAAACCTCCTCATTCTTTCGAACAAGAATCCCCGCATCCTTCAGATTCACCACCAGGTTCTTCACAAAGTCAGGCTTGTAAGCGCTTAACCTGGCCAGCTTATTAATAATCACACTCCTTATGCTGAATAAACAGTGCAATAAATATCAACCAGTCCGGCTGAAGATTATTTAAAATCTCATCATTGGCTTTCTCCGGTTTCTTAATACTGATCGAATCATTTCCGGCAGCAGCTAATATTTACCTTCCAGCTGTTCAGGGTAATGCCAGGATTGCCATTTGAGATAGCAAAATACTTGTTAAATAAAATGGAGAGGGACAGTTGTGAAACAGACTCCTCGGGGGTGCCATGATAGTTAAGGCTGATGCCACTTGACTTATGACGGCTTAGCACCAGTTGCTGTAACTCTTTCGCATTAAATGGCTCGCATTCAATGACTGAGAGGCAGGCGTTTTCAAGTGGGAATAATTTTCTTGATCAGATTAAAGGCATGAATATTACAGTTCATGACGAATAAGACCTTATTCCCGTATTGCCGTATTAACTCAATAAGCTTTAACAATACCTTGTCTCCCCCGGCTCTTCTTTCCCACCACAATTCAAGGTTATTGATAACAAGCATGCTTTCGAGAGGTAAACTGTCAAATATGCTATCAAAATCATTCAGCCGTGCCACTTGTTTTTGAAGCACAGAGAGAAAGACCTCCAGATCATCAGATCCACCAGGAGGAGGATCGATCCAGAATATATTTCTTCTTTTAAACAAGTGGGTGGCCGCATACCTTGATAAAGTAGTTTTTCCCGCTCCATGCTCTCCCTTGATCATCACCGCACCGCCAATGCCCCTTCTGTGCCTTTGAGAAGCTTCCCTGAGCAAACCAAATTCCCTGTTTCTTGGCACCCAGAATTCATCACTTATTGTCGAAGCGCTACTCAGTAAATTTCTGTAAAAGACCGGTACCTTGTTATAAATTTTTTCCTCTGGCAATAATTCATCCACCAGGTCCAGAATCTGGGTACTGTTAGTGTATGTGTGTTCCTTTTCAGCCAGATAACGCCTGGAAAGCAGGACCCCGCTGCTGCTGCTGTTGAGCAGGTAGACAATCATCCCGTTCAGGGAAGCTCTGAAGGCCCTGATCCGTTTTGAAATGCCCAGGGTATACCTTTTGCCCTTTTGTTCGCGTTTTTCAGAATCAATTTTGCTCTCCGAATCAAAAAGTGAATGATAGAATAACCTGGAGTAAGCTTCCTGGATAAATGCCTGGCCATGATGATCAATCCTGGCCAGGGCAGCTTCCACTTTCTCCTTTTCACCCATAAGCTGCTTAGAGAGCTTTTCATAGATCTGCGATCCTGAATCTTTTGATAAATCCAGCGAAACTCACCGGGCTCATTCAGATTATTCAGATGAAAAATCAGCAGGCTATTTGCTTCCCTGCACTCAACAATGGCTGTGTTTACGATCCTTTCAAAGTCCTGAAGTTCACGGTAGAAAGGCTCGTAAAACAAAGTATCCAAATAATAAGTGGACATCTTCTTTAGATTGGCAGGGAAGGCAGTATAATCGCTGAACTTCAGTACACCCTCAGCACTGTAGATCGACTCGGGGACGACCAATTCTTCACTGAAATCGCCTTTGAATTCAGAAATCCTGTCCCAGGTACTATTAAAAATATCCAGGACAGATAGCCTTGTCAGGAAAAACAGGTGCTTTGAAAACAGCTTTCTTATTTTTTGCATCCCCGCTGATAAAAGCAAGGAGTTGATCCATGGGATGAAGCAATAATTCCGAAACCCGGACGCCTATTTTCTCATTTCCACTCCTGAGCAGATTTTTGGCAATGTTTCTGTTTGAAAGGATGATTGTATCGAGGTAGAGGGTATTGTTCAACATGATGAAACCCTCCCCAAAACTGTCCGCAAAAGATTGCAGATACTCTGCCAAAGATCTCCGAATGGGCTTTGCTTGCCTTCCCTGAGCTCCCGGACTGATATTGTACATCCTTCCATATCCAGAGCCATGGAAATGGAGAGCTTGCGGAATGCCATTCAAAATTACATGCCAGCAGCTTGTCTTTCGCATCTGCTTCAGTCGTTTGTTCAATCCCGTTAAATTCGATCAGATAGGTGTCAAAACCCTCTAATCCCGTTTGTCAGATCGTGCCCCTCGTTTAAGGCAAGCTTTTCATATGCATCATTAATTCCGGGAATGAGTTTCCTCAAATCCTCAAGTTCTCCAACCGCAATCTCCTCAAGTTTATCAAGCTCTGCTGTTAATCTGTGGCTTAACCAAGGTTTCGATATAAAAAGAAAGGGATTTTCTGAAATTGTATTTATGCTCCTTTTCCTTCCCGCTGTGGAGCATGAACATAGGGAATCATAAGCGATTCAGGTGCTTCAAATGCATAATTCCCCATACGGGCCATTAGATCGGATATCCCGTGATGCAAGTACCTCCTTAAGTTCCTTCAGCAACCAGGGCATTCTTCTTACCGGCAATGCCATTGACAGCCCTGAGGTACAACTGCTGGTTTCTGGCAAGCGTTTTTCCAAAGCCCTTCTTCCCGTTTTCAAGGAGTTCATCTTTTCAGCGTGGAGATATTCTGGACTGACAGAATCGCCAAAATTCGCCTGGATGGCCTGCAGGCTTTCAATTGTCTTATAAATGGTGTTTTCTCAACAAATAAATTAGCCATGGCCATACAATCTGCATCCAGCTTTTCAATGCGGCTTTTTACAACCCGGTTCTCAAGAGCAGGCAAGGCCGGCAACTGGATCGATTCCGGAACAAAATCTGCCTGCCTGGACTTTTGATTTCAGGTTCTCAAGCAGGTTGATCTCCTCAAATTCCACAGATGGGCTCAGCAAAAGAAGGCTGGCAGGCAAAGCTGGAAAGCCTGTTAATGCTTCCAATATATTCTTTTGTAAGCACACTCTTATTCTGGGACAATCCAAGGACCAGCAGATCGGCACCCAGTGATTCAGAATTAATAAGCTCCTCCCTGCTGCGGGAACCAAAATCGTCACTGATTACTCTTAACTTCTGCGCTGCATTCGTTTTTCCGTCAGAAATGGCATTTGTATTTCTGATGATTCCCTCATTCAGGGAGGTGTCGTTATTAATAATAAGAATTCGCACCTCGGGCATCGCGCCAGGCTTGAATCCGACAAAAGAAATCTCAGGATATTCAGTGAAAAACTTAAATGCCTTCCCTTTGCCGTTCCACCAGATATCAATGTTTTCCTTTTTTCCAAAACCATTGGTTTTATCATAATCCAGGAAAACCGCATTCAGATTTTTAGCATTAAAGTCTTTCAGGATGTCGGCCAGAAAATCGGCATTCTGAACGTTCCTGCTCCAGCCCATTAAAACCGTATTGGGTTCAAAACCACTGAATCCATATATGCTTGAAACCATTTTAATGCCATTCTGCAAGGTGAATCGCATTCAAATTCCCTGGTAAAATAGTTCCCGTTTTTGCCCTTTGCCGGTTCATCTGTCAGCTTCGTGTACACCGGATTCTGACGATCTTCCAGGTTAAAATCAGTTAGCGCTCCCAATTTACCACTTAGGGAAAGTCCGATTTCTACCAGGTGAGGCCGGGCCTTTTCACCACCAGCTGAAAAGGATAATATTCGGGCGCCAGTTACGTTTATTATCCTTGTGAGCTGTAAGTTTTAAAAGCGAACGTTTCGCAAGATTTGTCCAGAAACTGCTCCATGCATCCCCACTTTCAAGAATCAGTTCTTTTCGCTGCAGGAAGAAATACAGCAACCCCAGAACGACGGTGGCTCCTGCCAGGGCCAGGAAATCCAGTAAAATCATCACTATAAAGGCAGACATGGCGCCGAGGACACTCACAAAGCGGGGTATTCTGAAAGCCGGCCGAAAATCGGAACTCGACCAGCTTTCAATGGCCGAAGCCAGATTTAAAAATGCATAGGTGGTAATAAAGAACATGGATACAATTCGTGCGATGACATCCAGTTGTCCAATCAATATTCCAGCCTCAGCAATCACAAATGCCACCAGCAAGGCATTACGGGGCTCATTGGTTTTGCCAGAACCTTTGGCCAGAAAGCGGGGAGCAATCTTATCCATGGCAATGGCCTGTAAAATCCGGGGTGCTCCCAGAATACTGCCCAGGGCAGAAGAAAGGGTCGCCCCCCAGATGCCGGCAATAACCAGCCCGGGGACCAGCGATATTTTGAACAAAATCTGCGGGTCATTGACAAGGGCCTCGGCATCAACGGTATAAGCATAGAAAAAAGCCAGGCCCAGGTAAACGATAAAACCCACTCCGACTGCCGACATGGCACCTATGGGCAGGGACTTTTTTGGATTCTGAAGATCACCCGACATGGAAACACCGGCTTCAAAACCTGTAACCGCCGGGAAAAAAATACCAAAAAGGAGCATAAATGGTGCAGCTGTGGCCAGCGGGGCCAGGTTTACTTCTGTGGGTGCAAATTCGTGTTTCCCCAGAAAAATGGATAAAAGCGACAAAACAATGGCAGCCATAATAAAGTATTGCGACTTGATGGCCAGGGAAGTAGAGATGAAAGTGAGGGTGGTTACTGCAATCAGGACAATTGAACCGGTGATGCGAATGGAGTTGATGTTGTTGTCAAAGCCCCAGTACTGCAGAAAACTTTCTGCAAACCCGATCAAATAAAGGCTGACGCTGAATGAAAGGCCCACAAAAAGTGCCAGTCCCAATGTTCCTCCGATGGGCAGCCCCAGGCTCCGGGAAATCATAAAATAGGTGCCGCCGTTCTGAACCGGTTTATCGGTCGACAGGGAAGCCACACTTAAACTGGTTGTGATTGAAATGATATGTGCGATGACAATGATTCCAATGGTATTGATCAATCCTGCCTGTCCAATAATGGCAGGAAAGCGCAAATACATGATTACACCCAAAATTGTAAGAATTGAAGGCGTAAATACACCGTTAAAGGTTCCGAATTTCTTAACTTTGGCCATCTAGGGACTTATTTATTCTAATAATGTTTATACTCCGAGATCTGAGTAAGACGGGAACGAAATTTACAACAGAATTGCTTAGCGATGTAGCCGAGCCATCCATGTTTAACAAAAATAATTTCAATTTAAAAGTACCTATGAATATCAGGAATACCGAAGTGGGAGTTAATCATAACATTGCGGATCAAAACAATGAAGCAAAACAACTCATTTAAATTAACAGCAGGCCTAGATCAGGGGAATTGCCTTCCTGCTTCTGCTTCTCACTGCTTTCATGCTACAGAGGACCACGTATTTCATTTTGACAGTGAAAAGGAAGTTTCCGGAATGAAGTTTTCGCTGGAGGATATTTCACCCGGATTACCGGCCAATTGGGATGATTATGAATTTGTTGTCCTGGAATTTATGATTACCACACCCCAGCGCTTTCAGGTGGGCTTCACCACAGAGAGGGATACAACGAACTGCGGGTAATGAGTTACACTCCCAATGGCTGGAACAGGCTGGCCATCCCGCTGAGTTTCTACAGGGAACCCCCGGCTGCCCGCAGTGACCTGGCGGCAACCTATAACCAGCCCAGGTATACCGGATGGATCAACCTGACCGGACACAGGAGTCCGCTCCGGGGAGTGGACTCCATCGGCATCAGGATGCATGCACCCATCGGCAACCCGGTAATGAAACTGCGATCTGTAAGCCTGGCCAAAGAGGATCCGGGCGATCTGTACCTGGGTGAAATCCCGGTGGTGGATGAATTCGGACAGTATAACCTGGGTGACTGGGAGGGCAAGATACATTCCCTTGAACAGCTTCAGGAGGAGTGGAGTAGCCGAGGACAGACAGACGGTGGACGAGGAAGCAATATAATTATTCCAAATATCGGAGGTTACCTGGATGCCCGGATTGATGAAGGCACCGGTTTTTTCAGAACGGAGAAAATTGACGGCCGCTGGTGGTTTGTGGATCCCGAGGGCTATCTTTTTCTTTCCCACGGGGTGAATTGTGTGGGACCGGGTGGAGGTGGCGATGTCTACAGGCTCGAACATCGCCGAGAACCTTTACAAGGAACTGCCTCCTGGGGACGCTGGTCAGGAAAACAGGCAGGTACCGGGCCCCCTCCTTTGGCGCGATGGAACCTCTCCCGCAGATATGGGGAGGATTACAGGGAGAGATCCATTGACAATATCATCACCCGGATGGATCGCTGGGGACTCAATACCATTGCCAACTGGTCAAGCAGCGATGTTTACGACCGGAACCAGAAGGCTTTTACGCTTCAAATGAGGGGTATTGGCATTGAAGGTGAACTGATGGGACTGGCCGATGTATATGCTCCCGGTTTCGGGGAAATGATTGACGAGGCGGTCAGATCAACCGTGGAACCCTACCGCGACAATCCCTGGTTGCTGGGTTATTTCACCTTTAATGAACCCTCTTTCCCGGGCCGCGAACAGAGGCTCTGTGACCTGATCCTTGAAGGGAAAGAGCGACCCATAAAAACGGCACTGCAGGAACATCTCGAAAAGGAGCGATACCCCGGAAAGCAGGAAGCAATTCATCCACAACACCTTCCGGATCTTTATTGAAACCGTGGACCGGGCACTGGAAAAGCACGATCCCAATCATCTGACCCTGGGCATCCGTTTCGGACAGGAGGCAGAAAATGAAATACTGGAGTTATGCAAAGATGTCTTTGATGTATTCAGTTTCAATTGCTATGACCTTTACCCCAGGAAGGAGATGCTGGACAGATTCACGGAAGTCACCGGTAAACCCCTGTTCATCGGGGAGTATCACTTCGGAACGGTGGACCGGGGAATGGCACAGTCCCTCTGGCAGGTAAATTCACAGGAAGAAAGAGGAGTGGCCTATCGCTACTATACGGAACAGAGGCTATTCACATCCGGGACTGATCGGCACCTCCTATTTCCAGTGGTGCGACCAGGACCTGACCGGGCGTGGTGGTGACGGAGAGAATTATAACTGCGGACTGGTGGATGTGACCGACCGGCCCTACCCTTCCTGGTGGAGGCCGTGTCGGAAACCGCAAAAAGACTTTTCGAGGTTCACTCCGGAACCCTTCCCCCGGTTGACAAGGCTCCGGTAAAGGCACGCGGGCACGGTGCCATTCCTGATCTCTGGAACGAATAACAAAAGAAAAATCTGCAGGAAAAAGTAATTCAGTGCTTTATCATTCTATTCAGGACAGCCTGGCCACTTAGAATTTTCTCTGAAAGAGAACTGATGGTCTCCGTTTTTACGATTTCAAAAAAACCATCCCTGACGGAGATGTACTTGTCATGCAAGGGACAGGGATTTTCATCATTGCAACTCTTGAGTCCAAATCCACATTTATGAAAGCAGGAATCGCCTTCCATCACATGGATGACATCGTAGATAAGCAAATCCGATTGCATGTTTTCAAAGGCAAATCCGCCTCCCCGTCCTTTTACCGAACCCAGAAGCCGATGCCTGGTGAGCGTTTGAAGAATTTTCGCCGAATAGGCAACGGGGGCTTCAATCTCGGTGGCTATCTCCTTCCACCCCGGGACGTTTGTTTTCCCAGTTTCTCAACTGAATAAAAACCAGGGCCCGATGGCATACTCGGTACTTTTAGATAACATATTTTAATTTTTCATAGCGACAATTCCCCTTCGAGGGCCAATGCTTTTTTAAATAAGACATTGTTCTCAAGATGAACATGACGATGTAAATCTTTTTCAAAATCCTTCAGGGTCTGATAAGTAACTTTAAGGTATTGCATCCATCGGAGGACAGCTATATTGATCTGACAAAGATGACATCTTTTCAAAGCGTTCTCCTTCTGTTTTATGTTCAGAATCCAATGATTCCATGGTTTTCCTGAATTCCACAATCACATCCTTACCGATTTTCCTTTTTAAATGTCATCATTTTTCGGATCAAAGGAAAAAGAATCAGCTCCTCTTTTTTCATGTGGGCACTTAAATTACCGGCCGCTCCATCAAACAGCTCCCTTATTTTAAAAAGTTCCGGGTGATGATCGACCATGAACATCGCATAATTTTTGCAGTTTCTGCTGGAGAAAGGGAATACTCTGATTCACATAGCTATGGTGTCGCTTTTCAATATATTCGCAAAGTTCATCCAGTTCAAGACTGTTGATGTAAGCTGAATCCGGGTCACTCACAATCATCATGGCCTCCAGCTCCCCAAGAATGCGATCCATGTCTGTCTTTGATTTTATACATGCCTCGGCAAGTGAAATTGCACCCCCACAGCAGAAATCAATATTATTCCTGTCAAAAACCCGGGCTGTTTTATAGTTTTCCTTCACAATGTCTCCAATGATCGTATTGCTGTTTATCTCCATTTTTCTGCTTTTAATATTTCATACAAATGTAAATATTTTTTATAAAGGATAACTGGGTCCTTTTATATTTTTATATATATTTACATCCCTAAACCAATTAATCCGCTTGCGATGAAAACAAAAAAACTTATGGATGGGCTTCATTATGGTAATGGTAATTTCATTCGGAATACTCGGGTATTTTGGAAGGGAAATCTACCGTGAAGCGCCACCCATTCCTGAAAAGGTGGTAAGTACCAATGGAACCGTCATTCTGCTTGGACAGGATATAAAGGACGGTCAAAACATCTGGCAATCGATTGGCGGGCAGGAAGTTGGTACAATATGGGGTCATGGTGCCTATAAAGCGCCTGACTGGACAGCCGATTGGTTACACCGGGAAGCTGTATTTATTCTTGATAAAATGGCCCGGTCCGAATTTGATGCCAGCTATGACGGCCTTGACGAAGAGAAGCAGGCCATGCTGCAAAAAAGGCTGCAGAGAGAGCTAAGGACGAACACCTATGATAAAGCCAGCAATACACTTATCATATCAGAACTTCGGGCAGAAGCTTTCAAGGCCATTGGCAGTCACTATGCCGGTTTGTTCATGGATGGCGAAAAGGAGGCTTATCTGAGAGAGGCCTACGCCATTCCGGCAAACAGTATCAAGGATGCCAACAGGATGTTTCAAATGAATTGTTTCTTCTTCTGGGCGACCTGGTCAACCATCACCGAACGTCCCGGAAAGGATATCACTTATACAAACAATTGGCCACCCGACAAGCTGGTGGGTAACGAACCTCCCCCATCACTTATGTTATGGTCTGGTTTCAGTGTCATCATATTACTCGCAGGCATTGGATTGCTGGCATGGTATTATGCAGCAAACAGAAAAGAGGAGGATGAAGGTGAAGTACCTGCTGTGAATCCACTTTCCGGGATCAGGCAAACCCCTTCCATGAGGGCAACCTTAAAATATTTCTGGGTGGTCACAGCCCTGATCCTGGTCCAGGTCCTAATGGGTGTAATTACTGCTCATTACGGGGTGGAGGGTCTTGGCTTCTACGGCCTCCCCCTTGCAGACTTTTTGCCCTATTCCATTTCCAGGACCTGGCACATTCAGCTGGCCATCTTTTGGATTGCAACATCCTGGCTGGCCACAGGATTGTTTATTGCCCCGGCTGTTTCAGGAAAGGAACCAAAATTTCAGAAACTGGGCGTGAATGTGCTGTTTATTGCCTTGCTTATCATCGTAGTCGGCTCACTGGCGGGACAGTGGATGGGTGTGATGCAAAAACTCGGACTTGCTCAAAACTTCTGGTTCGGACACCAGGGTTATGAATATGTGGACCTGGGCCGCTTCTGGCAGGCTTTTCTTTTCATTGGTTTGTTTATCTGGCTGTTTCTCATGGGCCGGGCCATCTGGCCTGCCATTAAAAAAAGAGATGAAAACCGCCATCTTCTTGTCATGTTCCTGATCGCTTCCATTGCCATTGCATCCTTCTATGGTGCAGGATTAATGTGGGGACAACAGACCCACCTTGCGATTGCAGAATACTGGAGATGGTGGGTGGTTCATCTGTGGGTTGAAGGATTTTTTGAGGTTTTTGCCACCGTCGCCATGGCCTTCCTCTTTGTTCGCATGCAACTGGTCAGATCCTCAATAGCCACAAAAAGTGTGCTTTTCTCAACCATTATTTTCCTGTCAGGCGGAATCATCGGAACCTTCCATCATCTCTACTTTACAGGTACTCCAACTGCAGTTCTTGCACTGGGAGCAACCTTCAGTGCACTGGAAGTGGCACCGCTGGTTTTTATGGGTTTTGAGGCCTATCATAATCTGAAACTGAGCCGTGCAAAAGAATGGGTAAGTGCTTATAAATGGCCCATATACTTTTTTGTTTCGGTCGCATTCTGGAACCTGCTGGGAGCCGGAATATTCGGATTCCTGATTAATCCTCCCATTGCCTTGTACTACATGCAGGGACTAAATACCACACCTGTACACGGACATACTGCTTTATTTGGAGTCTATGGAATGCTGGGAATCGGATTAATGCTTTTTGTATTGAGAGATATGGATCTTGAAGCAGTGTGGAAAGAAAAACCCATTCGAAATGCCTTCTGGGCATTAAATATAGGATTGCTGCTGATGGTGGTATTAAGTGTTTTGCCGGTGGGACTGGCCCAAACCGTAGCCAGCGCCAAGTATGGCCTCTGGTATGCCCGTTCAGCAGAATTTCTGGATACACCTGTATTGGAAACCATCCGATGGCTGAGGGTAATCGGCGATACCATTTTTGCAATCGGATCACTTTACCTTGGCTGGTTTGTGTTTGGATTAAAAGGAGGTTGGTCGCTGAAAAAATGATGAGACTTACTTCCTGATAAATAGGAAATCGCCACCCTCATCACCCACATTCTGAATGGTTCCATACTGGGGCACATTGGGTGAGTTATTGAGGACCTTCGTTTTGAAGTTTCCGAAGAGGGTTTCAGAGGGAAGATAAGTGGCCTGGTTCTGCTCAAGGGCAGAGATCAGGTATTTCACAAAAACACTCTGATCAGGGACCTCCTTAAGCGCTCCACTGGTCATGGCTTTGCGGCTGGGCAGATCGTGTAATTTTATGAGCCCCTGCTCGGAAGTGGAAAAACCAGCCCTGGTCTTAAAAATTGAACCGCTGAAGCAGGCATCTGCAATCAGCAGGGTATGCTTTGAATTAATGCTTCCGATAAAATCCCTCAAGGTACTGTTCCGGAACCAGTTGGCAGTATTTGACCTGGCGGCGTCGGTAGGAAGCCAGTACCCTATGCCGCTCTTCTCATCCCAGAAACCGTGACCTGCATAAAAAATCAAAAGGTTGTCGGAGGGGCTCACCTTTTGTCCCAGTTCATCCAGCGAGATGATCATTTCCGTTCTCGTGGGATTTTTCAGAAAGGTAATATCCTCACTCTTAAAATTGTAGAATTTCAGGAGTATTTCATAGAAGGAAGTTGCATCCCCAATGGGAAAGTCCAGATCGGCAATCTCATCATCTGCATACTCATCAATGCCAATGATCAGGGCATAATATTTACCGGTTGACAGGCCCGACTGAGCCCCTGTGCCTGCAGCTATACTCTCAGGTGCAGTTTCATCTGTGCAAATAATTGAAAGCGTAGTGCTTCCCATCTTTCCTTTATTGCTCACAGCCACCAGATTCACAAGGTTCTCTCCCCTTGCCAGTTTTATTTCAGCCTGGAAAACGCCTGCCTCATTCAGTGTGGCCCTCTGACGGTTTATTACCACTGTTTGAATCCCCCCTTCGGCTTCTGCTTTACCCACAATAAGGATGGAGCTTGATTCATGCATAAGCTGGCTATTTTCCAGCATAGGGGAGAAAATGGTAATCTCGGGTACCTTCTTTTGTGTAAGATCGGAGCCACTTGCAACAACAGCAACTGGAGCGGCCTTTGCCTCTTCTGTAAATGTTTGGGCCCAGATTCGTAATTTCTCTGATAATAAGCAGGAAGATATAAAGTCATTCTTCACCGGATGGGTATCCACGGAAAGCACATAATTCTCCAGCTTGGCTGAAACCGCTTTCTGCAGACCCGATTTTGCGTCCCAGATGCGGATCGTTCCATCATGCCCGCCACTAATCAAAAGTTCACCCGAAGGGTCATAGGAGAGACACTGTACCCAGGCCGTATGCCCCTCAAGTGTTCGAATACTGGTCAGATCCCTGGCATCCCATGTCCGGATCACCTGGTCATCTCCCCCGCTGGAAATCTGACGGCCATCGGGACTAAAACGGACACTGCGGATCCATCCATCATGTGCTTCAGTCTCACTGATCTCTGCCCCTGTTTTCAGATCCCATAATATCAGGGATTTATCAGCACTCCCCGATACAGCAGTAAGTCCATCGGGACTAAAATCAATACAGTTAACGGTTTTCTTATGGCCTTTTAACTCATATAATAAGTCCAGGCTTTCGCCATGGATGGCCCATACACGCACCATCTTATCAGCACCACCAGTGATCAGATATCGCCCATCCTGACTTATATCCAGAGATTTCACAGCTCCGGAATGAGCGATTGTGCTGGCAGTAGCTCTCGCCTGGACGAGACTCCACCGTGTGATCAGTCCATCCTCTCCTGCCGACCACAGAACCTTGCCATCATTTTCAAAAACTACCTGGTTGGGTCTTTTCTTTGATCCTGTGAGGGTACGGTGGATGATCCCCGAGTTTGCATTCCAGACTATGAGATTGTTATCAGAACCTGTAGTCGCAATAAATTCGCCTGTCCGATCGTAAGTTGCATAATAAATCTTGTGACTCGTTTCTGACAGGAAACGTTTCTCGTTCATCTGGCCTGTAATCGTGCTCCAAAGGCATCATTCAGGGAGTAATCAACTCCTGCACCTGCCATAAAGCCTATGCCTACCTGGTATTCAAACCACTCCGTCAGATCAGTGTTTTCCTCATAAAGATCCAGCCTTCCCAGCGTTTCGCAGGCCGCGTATTCATTATCCTCATAATACACGTCGGTATAATTCAGGGTGACACCTGCATAAACGAAGGGGTTGAAGCGACCTCCAGGGATAAAATAGTACCTGGGAGCAATGCCAAAATGCAGGTTGGTCATGTCCATATAGTTTTCGCCGGTGGCAAGAACCTCTCCAGTGGCATCATCGTAAACTTCGTAATATAGATAGGAATAAGACTCCTCACCCTCGGGTGATGCATCAAAATACCAGCCCGGGGCAAAGCTGTATCCCAGTTGAAATTCCAGTGAAAAATGCCGGCTGAAATTGTACTGAAGCCCGGCATATATTGAAGGGCCACCTTTGAAATTGGGCATTAGAGAAGGACTTTGCTCTTCCCTGTTTTCCTCAGAGCCGTTCCAACCAACCGTATTGAAATATCCGGCCGAAAAGTTCAGGCTCAACTTTTGCTCAAACTGGGCATTCAGCATGCCGGGAACAAGCATTAAAATCAACATTATACATCCCCTGATCATAGATTAAATATAGAATGTTCTTAGCAATTATCAAACCTCCCTGTTCACACCCTGAACCATTTGCCGGATATATGGTTTCATTTACAGGAAATCTGAGAATTTCCCAATCCTTAATTCTGGTTTCATGCATCAAAAAACTGCAATTATACTTGGCGCAACTGGCTTATGCGGAAGTTTGCTTCTAAAAAGACTCCTAGCCGATGAGAACTATGCCTGCATAAAGCTCTTTTCCCGGAGAACTTCAGGAAACAGCTCCCCAAAAATAAAAGAGTTTGTCGGGGATGTGCTCCAGCTGGAAAACTTCAAAAATGATTTTACAGCCGATGAAGTATTTTGTTGTGTGGGAACCACCTCTGCCAAAACAAAGGACAGGACCATATACAGGGCCATTGATTTTGGCATTCCTTCCACCGCCGCCAAACTGGCGAAAGAAAACAGGATTCCCACCTTCATGGTCATCTCAAGTATGGGAGCCAATGCCGGAAGCAAAATTTTTTACAGCAGAACCAAGGGAGAGATGGAGCAGGCGGTTCTGGATCAAAAAATTCCACATACTTACATCCTCCAGCCCTCCCTCATCCTGGGAGAAAGGGGCGAAAATCGTTTGGGAGAAAGCATTGGGGCTACTGTGATGAAAGGGATCGGTCCACTTCTGCGCGGAAAAGCAAAAAAATACAGAGCCATCAAAGCAGATACCATTGCCGCAGCCATGATCAACCTGGCCAAATCAGAGCATCAGGAGCAGATTATACCCTCTGATGTGATACAGGCCTTTGCTTAAGCTCACCATCTCCGGTCAGGTCTTATCTAACATGTGCACATCCTTGACTTTGTCGTGCTTTGGCCGTAACTTGAGTTGAATCCTTAATCTGGCCGTCATGAAGAAGTTCATCTACCTTTGTTTCACGCCCGAATCGCTCATTGCATCACACCTTCCCCCTTCCGAATTTGGAAACTATCTTGCTACAGGCACAAGAAAAAGGCTGCACGGACAGGCTATTTTTATGGAAGTTGACCCGGCAAAAATCAGGAACTTTCCCATAGAATTTTTGAACGACCGACTTGTTCCGTATGAAAATGGGGAACCAAAGCGCTCACTCTACCTCTCCATCTACAGATCCCTGGAATCGACCCCGCTTGAAGCGATGAAGAATCTTTACCTGGCCACTGATGATGGTAAAGTCCTTGAGCTCACCTCAAGCAGCTATCTACCCAAAAAGAAGGAGGTGATCCATCTTTACCAGCAATTAAACCCCATCAGCACCAGGGTAGCAAGCAAACTTTCACCACCTGAATTCATCAATTTCCTGACCGATCCGCTCAAACCGGTTTCGGCCCCCAGGATCTTTTTCGTGGACCTAAAACTTAATGAGCTGGCTTTGGATCCGAATGCCCCCATTCACAACCTTCCATATCCAAATCCTGATCATCTCCGGCTCTGCCTTAGTGCATTGATCAGCTCTAAAAAACGCCTGACCAAAACAGTGATCCGACATTACAATTGTGATCTTTCCTATCGCACCGTAGAAAACGGATTTTTTGTTGGCGATCAGGAGAGTTTCCTGTATTATCCGCTTCCTTCCATCGAAAAACTCGAAGGAGAATACTACTCATGGTGGCGTTCAGCGCTAACCCATTGTTTCTGAGCCTTTAGTAAACAAAAACAGGCTCTCGTTTTTCTTATAAGTAAAGGACCTTTAAAAAGCTTCTGTCATGTCAACACTTGTTACAATAGCCAGATATGAGCAGTCCGATACTGCTTATTTTCTCAAGGAGGAACTTGAGAAAGAGACCATCGATTGCTTTTTCGAGATCTCATGTGATGATCTGGGAGAATGGGAAATTATCCGGGTCCAGGTGGATAAAGAAAATGTAGAACGTTCCATTCAGGTTTTGTTGCGATTAAAAGAGAAGTATGGCATGGACATTGAGAAAATCAAGCCTGTCCAAGGCCTCAGAAAAATTCTGGTTCCAACCGACTTCTCCAAAGGCTCGGAATACGCCTGCCAATATGCGATTCACCTGGCTCAAAAAATGAAAGCCGAAATAAAAATGCTCCACGTTTATGAATATCCGTTCGCAGAAATGGGCAGAAAAGAATCGGCAGCCTACCTTGATTTTATGCGAAACACCATGAAGGAAAGTGAAGAGAAGGCAAAAAAGGGAGTGGTGGATTTTACGCATAAGATGCAAGCATATATGAGCTCTGAAAAGATTGAGGGTGTAAAAATCCATTCTTCCACGGCCATAGGTAATTTGATAGCCAGCATCAAGGGGATCAGCAAAACGTATAAACCCGATTTAATTGTACTGGGGACCATCGGTAGAAGTGAAAACGCTAACATTATGCTGGCCGGAATGGCAAATGCCCTCATCAACGGATTGGACATCCCGCTGTATGCCATTCCCGCCCCCTGTTATCCTGAAGACTTTGAATATCTGAAAGTTCTCTATGCCACTGATTTCAACGAAAAGGATCATAAATACCTGGAACGTCTCCTTGAAATTCTTAAACCTTTCAATAAGCAGATAAGTTGCGTACACATCGATACGGAGCATAATCCAGCCAAAAAGGAAAGGATGTTTGAGCTGAATTTACAGCTGAATGAAGCCTATGGTGAGCACGATCTGAATTGCAGGCTCATTGAGGATGAGGACGTATTTCATGGTCTGAAAGTTTTTGTGGTCAATCACAAGATAAACCTTCTCTCATTCACAGTTCATAAAAGGAGACTTTTTAAAAAACTCTTCAGGCCAAACCTCTTCAAAAAAATTCTGCAGGAATCCAGCTTACCCATCCTCATATTCCCTGCATCAGCCTGATTCCTTAACCATAAAACGGACCTGATATGGAACGATCTCTGAATCAAAAACTATACATCCTCAGTTTAATCTTTCTGTGCTCCTCTGTTGTGATGGGCCAGGATCTCTACCCCGGATTTTCAGCAAAGGTGGATCTCAGCCGGGTCCATCAGGTATCCGGGGTGCCGGAGCACGAAATGCAGCCCGATCCTTTTATAGAAGATCTAATCGATCAAACAAATCTGGATTCGCTCATTGCCTTTGTGAGGATCCTTTCAGGTGAGGATTCCGTTTGGATCAATGGTTCAAAAGTGATGATCCACCACCGCATTAGTAGTGAAGGAAATGATCTGGCAGCTGATTACATCAAAAACAAACTGGAAAGCTATAAGCTCGAGGTGAGTGATCAAAAATACAATGAACAGGGGCGAAACATACTGGCCTTTCAACCTGGAATCAGTGTCCCTGAGACACAGTATATTATTTGTGCTCATTATGACGCCGTTCCGAACCATGGCGCCGATGATAACGCCAGTGGTGTAGCAGCTGTACTTGAGGCGGCAAGAATACTCTCCGTAAACGGCAATGCATACACGCTTATTTATGCGCTTTGGGATGAAGAAGAAGTAGGTCTGGTAGGAAGCAGAGATTATGCATCCCAGGCCAGGACCAACAATTCAAGAATACAGGGAGTGATTAACCTGGATATGATAGGCTGGGATAGTGATGAAAACGGACTTATGGATATTCATTCAAGTAATGTGGCCAGCTCTGATAGCCTGGCTGAACTGGTTGCCCTTATGAATTCTATATACGAAATAGGGCTGAATCCTGTAATTTATAATCCCGGCGTGAGGGCAAGCGACCATAGCTCCTTTTGGGATAATGGATATGGAGCTATCCTTCTCATTGAAGCCTATTATGGTGAAGATTTTAGTCCTTATTATCATAGTGACGAGGACCGGATTGAAAAATTTAACCTCCCCTTTTTCCACAAAATGAGCAAGCTGGTCATAGGAAGCATTTCAACATTGGCCGGATTTGAAGATGGATTGGGTGTTGGAGATTCCCCTGATCATCCCTCAGAAATATCTGTTTATCCAAACCCGGCCGATGATTTCCTGATCATCGAATCATCTCTCGACGGTGATTATTCAATCGAAATCTATACACTGAGCGGACAAGAGGTCCTGGGCACCCAAATGGAAGGAGGATCGCACCAGATCGACCTCTCATCCTTCCCGGAAGGCCTCTATTTCATTACCATCCGATCTAAGGACTTTATAAGCACTAAGAGGATCATCTTACTGTGATTTATATTTATGTGTAGACTTTAAAAAATTTTGATTTTGATGCCCCCGTTAAACACAAAGCCCTCAGAAGGCGCCCAAATATCCGGGAAGGATGGATTACTGCTTGGGGGCAGCACCAGGGGTTCATAATCCGACTGGATTACATTGGTAAAGTTTTCGAAATTGATAAAGAGAGAAAGCTTGTCAAAATACCTCATTACCATAAATCCCATCATCCAATAGTCTGGTTTGGTTTCGTACATGTCATCAAATTGCGAACCGATATAATATAGTTCATAGCCTATGGACCACTTTTTTTCGTCTTCGTACATCAGAACAAATCCGGCATTATGTTTAGGGGTAAGCGGCTTTTGATTATCGATGTTATCATACAGCAGTTCGGTATGGATGAAAGCATAATTACCGTAAAACTTTATGCTGCCATAGCTCAACTTCAAATTGGTTTCAAAACCTGAACTCAGAATATTTCCATCAGCCGATTCAAAAAAATATCCATCCTGAGCAACATTATCTCTTAAAACAAGGGCATCCTTTAGCCGGGTAAGAAAGAACATTTGATTGATTGAAAATGACATTTTCCCGAAAAGAGCGGTTTTATAGTTGACGTCAAAATTCCCGCCTATGGACCTCTCCGGCTTTACCTGATCTGATATCGGTGCGATACCGCGAAAATAGAGTTTTTCAGAATCTTCGGTAAAAATGCTGGGGAGTTTATAGCCCAGTGCACCTCCAATACGTGAGCTTAGCTTGTTGCTGGCCTTAAAAAGCACCGAGATACGCGGGAGGAGGAAAGGGCCATATTCGAAGTTATAATCCGTCCTTAATCCGCTCTCGATGGTGAATCTGGAAGCGATATCCGTAGTGTTTTGAATGAAGGCACCGATTGTATATTGGGTGAAATCTCTTAAGGGAACAGAATCGGCAGATGATTCCTTAAATTTTTCGGAATAGAAATTAGAACCAAATTGCCAGTCGGATTTCTCATTTCTGTGAAGACTGTACAGCACTTCTGAAAAACTGGAGCTTTGCTTTCCGGAGAATTGATAATCGGGAATGGAAAGATCACGACTGAATATACTGAAGCTGTTCTTAACCATGACTGTATGATTCGCATGGGTACTTACAAATTGAAGCTGGGTAGAATATCTTTCTGAGACATTCTTTTCAGTAAATACATGTTCATCATTTTTTCTACCCTTTAATACTTCCATATCCCCGCCTGTTCTGTTATCGAAGGTGGAGTTGACACCCAGTTTTAACTCGGAATCGGGATTTATGTAGTAATAAAAAGTAGGATTCATACTGAAAGAATAGGCTTTCGGTAAATTGGAAAAACCATCATGATCGGGATCAAAAGCCAGCTGATTATAGCCAGAACCATAAAGCGACAATCCGGTTTTACCGAACTTTTGCGCATAAAACAGATTGCCTGTACTACCCAGTGCACTTGTCTGATTAAGCATTATATTTAATTCAGGTGCTTCCTCGGGCGTAATTGATACCAGGTTCACCAGGCCAGCAATTGCTCCACCTCCGAATAAGGTTGAATTGCTCCCCTTAATCAATTCCACCTGTTTTAAATCGAGTGGGGGTATTTGCATGATGGACAGGCCCCCGGCAAAACCTCCATATAATGGAAATCCATCTTTCAGAATTTGAGTATAGCGGCCATCCAGGCCCTGAATCCTGATGCTCATATTTCCCGAACTAAGAGAAATTTGCTGAACCTGAACCCCTGTGGTTTCTCGTAAAAGCATCCCGATGTTGGAAGAATTCATGGCAGCCTTTTCCCCCAGTTCTTCACCGGTGATGACTTCAATTCTTGTGGGAATATCAATGATGGTGCGGGAGGAGCGCGTCGAGAAAACAAGGACCTCCTCCAACTCCTCACCTTCTTCATCCAATTCTATTTGAATCATTTTACCATCATCAACGGGAAAATTGAGTATGACCTTTTGCTCTTCATAACCCACATAGGAGATTCTTAGCTCAAACCTTCCAGGGGCCAGATTTTCAAGTTGAGCTTTTCCCTCAGCATCGCTTATTGTACCTGTAATGGTTCCCGGGATGCTGATAGTGGCTCCAACCAAAGCTTCTCCTGTTTCGCTTTTGACTACAAAATTCACCCTGTACTGAGCATGGGAAAGCACAGGGATAAAAAATACCAGCAAAACAAGAATTCCGGATTTTTTCAAGTAAGTTCTGCAAGGATTGTACATTCTTCACTAATTACTGGTAAAATGACTAAATTACGAAAGGAATGATGAAAGCAGTTCTCTATACTAAAAAAGGTTCTCCGGATAAGCTGGTCCTGTCCGAAATCGAAAAGCCTGTTCCCACGGACAAAGAGGTTTTGGTGAAAATTCAGGCTGTTTCATTAAATGCGGCTGACTACCGCTCCATGAAAATGGGAATCATCCCCAAAAGAAAAATATTCGGAGCAGATGTGGCAGGCATTATTGAATCTGCGGGTAAAGACATTACGCGGTTTAAACCCGGAGACGAGGTAATGGGCGATCTTGCAAGTTATGGTTTTGGGGGTCTTGCCGAATATGTGGCCGTTCAGGAAAAAGCCCTTGTAATAAAACCAACACAAATTTCATTTGAGGAGGCCGCAACCCTGCCACTGGCTGCTCTTACAGCGTTGCAGGCCCTGCGCGATAAAGGAAAAATTCAAAAGGGGCATAAAGTTCTGATCGTGGGAAGTGCCGGAGGAGTCGGGAACTTTGCAGTTCAGCTAGCCAGATATTTTGAGGCCGAGATCACGGCAGTTTGCAGCACAAAAAATATTCAACAAAGCATTCAGCTGGGCGCAGATTTTGTGATAGATTACACAAAGGAGGATTTTACCCAAAGGGAGAATCATTATGACCTCATATTGGGCATAAACGGATCTTATCCCCTGCTTGCCTACAAAAAAAAGCTGACTTCTAAGGGAATATTTGTGATGATTGGAGGTTCCTTGTCCCAAATATTCAAATCGCTTGTCTTCGGATGGCTATTGTCTCTGGGTTCGAAGAAGATAACTTCCCTATCCGCAAAAGCAAATCAAAAAGACCTGGAGCTCCTTGCAGAACTAATGAAAAATGGCACGATCAAAGCCATAATCGACCGGCGGTATACACTTGATAAGACTGCAGAAGCAATGCATTATATAAGCCTGGGCCACTCAACAGGAAAAGTGATCGTAAGCATATAAGCTACCATTCTGCCATAGTGCCAGAATGCGGTAGTGAGATACAAATCCTCGGCAGAGAAGCCATTACCCAACATAAAATCACAACAAATAACACGAAAACTTGTTTACAATTCACACATCAGGAAAGAAAGAAAGGATGAAACAAACCATAATAGGATCAGGAGGAGCCATCGGCATTCCCCTGGCAAAGGAGCTACGGAAATATACCCGGGAAATTCGCCTCGTGAGCAGGAATCCCAAAAAAGTAAACGATGGTGATGAATTGTTCTCCCTCGATGTGAATGATTATGCCCGAATCGACAAAGCCATCGAGGGAAGCGAAGTGGTGTATGTGACTATAGGCTTCAAGTACAGCATTACTGTTTGGCAGAAAGTATGGCCCCCTTTTATGCAGGCAGTAATCGCAGCATGTAAGAGGCACAACGCAAAACTGGTTTTCCTCGACAATGTCTACATGTACAATAAGTCGGAAATACCATTCATGACCGAAGATTCTGACATCTTGCCACCCAGCAAAAAAGGAAAGATCAGGGCTGAACTTCACCATATGATTATGAACGAGGTGGAGCAGAATAAGCTCACAGCGCTCATAGCCAGGGCTGCCGATTTTTACGGCCCCGATAATAGCAACAGTGTATTGGAAATTATGGCCGCGGACAATTTACGCAAAGGAAAAAAGGCCCAGGCCTTTGGGGATGTGAATAAAATTCACACCTACACCTATACTCCTGACGCGGCAAAAGCGACAGCCCTCCTGGGGAATACTCCCGACGCTTATCAGCAGGTTTGGCATGTCCCTACCACCAAAGAAAAGCTCACAAGCCTGGATTGGATGGGCCTTATTGCAAAGGAACTTAACACAGGGGTCCGCGTACAAAAAATCCCAAAATGGATGCTTCAAATATCCGGAGTATTTGTACCAGCGATGAAGGAATTTCCTGAGATGCTTTATCAATATGAACAGGACTATATCTTCGACAGCAGCAAGTTTGAGAAAAAATTCGGGGTGTTCACCACCTCTCCCGAAGAGGGTATTAAAAGGATGCTGGATAGTTCCCGAGCTTCTGACTAAAAATTAAATTTAAAGGTTAACATGGCTTTCTTAATGAAGGCTTTATTCATATTGATTTCATTAGTCAGGTGTAATTTACGAAACAAGAAAATAATATGATGGCAGTGTTCAAGAATGATAGGGAATGATGTTTGCTTATCATAGGAATTGTTACGCTGAAAATCTATTTTTGGATGTATGAAGACTTTAATAAAATCCAGACTCGTAATAGTATCAGCAATCGTCCTTTTCCTGCCAGCCATGATCTTACATGCCCAGGACTATAGTGTAAGGATTGCATTTATTGGCAACAGCATCACCTTTGGGGCAGGGACCACAAATCCTTCGACCAGGAGCTACCCGGTTCAACTTGGGATTCTTTTGAGTGAAGTATATGGCGATACCTGCGTGATTGGCAATTTTGGAGTGTCTTCAAGGGTAATGCTCAAAAATGGTGATTTTCCCATCTGGGAGGATCCGGAATTTGACCAGGCCCTGGCTTTCAAGCCAAACATTGTAGTTTTCGCACTGGGAACGAACGATTCAAAAACCCATAACTGGGACAATTACGGAGATGAATTCTACGCCGACTACATGTCCATGGTCGACACATTTAAACAAGTAAATCCCTTTGTTGAGATTTTTGTTTGTCACCCTCCTCCTGCCTTTGATATCGTTTGGGGTATCAGGGACTCAGTGATCGTCAATGGAGTCATTCCGGTGGTAGACCAGGTAATCGCAGAAACAGGAGTAGAATTAATCAACTTTTACAACCCGCTGCTGGACAGTGTCCACCTCTTCCCTGATTATATTCATCCCAATGACAAGGGAGCTGCCGCCATGGCCGACATTGTGAATGCACGTTTCGAAGAGAGCAATGTCATCCGGGAGGCAGAGCGGGGCCTGAGCTTCATCACCACCTGCGAAAGCGACAAGATGTATATCACCAAAAATGACAGTCTGGGCCTGTTGAGCTGGACGACGATTAATGCTACAAATGTTTACCTCGATGGTGATGAAGTTGAAATCAACGGCAGCAAAGAGGTGGATCATCTTCAGGGCACCACCCATACCCTTGTTGCTGCAGGTGAGAAAAATTCCGATACCCTGGAATATAATTTCATCCTGTATGAACAGGTAGTGACAGATTTAAGCTTATCTGCCAGTGAAAAATCATTTTATACAGAAGACACCATTACCTTAAGCACAACTTATATGGATCAGTACGGATATCCTGTGAGTGACACAGTCTTAGAGATTCAATGGAGTATCAGTCTTGGAAAAGGTTTTCTTTTTGGCCAAAAGGATAACCTGGTATTTTTTACAAGTCCAGAGGCCTCAACAACAGTTATTTCAGCCAGTCACAAGGAAATGAAAAAGGGAATCACTCTGAAGATCGCTGAAAGGGACCATACGTTCATTGAAAATAATACGAACGGTCCACTTTTTGAGACCTTCCCAAATCCTTTCGATAATCATATTTCCTTCAGATTCACAGAGGACGAAAGCATTGAGGGCAGCCTGAAAATCATTGATATGCAGGGCAAAATCTGTATTCATGAAAAAATGGGCCCGGATGAAAGAGGCTTGTATTCCCTTGATACAAAACAGCTTGCAGAAGGGATTTACTTCTATGAATTGAACAGGGGTAAGAATGTGTTTACGGGGAAGCTGGTCAAAGGCTTTGCCACCACTCCAAAAAGATAAACATGAACCCTTCAAATTATTGCTATTTTAATGGTGACCTGCTTCAGTATGGTGATATAAATCTCCATATCTCGGACCTCCTGTTCCAGAGGGGCTATGGAATATTTGATTTCTTTCGAAGCCGTAAAGGAAGCATTCCCTGGCTGAAGGATTACCAGGCGAGGCTCTTTACCTCACTGGAACTTTCCGGCATTGAAACAAACCTGGATGAAAAACAATTTGAATCCATCATCCAAGATTTACAGCAAAAAAATAAGTTGGACAACGGAGCCTTCAAGGTAATCGTAAGCGGTGGTTTCTCAGAAAACCTGGAGTCGGTGAGCGGTCCGGCCAATGTGATCGTTCTGAACCTCGACTGGACAAAACCTCCCGAAGAAAGCTTTGAGAAGGGCGTAAACCTGATCAGCGAAAACTTCGTCAGGCCCAATCCCGAAATCAAATCGCTCTATTACCTCAATACCCTGCGCCTGCAAAAGAAGCTCAGGGACTACAAGGCTGTGGATGTAATGTTTTATCAGGAAAAAATCTCGGAAGCCTCCCGTGCCAACCTCTTCTTCGTCAGGCGAGGGAAGGTTTATACCCCAAAAAGTAATATCCTGAAAGGGATTACCCGAAAGCAGGTGCTTTCTATTTTCCCTGAAATTTTAGTGGAGGACATCGAGGCCGACCACTTGAACGATTTCGATGAAATATTCATGACCTCAAGTTCCCGGGATGTCACACCGGTTGTAAAGGTGGAGGGCCAGAAGATTGGCAATGGTACCCCGGGACCGGTGACACGGGAGATCCAGGCCGGGTTCCGCGCACAGGGGTGGTAGCAGGATCCGAGCTGGTAGCAGGCAAAAAGAGCCTCACAACTTGTACGTACAAGTTAAATGGCTATATTTGTGCAAAGGAGAAAAGATGAGAATACCGCGCTACCAGGAAATCGAAAGCATGCTCAAGGAAAATATTCAGCAAGGAAAATTCCAGGTAGGAGACTATCTGCCCTCCGAAAATGACCTGTGTACCCATTATTCCATCACCCGAACCACCGTGCGAAAAGCCCTGGATAACCTTTTAAAAGAGGGATTCATCGAAAAACAACAGGGGAAGGGAAGTCGTGTAAGAGAACGCCGGCAATCCCTGGGCCTTTTAAATGTAAAAGGCTTTTCAGAAGCAGTGGGCCAGAACGTAAAAACAATTTTCCTGCAGGAACCGGCCATCCGCACATGGAAGGTAAACCTTGCCTTTTTACCCGAAACACACGAACTCATGGCCCCCTGTGTGCATTTCGAACGATTGCGCTGTGTGGGTGAACATCCAGTAATGTTGGAAAACAACTGGTTTGCTGACGCAGACCTGAAAGATTTTTTGGAACACAAATTTGTGGACGGATCCTTCTTTAAAACCCTGAGCCAGGTTTACCTGATTGAGATTACAGGATCCGAACAGGAGCTGAGGTCCGAATATGCCGATCAGAGAACAGCTTCACTTCTGAAAATTGAAACTGCCTCTCCCATCCTGCACATTTCCCTTAAGTTTTTTACCAGCAAAACCGGTCTGCATATCTACAGCGAGCTTTATTGTAATACCATGAAATACCCCATTGGAAACAACTATCATATATAAAAACCCAAAATTCCATGAACGAAACGATTTACAAACTGGCAAAAATGATCGATCATTCGATCCTCCATCCCACCTTCACCGATATTGATCTGAAAAGAGAGTGTGAAGTGGCAAAAAAATACGATGTGGCCTCGGTATGTGTAAAGCCTTACATGGTAAAATCGGCCATTGAATATTTGAAAGGCTCCGATGTCCTCACCGGATGTGTCATTGGTTTCCCGGCCGGCAATTCCACCATAGCCACCAAAGTTTTCGAAGCAGAATATGCTTGCCTAGAGGGCGCTGTTGAGATCGATATGGTCATCAATATAGGAAAAGCCTTACAGGGCGATTGGGATTATATCACCAAAGAGATAAAAGCAGTGACCGAAACCTGTCACAAGCACGGTGCCATTGTTAAAGTAATATTCGAAACCGACTATGTAAACAAAGAGGAAGACATCGTAAAGCTCTGTCAGATCTGCACCAAGGCGGGAGCCGACTATGTGAAGACTTCCTCCGGTTTCGGTTTTGTAAAACAGGCCAATGGAGACTACAATTACGTAGGGGCGACCATTCCCATCCTGGAACTTATGAAAAAAAGTGTTGGACCCGGGGTAAAAGTAAAAGCCGCAGGCGGGGTTCGCAACCTCGATCAACTGATTGCTGTGCAGACGGCAGGCTGTACCCGCAGCGGAGCAACTGCTACAATAGCAATGATGGAAGAGGCCAAAAAGCGTTTCGGGTGAAAATCGAACATTAAGCCATTTGGGTGGGAAGCAGAGACAAAGTGAATGAACTCACCGATAGAATCCGCGATGACGGCTTTACTGTGGAGGGGGAACCCAGATTTACAGGCGATGGATATTACGAGAGTGTAGTTCTGGATCCTGAAGGAAACCTCGTGGAAATAACAGTGTGATCTGACAATAGCCCTAAGGATTAAGCCATGCATGCAGGGCAGACCTTAGTCCGGCCTCAATGTCGGCATAATCTTCATAACCTGCCACGTTCACCATCTCCAGTGGATCAACCTGGTAGTCGAAGAGTTGCCTGTCAGCCACCTCAGAAAAACCAGCTTCCGGATTCACATGACGACCTTCCGCCATCCACTCCACATAACGGTAACGCTCATCCCTGATGGCATAACCCATCTTATCGCCCCGCGTAAACTGGCTGAACGCATACAAATTATCAGGATCTTCCTCCCCATTGAGCAGCTTTACAAGCGATTGGCCTGACACCTCTACAGGAATGGCAATTCCGGCAAGTTCACAAAGGGTAGGATAAAGATCCGTAAACTCGGTTGGCTGCCCGGTGGAAGAGCCCAAAGATCCGGGGACTGAAATGATAAGTGGCGAGCGGGTGGCCTGTTCGAAATTGGTGGCCTTCCCCCATATTCCGTGATCGCCCAGGTGCCAGCCATGGTCTCCCCACATCACCACAATAGTATTCTCTGCAAGACCATACTCCTCCAGCTTCTCCATTATTTTACCCAGCTGGGCATCAATATAGCTCACCGCTGCACGGTATCCATGGATGAGTAACTTCTGTTCTTCCTCAGTCAGGGGAATACCATCCTTCAACTTGCCCCAGGCATCATTTCCCTCTTCATCCGTATAGCTGCGCAATTCATTGCTCAGACTGTAAAAGTAGGCCTTATCATTTTCGGCATACTCGCGGAAATGCTCCAGGCTCAATCTCCTTCCCTGTCATACATAGTCCCAATATCGTTTTGGTGCAGTCCAGGGAAGATGCGGCCTTTCAAAACCCACAGCCAGGAAAAAGGGCTTTCCCTCACCGGCAAGCTTCTTCAGATCCTGCATGGCCTTTTCGGCAAAGACCCATCCTTGTATGCATTGTCGGCCACATCCAGGCATTCGGTGGCCGGTTTAATGATCTCATGGGTAAGCTGGTTGGGATTTCCCCCGTTCACCCTGGCATGATCCTGTTTCTCTTTAAACACCTTCTTTACCCTTTCTGACTGGTAAAAATAGGCAGCCACAGGTCCGTTTTCCTTTGCGTAAAAAGGAAGCATCTGTTTATCCCCCGCAGGGAAAATAGGGCCAGCTCCACGAAATGGTGTCCATGCCCTTATCCACTGTACGGTAGTCAAAAATCTTGGAGATATTCACAGTGGTATAGCCATTGTTCCTGAAATGCTGGGGCAGTGTGATAATATCCGGATTGCGCTCCCGGATGCTGTAAAATCCCCATACACTGATCTCGTCGGGGTAGCGCCCGGTGAGCAAACTGGCCCGCGAGGGTCCGCAAACGGCCTGCTGACAATGATTGTTCAGAAACACCATGCCGCGTTCAGCCAGTTCATCAATGTGAGGTGAGTGAATACGGGTATCTCCGTAACATCCCAGGGTGGGTTTAAGGTCGTCGATGGCGATAAAAAGAATATTGGGTGTAGCAGCAGGCTCCACATTACAGGAGGCCAGTAAAAAGCATGCGAGGGTCAGGGAAAGGAGCAGTGATCTCATATTTAAAAATAGGTCTTTAATAGCAATCTTCAAAGATTCCCTCATTGCTACATTCCGGCAACAACTGTTAAGCCCGCGTTAAAAGACGAAAAGCAGGGTACATCGGGCTAACCTTATGGCATAGAAAACTGTTTTAAAGGATACATCAACAATGCGCTTATGTTATTCGCTTGCCTTTTACTAAGTACCAGCTCGGATTTTCAGCATGCCGCAAATCCCGGCACGGCTATCGTATGGCACTGGGAAGACGAATTCAGCCTGCCGAAAAAAACAGGATTGAAACCTGGCTGACCCGGGTTACAGTGGCCACAGCACAGACCCTGGGACCTTATCCTTTCGACCTGCACTTATTCATACACCGCAGGGACGGATCCTCCGAGCCTGTTCCATGGGCCAGCACCCGCCGGCATGCCCTTCAGGGTGTGGATTTTCACATCGATCCCTCCTATCTCCCTGGAACCTTCCTGGATGACTGGACTGCCCCCCACGAAATCAGCTCACCTTTCCATCCCCTTTCTTGGAAGCGATGAGGCCTGGTTCGCAGAAGGCTATGCAAGCTACATGCAATACCAGATCATGCAAACCCTGGGAATCTACACCCGGGAAGAGGTAAGGAATATCTATGCCAGTAAAATTGAAAGATGTAAGCCTGCCTACAATCGCGACGAGGATTTTGTAAGTGTTGCCAGGGAGCTTCGTGAAAGGAATCGCTATCCCGACATGTACTGGGGAGGTGCCAGCTACTTCATGCAAATCGAACAGCAGCTCCAGGCAGAGCATGGACAGAATTTTTACGAAATCATCCGGGATTACCTGCTTTGCTGCCGCCTGGAAGAGCGAGGATCTGGACGGGCTGCTAAAAATCCTGGACCATCTTTTGGAAGAAACCGTCTTCGCCAGTTGCTGAAAAGGTACCGGTCTGTCCCTGCCTCCGAAATTCTCACTTCCTTCAGGTGATCAGAATCGTCTTTTTTCGTAAATTTCAGGAAGCAGCTGGACTATGGCTATTCCAACATCAAGAACAAAGCAAAAGGCAGAAATCGTCATTCATCCTGAAAAATGCACAGGATGCGGCTTGTGTGTGTCCGTGTGCAAAGATTTCAGCCTGGAACTGGAAAATAAAAAGGTTAAAATCAGCGATCATCCCATTTTCGGTTGCATAGCCTGCGGACATTGTATGGCCATCTGTCCCGAAGGAGCCATAGAAATTCACGGCAGAACCCTGTCGCCCGACCAGCTTTTTGACTTGCCCGCTAAGGAAAGCGCCGCCAACTACGAACATTTGCTATCCCTTCTGCAACGTAGAAGGAGCATACGTGAGTTTCAGGAAAAGGAAGTAGAGCACGAATTGCTTGAAAAGATACTCGGTGCTGCAAGGACCGCTCCCATGGGATTGCCCCCCTCAGATGTGAATGTTTTAATCCTCGATAGTAAAACAAAAACCAGGGCCTTTGCAAAAGATTTTTGCGATTACCTGGAGGGGATGAAATGGTTCGTTTCAAAATGGTTCCTGGCTCTCATGCGTCCCTTCTGGGGGAAAACCAATGATGAGCTGTTCAGGGCTTTTGTTAAACCGGTTTTTAAAACTTACACCTCCCATATGAACCAGGACATTAACCTGGTAAACTACGATGCCCCCGTGGCCCTCTATTTTTATGGTTCACCCTATACCGATCCTGCCGACCCCATTGTTGCCGCGACCTATGCCATGCTTGCTGCAGAATCACTGGGACTGGGCACCTGCATGCTTGGCGCCATCCATCCACTGATCCAAAATGGGAAGAGGGCAAAAAAATTCAGGGAAGATCATGGCATTATCTATCCAAGCCGCGAAGGTCTCTTTGTCATTTTCGGCTACCCGGCCGTGAAATACCAAAAGGGAATTAAGAGAACCTTTGCCTCCGAAAGCAGCTTAAGCTGAATACGAGCACATTCAAAATTGTCCGGGTTTATTTTGTACCCTTTACAAAGACCATGATATAAGGCTGCTCCTCCCCGTGATAATTCCGGTACAATCGTTTGAGTTCAAAACCACAATCGATAATATCAGAAATCTCTTTTTCCAGGGGGGATGCATTCCATCCGTGTTTTTGCCTGACATGATTCAGATATTCATAATCGTCCGACTGGGGATTAATTACATAAAATAATCCTTCATCCTTTAATTTTTCACGAACATCCACAATGAATTTCATGGGTTCTTTCAGATACTGGTATGTACTAAGCATTAATATTTTATCAAAGGTACTATCAGGCAAATTCGTTTGAGTATCGCTTCCATTCAAAACAATAAATTTATTTGTAAATGGTTTTCCATGCACCTTTTCATAGAAATCCACCACCTCATTGATGGTTCGCTCATTACAAACCGCGGTGTCAATATCCTGGATATAAAAGGTTAAGCTGTCATAGAATAATGACAGCATCGCCTCCAAATATCCATTGGCTGCACCAATATCAGCAATCGTTTCACCCTTCTTGAATTTAATAATATCAACCCCTCTGTCTGCAAGTGCCTTCTGTATTTCTTCCCTGCTATGAAGCATGGGATAACCTTCACTTGGCTGCATTGAATCAGATTCATAGGGAGAATTACATGCATACAAATTGAATAATAAAATTGAAATCAATAAAATTCCGGAATTTTTTAACAGATACATGACTAAATCTTTATTGACTAATGTGACATCATTAAGACCGTCGAAATTTATGGATAATTATCAGATTATTAATCGCTAATTTTGAATGGAGCCGGCCAATGAGCCATGTCTTTTGCCAAACTTTAACGATCAGACAGATGGAATCAATCATGATAACCCCAATTGGGGTGATACATACACCATTTAAGGAGGTGAAAAATATGCCCATCCAGCCCCTGGCTGCTACTGGTATAAAGGGTTATATTGAGCTTTTACCAGACTTTGTTCCTGGTTTAAAAGACCTGGGGGGCTTCTCTCACATCACGCTGGTTTACCGTTTTCACAAGATTGTTGGTTTCGAGTTAGAAGTAATTCCATTTATGGATACAGAAAATCGCGGAATTTTTTCTTGCAAAGCGCCCAAACGACCAAATGCGATTGGTATTTCAACCGTCAAATTAATGAGTATCGAAGGAAACATTATTCATATTGAACAGGTGGATATGCTCGATGGGACACCCCTGATCGATATTAAGCCATTTTATCCGAGGTATGATAACCGGGAAAACGCAAGGATTGGGTGGCTGGGAAAAACCGGGGATGAATCCCCTGAAAAGCTGCATTCCGACGAGCGGTTTAAGTAAGTGAAGTTGCTATTCAGGAAGTTGCTGACTCAGGCAGTGCAGGGTCCCAAAGCCCCAGATCAGGTCTATGGCAGAGATGCCAATCACTTCCCGTTCGGGGAAACATTCAGCGATAATATTTAAGGCAATCCGGTCATTGGCATCATTAAAAGTGGGAACCAGCACACTTCCATTTAAAATCAGAAAATTAGCATAGCTGGCAGGAATACGGATTCCGTCAAAGACCAATTTTCGAGGCATGGGCACTTGCACAATGTTCGGTGAAGAGCCATCCTCCAGCCGGGACTTCCTTAACCTGTCAAGGTTGTCCTGCAGCGCCTTGTAATTCTCATCCGTTTTGTCAGCCTTCAACAGCACACAGGATGGTGTTTTTATTGACGAAGCGACATAAATCATCAATGTGTCCGTGGGTATCATCCCCCTTAATACCTTCTCCAAGCCATATGGTATTGCTAATGCCCAGGTACTCGGCAAAGACTGCCTCATAATCAGACTTTGTAAATCCAGGATTTCTCACCTGAACAAAAGGATCCAACAGGCACTCCTCTGAAGTTAAAAGGCATCCCCTGCCATTGGAATCGATGGCTCCACCTTCAAGAATCACCGCTTTCCCTTTAAAGCTGACCTGCGTCAATGGAATATCAAGGAAAGAGGCCACCTTCCCGGGAACTGCCCGGTCCAGGTGATAGTTTTTATATTTTGCCCAGCCATTAAAATTAAAATTCAGCGCTTCCCTGGATTCCCCATTTTTAACAATGATGGGGCCCGAATCCCTCATCCAGCTTCGGTTGGTTCTTTGTATGATAAAACGAATATTGGCATGATTCACATTGGCAAGGGCAAGCATCTCACTTACCCTCAACTGAAGGTTTTCATCTGCCACCAGCAATATTACCTGTTCGACAAGGGCAATCTTTTTTATAAATTCAACCAGCGCCCACTGGATGGCCTGGTATTTACCGGGCCAGTCTTTCCCATTGTGGGGGAAGCAAAGAATGATGCCCTCCTGCTTTTCCCATTCAGCCGGGAATCGTCTGTGCTCAGTGCTCATGGAAAATCGATGGCTCTTTTGGTAATGTCCTCATAGGCATCAATGCGCCGGTCTCTGAAAAAGGGCCAGTTCTGGCGAACATCCTCCATTAAATCCAGGTCCACCTCGGCCAATAGAATCTCTTCCTTATCATGAGAAGCCTGCGCCAGTATTTCACCCTGGGGCCCGGCAATAAATGAAGCTCCCCAAAAGATGATTCCATTGGTATTGGGCACATATTTTTCCAGTCCGATGCGATTGGCAGCGGCCACATAGATCCCATTGGCCACAGCATGTCCCTTCATTACATTCATCCAGGCACCATATTGCTTCTCCCCAAACTCCTCGACCTCGTGAGGAGCCCAACCAATAGCTGTGGGATAAAATAAAATTTCGGCACCCTTAAGTGCCGTTATTCTTGCAGCTTCAGGATACCACTGATCCCAGCATATCAATGTTCCAATCTTACCTTTTTGAGTATCGATGGACTTAAAACCCAGGTCACCAGGTGTGAAGTAAAACTTTTCGTAAAAATGCGGGTCATCGGGAATGTGCATCTTCCTGTAAAGACCAGCTTCTGATCCGTCACCATCGATGATGTAAGCACTGTTATGGTAAATCCCTGCCATCCGCTTTTCAAAAAAGGGTACAATGATCACCACACCGAGCTCCTTAGCCAGGGCACTGAAGGCTGTAAAAGAAGTACTGTAGAGGGGCTCGGCAAGTGCAAAATTTGCTACATCTTCACTCTGGCAAAAATAATGACTGCTGTAAAGCTCCGGCAATGAAATTACCTCAGCCCCCAATTTGGCGGCATCCCTCACCCAGCTCAAACATTTTTTGAGGTTGTTTTCCGGAATATCATCCAGCTTTAGCTGAATGACCGATACCCTGTACTTTCGATTCATCGTCTGAATTCACTTTTGATTTTATTTGTTTCAAATCTACAAATATGTATTAAATAGTCACCGTTTTCAAAGTTGAATTCAATGGATCAGGGCACTGATGCCATACCCCTTTTTTTCGAGCATTTCCAACACCCCATCAGGACCGTGCAGGTGCAAGGCTCCCACCAAAACAAATTCCACTTCTTCACTATCCAGATAGGAGTCAATCTCGTCTATCCAGTTTTTGTTGCGGTCAGAAAGAATCTTCCTGTAAATATCAGGATATTCCTTTTGCATCTCCTTTTGCATCCTGATGAATAATTTGTCTTTCCCTTCCCGCCAGCTGGCCTTAATATCATCGCCAATTTTATCCATCTTCTTCTGGTCATCAAAAAACTGTAAAATCGCCTCGTCATAGTCCTCCTCATCATCGCCAAAGAGAAGTTCCAACTGGCTCTCCACGCTTTCCAGAAACAGAACATCCTTATGGTCAGCTCCGGCCAGGGTGTAGTAATACTGGTCAACCCCATCGGCAGTCTGACCAGACTGTTGCAGTTTGCTTACTGCATAAATGAGCAAAACCATGCTCGGTTTAAACTTGGCGAAATTCGACAGGGAAATATCAAGCCGGGCACATTCGCTTTCCAGGAGCTGATAAGTCTCCTCGCTGAGTTCACTTTTCAGGGTCCGCTCATCCTGATACATGGCCATCATCATCATCTTTTGCATCACAACGGGTTCTTCCAATTTCTTTACATCGGTCTCAAAAACCAATATTTCAGAGCGGGCATAGGCGCTGTCAAATTCGAAGGGCAATGGATAGTCCTCAGGGCCCAGGAGATGCATGGTTCCACCAATATAAACCGTGTTCCCCTTTCCCTCAAGCTTCCAAACCGAAGATTGAGCCAGGCAAACATTGATCAGGAAGGAAGCCAGGGAAAGAATCAAAAAAAACTTTTTCATGGGATCTAATCTTTGTTGGAGACCTCAATGTACAAAAAATGAAGCATCCGCTATGCAAAGGAGGGAATCAGAGCCTCTTACGGGAGGCCTTATTGGTTTCTGGGCTTTGATCGGGCCATTCGCATCAAATAATTGATCAGGGGGCGGAAATGATATGGAAGGCTTGTGTCACTCAACTCAAGAATCCTTTGCTTTCCTTTACCTTCGATGGTGATATTATACCGGAACTGGTCGGGCATATTGAGTATGGTATTCACTGATATAATGGTCTCGAAAAAACCTGAACGATCGATCAACAGTTTTAACGCTTCGGCTTCCCCGGGTGCCAATTCACGGCTGTCAATTTCAACAGCTCTTGAAGCCCCGGAAAATCCGCCAGATCGCTGAAAGCTTATATGGTAATCTTCCTCTTCCATCTGTTTATTAAGGATTGGGGCCCCAAAAAATACGTTGCCAGATACGACGAATGCTTGCACGGCATCCACTTTTCGAAACGGTACCGGCCGGAGTGAGGCCCACCGCTGTCCATCCTTTGTAAACCGCACGCTGTTCATCACTGTCTATTCCATACAATTGACCGGCCACTTTAAAGCATGCATTGGCAGCCGCCCGGAAATCCGATGTTTGATTTAACTCATTGCGCAGAGCCCTGTACCAGATGCGGCCGGCTTTCTCCCATGCATTTCCCCCAAGGGTGATGGCTACATTATAAAAGGCCTTATTTGGAATTCCGGAGTTGATGTGAACCCCTCCATTATCCGAAGCTGTATCTCTATAATCTTTCATATGACCAGGTTGGGGATCACTGCCCAGGACCGGGTCATCATAGGCCGTACCGGGAGCTTTCATGGAGCGGATCCCCCTGCCCTTCACATTGCTGGTGAACAGACCTTCACCGATAAGCCAGTCAGCCTGTGCGGCTGTTTGTTTTTTTACACGCTGCTTCACAAGGGAACCAAATACATCTGAAAATGATTCATTCAGGGCACCGGCCTGTCCCTGGTACTCCAGGTTTGCCTCATACTGGGTTATTCCGTGGGTAAGCTCATGCCCGATGATATCGATGGCAACCGTAAAGCGATTGAAGAGTCTCTCCTCTTCAGGTAAATCCTCATCCCCGTCGCCATACACCATCTGCTCTCCATTCCAGAAGGCGTTATCATAACCTTCCAGGAAATGTACAGTGGACAGAATTTTCATACCACGGTTATCGATGGAGTTCCGGCTGAAAATCTCTGAAAAAAGATCGTAGGTGGCTCCCGATCCGTCATAAGCCTCATTCACAGCCAGATCATCTGTGGGAGCATCACCCTCATTACGAACCAGGATACCGGGAAGGTCAGAACCGTTTTGGGCATTATAAACCTTACGTTTCCTTACCCCAACCACCAGCTGTGCCTTACGTGTACGTTCAGCAATCTCCTGGCGCTGACTTCGTATCGCTCCGGCAATTTGAAGATACTCCCCGGCCTTCTTCTTTTGCACAGATGTACCATTTTCCAGGATTCGCTCCGCCATATGAGGCGGAATAATGCCCTGATATGTGTGTTGCTTGTTTCTCATAAACGAGTGGAATTGATGCGGCCTCCTATTAACAAATTTACGAAACAGTCCCATTCGAGTCAAGTGAACAATTCGGCCCCGCCACCCCTGTTCTTCAGTTCCACGGAAATCATCTCAGACACATTACATCCTTCAAAGCTTCAATAAGCCTGAGATTTTCCTCATGGGTACGACTTGCAATCCGAATGTAACGCTCAGCCTCGGCCTGGGTTTTTCCAACACTGTTTTTAATATAAATATGATGCTCAATAAAAAGGCGCTTTGTAAGCTCAGGGCCACTTAAAGCATCCTCTGGCAAACGACAAAAGATATAGTTGGCATCCGGTTTAAATACCCTCATCCCTTCTATGGCGCATAGCCTTTCATAGAAAGCATCCCGGTCAGCCCTGAGCTTTTCGCAACTATGCTCGAATTCCTGTCTATACCTGGGTAGTATTCGCAGAAACGCTTCAGCAAATCCATTTATATTCCAGATGTGGGTTTCGCTGCGAACCGCCCGGATAAAATCCATATTAGCCGACAAGAGGTATCCAATTCTGAGCCCGCCTATCCCATAAGCCTTACTCATACTTTTAAGTATCGCCATATTGGGATACTTGTCGATCTCCTGTTCCAGGCTTATTTGCCCTTTATGCTCTGCAAAATCAATAAAAGTTTCATCAATGATGAGCATACAACTGTGCCGATCCAGTTTTTGTGCCAGGCGTATTAAATCGGCTTTAGGCACCAGCATTGAGGTGGGATTATTGGGGCTTACCACCACTGCCACATCAGCATCCGCTTTGATCGCCCCGGCTGCGAATTGATCCACATCCAGCAGGAAAGATGGAAATTCCAAAGGAAACTCTACTGCCCGACCCCCTGGTGCCGCATTTACAAATTCATTAAATGAGGGAACGGGAACAATGACCTTTTTTGCCAGGTGACCCGATAATATTTTAATAATTTCAGAAGCGCCATTTCCAACAACGATTTTTTCTGGTGCCTGCCCGATGACTTCGCCCACAAGATCCGCAATGGCACTTTGTGCCACGGGGTAATTCAATACCAGATCATGGATATGGTCCTTCAGGTGTGTAAAGACCTCTTCCGGAGGGAAATAAAGATTAAATAAGGAAGCATGATCCGTAAAATGATGTCTGTAATACCCTCCATGTTGCTTCGAAATGTATTCGTATTTCTCAGCCTGTGTTAAATACTTTTTACCCATTTACTTAAAAAGTAAGCACCTTATCACTTTCCACCACCCAGGCAGTGAGTTCGGCCATGGTGCTTAATTCCGTTCCTTCGATCAGGGGAATACTTTTTAGTCCTCGCGCTTCGGCGCAGGAACCACATATTTTCACTCTGGCCCCCTTGGCTAAGCAAGCCTTAAGCATTCGCTCAATGTTGTAATAGCCGCCGGGGGTATTCTGATTGGCGATGGCACAGGAAGCGGCGTCGGCCATTAAAAATATCCTGACCTCCACTTCTGAATGGTCTTTTCCCAGTTGCATGGCCAGGCGAAGCGCATTGTATGCCTTTTCGCTCCCATAGGGAGCATCATTGATCAGAATCAGTATTTTTTGAGCCATTGACATTAGATTAGCTGCATTAGACCAGGTAATAAAAATAGCAATTTAGATGACTGTATGCATATTTAAGCTATTCCGATACAGAAATTCACTTTGCTTTAATAAATTCATCGAAGGGACCGTAGCCCTTCAGAGAGGCAAGATCCCAGTCAAACCAGAATGTATCATCATCCTGGGAGCTGGCCTCAACCCCCATAGATTGATGCAATCCCCCTATCGGACAGTACCTGGCAGAGTTAACTTTCAAATCGCTAATGCTAAATGTTTGTTAACAATGATATACGTCTGAACCAATGATTCATTAGGCGGTTTAATATATATATGAAGACAAATAAATAAAAAATACAGAGATGGATAAGCAAAAAAATTATCGCAGTTGTGGGCGCCACAGGAGCGCAGGGCGGAGGATTGGTAAGAGCAATTTTAAATGATCCTGACCACGAATATAAGGTACGTGCGCTCACACGCGACGTAAATTCGGATAAAGCGAAAGAACTTGCAAAAATGGGGGCTGAAGTGGTTGCTGCCAATGTGGATGATATTGAAAGCCTGAAGAAAGCATTTCACGGGGCCTATGGTGCCTTTTGTGTTACTTTTTTCTGGGATCATTTCTCGCCGGAAAAGGAAAATAGCCAGGCGAAGGCAATGGCCGAGGCAGCCAAATCTGAAGGGCTCAAACACGTCATCTGGTCCACGCTGGACGATACCCGCAAACTGATTCCCCTGGACGACGATCGCATGCCCACCCTGCAGGGAAAATATAAAGTCCCCCATTTCGATGCCAAGGGTGAATCAAATCACTATTTCACCGATCTCGGATTGCCGGTTACGCTGCTGAATACGGTCTTCTACTGGGAGAACTTCATTTATTTTGGCCAGGGCCCCCAAAAAGGACCCGACGGCAAATATGCCATTAGCATGCCCATGGGCAAGAGTAAGCTTCCCGGCATCGCCGCAGCCGATATTGGAAAATGTGCACTGGGGGTATTCAAAGCCGGACAAAAATATATGGGTAAGACCATTGGAATATGCGGAGATCAACTAAGCATCGCGCAAACAGCTGCAAGCATTCAGCAAAGTGCTGGGTAAAGAGGTGGTGTACAACGAGGTTACTCCTGAGATTTATCGCGGTTTTGGCTTCCCGGGAGCCGATGACATGGGAAACATGTACCAGTTTAAGCGTGATTTTGAAAAAGAATACTGTGCATCGCGGGATGTGAACCTAAGTCGTGAACTAAATCCTTCGCTGCTCTCTTTCAATGAATGGCTTGAGCAGAACAAGAATCTGATTCCCCTGGAATAAATCAAAAATACTGAATAGTGGCGGACTTTTTTTTGTATTTCACGTTACCAGTCTACTATAGTTACGTCTAAATGATGTACAAACAATTAAAGCCATGTTACTACAGGATAGTTCCACACAACGCCGAGGCAACAGAGTTGCCATGATCATTGGTCTGGTAATGTTAACAATCTTATTTCTGCTTTTGTATTTAGCCTGATCCCTGCTATCAATCTGTCAGGCTTTTTCTTATTTCCAGAATTGAAAGAGTAAACCAAAGACAGTAAACAGCACCAGCTGATACCCGCCCTGGATCAGAAAACGGGCCCACTTCAGCTGACGGGATTGATTTGTCCACATGACGGCTCCTGCCATGGTAGGAATTACAAAGGCAGCCCAGATCCAGAGCGACCTTTCCACTCCACCTGCTATTTCAGTATCAGCAATCAGGTGAGCAAGTACCAGGACCTGGAAGAGCGTCAACAAAAACTGAACTACATACAAAGGGCCGGCCGATTTCTGCATCTTCTTCATTGCCTCCTGATCATCCGGATTGACCCCAATAATTTCCATCCACTTTTTCCCGAAAATAGGACCATACCAGACTGCTCCAAGCACCATTGAAAACACTGCACCTGCTGCAATCGCCAGATAATTCACTTCAATTGTTTCCATATTGTTTATATTAAGAATACCACAGTAAAAAACAATCTTAGTGGCAATTATGGTTCAAAGACCGTTATCCACCGAACCAGCGGACCAGGTTTTGCTGCTCCAGGGCTTTCTTTTCATCAGCCAGCTTAATTGAAGCTTTAAAATGCACACCCTGTGGTACTGGACGGGAATAGAAATCCACATCGGCCCGGGCTACTTTCCCCCCTGTAAATTCCACATAGCAGGAATCAGCCCCGGAGTATGCCCCGGGGAAGTCCCGGCCCTTGAATTCAGCAATGATGGATTCAGCTGCGGTGCGGGCTGCCCCGATGGCAAACAGACCGGCTTTTGGTACCCCGCACTGGTGATATCACCAATGGCATAAACGTTTGGGAATTTTGTTTTAAGGTTTTTCCGGTCCACCGGAACCCATTCGTCAAAAACCAAGTCCGCTTTCCTCCACCACCTCAGGCACACAATGCTCGGGAACTCCCAGGAAAAGATCAAAGGGAATCTCGGTGCCGTCGTCCAGCTCAGCCACTTTTTTGGCCGGATCAATGGATCCCGACCATCATCTCCGGAATATAATCGATGTTATTATTCCTGAAGGAATTAAGCAAGGCTTTCGAAATACCGTATGAAGGAGGGATGGGCAATTCGAAGGGGACCACCAGGCTGATTCTGCATTGATCCCGAACACCCTGCAGGCTCAGGTAATCATGCAGCAGGAGGGCCACCTCAGAAGGCGCAGGCGGGCACTTGAAGGGAAAGCCGGTCACAGCTACCATGGCATGCCCCTTTTTAAACGAAGGCAGCAAATCACGAATTCGCTCAGCTCCGCCAAAAGTATAAAATTCATTCCCTGCCTCGAACAGTCCCGGGGTGGCTGCCATGTCATAATCAGCACCAAGGGCCACCACCAGCAAATCGGCCTCATATTTACCCTGGTCCGTATCAACCCTCCTGGTCAAGGGATCAATCGCCGTGATCCTTTCCTGTCGGAATTTCACACCCGGCATGCGAATCCGACCATAGCAATGCTTCACGGCTGCGGTGTGCTGCGACCAAACATCACGTCAATCTTGGAGTAGCCAAAAAAGAAAGCATCGTTTTGATCGATCAGGGTAAGATCCAGCTGCTCACCAATTTCACAGGAAAGCTTCGCAGCAAGCTCGAGACCTCCGAATCCGGCACCCAGCACCAGAACACGCAATTTACTTTTCACCTAAGTTCAACCCGGAAGTAGCAAAAATGTTTACGAAGGTCTCAAAATCAGAGCTTCTTTCAATCGGAACCCTCAGTGAAGGAGTATACTTTTACCAACTTCAATCGGAGGGAAATATCTTCAGCGGAAAACTTTTAATCTCAATGAGTACTCGAACACTTAATGCGCGTTGATATGGCCAATGATGTTCTTACGATTATTCTAAAATTTATTCACCTCGTGGCCACCGTGGCCTGGATCGGTGGAATGTTTACAAACTTTTTCATTTATATGCCGGTCTTCAGGAAAGAACTGGAAGCACCTGTTGCAGGGAAACTCATGGGCGCAGTGATGAAGAGATTCCGGGTAATGGTCTACTCGTCGATGATCGTCTTTTTTATCAGTGGGATGCTGCTGGGCTACCTGCACATGGAAACAGGTGTATCAGATGCCTCCCTGGACATGTGGAATGCCCTCCTCCTTGTAAAGGTGAGCCTTTTTGCCATCATGGTTATACTGGCCCTGTATGCATTTGAAATCCTTGCCCCAAAGGTGGCCGAAATCGCCGCCGGAGGGCCTTCGCCCAGACTTCGCAAAGCGCAAATGAAGCAGATGGCCCTTGCCGCGGCTGGATTCCTGCTGGGCCTTGCTGTCCTGGGGATTTCTGCTGCGCTTTAGCAGTCACAGTCAGCTTTGGAGTGTTAAGCTATAGAAAAACAGAGACGAAGTTGAGCTCGGTAAGCCAACTTGAGATAAATAATCATATATTTATTAGCTAAGCCTGACTTATATGAAAACCAGCTTGTGGCTCATAATCATTTTTTTGATTCCGGTTCACTTATCCGGACAAGCTAACTACCCTCCCGATATTACTTGCAGCAAAGTGGTAGTTTACAAATCCATTGATACAGTGGATCTGAGATTGTGGTTTTATAATCCCCCAAACCACAGTCCTGAAAGTGCATCACCCGCCATCGTATTTTATTTTGGGGGAGGTTGGAATGCTGGCACTCCGTCGCAATTCATAAAACATGCCGAATACCTGGCAGCCAGGGGAATGGTAGCCATGCTAGCAGACTATCGCGTGGCAAGCAGGAATCATGTGAAGGTGATTTCCTGTGTGGCGGATGCAAAATCATCCATCCGCTGGATCAGGGAACATGCAGAAGAACTGGGAGTGGATCCCGACAGGATTGCAGCCGGGGGAGGCTCGGCCGGAGGGCACCTGGCAGCAGCAACAGACCTGCTTCCAAAGTTTGATGAGCCGGGCGAAAACCTGGATGTGAGTTCTAAGCCAAATGCACTGGTCCTCTTTAATCCTGCATTGGCATTGGCGCCAATTGGGAATGATTTCCCCATGGGCAATAAAGAGAGTCTTGCCAAACTGGCAGATCGCCTTGGAGCTGAAGCTGAAGATTTGTCCCCTTATCATCATATTCTGAAGGGTTTAGCCCCCACCATCATCTTTCATGGGGCACAGGATAAAACAGTGCCATACAAATCAGTGGAAGCCTATACAAATGAAATGAATCGCCTGGGAAACAATTGCATCCTCGTGGGTTATACAAATGCAGGACACGGCTTTTTTAATTATGGGAGAAACAATAATGGTGCCTTCGTGAGTACCGTTTCAAGAATGGATGAATTCTTTGTGAACCTGGGTTGGTTGGAGGCTCTTCCCGAAGTACTTTAGACGAACCACGCTCCTCAGATAAATTCAGAAAATGCATTAAAGAAGAAGAAAGATGGCAGTCAAAATCCAAAACCCCACCAGAGTTCAGGCCGCCGGAACCAAAGTGAAAATCATTGAAGAGTATATCGGGCATGTCAATACAAAAACATCAGATGTGAGCATTGCGCATATGAAAAGTCCCGCTGGTTGGGAAGAACCCGGTCAAAAACCCGAATTCAAAGAATATACGATCGTACTGAAAGGCAAGTTGCATGTAAAAACAAGTTCACAGGAACTGGATATTGCTGCGGGAGAGGCAGTTATAGTGAATGCTGGTGAATGGGTGCAATACAGTACTCCCGATGAAAATACAGAATACATCGCTGTTTGCACACCCGCATTTTCAATGGATACGGTTCACAGGGATTAAAGCCCGGCCTGGTAATACACAAGGATATTATCATATATTTGATAAATGCCCTTCAGTTATTCTAAACAGAAAAATTGATATGAAAAAAATCTTTATCTGGATCTTAGTGATGCTCCCTTTTGCTCTGCTGGCTCAGAAATCCGAATCCGGCAAGAAGGCTCTGTCAGTGAAATGGGAAGAACTCACAGCACCGGATTTCATCAGCGCGGTGGAAAAATCTGCCAAAACCTGTATCATTCCCCTGGGCATTCTCGAAAAACACGGTCCCCATCTGCCTTTGGGAACAGACCTGATTTCGGTAAGGGAAACAGCCATCAGGGCAGCTGAAAAAGAATTTACCATCATCTTCCCTCCTTTCTATTTCGGTCAGATCTATGAAGCCAGGCAGCAACCGGGCACAGTGGCCTACAGTCCTGAGACAGTATTTACAGTATTGCAGGAAACCTGCGATGAGCTGCACCGCAATGGCATTGAGAAGATCATCCTGGTTAACGGGCACGGGGGAAATAATTCGCTCCTGCCCTACTTCTGCCAGATGCAGCTGGAAAAACAAAAGGATTATGCTGTTTACCTATTCAGACCCGAAGATTCTGAAGAATACCAGCAGAAGCTCGACAAAATGCGGCAAACCGACTGGGACGGACATGCCGGAGAAACTGAAACATCTTTGATGCTGGCCAGTCAGGCCGGACCTTGTTCAACTCGACAGGTCAAATGATCAGTCCGGCAAAAACCAGGGAAGACTGAACTCACTGGCCTACGCCTATACGGCAATCTGGTGGTATGCCCAATATCCCAATCACTACGCAGGCGACGGAAGCTTCGGCACTCTTGAAATGGGAAAGCTGATCCTGGAGAACGAAGTGGATCAGCTTGTGGAAATGATCAAATCGGTGAAAGCCGACCAGCAAACCATTAAACTGCAGCAATCAGTTCTATGAGGATGCAAATCATCCCATAAATACCGGGCAATAAACATGACCCTTCACGAAGCCATAGAAAAACTGCTTAAGGAGAAAGGCAGGCCCATGACCACTGCAGAAATCACCGAGGCTTTGAACAACAAAAAGTGGTTTACAAAAAAGGATGGTTCAGACATCTGTGAATTCCAGGTCCATGGACGTACCCACTCTTTTCCCTGGCTCTTTGACAGGGATGGCAGCAAAGTATCGTTGAAAGATCAGTCGTAAAATACATGAGCCGAATATTTTGTATTCGGCTCAAATATTCCATGTTTTTGAGCCGATTTTAATCCAATTTTTTCAGAGCTTTGTTAAGGAGCGCCTAAAGGATCCTTTTTGACGAGGCACCATATTCTACGGATAAGGGGCGTAATTCCAGGTCCTGATGAACTTAAGCTTATCAAAAGTACTTGTCCTGCAGATATCCTTTATTTATCCGGTATTTTTCCGGCTTCATCCTCGCATATCAGTCCATCATCAACTAAGCACTTTTACCTGCAACCCATTGGGTGCACAAAGCGTACTAGTGATAAAGGTTCGGGAGAAGATATGTGCAGATATAACCATTGATAAAGAAGAGATGAAAAAGGAAAAGATAGATATGATCATTGAAACATTCACCGACTACATTGAACATTACTACGATGAAAATAGTGATACAATGGATGTGGCAGGCATTGTGAATGATCACTTTGAGGAATTTGCTGAATGGGCATGTGATGATTTTGTCATTACCGAAGAGGAAAGAGATACCCTTTTAAGCAGTGCTGAGTTGGAACTAAGAAAAAATATTAAACGAATTATCGTTTGCGAATTCTTATTGATCTTAAACAGCTGACAGATTCAATTATAATACCAAAAACTCATCTCTTAGACGAATGTCAAGCGATGAGCTACCCACCTGAACTTCAAAAGCTCCGGGTTCCACAACTTTTACCATATCACGGTTCCAGAGGCTCAGCGCTTCAAAATCGACACTGAAAACCACCCTTTTGGATGTGCCGGGTTCAAGCTCAATTTTTTGAAAGCCTTTGAGCTCTTTTACAGGTGTGCTCACTGAACTTACTTTATCATTGATATAAAGCTGCACTACTTCTTTCCCTTTTTTTTCTCCGCTATTCCTGATTTCAAGCGAAAGCCGGAGGGTTTCACCTGCATCCAGTTCAGCATTTTCAATCTGCAGATCCGAATACTCAAATTGCGTATAACTTAATCCGTGTCCGAAGCAAAACAGTGCATCGGGTGAGGAGAATACATAGTCACGACCAGGTTCCTCTGGAGAGCCAGGTTGTTTGTAGTAACCCCGACCCGAAGGTTTATAATTATACACCGTGGGAACATGACCTGCGCTTTGAGGAACCGAAACAGGCAACTTCCCCGATGGGTTCACCTTCCCAAACAATACATCGGCCAGGGCCAGGCCTCCCTGCTCACCCGGATACCAGGCCTCAACAATGGCCGGGATGTTATCTTTTTCCCACGCAATGGAATAAGGTCTCCCATGAACCTGCACCAGGACAATGGGTTTGCCTGTGGCAAAAATGGCACGGATTAACTCGGACTGAACTCCCGGAGGGTCCAGCGTCGTGCGGTCAAATCCTTCTCCGCAGGTATTGTGCTCATCCGGCTGCTCGACACCCCATCCTATTCCTGAATAGATAATGCTGGTACCCCCGATGACCAAAACCACCACATCACTTTTGGAGGCCGCTTCAAGCGCTTCATCAAAACCACTTTTATCCAGATCTGTGATGCCACATCCACGGGCGTAGTGAATCTTTGCCCGATCACCCACAAGCTGCGTGATCCCTTCCAGGGGAGTAACACCATAGTCCTTGCTTTTGGTAATGGAATAATCACCAAACTGCACCTGGTCGGCGTTTGGGCCAATCACCGCAATGGACTCAAGCCTGTCAATATCCAAAGGCAAAAGCTGATTTTGATTTTTTAATAAGACGATGGATTCCTCCGCCATCCGACGGGCATGAAGGATGTGTTCCTGGGTATGAACCCGGGCAGCCCGATCTTTGGGAACCTCGTAGGGCTTGTCGAACAAACCGGTCCTGAATTTTGCCAGCAGGATCCGTTTCACCGCCTGGTCCACCACACCTTCATCCAATTCTCCACTTTTAACCAGGGCTGTTAATTCACCATAGGCATAGTTTGATGGAGCCTCCAGATCAACTCCCGCCTGAATGGCCTGCATGGCAGTCTCCCTTTTATCAGCAGCCGTATGATGAAAATTGTGCAACATGTCAATGGCCGTATAGTCAGAGAAAATATAACCTTCAAAGCCCCACTCATCACGAAGGATATCCGTCAGTAACCAGTGACTGGCATGGACCGGTATTCCATCCACTTCGTGGTATCCGGGCATCACGGAATAGATGTTTGCTTCTTTCACAGCGGCTTCAAAAGGCGGCAGGTGCAGGCTACGCAGCTCTCTTTCGCCCACCACTGCCGGGGCAATGTTAATCCCCGACTGGGGAATCCCATAGGCCACAAAATGTTTGGCCGTACACATCAGGTGTCCATCGGGAATATGCTGTTTTGTGATTTCAGGATCTCCCTGCATGCCCCTTACATAGGCTGTCCCCATCTTAGAAACCAGGCAGGCATCTTCTCCATAGCACTCTTCCACCCTGCCGTAACGCGGATCGCGGGCCAGATCGAAGAGAGGTGATAAAGCCTGGTCCACACCCGATGCAGACGCTTCCCGGGCAATCATTTCCGCCATTTCCTCAACCAGGTTTGGGTTCCAGGTGCTGCCCTGTGCAATGGCCTGGGGAAAGATGGTGGTTCCCAGGGCCAGTTGTCCGTGCAGGCATTCGGCGATTTGAATGGCCGGAATGCCCAGCCTGGAATTTTTCCTCAGATACCTGTCCGCAGCTTCTGAAAATTTTGCAATCTTCTCGTGCTCCACAAAGGGGCTTTCAAGACAGCCCACGCTCCTGCCCTGAAACAGTTTTTCAAGTGATGCTGCTGTAACCTCACCTGCTTCATCCAACTCAAGCTGACTCAGGCTAAGCATGGATAACTGCTCAACCTTCTCCTCCAGTGTCATCCGCAACAAAAGATCATCGACGCGCTTTTCAACGGGGGCTGATTTGTCCCGGTAAACTTCCTTGTGACTTTTGAAAGCTCCGTTACCTAAAAGTACAAGGGCAGCCAAAACAAATAACAGCAGAATTCTTTTTTGAATCATCATCATAAGAAAGACTTTAAGCGGCTAGGTTTTCAGAAAGATAAAAATAAAAAGAACGTATTAATCGTTATATGTAACAAAGCCCCGCACCCGGCATGAAAAAACCAGTCCTTTTGCTTTCTCTTCTTTTGACAGCATTTGCTCTGAATGGCCAGGATGAGACTAGCACAAAATTTCAATACAAAAACAGCGTCCAGCTTGAGCTTGCTGGTCCGGCCATTTTCTATTCATTAAATTATGAAAGAATCCTGGCGAATGGAAATCGTTTCAAAACGGCAGTTCAGGCCGGCATCTCCTACTACCCACCCTCAACCGGCATGAGGGACATTTGGATTCCCATTGGAGTGAATGAAATCTACACCATGGGAAGTCACCATATTGAGGCCGGTCTTGGATATATGCCGGTCATAGAAGCCAGCCGTGATGAAAACCTGGAGCCCAGGTATTGGATGTGGAGCAACCTATTGACTGCAAGAATCGGCTATCGTTACCAGAAACCAGAAGGACGCCTGATCATCCGGGCGGCCTTTACACCTGTCCTTGAATTGGAATCCCTGTCCAGCGGAGACAGCTTCCATCCCCTTGGAGGTGCTTCAGTGGGCTACGCATTCTAAGGAACTTACCTGCAAAAAACCCAGTCCTTTTCAGTGGACAGATCGTTGTTAAAGTAGTATCCGTCAGCGTCAAATGCCTTGAGGTATTCCGGATCAGAGATCCTGTTTTGAATGATGAAGCGCAGCATCATCCCCCGGGCCTTTTTTGCATAGATGGTGACATTTCTGTATCCCGCCCCGTCTGATTCCTTAAAAACGGGCGTGATGATTGGATAGGGAAAGGAGCCTGGCTGTATGGATTTGAAGTACTCATTTGAAGCCAGGTTGATCAATAGCTTACCCTCCTGGGTCCCTGTTTCTTCTGCAATTTTGTCAGGGATAATATCCTTCCAGAACTCATAAAGATTCCCACCACGGGGGTGCTTCATTTTTGTACCCATCTCTAGCCGGTAGGGAAGAATTAAATCAAGCGGCCGCAGTACTCCGTATAATCCCGAAAGGAGGCGAACATGATCCTGGGCAAACAATAGGTCCTCCTCACTCAGACTTCTTGCCTGCAGTCCATTAAACACCTCTCCCGAGAAGGCAAGCATGGCCTGTTGTCCTTCCTCTCTGCCATAGGAAGAGCTCCATTGGGCATATCTTTCAAAGTTAAGAGCGGCCAGCTTATCGCTCACCTTCATTAAACTTTTCAGCTGGGAAAGGGAATAGAGCCGAAGCTGGTCCACCAGTGCTTCGGCCCTGTCTATGTATTCAGGAAAACTGAAGCTCTCACTTACTCCGTGAGGAGAAGAATCAATGGTTTTAGCCGGTCCCAGTATAGTGAGCATGGTCAAAAATATGAAAAAGATTCCAGCCGGGAGAGGGCTTATTTATTTGCACTAAGATTGAACACTAAATAAGTGTCAGAAACATCAATCGTCACAGCACAATTAAACGCGGTGCCAAAGGGCTTCAACATCCCGGTGAAGCACTCTACACCTTCATCAAAGCCGATCCCCGGATTCCAGCTGTGAACAAAAATATTCCCGACGTACATTCCATACATATTCATCGAAACGATCGAGTTCTTTTTCTCCAAAGTCAACTCTGGCACCGGGTACTTTTGCTGGGCAAATAAAGTACCCAAAAATAAGACACTTAAGGCAATGCAGATAAATCTTTTCATAATAATCAATATTTAGTGTCTCTAAGAAAACTCGGGTGCTTTAAAAAGTTCAGGAAGATCTTTCCTTATATTTACATGTTGACCTTAGTAACCACTAAACACATACATATCTAAGGATGAGAAAGATCTTTACCGGAATATTTATAGTGTTGATTCATCTGGGTGGATTGGAATTAGTCCAGCATACACTTGATTTGTCATTTTAGTAAAGTAAGTCCCATAAAAATGCCCAAAGACTGGTTTCGGTTTAAGCAGTTTACTATAAAGCAGGAGCGTGCCGCCATGAAAGTAGGGACCGACGGTGTTCTTCTTGGTGCCTGGGCATCCATTCCGGAGCCTGGCAGCAGGGTGCTGGATGTTGGATCAGGAACCGGGCTCATTGCCCTGATGATTGCTCAGCGAGCGGAAGAAGTGAAGGTCGATGCCCTGGAAATAGATCGATCCGCTGCCGGACAGGCCGAAGATAATTTCAGGTCTTCACCCTGGAAGAACCGAATCAATTGTTTTTTTACTTCCTTTCAGGATTATGCCATCCATTGCAAGAAGGACTATGATCTTATCATTTGTAATCCACCTTTTTTCTCAGCCTCTGCCAAAACTCCTTCCAAAGAAAAAAATCTTGCCAGGCACGACGACAGTCTGAGCCTGGGGGAACTCTTCAAAGGCGCTGTTCCACTTATGAAAAAAACAGCCATAATCAGCCTGATCCTGCCGGCAGAAAAGGAAGCCCAGGTCCTGGATCTTCTCAAAGCACATCAGATGTACTGCACCCGCCTTACCCGGGTGATACCCGTACCGGGAAAACCCGCCCACCGCTTACTACTGGAGGGCTCTTTCATTCCGGGTAAATGTATTGAAGACGAACTGATTATCGAAAGCGGAGGGAGGCACTTATATTCCGATAAGTATAAGGAACTTACGGATGATTTTTATTTGGGGGATGGCGATTGTTAAAGATTTGAAAATCTGTTCAAAAGCAAATGATTTTTAAAATTAAGTCCATAACTTGTATACAGTTACAAGTACTTACAAAAATATCCAGGCATCATGAAAACCAGGTTCAGCTTAGCTTTATTAATCCTTTCGCTATCCCTGTTTGCAAAGGAAGTCCCAGTCGATAAAGCAAAAGTAGTCGCGAAAAATTTCCTGATTCTGAACGCGACCACACAACTAAAAAGCACCTCAGATATTGAACTCACCCTCGTCGAGGCATACGCTCCGGGACCCCTGGTCAGCAGCATCCAAAAATCCAGCACTGCAGGAGAGTCATTGCTGTACATATTCAGCATCAATAAAAATGAAGGTTTTATCATCGTCTCGGCAGATGATCTGGCCATCCCCATCCTGGCCTATTCCCTGGAAAACAATTTTGATCCCGCTCATCTTCCCATAAACTATCAGAAATGGATAGAAGGCTATAAAAACCAGATCAGGCACATCAAGACAAACCCAATAAATGTTTCGAAGGAAACAGAAAATAAGTGGGCCCAATTAATGACAGGCAGAAGCAGCGGAACGGCAAAATCCACCTCGGCTGTTGCGCCCCTGCTCACTACAAAGTGGAATCAGAGTCCCTATGTGAATGATCGATGCCCCTATGATGCCAAAGCAAATGAATTAACTGTTTCGGGGTGTGTGGCCACAGCCATGGCTCAAATCATGAAGTTCTGGTCTTACCCGACCAAAGGATCGGGATATCACACCTACTCTCATCAGTTATATGGATCCTTATCGGCAAACTTTGCAACAACAACTTACGACTGGGCCTCCATGACGGACCTGGTCGATGCGCCAAATAATGCTGTTGCCACACTGATGTACCATTGCGGAGTGAGCATCGATATGAATTACGGGATTGCAGACAATGGTGGAAGCACGGCCTATGTCATCACCGACAGAAGCCCCGTTCAGCATTGTGCTGAATATGCCCTCCGCACCTATTTTTCTTATGATAATTCATTAAAGGGCATTCAAAGAGTGAATTATGCAACTTCCACTTGGATTGATTTACTGAAGACAGAATTAAACGAAGGAAGACCCATAGAATATGCCGGATTTGGATCCGGAGGCGGGCATGCCTTTGTGTGTGACGGATACGACAACAACGATTATTTTCATTTCAACTGGGGCTGGGGTGGATATTATGACGGTTATTTTTCCATTGATGCTCTGGATCCGGGTGGAACCGGAATCGGGGGAGGTTCAGGAGGCTATAACAGCGGACACCAGGCTCTTGTTGGCATCAAGCCTCCCGGCACCATTACAAACTTTGATCTGGCTATGTATGCCGATCTGAGCATTTCAGAAAACCCTCTCTTTTATGGTGATCCCTATACCATTCACACCGATGTGGGCAACTTTGGCACAAATACATTCTCAGGCGATTTCAGTGTGGCCGTCTTTGACAATGACTACAACTTTGTGGAATTTACCGAAGTACTTGAAAGTTTTACCCTTGGAGCCGGGAATCATTATACCGACGGCCTGGAATTTTCTAATCCAGGATCCTTTAACCTGCTTCCGGGGGACTATTATGCAGGACTGTACTTCAGGCCCACCGACGAAAACTGGCTTGCTGTAAGTGATGGTTCCTTTTCCAACCTGATGGAATTTAACGTGTATTATGCCAATGATATTGAGCTATACAGCGAGTTTTTATTAAGTGAAGGATCAACCATAGAACAGAATCAGCCTTTTACAGTTACGGTAGATATCTTAAATAATGGCTCTTCCACTTTTGTGGGCGAATTTGCATTGGATCTTTACAATCTTTCGGGCGATTTCGAAGAAGAGGTTCAAACAATCCCAGGTGCCGAATTAGAGCCTGGATTTTACTACGACGATGTTGAGTTCACAAGCACCGGGCTAAAGGTCAATCCCGGCACCTATCTGATGGCGCTAACTCATAAAGCAGACGGGGACGACTGGATCTTGACCGGATCCTCAAATGCCACCAATCCCATCAAGGTAATCGTAAAGGCTCTTCCCCTCAGTCCTGATATTTATGAGGATAACGACGATGAAAACAATGCGCATATACTTATGCCGAACTTCTCGGGTAACATTGCAAGTATTTCCACAGAAGGATCTAACATGCATGTGGGGACCGATCTGGATTTTTACAAGTTTGAACTTGAATCGGGATATGACTACAGCATAAGCGCCAGGGTGCATGACTCATACAGCAGCGAAACCGAACAAATCTATACAAATGATGTTGTCTGGACCTACCTGAACAATGGTGAGTGGTCCGATTTATATGACGATGTAATGCCCTCTGCTTTTGTAGTTCCCAACGGAGGTGAAATCCTGTTCGGAGTGGGCCCCTATTATGAAGGCGAGACCGGAACCTACCTTCTTGATATACAAATCACCAGAACCGGAGCTACTTCGTCTCCCTCACAGGAGGAGAATATGCTGAAAATCTATCCGAACCCGGCAAGAGATCTCGTTCACATTGAATCTCCCGGCCTGGTCAGGCGGATTCAAATCTATGATGCCACCGGGAAACTGGTACTTAACATGGAAACCAGCTCGGAGAACGTTTCGACAAACATTTCAGATTTAAACCAGGGAGTTTACTTCCTGCATGTAAGTCAGGAAGAATTTACCACTGTACATAAAATAGTTAAACAATGATAAGAATCACACTGCTCTGCCTTGCTACCTTATTGGTTTCATGTAATGCTACAAAAATGAATACATCATCAACAGAGGCCTTGCCTCCGGTAATCGTCTATAAAACCATTGGCGATTATTACCACCTTGTTCCGATTACCCTGAGTGAGACCAAAAACAAGATCCTGTCCTACCCGGCACCCTCCGATCTCTATACCAACGGTAAACTCGCTTTACCTGTAAAACTGGAGAATGGCTATCTCTTCGATCAAAGGGGCATCAATGCCAATACAGTTTTTACTTCTTTTACCTACGAGGAATACTCCCTTATGGATTCGGCCCCTTCTGTCGCCGATCTGATGAACAGCATAGAAGATTCCGCTCCATTTATAGAAATCTACAATTGCGGGAAGATAAACGAGTTCAAGGATCCCGTGAGGGACCTGAACAAGCTCATCCAAAAGGGTTTTAAAGGCTGTACCAGCTTGAACAAATAACACTCTTTTTTTGTTGAATACCGCAACCCTAATCAAATAAAGTTTAATAGAAAAAATACCCAGCATGAAACAACTAAGTATCATGACAGGGATACTGATTCTATCTCTGAGCGTAGCCATGGCACAACAGGGAGGAAGTCAGCGCATCCCCCTGATAGGAACAAAAGCCCCGGCATTCAAGGCCCCTTCAACCAACGGGCAGCTCTCTTTCCCGGGAGATTTCGAAGGCAAATGGAAGATCCTCTTTGCCCATCCGCGTGATTTCACTCCCGTATGTTCGTCCGAGGTGCTGGACCTGGCCTTCAGACAGGAGGAATTCAAAGCCCTTAACACACAAATCCTTGTGCTCTCGGTGGATAAGCTGGTATCACATCAAAGCTGGAAGGCTGACCTGGAGGATATTAATTTTAAGGGCCGCGACAAGGTGAAGATCGATTTTCCACTGGTGGTGGACAGCAGCTACGCCATCTCATATAAGTATGGAATGGTTGATATGCAAGCGGAGACCGGCCAGAGCGTCAGGGGAGTTTTCTTCATCGATCCGGAAAACATCGTCCGGGCCTTTCAGTTCTACCCCAGTGAAGTGGGCAGAAACACAGACGAAATTCTCAGAACCCTGCAGGCCCTGCAGGCTCATGACAGCCACGAAAACATCGTACTACCGGTCAACTGGCAACCCGGTGATGACTACATGACCCCCTCTCTTAGCCCGGAGGACAAGATCGAGCTGAAAAAACCAGATTCTGATGTCTACTATATCAACTGGTACATGATTTACAAAAAGGATAAGAATTAATTTATATGAGGCTCAACAAACTCACCATACTTCCCTTAACCCTGCTACTACTCCTACTCACCTGCTTCTGGTCCCCAGTGTTTGCCCAGGTAAACCAGGGCCGGATAAAAGGCTTTGTTTACAACCCGGATAAGCAACCTTCAGAATATTCAACCGTTGTTTTGATGAATAAGGATTCCGTATTTATGAAGGGTGGCCTGAGCGCCACTGACGGATCCTTCCTCTTTGAGGGGCTCGACCCCGCAAGTTACCTGGTTTTGGTCAGAAACGTGGAATATAATACCTACATTTCTGAACCCCTCCAGCTTGATCGGAATGAAGAGCTTGTCTTAGAACCCATCAGTCTTGTAACCAGGGTTACCGACCTGGAAGAAGTGGTCATCAAAGGAGAAAAAGCCCTGGTGGAAGTACGCGCAGACAAAATGGTATATAACGTTGCAAGCAGTGTAAACGCATCGGGAAACAATGGTCTTGAACTGCTGAGCAAATCACCGGGTGTAATTGTTGACCTGGACAATCAAATCACACTTCAGGGCAAATCAGGTGTCCGGATCTTCATCAATGGTCGGCCATCCAGGGTTTCGGGCAGCGACCTGACCAATATGCTCCAGGGCATGCGATCCGACAATATTGAGTCCATCGAAATCATTACCAATCCTTCTGCAAAATATGAAGCTGAAGGTACGGGAGGTATCATCAACATCATTTTGAAGAAGAATACCGATCTGGGATTCAGCGGCAATGTGATCGGCAATTTTTCCCAGGGTGTGCAACCACGCACCAATGTGGGAACCAGCCTGAATTACAGCGGGGAAAAAACCAGCTTCTTCTCCACCATTTCACTTTCCAGGGATGAATATAAAACGGACCGTGCAGAAAGCATTCTGAGGGAGGATTATTTCACCGATATGGACTCCAGAGAAGACGATGGAAGAAATGGTCTGAATATCTCGGCAGGAGTGGATCACCGCTTTAATTCCGAACATACCCTGAGTGTGGATGCAAGGATATTAATCAATGACAGAGAATCTTATTTGGAAAGTGCTACGAACATCTCCGATGTCACAGGAGCTCTTCCTCCCCAGCTGCTGCTGGCCGAAACAGACGGTCAGGGTTTCAGTGAAAATTACAATGCCAATATCCATTACAGCTTTGTGCCAAACAAAAGTTCCAGCCTGACAGCCGACCTGAGCTTTGGCCTTTACTCTAATAGCGCGGATACCTATCAACCCAATGCCTACTACGATATAGGTGCAGAAGAGCCCAACCGGACTGTTGAGAGCACATATGATACAAACACAGGCATTAATCTCTTCTCGGCCTTACTGGATTATGAAAAGAGCATAGGAAAAATCAGTATCTCTGCCGGAGGCAAATACTCCCACATCAGCACCAGCAACCAGCTGGCATTTTACAATATTGAAAATGACAGTGCCACACTGGATCCAAACAGATCAAATGATTTCTCCTACCTGGAGCAGGTTGTTGCTGCTTACTTGATTTTTAATGCCGAACTCACCGACAGGATTGCTATAAATGCCGGACTTCGGGTCGAAAACACCTCCTCGCTGGGCGAACTGGTAAGTGCCACGCCTTCGCCCGACGATGTGGTACCCAGAAACTACACAAGCTATTTTCCCAACATAAGTCTCTCTTACAACGACCAGGAAAATCACGCCATCAGCCTTAGCATAGGCCGGCGTATTACCAGGCCCAACTACCAGGACCTGAACCCCTTCGAAAGAAAATTAAGTGAAATATCTGCATGGAGGGGCAATCCCTTTTTAGAGCCTATGTTCACCACGAACTACCAGCTTACCTATTCCTTCAAACGAAAGCTTGTATTTTCCAATACCTACTCGGTTTCGACCAACTTCTTTGCCAATATTTTCGAGGAAGATGGTGATGTGGGAACCGTAATTATACCGCGGAATATGGACAATGAGACCAATAACGGGCTTTCGGTAAGCTATCCCCTTAAGGCGACTAAATGGTGGAGTTTCACCACCTTCCTGATCTATAATCACGTTAAATACAGCGGCGATATGGAAGGCACGGTCATCGACCTGAAGGCCGATATAGTGAATTTCAGAATGCAAAACAGCTTCAAGCTACCCCTGGGCATTACCATGGAGTTATCAGCTTATGCAAGCAGTCCATGGATCTGGAGGGGTTCGGTTCATGTAAATGAATATTACCGCATCGATCTGGGCTTTAAAAGAGCATTTCTCGACGATGCATTACTGCTTAACATTACCGGTGGAGATATTTTCAAAAGTGCCACCGCTTATCCCTATAACAGCGATTACGGGGGAATGATTGTAGACGGTGTCATTACTTTTGACAACCAGAGGGTGGGTTTCAGCCTTACCTACAATTTCGGCAACCGGCAGGCAAAAACCAGCAGGAAAAAGAAATCGGCCATGGACGACGAGCTAAACAGAATTTCCGATTAATGAATGGATGAGCTCCCAAATTGTTTAATTCCAGGCCCTTTCCCGGCACAGCAGTTTTAATCGGAATTGGTCCGTTTCTGATAATTCTTTTCCGTGGATGGTGAGCTCCCAGTTACCAAAGTATTCCATAAATTCCTCCACCGGTACCGGGTAGTCAAACCTGTAAGCATAGATATCCCCAAACTCTTTGTCAATAATCATTTCAAGATTCTTTTCCACCCTCTGAATTTCCTCGACCTCGATATCAAATTCATACTGGATGTGTCTGAACAGGTAAGCAGTATATCCCCAGATATGTTGAAGCTCAACTTCTGAATTGGGTTTAAACAATTTCCTGACCGATATATTCCTTGGAGATTCTTTCATACTTCTTAATACCCATAGACCTGGTTTTGTTACCCTGTATTCCCGGATTTTTTGCAAATAGAACACTATATAGACTCAATCTACCCTAAAAACAGCAAACATTTAATAAAATCTGCCAGGTAAAACCTTCCCCGAAGTTGTCTATATTTGTGGAAGACTGTCTGGAGTCCACATAAATAATTAACCGTTTGATAAATCAATGACCACCCCACACGAAAGTTCTAATTATCAAAATCATGACAAGACATGGGAAGCCCTTCTCAGGATTTCCGAAGAAGCGCACTCCACAAAAAACATTCAGGAATTTGTTGCTACCATCCATGGCATACTCTCTGAACTGACCAATGCCAGGAATTTTTTCATTGCACTGTATGACGCACATGCTGATAAATATTTCTTCCCCTATTTTACAGATGAATTTGACACCATCGAAACCACAGGAATAAACTCTACCTACGACGCATCCCTGGATGTAACACTCTATGATGCTTCAGGAACACTGACAGACTATGTTAGAAGAACCGGTATGCCCAGTAGATTTCCAAATAAGCATTTGAGCGAACTCTATAAATCGGGTGAAATCACACTTTTTGGCAGCCAGTCCATTTCCTGGCTGGGCGTCCCTCTGAAGCTTTCAGAAGAACCCATAGGGGTAATGGTTGTACAGAGCTATGATATTAAAGATGCATATTCCGCAAAAGATGAAGAGTTGCTGGTTTTCGCTTCGGATCATATTACCAGGGCCATTGAAAGTGTCAGAGAAGAAGAAAAAATGAGAAAACAGCACCTGCTGGTGCTGGAGCAGTCCAAGGCCATCACCGACAGCATCTCTTATGCCAGGAGGATTCAGAAAGCGGTTCTTCCCTCTCCGGCCTATTTAGAAAATATCCTGGCTGACTATTTCACCATCTATAAGCCTAAGGATATTGTAAGCGGGGACTTCTACTGGGTAAGAGAGATCAAAGGATCCATCGTGGTCATTGTCGCAGATTCTTCCGGACATGGCGTTCCGGGCGCACTCATGAGTATGTTGGGCATCACGCTGCTCAATGAGCAATTCAGAACGTTCGGAATCCGTCAACCCGCCGAGATTCTTGGACATTTAAGAACCAAAGTGAAGGAAATACTCTTCCAGGAGGGTTCTGTAAATGATCAAAAGGATGGAATGGATATGTCCATCGCTATTATTAACCGGGAGAAAACAGAGATTCAGTTTGCCGGTGCAAACTTATGCCTGTATCTGTGCAGGAAGAACGAAGATTATGAATTAACTGCCATAAAGGGAGATAAGCAACCCATCGGCATACACTGGGAGGAGGATGAGTTCACCAACCACCGTATAAAGATTCAAAAAAAAGACAGCTTCTACCTTTTTTCCGATGGTTATGTGGATCAATATGGTGGTGAAAAACGCAAAAAATTCAAAACCCGTAATTTTAAAAAACTGCTCCTTTCTGTTCAGGCGGAATCTATGGAGAATCAAAAAAAATTGATTGAAGAGGCATTTGAAAAGTGGCGCGGCAGCTACGAACAGATCGATGATGTTTGTGTGTTTGGGGTAAAGCTTTAGTAATGGAAAAACCACCCGAGATCATCTCCTATTATACCATGAGACGGGCTGTGGGGATTCTTGGGATCACCCTCCCCTTCGTCCTGGTGGCAGGCTCATCGCTCTTTGGCGATTGCAAAGAGGTCCAAGTGTCCATCAGCACCTACTATCACACCAACATGAGGAATGTTTTTGTGGGATTTAACTGCGCGGTTGCCTTCTTCCTCTTTGCCTACAGGGGGCACGACTGGAGGGATAACCTTGCCGGCACCCTCGGCTGTTTATTCGTACTCGGAGTTGCCTTTTTGCCCTGCAGTCTCAGCACACCCCTTCAACCCTGTCTGATTCCGGTGCAGGGAGAGAATCCCATGGTGGGCAAGCTGCACAATTTATGCGCGCTATTGTATTTCATCATCCTGATCGTTTATGCCTTCTTCCTTTTTCCCAAGACGCACATGGACATGGTGACCGGCGAAAAGATGCTCATGAAGAGCCAGAAGAAAAAACGGAACGTGGTCTACTACATCTGTGGTGGACTGATGAGTGCAGCCCTGATCCTGATCCTAGCCTTCATGTGGTTCCTGGCCGACCTCTATCCATTTCTGAAAGCACTCAATCCCATATTCTGGCTGGAATCCCTGATACTTTTTGCCTTCGGAATCTCCTGGCTAACCAAGGGTCAGTTATTCTTCCAGGACGAAAATTACCGGAAGGGGCCCTAGCGATCTTTTATTCTTTATTCCATTATTCCAGAATGATTTTTTGAGTGATACTGCGCTCCGGGCTTTCGATATTCAGTAAGTACATCCCTCCCGGCAATTTAAGATTTAGTTCACACAGCCTGTTATGGCATGCTGTTTCAAAAATCATCTTGCCATTCAGATCCAAAAGTTTCACCCTGAACTCGCCTTGCGACTGGTCTGCTATCTCGATCTGGATAAAACCACTGGAGGGGTTTGGGTAAATTTTAAACAGGGAAAAAATCTCCTCCTGCTCTGTTCCTGTGGCACTATAGGAAAAGCCTTCGGCATATACCTGCCCCCACTGATTTAATCCATTTGCTGAACGGATATAGAGCACATGATCCCCATCCTCCAATCCGTCTAAGGCCACCGTAAAATCGATCGTCAGATCGCTCCCTCCCGATGGCAGGGTCACCGGGGTGCCAGCCCCATATCCCGGATCGCTATCGATAAAAAATTCCACCTGCTGAATGTCTGAATCACCAGAGCTGGGCAGGTTCACAATGATGAAGATCGAATTAAACCCAGATCCCCAACTTCCGGATTTTTCCCGGGTCCTGACGTGAATATAATGCATTCCCGGGTCCAGTCCCTGGAGATCGGGGTTAAATTGGAGCATCAGATCAATCCCGGGCGAGGGTATGGGAATGGAAGTCGCATTTCCAAAGCCGGGATCAGCATCAATAAAAAATTCAGCTTTGTCGATATTGCTCTCATTGACATCCACAGCCTTTACCAGGTAGAAAACCCGGTTTGCTCCCTGGCTCCAATGGCCCATATCATCCCGGGCCCTGATGCCTAAGTAATGAATCCCTGAGGAAAGGATCGTCATATCAGCGCTGAAATCCATGGTAACCTCTGGGCCTGCTGCTGCGAGAGTAATGGGAGTAGCCATCCCGTAACCGGGGTCGGAGTCGATGAAGTATTCCGCATAATCAATATCCTGTGAGAATACGATTAGGGAAATAAATAGTGTTATGACTAAGATTGCTGCCTTTTTCATCTCTTCACCTTGATTGTCACCTGCAATCCGGATTCAGACGTAGCAGAGGCCGGAACATTAGCCTCATAAATATGGGGCAGGCTGGGCAAACCGGACAATACATAGGGAGCCGGGCCACCAAAAACACCACAATCGGCTCCACTGACACCCGCTCCCATGGCAGGAGAACCCTCCTTCAGTTCCCACTTTCCATCCCTGCTAAATTCCAGGGATCCGTCAAAATCAGCAAATACCATCTCCATGTCGATATTATACTGGTTGCCATTGGCATTGGTCCCGTCACTTGCCAGGATATTATTGGCGAAGGTATTGCCTGTATTTTCTCCGATCATGGAATAGTCATACGTTAATATATTATTCTGTATGCTTGCATTATATACATCTATTGGATAGGTGTAACTTGTGGTAAAACAAATATTGTTTGATATGGTTAATGGTCCACTCGCGACCGGCATACTTATCGACCCTCTAACTATATTATTTGATATGATGCAATTGGTAAGAACAGCAAGTCCTCCATTTATGGTTCTGTAAACATAGTTTTGTGCAATCAGGATATTGCTACTGTTACCAGTACATTCAATATCGTAAGCATAGTTTCGAATGACCGTAATATCGCTGACTTCAATGGTCACAGCGGTATATTCCAGTTTGCAACCCATAATGGTGCTCCCTTCGGAACCATTTGCAAATGTAATCCCGGTACTAAAATTAGCATCAGTGGTATTTGCCTGTGTTTCTGGATTTTCGTTTAAGAAAAATCCCGGCCCAATAATGGTTAGTGCCTTTTTAATCGTCGCCCCCTCATATGCAGTGGCCGAACCTTCCACATAAATGGTATCATGATCTGCGGCAGCGGAAACAGCATCCTGAAGCGAGGTGAAGTCGGCATCAAAATCAGCATTGTTATTAACCCGATGCAGATGCTGAGCCGAAAGAGTGTTGCACAATAGTGCAAAAACAGTCATTAAAAAAAGAAGCTTTTTCATAGATACTTGCTTAAAATAATTATTGATTTTTCTGAATCTCAGTAAAGTGAATACCGAGTAGGGAAGAGCTTCCTCAACCATAAAACCTATGGCTCGCCGGATTTTAAGTTATCTTAAATATAAGGCGGATTTTAATCAATTTCAAGTACGACCCGTGCAATGTTGGTGGCATGACTGTCGATGGTGCCCAGGAGGGCCAGGATCTCCAGGTGGGTTTCGCTGCTTTCGATGGATTCCTTCATTCCTTCCAGGATCCTTGCATAGTGCTGCTTCTCCAGTTCCTTGGACATGTTCCGGTATTCCTTGTGCTTTTCCTTCATTTTAGCAGCCTTGGACAGTTTGGCTTCTTCAAACACAAGCAGGGAGCGCTTCAGTTGTTTGTCGATTTTTTCATGGAACTGCTTCAATTCCAGCTTTCCATTGATCAGAAAAATTTTGATCCTTCGCCAACCATTTTTCGGCACGATTGGCCAGGTTGCTGGATATAATGTCCGCTATTTTTTCATATTCATTCAGGGAATAAAGGAGCAGGAAGGATTCATCGACACGCTTACTGCTGATTTGTTCCCGGTTGATTTGCAGCAGGTAGGCCTTGATGGTATCTCTCAGGTAATCCACCTCACTTTCCTGGATGTAGATCTGGTTTAGCGGGCTTCCATCCTTATCCAGGAAGGGAGTAATAATCAGGGTATACATGGACTGAACGATCCCTGCCATCCGGATAATTTCCTGTTTGGCCAGGTTCAGGGCAAGTGAGGGCGTACCCAACATGTTCCTGTCCAGGTAAAGGGTTCTGAAAGCAGGTTCCACCGACACTTTTACCTTCCCCACCAGCCGATCCACCAGCCATGCCAGCTGCGGGGTGAATGGCAGGACGACCAGCATAAGCACTACATTGATCAGTGTATGAGCATTGGCAATCAGTCGGGGCAGGGAGGCTTCCGGCGTGAACTGGTAAAGCAAGCTCCCCAGTTTCGCGGTCCACCCTGCAAAGATCAGCACCGAGATAAATTTGATCAGCAGGAAGGACAGGGCCACCTTCTTGGCTTCCCTATCGGCTTTCATACTGGAAAGCAGGGCTGTGACCGGCGTACCAAGGTTGGAGCCCAGCAAAAGCGGTATGGCTGCATCCAGGGAAAGCAGTCCCTGGGAGGCCAGAACAATCATGATACCCACAAAGGCAGAACTGGACTGAATCAGGGCCGTAAAAGCAGCCCCCACCAGGATCCCCAGGAAGGGATTTTCCAGCCTGAGCAGTAGTTCGATAAAGGGAGACCATTCGCGCAGGGGGGCCATGGCATCGGACATAATGCTCATGCCAAAAAAGAGAACCCCGAAGCCAAAAAGGGAGTTCCCCACCGACTTCAATTCTTCCTTCCGGGATAATATCTGCAGAAAGTAACCTGCGGCCACCAGCAGCAGGCTGTATTCTGTAATTTTAAAAGCAATAATCTGCGCGGTGATGGTGGTGCCAATGGCCGCCCCCAGCAAAACCGGGATCGTCTGCCGAAACCGGAGCAGACCTGCATTCACGAAGGAAACCAGCATGACAGAGGTGGCCGAACTGCTCTGTATGATGGCAGTAACCACGGTCCCGATCCCCACTCCAACCAGCCGGTTCCGGGTAACCTGTTCAAGGATGGCGCGCATCCTTTCCCCGGCCGATTGCTGCAGTCCCTCGCTCATGGTATGCATCCCGAACAAAAAGAGCCCCAGTCCCCCGAAAAGCCCGATGATCAGCATCCAGACCCAGTTCTTCTTGCTGGCCTTTGCTGTGAAAACCACTTCATTGTCGGGAAAACCCTCCTCCATTCGGCAGGAAACCTGGTACTGGCCTGGTCGGGAACCAAGGGTCAGAGCGCTTGAGGCAAGACCCAGGGAGTCGGTAAGAACCAGGTCTTCTGCAAGATCCGCACCTTCGGCTCCTTCGGGCCAGGCCATGATGCGGAAGGCCACCTCATAGCCCTCCAGGGGACTGCCATACTTGTCACTGACCCGAACGGTAAAAGGAGTGCGCAGCGTCGTACCGCAAATCCCAGAATGGAGACCTTCACTTTCTTTCTCAAGCTCAATACGGGGTTTTGCCTTTTCCTGATAAATAAACGTGGAATCCTGTGCCCGGAGTCCGGGAAGTACCAACAGGAGAAGAGCCAGGTATACCAGTGTACTTCGCATGAGGCTTAGATTATCTTACATAGCTGTAATTTAATCATTTTCAGAAATGCTGGAGAGCTGACTTTTGCACACATCCTTTTTGGTAGAACACTTACAGACAATAAAATCGTGAACACCAGATTGACTCGAGGATGTCTCAAAAGGGGCATCCTCTTCTGTTTTCTAAGGGATACTTATTCGTAACGTGCTTATTTACTGCGTAAAAAATGCCAGGTTACTTCCTAAGCATCCCTTAGAATTAGTTTAAAAGGAAGTTTTGATACACCCTCACCGTTAGTTAGACGAAGTCAATCATCGATTAATTGCTTATTTTTATTGTGCTCGCTAACTCCGAAGAAGAACTTTGGGGAATTCGCTCGCGTATTTCAATGATACAGATGTCAAATAACAGTTCCCATGAAGTAACAATCCGATCAGGAAACCGTTTAAACAATAATACATCGCATAAAAACATTTCCATGCTGGAACATCAGATCATCGTCCTCCGGGGTGTCAGTCATGATAAATACCTTTTCAGAAAGGAACTTCTTAAATCCATGGCCTGGCTCAATGCCGAGGACCAGAGTAACCTTATTCGCTGGATCGGTGAAAATTACCAGTCCCGTTACCCCGAGATAGTTAAGGAAGTGATCAGCCAGGCTAAGAAGCTGGACTCCTGAAACCAATGCATTGATTCACTTTCCTGATTCCCACTCAGGGGCAGACTCTGATGCGGAACGGCATCGACTCAAGGGGATCCGGATCCGTGAATAATATCATCGCACCTTTACTAACCTGAATATGGCTGAGAAACAGGTTTATAAACACATGCTCTTACGTAAAAAACGTATTTGTATCTACGTAAATAGATTTACGTTTTTTGCGTAATTTATTTTATTGGTGAAAAACTAACAGGCTGGAAGAATTATTTCAGGAGATAAAGAAGTATACAGACAGCATTCCTCTGGAAGCAAAACTGAGAAGCCTGGTACAGAGATATCACACTCACAAGGCACCAGTTTAGCACAACCAAGGCCATTGCAAGCATGGGAAAGGTAGGAGGTGTGACAACAGCGGAATTTATGGCCAAAGCCGAAATTGGTAGTCCGGGAACCATGCAGTCTGTAATCTCTGCCTTAAGCGAGAAACAAGTCATTATCAGAGAAGGAACTGCATACCGACTTTACGATGTATTCCTCGAACACTACCTCCGGTATTTTGGATAAAAAATCTAATGTATTGTTTTGCTGGTCAGGTGCCACAAACCACAGCTGGCACACTGATAGGCACGCAAGTCACTCACTTCCCGCTCTTCCTGGATAAAGCGGATCATATCCTCGGCCTCTTCACGCGAATTGTACATCGTCTTGTTACATTCAGGTCCAAGTGGACTTACAGTCTTTAATTTCGAAGATTTATAGGGCACCTTTCAATTCCTTAAGTTAGACAGCTCGTTCAAAACCAAAAATAAAAGTAAACATTTTCCATAATATTCTTTTTCGTAACTTATCAAAAAAGCAGTTGCTGTGCAGTGGAAAATCACCATATTTATAAAAGACCAATCAATCTGGCCATGAAGAAAGTCCTGTTAACTACCATCCTGATCTTAATTTCCCTAGCTGCCGTCAGGGGGCAGGATTCAGAGCATTACTTTTTCAAGGATTCACATATCCTGAAACCCTTTTTATCTGAAATCAGGAGCACAGCGATTAAGGCCGAGCTTGCCTGGCTCAATAAGCTCGATGAAAACTATTATGTAAGCGACTACGCTTCAAGGCCATTTATGGAGGTACATCTTGGAACGGAACTCCCGGTATATTATCTGCTTAACAGAAAGAAAAATTTCAAGTTGAGCACCAGCGGGTATATTGGGAATATTCTGCTGATCGATATGTTTGAACAGAATACTGCCCCTGTCATCAATACCGACTATTTCTTCGGGCTGAAGGTCGCAGCTCTAAAATATATCGACAAGCCTTACATCCGGAACATCGGTCTGAAACTGGTGCCCATATTTCATGAAAGCACCCATCTGGGAGATGAATTTTCCATCCATGGCTACCAGGATCTTCCGGCATTCAGGAGGGTGAATGTATCCTATGAAGCCTGGGAAATAGCTGCCGTATTAAATGATCCGGATACCATGAAAACGAATCTCTTTTCTGCTAAGGTGGGTATCCACGGACTCTGGAACCCTGCCAAAGGATATTATTCGACCGACAGCCTTGAAACAAAAAACAGACTGGCAGAGCCTTCAGGCAAGAATTACGAGTATTACATCCAGTTGAATTTGCAACGCACAAAGGGCTTCCTGTGCTCCGAAAGGTGGATGAATGTAATATCAGTGGAGGCAAATAACAGGCTGAAATTCAGTTATGAGGATGCAGTTTCAGAAAAGAGAAACTGGAATGTTAATTTCTATTTCGGGTGGCAATATATATCTGAAAAGTCAGGTCGTAACCTGGGATTCTTTTTCAGGTATTACGCAGGGATCATTCCAAACGGACAATTCAGAAATACAGGGGGATACCGTTATGCTGGCCTGAGTCTGGTTTATCACTAATGGACTCTCCAATGCCAGAATATCCGCCTGGAAGTCAGCGGAATCATGGCCCTGCCCCTTTGCGCCAAACCATTGGTCGATTTGCTTAGAACCTGACATTATTGCTATCTTGAAGAAGTAATGATTCATGAAATCAAATATCTAAAATGATATGATCAGGAATTTTTTATACGGACTGATTCTTTCAGGATGTTTCATCTGCACAGGCTGTAATCAAACAAAAGCTCCTGAAACTTTTGGCCCGGTCCCGTCAGAAAATCAAATGAGATGGCAGGAAATGGAATATTACGCCTTTATACATTTCTCATTAAATACCTATACTGACCAATCCTGGGGCTTTGGAGATGAAGACATCGGGCTCTTTAATCCTGCGGAAATGGATTGTTCTCAGTGGGCCAGGATATGCAAAGAAGCCGGCATGAAAGGGATCATACTTACCGCAAAGCACCACTGCGGTTTTTGCCTCTGGCCTTCAGAATACACGGAGTATTCAGTAAAAAATGCTTCCTGGCACGACGGTAAGGGGGATGTGGTCCGCGAGATGGCCGATGCCTGCAAAGAATATGGCCTGAAGCTGGGTATCTATTTGTCGCCCTGGGACAGGAACCATGCGGATTATGGAAAACCCGAATATATCACCTACTTCCGGAATCAGCTAACTGAGCTCCTCACCAACTACGGAGACATTTTTGAAGTTTGGTTTGACGGGGCCAACGGAGGTAGCGGCTATTACGGGGGAGACAATGAAGAGCGCAAAATTGACCGCACCACTTATTACGATTGGAAGAACACCTACAGGCTCGTCCGCGAACTACAGCCCGATATTGTAATCTGGAACGATGGAGGAGATAGGGCCGATCTGCGCTGGGTTGGAACTGAGGCAGGCTTTGTTGGAGAAACAAACTGGAGTCTGCTTGATTCCACGGGCGAAGTAGAATGGGCTATGTTGCACCATGGACTTGAATCCGGGAATGCCTGGGTACCTGCTGAAGTAAATACTTCCATCAGGCCCGAATGGTTCTACCACCCGGGTGAAGATGGCAAGGTTAAAACACTGCCTCAGCTCATGGATACCTACTACAACTCTATCGGGCGCAACGCTACCTTATTGCTCAACTTTCCGATCAAACCAAATGGATTGATCCATAAAAATGACGAAAATGCAGCGCTTGAATTGGCCGAAGCAGTGAAAGAAGCATTTTCGGTTGATCTCACTGAGAGTATGAAGGCTGAAGCTTCGAATGTGCGTGGAAATGCAAGAAAATTCGGGGCCGACAGGGCCATTGACGACGATGAAGAAACTTATTGGGCCACTGACGATGGTGTAACAGAGGCTTCATTAAGCATAGATTTTGGCAAGCCAATAAGGTTCAACCGTTTTCTTGTACAGGAATACATTCGATTGGGACAACGCGTGAGAGCCTTTTCGATTGAGGCTTTTGTGGATGGAAACTGGATAGAACTGGCAAAGGCAAGCACCATTGGATATAAGCGCATCCTTCGTTTCCCCACTGTCGAGGCAAAAAAGATCCGTTTCAGTATCAGCGATTCAAAAAGTTGCCCTGTGATTTCCAATATCGGCGTTTATCATGCACCTCAGATCCTCGACCCGCCCTCCATTATCAGAAATCAAGCCGGTGAAATAATCATTACTCCGGCGGATGATGAATCGCTTCTGTACTTTACCCTGGACGGCAGCGATGCAACAAAAGCTTCAAAAAAATATGCGGGTCCCTTTACAACAGAAGGGAAAGTGGAAGTAAGTGCGATCGCACATGAACCTTTGTCCGGGAAAAGCAGCCCTGTCAGCCATGAAAAATTCGACCTGCCCCGAACAGACTGGCGAATTTTGGGATCAGATGATAAAAAGGCTTATGCAGTTCTGGATGGAGATCCATCCACTACCTGGCACCAAAGCAAGGACAAAAAGATGCCCCTTGATCTGGTCATCGACCTGGGAAAGGAACAAAGTCTGGTCGGATTCAGGTACTATCCCGATCAGGGCCTCTGGGGCCCTGGCATCATTACGAACTACCAGTTTTACCTTTCCCCTGACAATAAAAAATGGAAACTGGTGGATCATGGTGAATTCTCCAACATTAAAAACAACCCCACCTGGCAAATCAAAAAGTTTGCACCTGAAAATGCTCGCTATTTCAAACTTAGGGCTTTGAGTAACACGGAGGGAAACGACAACACGGGATATGCTGAAATAGATATCATTACAAATTGACTAATCTTATGAAAAAAACGCAAATCAGAATTATTTTACTGGCTGTTTCCAGCTTAGTATTTTGCTTCGCCGGTGTATTCGGCCAGAATAAAAAGGCTAAGAATTCACCCGTATTTTCCAATTTTGTATATCAGGGTGATGACCAGGTTTATAAAGATTATCCCCTGGAAGCGGATGAGTTTTATAACCCCATTCTTCAGGGTTGCTATCCCGACCCGAGTATTACCAAAAAAGGGGATGACTATTATGTGGTTTGCTCATCCTTTGCCATGTTCCCCGGCGTCCCCATTTTTCATTCAAAAGACCTGGTAAACTGGACACAAATCGGTCATGTGCTGGACCGCAAATCACAATTAAAAGTACACGATACCGGTATCAGTGCCGGTATATATGCTCCCCAGATTATCTATAATCCCAACAACGATTTTTTCTACATGATTACCACCCAATTTGCCGGAGATTTTGGAAATATTGTGGTGAAAACAAAAGATCCCCTGGAAGGATGGAGTGACCCGATCAAGCTTGATTTAACGGGATTGATCCTTCTCTTTTCTTTGACGACAATGGGAAAGCCTATGTAGTACACAACGATGCACCCGACAATGGAAAGGAACTTTATAGCGGACACCGTGTGATCAAAATCTGGGATTACGATGTGGAAAACGACAAGGTTATCCCGGGAACCGATAAAATCATTGTGGATGGCGGAGTTGACCTTTCAAAAAAACCCATCTGGATCGAAGCGCCTCATATTTATAAAAAGGATGGTCGTTATTATTTAATGTGTGCCGAAGGAGGTACCGGAGGCTGGCACAGCGAAGTGATTTTCGCAAGCGACAATCCCAGGGGACCATATATACCTGCACCTTCCAATCCGATACTGACACAACGATATTTCCCCAAAGACCGGAGCAATAAAGTGGATTGGGCCGGACATGCCGATCTGGTAAAAGGACCCGGCGAAAAGTATTACGGAGTTTTCCTTGCTGTTCGTCCAAACGAAAAAAACAGGGTAAATACCGGGCGTGAAACCTTTATTTTACCGGTGGACTGGTCGGGTGAATTTCCTGTCTTTGAAAACGGCCTTGTACCCCTGGAGCCAAAACTGAAGATGCCCGAAGGTGTAAGCGAAAATAAAACAGGCAAAGAAGGTTTTTTCCCCAACGGCAACTTTACATTTAACGACGATTTTACTTCAGAAAAGCTGGATTATCGCTGGATTGGCTTAAGAGGCCCACGGGAAGATTTTATTTCCACATCAAAAAAAGGATTGAAGATTAATCCCTTTGAGGTAAACATCAAGGAGGCCAAACCAACTTCGACTCTTTTTTACCGGCAGCAGCACAATGCTTTTTCATTTGAAGCGACAATGGATTACAAACCAGGATCAGAAAAAGACCTGGCAGGAATTGTGGCCCTGCAAAGCGAAAATTCCAATTATGTATTTGGCATTACAAAAAAAGGAGATGAATACTACCTTTTGTTGCAAAGAAATCAGAAATTGAGAAGAAGTCAGCGAAATGGATAGCAAAATTCTTGCAACTACAAACATTGATATCAAAAACCCCATAGGCCTGCAGGTGAAGGCAAAAGGGGATGACTACGAGTTTTCTTATTCGACCAACGGAACAGACTTTGTGAACCTGGGTGGAACTGTTTCGGGTGATATCCTTTCAACGGATGTGGCAGGAGGATTCACAGGATGTCTGCTGGGCCTCTATGCTACTTCTGCAAACGATGCCCTTCCAGAATAAAATATTCACGAATGATCAGACCCACATTTCAGGTCAGTGGTTACCATCCAGTATCCACTTGTATCTTTTTCCATGTCATACTTCTTACCCAGATCGACCTGAACCTTTTGTGCTTCAGGGGCCTTCACCCTGAACACCACGCGATTATCCGGTAATATCCGGGGGTAAGGGGCATTGGGCACATTGGTGGAGGCAGGTTCTCCAATGCCGGTATGATAGCTGGTAAATATCGATGGATCTGTTGGTTTAAACAGAAATTGAGTGAACATATAAAGACCATTCTTCCAGACCTTAAAATCGTGACCACCTGGCTCTATGTAATAGACATGAGGAACATCATTGATGAATAAATAATCAATCGTGCGCTTGCTGAAAGTAATCAGTCCGTCCTACTCTCCACAGGAAATCCATATCAACTTCAATTTTTCCATGTTTAATGCCCGTTCTTTTTATGTCAAAGCCGGCGGGTGCATGTTTTTTCGATCTCCTGGCCCCGGGTGATTGCGGTAGCTAATACCAGGCTAAAAAGAATGTAGAATTGTTTTTTCATAGCAAGTGTTTCCTGTGTAAGTTACATTAATAATTTATTTGCATACAGTCAAAAAAAATACTGCCATTCTCAACCTTTTCATCCATCAAACGTTTATTATCCTCGTGTACAATTGATGAGAATAAAGGGAAGGATATGTTATTGCACAACAGGGTAAATAAGGAAGAACTGAAGAAGAGGCTGTACGAGGAAGGTCTTCACCAGGAGAACCATTTCCTTTTACAGGTATTTTAACATCGCTGATCCACAGGAATACAGGGACAATCTTTACAGGCTCTGGTCTGAACTCAATTGTTTTGGCCGCATCTATGTGGCCAGGGAAGGCCTTAATGCACAGATGAGTGTACCGGAAGATCAGCTGACTCTCTTTCTGCAGGAACTCAACGATCTACCCGGACTAAAGGACATCCCCATCAAATACGCCATCGAAGATGATGGGATATCCTTTTATAAACTCACCATCAAGGTGAGGGAGAAAATCGTGGCCGATGGATTTGCGCACGACGACTATGACTTCACCAATGTGGGCAAGCACCTGTCTGCACTTGAATTCCACCAGATGGCAGGCGAAAAGGATGTGGAGGTGGTCGACATGCGAAACCACTATGAATTTGAGGTGGGGCATTTTGTGAATGCCCAGCACCCCAATGCAGGGACCTTTAAGGAAGCCATCCGTAAAGCGGCCTCTACCCTATCACAGGACAAAGACAAAAAGATCCTGCTCTATTGCACCGGGGGCATCCGCTGCGAAAAAGCAAGCGCCTATCTGAAACACGAGGGCTTTGAGCAGGTCTACCAGCTGCACGGCGGCATCATTGAATATGCGCAGCAGGTCAAACAGCTGGGGATCGAATCGAAATTCACAGGGAAAAACTTTGTCTTCGATGAACGCCTGGGCGAATCCGTGGACGGAAAAGTAATTGCCTCCTGTCACCAGTGCGGAGCTGCCTGCGATACGCATACCAACTGCGCCAACGACGATTGCCACCAGCTTTTCATACAATGCGAGGCTTGCAGCTCGGAATATGAAGGATGCTGTTCCGCCGAATGCCAGGAGATCTTTCACCTTCCACCCGAAGAACAGCTAAAGTATCGTGGATTAAGACACAATCACTACAGCCAGAGTAAAATCTACAATCGGATCGGCAGCCACGCCGCTTGCGAAGGATCATGAAATAATTTCTGGACCACCCTGGATTAAACCCTTTTTTGCCCTCGCTCCCATGGAGGACGTAACCGATACGGTCTTTCGCGAGCTGGTGGCATCCACCGCTGCACCGGGCAGACTTCATGTGCTATTTACCGAGTTTCTTTCGGTGGACGGATTTCTGCATGAAAAAGGAAGCGAAAAGGTCTCTCACCGCCTCTATGTAAGTCCACCAGGAAAGAGACATGCTGAAAGGCAAAGGGAATCAGGCTGGTGGCCCAGATCTGGGGTTCCGACCCGGAAAAATTCCTACGAAGCCAGCCGCAGGATCTCAGAGCTCTATGATTTTGACGGTATTGACATCAACATGGGCTGCCCGGTGAAAAAGATCGTAAAGCACAATGCCTGCAGTGCCCTCATTAAATTTCCCGAGCTGGCCAAAGAGATCGTGCTGGCTACCCGGGAGGGTTCAGCCCTGCCGGTGAGTGTTAAAACCCGCATCGGCTTTAATGAAGTGGAGACCGAAAGGTGGATAGGCAATCTGCTCGAGGTAAAGCCCGCAGCCATCACCGTGCATGGGCGCACCCAGAAGATGCAGTCCGAAGGCCAGGCCGACTGGAACGAGGTTCTCAAAGCCGTCAGGCTCAGGGATAGCATGAACCCGGAAACCCTCATCCTTGGCAACGGCGATGTATCTGACTACGACGATGGACTGGGAAAAGCAGCATCCTTCAGGGCTGATGGCCTCATGGTGGGCAGGGGCATATTCTCCAACCCGGCATTTTTTGCCGATCCACAGCTCCTGAACCCCGACGAAAGGATCCTGCTTCTCAGGAAACACATCACCCGCTTTGGTCGAAACCTGGGAGGGCAAAAAGAACTACGCCATCCTGAAAAGGTTCTTCAAGATCTACGTTCATTCCTTCGAAAATGCCACCGACCTCAGGGGCCGGCTCATGAACACCAACAACTGCAAAGAGGGGCTGAAAGTTTTGGAGTCCCTATGATTATCCGGCATTTATGAACTTCTCAAACATTACCAAAACCCTAATATCATGTCGAAACTTAAAGGTTCCTTCTGGGGGTAAAATATAAATGGTATTTTTAGAGTGCATAAACTTATATCAGGATGGAAAGAGAACAGGAATTCAGAGACCATATTATTAATGGTTATTCATGCAAAGGCGACTATATTATTTTAGGAGGGGCAATGCTTGATGGTAATTGCATCCCGGAAACTTATGTTAAGGTTCCTTTAAAGACCATTAATCGTCATGGGCTTATTGCTGGAGCAACTGGTACCGGAAAAACCAAAACTCTTCAGGTCATTTCTGAACAGCTGTCGGAAAAAGGGGTACCTGTGATACTGATGGATCTGAAAGGAGATCTAAGTGGATTGGCTCGACCTGGAGAGGAGAAAGAATTTATTACTGAAAGACATCAGAAAATAGGATTCCCCTATGAAGCTAAACCTATGCCCGTGGAGCTTATGACCATCTCAGACGGGGATGGTGTGAAATTAAGGGCAACTGTAACTGAATTTGGTCCTGTTCTCATGTCTAAATTAATGGAGCTTAACGATGTGCAATCTGGGGTTGTCTCCATTTTATTCAAATACTGTGATGACAATAAGCTCCCACTTGTTGACCTGAAAGATTTTAAGAAAATACTTCAATACTCCATTAATGAAGGGAAAGATCTCATCACTGAGGAATATGGGGCAGTCTCCTCAAGTTCGGTAAATACCATTATTCGCAACATCGTTGAATTGGAACAGCAAGGAGCAGAAAAATTCTTTGGAGAACCCTCCTTTGATGTGAATGACCTTTTGTTGCAGGATTTAAACGGGAGGGGCTACATTTCGATTATACGTCTTGTAGATATTCAAAACAGGCCTAAATTATTCTCTACTTTCATGCTAAGTCTGTTGGCAGAAATCTATTCCTCATTTCCGGAGCAGGGCGATAGTTCGGTACCCAAGCTGGCCATATTTATTGATGAGGCACATCTGGTATTCAGTGAAGCCTCTAAAACACTGGTTGAGCAAATCGAAAGCATCGTTAAGCTGATTCGATCCAAAGGTGTGGGTGTCTTTTTCTGTACCCAGAATCCTTCCGATATCCCTGAAGATGTCCTGGGACAACTTGGATTGAAGGTTCAGCATGCCCTGCGCGCCTTTACGGCAAAGGATCGAAAAGATATCAAGCGAACCGCTGAGAACTATCCAATTTCTGAGTATTATAAAACAGATGAGGTGCTTACTTCGCTGGGGATTGGGGAGGCATTGGTGTCGGCGCTGAATGAAAAGGGGATTCCAACTCCGCTGGCAGCAACCTATATGCGAGCTCCGATGACCCGGATGGATGTCCTGACCGATCAAGAGATCAAATCACTTGTACGTGCCTCCAGGCTGGCCCGGGTATATGATGACAACCATCGATTCTGAATCGGCCTATGAAATTCTGAAAGAGAAAATTGAAGAGTCCCAGAAAGATGAACATCAAGTCAGGCTGAAAGAAGAACAAATAAAGGCCAGGCCAAAGAAGGCAGATACTAGCCTGGTTCAACAGCTGAGTAAAAATACCATGGTCAGGCAGGTTGGAAGGACCGTGGCACTTGAACTGACGCGTGGATTATTAGGGGCACTTGGGGTAAGTACTACTAAACGTCGCCGATAGTGCCAAGTCTTACTCTCTCTTAAACAGGTCTGATTCAAGTGGTGGCCATTGAGAGTTCAGACTCTCCAGAACCTTCAGCACCTCTTTAGCAACGAAGTAGAGTTTTTGCCAATTTTTGTCGGCTGGGACCACGTGCCAGGGGATATCGTTACACTCCTTTAATATTCTTTCATAAACCTCAGAATATTCTTTGAATTTCTCCCTTGTTTCCCAATCGCCATCTTTATGTTTCCAGTGTTTCTCCTCCAGCTCGATTCTCTCCACCAATCTCTCTTTCTGCGCATCCAGGGATACGTTCAGAAAAAATTTCAATACACGGGTATCGTTGTGCTCTAAAAGTTTTTCAAAATCATTGATTAGTCCATAGCGTTTAGAAATCATCTGCTTCTGTGTAGTAACCCTCAACAGATGGGACAAGTATATCTTCATAATGTGACCTGATGAAAATCTGAATATCTCCTTTGGCCGGGACCTCCTGATGTACACGCCATAGAAAGTCATGAGCAAATTCCTCAGGGGTGGGCTTTTTGAAACTTTTTATTTTTATCCCGATGGGATTGCAATATTTTAATAATCCGCGTGTAAGGCCATCCTTTCCAGAAGCATCCAATCCTTGAAAAATAATGAGCAAACTATGCTTTTGCTCGGCATACATCTTATATTGTAGTTCACCGATCTCCTTCAAAATAGATTTTGTTTTTTTCCTAATCTCTGCCTTGTTCCAATCGGTATTGAATGTTTGGAGTTTTTCTGTTTTCATGTTGTCTTGTTTTTAATCCATACTCATTTTAACATATACAGGAAGGTGGTCGGAAAAACCGGCATGATATCGTTTCCCTGTATATGTCCGGTTGGGCCGGTAAATAGATCTCTCTTTATCGTAAAAAAGCAATTTCTTATCATAGTGAACAGTCAGCCTGGGCGACTTAATTTTTATTCCCTCACCCCCTATCATTCCCAAGCTCACGAGGATCTGATCATACATAAGCCATTGTCCCCTTGCAAAAAGGGAACCTATTTTCTTTTTAAACGGGATGTAGGCCAGGTTGTAAAACTCATCAAACTTCAGGTTCTGGTGTTTCCTTGAATTCAGGTGTTGAGTGATTGACTTGCTAACTGGCAAATCGTTGAAATCTCCCATGATTAGAATTTTGGCCATGGTATCGGCATTCAGAATCACCATGGCTTTTTTATAAAGCAGGTCGGCTGCGGCAATGCGTCGTGGCATGGTTATTTTTGTACCCTCTCTGCGTGAGGACCAGTGGTTGACAAAGATGTGGACTGGCTGTTCCATTCCAAAAGTTCCCTTTACATAAAGGATATCGCGGGTCCTGAATTGCCTGTCCGTTTCTAGTTTTACAGTGATACTCTCCTTCGATTGGACCTGGAAAAGATGCCTATCATAAAGCATTCCAACATCTATTCCCCTCCGATCGGGACTATCGAAATGTACAAAATCATACTTCCCCTGAAAAGCAGTTTGTGATACAAGATCCTTCAGGACTGATTTGTTTTCTACCTCTGCCAATCCAATAATCGCAGGTAGTTGTCCAGGTCTTATAGATGAGATCGATTCAGCATTGTTCTCCAGTTTTTCCACATACCTGGTATCGGACCATTTCAAATGGGAATCCGGCAGGAAATCGTCATCTTTCTTAAGAGGCTCGTCGATTGTGTCAAACAGGTTTTCAACATTATAAAAGGCAGCAATTATGGGATCGGGAGGACACATGGACTTAAGCGATATATGTATGCAAGATAGAGATATTATCAGAAATAGATTTATCTTTAAAAGTGTAATTGTCTCATTCAGAAATACAAGAATCAAGTACTATATTCGAAAACAGCTAGTTCTATGATGCAGCAAAGGATTTTTATTGGAGTAATTTTCATCCTTGCCTCTACAGCTTGTTCAACCGATTTTAGGTCTTCCAAATGGGGAGATACCATTGAGCAGGTAAAGAAAGCTGAAAGAGAGCAAAAATGGTATCAATCCGGTTCTCCAGACGGTTCTCAAACAGCCATGTACTATGAAGGTCAGGTGGATGGTCTAAATGCTATTATTTTTTTTGCATTTAACCATAATGGTCTTTTGTGGGGTAAACACGTTTTTATGGAGAATCATTCAATACATGACGACTATTACACAGATTATGTACTGGTTAATAAGACCTTATATAAAGAACTTGGTCCTACGGATACTGAATATCAATTTACAGATGAGTCTACCAGGAATCACCCTGATCAATGGGGCAAAGCAATATATCAGGGTGAATTATTAATACAAACGAAATGGGATAACGAAAGATCGGTTGTGATGCACGCGATATTCGGGAAAGACAAAGAGATTACTCATGTCGTTGAATATCAAAAAGCACAATCTGACAATTAAAAAAGGCGTGTTTCATTAATGAAACACGCCTTATAAAAGAGGTGATTTAGCAATTAGTAAGTTACTACGGGCGTTTCTTTTTTTGCCTGGGCAATAAAATCTTCAACCATGCTTAAAGAAGGAACCCTTCTTGTAAGTTTCTTTTTGGCATTAACTTCTTCCAATGTGGTGTGAAGGTTTTGGGCATTTCTGGTTCTTAGTTCCTTGAGGGTGTCCACTCCTGCTGCGTGGAGTAATTCTGCAAACTCCGCACCAACTCCTTTTACACGCATTAAGTCGGCCATATTCACAAAGCTCAGAATCTGAGCTTCATCAATTCCTGAAGTATCAGCGATTTTTTTTCTTCCCGATTTTGAAGCTCCTTGTTTCAACAGTGACTCAATAGTCACAACTCCTGCAGCTTCCAGTTTTTTACCCATTACGGGTCCAATTCCTTCGATTTCTTTAATGTTTGCCATTTTCTAATAATTAATAAAATAAAATTTGTTAAGTTTTTAATTCCCAGTGTCCTTCCGTAGTTAAAGATAAAAGGGATAACCATGCATCTGAATTACTTCTGACAGGGAAGGATTGCAATCTTCTGGTACTTATGACGCTTAACTCCTCAAATTGTTTAATTCGGGTTTAATTTGCTAGTTCGATCCTTTCAGGTAAATTATTTCTGGGTAATAATGGCCTCCGCAAAAACAGGCTTGTTGAGTAGCACACCTCGAAATTTATTTTCACCACTGCGTTATCTACAGCATGATATTTTACTGTGAAAATAATATTTATTACTGTGTATCATTTTATTAATATAGCACTTACGTAAATAATCTATACTTCCGTTTAAACATAATTCAGATTGTCGTGTTTATAAAACTGAAAATAAAAAGGAACCATTCAAAAAGCATTAAAAAAAGAACCAACAATGAAAAAGATTTTATTTACAATAACCTTACTGTTATTTGCGATTATTTCAAATGCTCAGGAGCCGAGTAGTGCCGATACTTTATGGAAATTTAACGGGACCACATCACTGAACGTTTCCCAACTCTCGCTTACTAACTGGGCAGCCGGAGGTGATAACAGCCTTTCGGGTAATGCACTTATAAACCTGGCTGCCAACTATGCCAAAGAGAAGACAAGTTGGGAGAATAAACTTATTCTTGGATTCGGATTGAACAAACAAGGAGGTGACCCAACAAGGAAGAGCGATGACCAGATCGATTTTGCATCGAAACTGGGTTTGAAAGCTTCTGAAAAGTGGTTTTATACCGGATTGCTTGGATTCAAAACCCAGTTTGCTCCAGGATATGATAATCCTGGTGATGTTGACAGGTTAAAAATCTCAGATTTCATGTCACCGGCTTACCTCAGTTTTTCCCTTGGTATGGATTACAAACCATCCGATGCATTCTCTTTATTCCTCTCCCCTCTATCCACAAAATTTACCTTCGTTCTGGATGAGGATCTTTCCTCTGCCGGCTCTTTCGGACTTGATCCTGGACAAAAGACAAGAGCAGAATTGGGGGCTTACATAAAAATGGCCTACAAAAAGGAGATTTTAAAAAATGTCACACTCGATACCAAGATCGATCTCTTCTCCAACTATTTAGATAACCCTCAGTACATTGATGTAAACTGGGATTTGTTATTGACATTCAAGGTGAATGAATACCTGTCGGCCTCCTTGATAACCCAGCTGATTTACGATTATGACATTAAGTTTGGGAAGGATACCACCGGCGACGGTGTAAATGACACCTTTGAATCAAAGGTTCAGTTTAAGGAACTTTTTGGGCTGGGACTTACCTACTCTTTCTAAATTGATTATCAATATAAAACAATTCTTGATGAAGGTTGTTTTTTAAGTATTAAACATTCACTTTAAATATTATACCATGAAAGTTTTAAAAGTAATAGAATTACTGGCTTCCTCAAAGGAAAGCTGGGAGGATGCAGTAAAGGTTGCAGTAAAAACTGCTTCAAAAACAGTTAAAGGAATACGTTCGGTATATGTCCAGGAACAGAGTGCCGTCGTAAATGACAATGATGTTGTTGAATTTAGGGTGAATGTCAAGATCTCTTTCGAAATCGTTCAACCCTGATCAAATCAGATCATTCGTTTGATGCCATAAGCAGAGAAAGTGTATCCTTAAGTGTCTTGCCGATGGAGAATAAGCTCGTTTTTCCATCCCAAATTAGTAAGCTAATTTTTAAACAAAAAATAGATTTAAACCAATGGGATTTATATCGTTCATTAAAGATAAAGGTGAAAAGATCTTTGGGAAATCCGAAGAAAAACTTGAAAAGGAAAAGGCAGATCTTATTACTGCCCACATTAAGAAATTTGGTTTCGATACCAGCATGATTCAGGTGGCAGTTGATGATGAAAAAGTAACCCTTACGGGCAAAGTAGATACCCTTGAAAATAAGAATAAAATTATTGTCAGTGCTGGAAATGTTGAAGGTATTGCTTCGGTAAATGACAAGATGCTTGTTACTCAACCTACACCAGTTGCTCCTCCCGAGCCGGAAAAACAATTCTATACCGTAAAGAAAGGCGACTATCTTTCGAAAATTGCGAAAGAAGTGTATGGCAGTGCCAATAAATACAATGTGATTTTTGAGGCCAACAAACCCATGCTCAAGAATCCCGACCTAATTTATCCTGGTCAGGTCCTTATTATTCCACCATTGTCTTAGGCCTCAATTGATTGAGGTTTTCGATCCAGTTGGAAGGATTTGGGGGGTAACAAAATGTTTCGATTTTCTTAAATGCGTGATATTTTATATTAGAATTGAATGCTAATAATGCCAAATTGATTCGCGAACAACAGAGACCCTATTAGGATGACGAAGGAGAAAATCAGAAGAATGTAAATGTTTTTGGATATTCCTTTTTCCAAAACCGACTTTTCCGGTTTGCGGGGATTATAATAGATCACGACATCGGAATCACGTCGGTATTTACTGATTATTTTCTGAACAGCCTTAGGAGAGTTTGAAGAGTAATCGTTCATGATTTTAATCCTGTTTGAAACATACTCCTTTTCATCTACTTCATAGGAATAAATAATTTTTGGTGCATAGACAATTTCATTTCTGTTGTTGATTGTATTCCTCTGGATTGTTTCTATCTCTGATCTAAGAATCTTGCCTGAAGTATAGCGCCAGAACTCTGTATTTTTGGCCCTACGTAATGAAATTATAGCGGCAATAAGCATTGCTGAGCCAAGGAGCACGATAAATAAAAACATAAGTTCGGGTCCGTCTGTCATAACACAGAATTCTATTCACCTAACATCTGACAAGGCAATTTTACATATGAATCATTTGTTTAATGCCATTACCAGGGCAATGGTATTCTTGCTCGTATTACTGGTTGAGAATTTAATTGTTTTTCCGTCTTCAAACTTTATATTTTCCAATAGCTCACCCTGCAATGCGCCAAATACTTTCTGATCGAAAGTTGTTCCAGAAGCCTGGGTAATCTCCTTGTTTAGTAGGCTATAATCTAGTTTTTGCCTTGAGATAATTACTGCAATATAATCAGTATCACCTTGTACGTCAGGATAAAGAGAGTAGTCTCTCGGAAACACTCGTGTTCCCGTTACGCCACAGTAAGGAGAGTGCTTTTTTGTGTAAGGGTAAAGAACATAGCTTTTACCATCTGTCTCTTCCCCAAAAATATAGGCAAAACATTCAAGCGAATTAGTTATTTCAACTTTAAAATCTTTATCAGGTTCTACTGTATTGACTGTGGTGAATATACCGCCATCCATATGATTGAGAGGGATATATCCACCATTTGAATTCATAATCAGGCCAATTTCTATTTCCAGTAATGCAGAGGTAATCTCATCTGCATTCCCCATCGGGTAAAGCCCGTAGGCTTCTCGGGTGAAATATTCAAAATCATTGTACCGTATCCAAAACAAACCATCTTCACCCCAATCTTCACCCCAGCTGTTCATAATTTGAAACGCACCCCCCTCATAATAGTCATCATAACCAATGACGCACATGGCATGTCCCCCAAATCCTCGCATTGTGTAATCTGATCTTACTGGACTCCATAAACCCTGGCCTGTCATCTCAGTCATGAAGCTACCTCCAACCATCATGCCGATTACAACTGGCGCACCCTGGGCAAGATTCTGTTTAATGGCAAGCATATCGGTCTGGTAATCATCCCCACCCCTTGTCAACCTGTTAAATCCTTTTGTCTTGTAGGAAGAAGCAGAGCTTATTTCCATTCTTGAGGGTTTATTGGAACATGAATTCTCATTATAGGCAAATCTGGAAAAAGGCAAAGCCCCACTGGTATGCATTACCTCCATTGCTTTCTGAAGGTAGGTTCCCTGGCATCCGGGCAAGGCTATCTGATTATAAACAAAAGAAGGACTGAAGGTGACGTTTTCAGGATCCTCTCCCGAAGACCGGGAATGAAGAATGGTCCTGGCAGCATAGGCCGAGGACCATCCCACACAGGAACCCTGACTTCCCTGATTCAGTCGAGGAGGGCAATACTCTTCCAGGGAAACACTTTCTGGCAGGGGATTTTTGATATTATCGGCAAGGGGTTCAAAAACTTCGGCCTGATCATAGATTTTCTCATCCATTTCCAGTCCGGTGCCAAAAATCAGGCTCTGAACCGCACTACTGGCTGACCCATTTGACCGGCTGATAAATACATATCCTACAATCCCCGCCCCAATCAACAGTATTGCTAATTTGGGGTATCTTCTAAACAGGGTGAACAGCAGTGGCAGGAAGGCGTTGGCCAGACCTCCCCGGCCACCTCCGTTACTCTTTCTGCCATCCTGTCTTGGGATTTGCTTTTGTGCCGCTGAAGCATTTTTGTCCTTGCGAATACGTACGGGCATAATTTTGTAATTTAAATTTTAAATATAATACCAATTTCAATATAGAAATATCAGTTTCAGGTGAAAACCAATATCGAAGAATTACTAATTGTGCTTCAACAACTTCCTTTGATAGCATAATTATTTTCCATATCTTAATAACAGCAATATTTGCATATGACTCCCAAACAAATCACTATCATGAGCGTTGTAAAAAAGTATATCGATGCAAAAAAAGTCTGCAGGGTGAGGTTTACATTGCCTTCGGATTTAGGCAAATCCATAAGCAGAGCAAGTGTTGTAGGCGATTTTAACAACTGGGATCCTATTGGAAATCCAATGAAAATGACAAAAGATGGACACTTTTCCCTATCCATCGATCTTCCAATTGAGAAAGAATATCAATTCAGGTATTTATTGGATGGAAGTAAATGGGTAACAGATTTTGAAGCCGATGGGCTGTCATCAATCCCCTGGAGTGATGAGCAAAATTCGGTAGTAAGGTTATAAAAAGTCGCGAATAAAATGCATTAATCCAATGTAAACTAACCTAAAAATCACAACTATCATGTTAAAAGAATTCAAAAAATTTATCAGTAAAGGCAATGTCATGGAAATGGCAGTTGGTCTCATCATGGCGGTCTATTTTGGAGCCATTGTAAAATCTCTAGTTGACCACATCATCATGCCTCCCATTGGGATGCTTCTGGGGAATGTCGATTTTTCAAACCTGAAAATTGTACTTCAGCAAGCCTACGATGAACGGTGATGTTGAAGTTCCGGAAGTAGTCATTAGCTATGGGCTGTTTTTAAATACTATTATTACCTTCATTATCGTTTCATTTGCCATTTTTATGGTGGTGAAAGGTTACAACAAAATGAAGGAAAACATGGAGAAAAAAGAGGCCGAAGCTCCTGCTGCACCTCCTGCTCCAACAAAAGAAGAAGTCCTTCTGACCGAAATCAGGGACCTTTTGAAAAAGTAACAATTTTTTACAATCAATCGATCTGAAGATTCAGTTGAATCATAAAAACTAAACAAATGGTAAATTTATCCGACTTATTAAATAGTGATTTAGGTAAAACCTTAATCAATGGTACAAGTCAACAACTAGGGCAAGATAAAGCGAAGACGACATCTGCTTTAAGCACCGCACTACCCTTACTCCTTGGTGCAATGAAAAATAATGCTAAAACTCCTGAAGGAGCTTCCAGTTTATTAAGTGCCTTAGGGAACGAAAAACATGGCGGTGGTATTTTAGACAATTTGGGCAGTGTTCTTGGTGGTGATAGTATTGATGACGATGTGCTAAAAGATGGTGCCGGAATTCTGGGTCATGTCTTCGCTGGCAAAGAACAAAATGTAGCCAGTGCCATTAGCAAATCCAGTGGTTTAGATATCGGATCTGCAATGAATACCTTAAAAATAGCAGCACCTGTTCTTATGGGCGTTCTTGGACAAGAATCCAGGAAACAAAGTGTAGCTGATCAGGATGGTATTGGAAACCTACTTGGAGGTCTGTTGGGAGGTGCAAGCCAACAGCAACAAAGTATGATTGCGCAATTGCTTGACGCTGATAATGATGGGAGTATTATTGATGATGTCGCCGGTATGCTTTTAGGTGGAGGAGGGAAAAAGTCAGGGGGTCTTGCCGGTGCCCTGGGTGGTTTTTTTAAAAGAAAATAATTCTTTGATTTAATTCTTTTTCAGAACCGATCCATTCCCTGTCAATATAACCCAAAAGAAATCATAGCGTAAGTTATGATCTCTTTTGAGGGGATTTGATCATCCAAATTACTTTGAAGATTCTGGGAATCGTTTCAGGGTACTCCGGAAATCTTACTAAATTGTTTAAGTAAAAAAAACATGTATTTAACACTTTAACAGATCCACCATGAGTAAAAAAACAGGATACCTTCTTGGTATTTTGCTAACAATTATTGTCGGTATCATTCTAAACTGGTGGTTGTGTTGCGGCGCGCAGGCCGAAAGTTCAGCCAGGATAGATGATGACCATGGGAATCAGAATCCGGCTGTGCAGACAGCTTCAATTGAGGCCTTTTCCCTCAACGACCCCGACTCAGACTTTGCATTTAAGTGTGATGAGAATTTTAATTTTAATCGATCCGAATTCACTATTATTAAGCCCCTTGCTGCACAGGTACAACAGGGTATTGACAATTTAAAAAGCTTCCTTTCTGCAGATATTAACGCCGGAAAATTTGTGAATATCACCGGATACTACCAGGGACATGAGGAAAATAATTCTGCATTTCCTAACCTGGGACTTGCACGTGCTAATGCCGTTAAGGAATATTTTGTTTCTAAAGGGATTTCGGCCGAGCACATCAACACTTATGGAGCCCTGAATGAAACCCTGGTGCCCTCTGGTAATATTTACCATGGCCCGGTAATTTTTGTAATAGGAACCCAAAACTCTGAGATTGCAGTATCTGAGGAAGCCTCCAAAGAACTGAATGCAACCCTCGAACGCATCCAAGCAGACCCACTGGTATTCTATTTCGAAACATCAAAAGCTACACTCATCGTCCAACCGGCCAACATAAAAAAAATAACAGATATTCTTTACTATTTGGAAAACGCTGATGGTGCGACCCTATTGGTTACAGGTCATACCGATAATACAGGAAGCCAGGCTGGAAACATGAAGCTTGGACAGAATCGCGCCATTGCCACAAAAGAATATCTGGTTAGCAATGCTATAGCCGAAAGTAGAATTCTAATTACTTCAGAGGGAGCCGAAAATCCAGTAGCATCCAATGCTTCTACAGAAGGTCGTGCAAAAAACAGACGTACTGTCGTTACAATAAACTAAACCGTATTTAATAACTATTATCATGGAAATCAATTGGTGTTTTATTATCCCATTATTAGTTGGACTTGTATGTGCAATCCTTGGTTTTTTGCTCGGTCGTTTTTCAGGCAAATGCCCAAAAATCAAAGCAGAGCTAGATACATTGAAACTTGAACATGCATCCCTGCAGGCAGATCTTCGCACCTGCCAATCAAACCTTTCTGCTGCAAAAGCAGAAGCGGCAGCTCTTACTTCAGCCCCTATTATCGCATTTGATAGCGCTTCGGCCAAAGCGGCCATGGGGGTAGCAATTAAAATTGACGATCTAACAGTAATAGAAGGTATCGGACCAAAAATTCAGGAGCTTTTTCACAATTTTAATATTAAGACCTGGAAAGCATTATCTGAAACCAGTGTTGAACGCTGTCAGGAGGTTTTGGATTCCGGGGGACCCAAGTTCAGGGTCCATACCCCTCAAACCTGGCCCGATCAGGCTCTAATGGCATATGAAGGCCGTTGGACCGAGCTTAAAAAATGGCAGGATGAAAATGACTATGGCAAAGAAAAAGCTCCGGATTAGAATATTTAGCTATAAATAAAATGCTTCGCCATTGAAGGCAGTTTGTGAATGAACCGCATATCTTTGATCATGAGGAATGGATTCTGCCTCTCAGGAAACACATCACCCGCTTTGGTCAAACCTGGGAGGGCAAAAAAAATTACGCCATCCTGAAAAGGTTCTTCAAGATCTACGTTCATTCCTTCGAAAATGCCACCGACCTCAGGGGCCGGCTCATGAACACCAACAACTGCGAGGAAGGTTTGGAGGTATTGGACTTCCTCAATCAATAGGTGATACTCAGACTTGTCAGGATTCCATATTGCCAGATTACTCCTGTTTCAGCTCATCTGCGGGATTATGCCTTACAGAACGCCACATGACAATCAGAATGTACTCAATGCCCTGGAGCAATTGTTGGAACCCGATCTGATTCCGGGAATCCTGGAACTAAAAAGCATCGATGTCATTTTGATGGATATGAATTTCAAACCCGGATTCAGCTCTGGAGAAGAGGGGCTTCTTTGGCTCCAAAGAATCTTGAAAATTGATCCCGACAGCGTGGTCATCATGATGACGGCCTACGGGGAAATAAATCTTGCAGTACAGGCCATCAAGGGAGGAGCAAATGATTTTATATTAAAGCCATGGAAAAATGACAAACTGATCACAAGGTCTTTATTAAATTCCCTGATTTAAACTGCAGCAACATGATCCAGGAGGAATAAGCCAAAAAAAGTCAACAGAAAAGAAATTAGTGGAGCGATAATCCAGACAACAAAAAAACGGTTTACACGTGTTTTCCTGAATATGTTTTTTGCTCCCAGTTTTGCTACGCCAATCCCCAGGATGGCAGCCACGTTTACCTGTACCAATGAGGAGGGAATTCCCTTCAAAAGTGATGCGACCAACAAAAGGCTTGCTGAAACAAAAGCAATGATCACCGCCTCAATCTTACCAAGCAATATGATATCCTTGCCTGTATGCTTTAAAATTTTATAGCCAAATAAATAACTCCCAATTCCAAAATTCGGAGCAATTAAAAGTGTGGAAAGAATGATGATGATCAGAAAATTCTTTTCTTGGGAATCTACTCCGAGTTCGTTAATTAACATCACGGAAACGGGACCGGAAGCATTGGCAACATTGTTCGCACCAATTGAGAATGCGACATAAAGTGATGAGACAATAATGAGAATTCTCACAAGGGGATGGTTGTTCACGGCGGAAGACTTGAATGCCCCCTTCTTACGTAGCGGATTATATATATATTTTCCTGAAAAATAACAGATAAGGTATGCAAGGAGGGGCAATATGAACCAGGCTGGCACAATTTCAAATAAAAGCATATTTGAGTTGAATTCATGATAATAAAGCGATGCCGCCGTAATTGACAACACTGTGGACTGGCTGGTCGATTGTGGAATACCCAGCAGATTGGCGAAGAATAATGAAAGAGCTACTGACAATAAAATAACAGTGGTGACAGCATAATTCAAACGCTCCGGGTTGATAATCCCGGATCCAATGGTAGTGGCTGTTGCTTTCCCTGCAATAAGAGCCCCAAGCAAAACCATAATACCAAATAGCCCAGGAATCGAGCTCCTTCTGATAACTCCGGAACCAAATGCCAGGGCAAAAGATGGAGCAGTACCACTCCCTCCCATATTAATGGCAAGGAACATGGCAACAATGAGAGGAATAAGCAAGTGACTGAAAAGGGGAGCAGTCATTCAAGGGTACTTTAACCTTAACGGACTATTATTTCCTTTTTACTTTCCTGTAATAAAGTATGCTTCTCAACTGCTGATTTCATGATATATATTATTATATCATTAAGACGTTCCATGGCTCATAAGTAACCAACCCTGTTAACTGATATACTTATCGATTAAAGCAAGTAATTTGGTTTTGTTGATGGGTTTTGCAATATGATCGTTGCATCCGGCCTCAAGAGCCTTTTCCCTGTCGCCCGATAAGGCATAAGCGGTTTGTGCGATGATCACAAGGTCTTTATTAAATTCCCTGATTTGACGCGTGGCTTCATATCCATCCATTCCGGGCATCTTAATATCCATCAACACTAAATCAATGTCAGGTCTCTTACGACAAAGCTCAACCGCTTCAGATCCGTTTCTTGCTTTCAACACTTCTTTGCTAAAATCACGGACATTGATCGAAATCAATTTTGCCGAGGTTTCATCGTCTTCAGCAATCAGTATATTTAATCCCGAAACACCAATTTTAACCTGATTCTCATTGTCTTTAAGCGCCCCTCCCTCTCTATCGATTGGATCTGCATCATAAGGCAAAGTGAAATAGAAGGCGGTGCCCTTCTCCTCTTCGCTTTCCACCCAGATTTTTCCACCCAGCATTTCCACATAGGATTTGGCAATGGTCAGGCCCAGTCCGGCTCCCTGCCTTGCCATTTTATCAGGAATATCGGCCTGTATAAATCGCTCAAAAATGGCTTTCTGCCGGTGTTTGGGGATCCCATCACCAGTGTCTTTAACGTAAAATACCAGTTCCCTTGATTTGTCTGATGAGCCTCTCAGGGAATATCCGAATTCAATGCTGCCCTTTTCGGTATATTTAACTGCATTTTTAAGCAGGTTGGCAAGGATGGCATAAAGTTTTGCCTGATCGGTTATAATGCTTGCTTCTTTAGATAACAAAGTTTTTTTGGAGCTTAGCTTTATCCCTCTTGCCTCCGTTTCGGGCCTAAAAAAGGCGTAAATATATTCGATTTGCTCGTTTATATTTGTTTCCACTTTTTTAATTTTAACCAGCCCTGCTTCTATTTTTGAAATATCGATAATATCATTGATGATATTCAGCATCCGTTGACCACTTTTCCCAATGATGTCGATATATTCCTGTTGTTTCGAACCGCTTAGTCCCGGCATTTTAAGCAACTCGGAAAAGCCTAAAATACCATTCATCGGAGTGCGAATTTCATGACTCATATTGGCAAGAAAGGCCGATTTAAGCCGGTCGCTTTCCTCGGCACGCTCTTTGGCCCTGCGCAGCTCCATTTCCGAAAGTTTCCGGTCTGTGATATTGCTGCCAAAACAAGAACCACCCACAACCTCACCTTTTTTAAGAATCGGATTAAAACTTACTTTAATGTAAATCATGCCATTTGGCGAATCAACCGCATCTTCAACAGTGAACTGTTCATTGTTCAGCACCCGGTTGTATCGGGGTATCCAAAGAGAACGTAAAATTTCCGGCAGTGATTCTATAAGGTTTATGCCCGGTTCCAGCCAAACCCCAAAAGTCTCCTGAAACTCGCTTTGAAATACATGATTGATGTATAAAATTTCATAATTTCTGTCAAAAGCCCAGATACTGTTTTTTGTGCCTTCAATGATTGCCGTAACATTTGCACTGTTAGATTCGGCTGTTTCCTTGGCTAAAATCAGTTCATTGGTGCGCTCATCTACAGCTTTTTCGAGATTTTTATTAACGCTTTCCACCATCGATTTTTCTTTGTCCAGTTCCTGGTTCAGAGAAAAATTGCGACGCACATAATATTCAATATTATAGGCGGCAAACATCCCGATTATATTTGCAGCTACAAAAAAGTAATTTGTGCTAATGATGATATCAGCAGGATGCGAATAAAATATCACACCCAAATTATAAATCAGTAATAAGGTCCAACCCGCAAGAGACGCATAGAAAAAACGGAGCTTAATAAAAAAATAGACCGCCGAAAAGATCAGCATCATCCCGGCATAATAGACATAATTGTCAGGCACAAGCATCATCATGATGCTTACTCCGCCCCCTCCGACTATTGAACTAAAAAACAATAAGCCTTGCCAGATTTTGGAAAAAATGCGAGTGAAGGATAAGAGAAACACCACTGAAAAGGTCGGGATCACAATGGCGAAGCGGATAATGTGGAAGAGTCTTGAATATTCCGGAAGCAAGATTGGATCAAGGAAGCCAAATAAGCCATAAAGGATTGATACCAATACAAAAGCAACCCTGAACTGAATGAGAGAGTCCAAATAATATCTTTCCTGGAAAATCCTTCTCCTTCCTACCAGGAAAGGCCAGGGTGATCTTATTATATATCATCTTTCCCTTGGGTGTCATACTTTGTAAATGTAATCAAACTTATATCCGATGAGACATAAGCTTTTACGGTTGGCCCGCAGAAATGTTTGGATATCATGGTACTTCGAATAAAATTAGGGCCTTGCATCAACTTATAATTTGCCACAAAATACCAGATTGGGTCGCCTTTGCTCAGGAAGATCCCGGACAGTCTTCAGATGTAGAAAGCGAGTATTCTGACTACCAGTTCCCAAAACTGATTGAATAATCCGATCCTTCCTTAAATGAAATTTCAATTCCTCTCAGATCGAACCATTGATAGTTTCTTTCAAATGTGAAAGTTTCACTGGCCGTAGCCAGAACATCATTGGATCCTGGCCTCCAGATGGTAAATGTTATTTCATCCCCGTCGTATACAAAATCGGGAATTGCTGCGAATAATCGGTCCGACTGAACATCACCATCAAAGACGTAGTTTTCAGATCCGGCCGATCTTGAATGCTGCACAGTAAGCTCAACCGGTCCGGGAAGCCCGGTGCTTGTATAGTAAGCAAATTCGGGTGATTGTACGCGTAATTTTGGATTTTCACATTCCGGAATATCAAGATTCTGATAAAAACAAGTTTCTGTCATATAGCCCACATAGGTATCGCCCCAAACACCACAATCTTTATTAATCCTATCCCAGGCATTTTGCATATAAGCAGGATTGCAGGCATAATCGCCAATCTTTTCAGCCATGTGGTCTATGGCTTCCTGGCATACCTGGCATTCAGAAGAAGGTTCACAGGAATTAATAAACAGGCAAAGAAAGAGACAGAGGCTGAGGGTTTTCATCTGGTCAGATTTTAAAGGATGATATCATGGATTAAACGACAATATTTTTTTTAATGGTATTTCTAAAATAGCAAAAAAAACTTTTAACCCACAAATAAACACCCTCAGACCCGGAAAAAGCACTCCTGGCATGTTCTGTTTTAAAGCCACTGCTAGGCCATCTACATTTGACAAATAATTAATCTCTAAATTTTAAAAAAATGAAAACAAAAGGAATTTTATTCACAATGCTCGTCGTTCTATCACTGAGTAGTTTTGCCCAGGAATCTGGAAAAAGATTTGGCTTTGAGCTTAACGGAGGCGCATCATTTGCCACAAAAAAAATTGAAGGTTCAAGCCTGAACCCTGGCTTTGGATTTGAAGGTACACTTCACTATCGTTTTATGCCTTACCTGGGCGTTTATGGCGGATGGGGATGGAACAGATTATCCTCAGATCATTCTCAGGGCGGTGAAGATCTTTGCTTTGAAGAAACCGGTTACGTTTTAGGCCTGTACTACAATCATCCCATCGGGGCATCCGCTTTCTCCTATTATATCAGGTCCGGCGCCCTTTATAATCATATCGAAACTGAAAATAAAAATGGCGAAATCATTGGTGATACGGGACACGGTTTTGGGTTTCAGCTGGCAGGTGGTATGTCGATTGATCTGGGTAAAAACTGGAGCCTCACGCCCGGACTCAAGTTTTCTACCCTTTCACGCGACATCGAATGTGAAGGAACACACGGAAAATTGGATTACCAGTACATTTCCGTAAGAATTGGGATTGCAAAAAACTTCTAATCCGGTAAGGCCATGAAAAAGACAAATCCCATGTACTATATAACTTTATTCGTTTTCCTTATTGCATGCGAAAAGGAGTTTTACACAAGCTATGGATATGATTCTCCGATCTACAAGAATTCCAAAGGGCTTGTTTTTGCCGATGTTTCACAGAGTTTCGACAGGATATATTTGACAGGATTTATAAGCTTATCGGAGGGAGAAGTGGAAGTGAAATTGCTCGATCCAAATGGTTTTGCGGTATATTCGGACACCTTGCTCGGGCCAATTGATATGCAAATCAATGAAACCTTTCAGGCCAGCCCGGGATATTGGAAATTGAAAAAATGAGTACTTTAAAACATTCATTTAACAGCCCGATGGTCATTCAATGAATTACAATAATATCCATAGCTTTTTTCCCTTCCGAAGGCTGTTTGCACTCTTGCTGGGACTATCCATTGTTATAGAAGTGATTGTGATATCCTATAATCACATGAGCGGCTACTATGAACTGGATGGGTTCCAGCATTTCTTGCTTCGTTTGCTAAGAGGGTCGTTTATGGGTCTGAGCGCAGGATTTCTGATCGCCTATCCGGATCTCTTTCTGATTCGTTATCTGAATGCCCGCTTACCCTGGGGCCAGAAGCCATGGAAACGAATCGGCCTGCAAATTGGCTCGGCAATATTGATATCCATTGTAATTTCAACCCTTGTTACACTCTTTGCAAATTGGATTCAGGCCTACACAGAGGAATTCAGGGGGGTACTCATTAACAATGCAATGATCTATACAATTGTGAATATTTTGTTGATGTCCATACTTGAAGGCTGGATATACTATGACGAGGGCAGGCAATCGAGGCTGATGGCGGAGAACCTTCAGGAAGAGCTTTCCCAGATAAAATTTGAGGTACTGAAGAGTCAGATCAATCCACATTTTATGTTTAACAGTCTCAATGTTCTGTCGGGTTTAATCAATGTAGATGTGAACAAAGCACAGACCTTTATTGATGAGTTTTCTCAGATCTACAGGTATGTGCTTGAAACCATCGAACAGCCCGTGGTTACCCTCAACAAGGAATTGGAATTTATGCGCTCTTATTTTTTTCTCCAGCAAATCCGTTATGGCGATGCCCTAACTTTTACCGTAAGCATTCCTGCGGAACAGCTTCAACTGGTGGTGCCTCCGCTTTCCTTGCAGGTTTTACTGGAAAATGCCATCAAACATAACATCGTGAATGAGTCAAAACCGCTGAAAATTGAGATCAGCAATGAAGGGACCAATCTGCTTGTAAGAAATAACATCCAGCCCAAAATATCAGGTGCATCGACCGGACTCGGACTCAAAAACCTGGTGAAAAGATATGCACTTATAAGCGATCTGCAACCTTCATTCATGGTGGTGAATACTCATTACGAAGCCCGAATTCCCCTAATTAAAATTGAGCAGGATGAAGATACTGATCATTGAAGACGAAAGCCTGGCTGCCGATAAGCTGGAATTGATGATCCGCGAGATTAATCCAGACATCCGCATCATGGCAAAACTGGGTTCAGTGAAAGAATCAGTAAAATGGCTTCTTCAAAACTCAGTCGATCTGATCTTTCTCGATATACAGCTTTCCGATGGCATCAGCTTCAGCATATTTGACCAGGTTGCCATCTCTACACCCATTATTTTCACTACCGCTTACGATCAGTATGCCATCAAAGCCTTTCAGGTCAATAGCATCTCCTACCTCCTGAAACCCATCCGGAAGAGTGATCTGGCTGAGAGTCTGCAGAAATACCAGGCCTTAAAATCTGCCTTCAGCATCGATTTTGAAATGCTGATGGCAAACATCCAGGGAAAAGAGCCCGATTTTAAAAAACGTTTCCTGATCCAGCTTGGCGAAAAAATCAGGAAAATTGAAACGTCGGAAATAGCCTATTTCTATGTGCTGGGAAAAGGCGTTTACCTTCGCACTTTCCTGGGAAAAAGTTATTCGGTAGAGTATACCCTCGACCGGCTCGAAACCATGCTTAACCCGGCAGCATTTTTCAGAATCAACCGAAAGTACCTGGTGAACATGGATTCCATAGCCAGCATGGTGGCCTATTCGCGCGGGCGTGTTAAGATCGACCTGAAACCCAAAGCCGACGATGAACTCGATACGGTGGTCAGCATCGATCGTTCACCCGATTTCAAGAAATGGCTTAATTCATAAGCCGCGTATAAACTCCTTTAAAAAATATATAGATCAGGCAATTTTACAGTACAAAATTCACTAATGATCCAGAAAAAAATGAAAAACAGATCTTTAAAACCTCTGGCCCTGACCTTCTTTGCAAGTGGAGTCTGGGATACAGTTGCAGCCATGCTCTATTTTTTTGTAATAGGTAACGGACGCATCATCGATAATCCCCCCATTGATCCGTTTTTCTCGGTTTTCCTGGGATCATTCTTTCTTTGTTTTGCCTATTTACAATTTCTATCGGCATTCAATATCAGGCGCTATACCTTAAATGTAGGATGCCTGATTATAGGCAGGAGTTTCTATGTGATTCAGCTCTACGCTTTTATGGCTATTGTAGCGAATTTCCCATTCACATTCTGGTTTACCGGTATCATTGATGGTCTGTTCACGATTCTGTATTGTATTTTTGCTTTTCGTGGAGGCTTAAGTTTGCGAGATCTTTTTGTTCCAGCAATTGAAAGAAAAAATTAACCACCATGGCCATTCCAACCTCAAGAACAAATCAAAGGGCTGAAATTAAGATCCATTCCGAAAAATGCACCGGATGTGGCTTATGCGTTTCAGTGTGCAAGGATTTTGGCCTGGTGATGAAAAACAAAAAGGTCCATATTAGCGATGATCCCATATTTGCTTGTATTGGCTGTGGGCATTGCATGGCTATTTGCAATGCAGGTGCCATTGAAATTCATGGAAGGCAAAGACAAACCCCGCAAATTTGCAAATGATTTTTGTCTCTACCTGGCTGGGATGAAGTGGTTTGTTTCAAATTGGTTTCTGGCTTTGATGCGCCCCTGGCCATCTATTTCTATGGCTCACCCTATACCGATCCGGCCGATCCAATTATTGTCTGCCACTTATGCGATGATCGCTGCAGAATCACTTGGCCTGGGAACCTGTATGCTTGGTGCAATCCATCCACTGATCCAGAATGGCAAGAAGGCCAGGAAATTCAGGGAAGATCATGGCATCCTCTACCCAAGTCGCGAAGGTTTATTTGTGATATTCGGGTATCCAGAAGTAAAATACACAAAGGGGATAAGAAGAACCTTTGCTTCTGTTAACGGGTATTAAAATCGTTTAATATTTATCGGAAAGCCCGTTTAATCCTTTCAGGACATCCTCCGCCAAAATATGTTCCATTTTTTCGGGTTCTTCAAACAAGGGACTGTGAGCGGAATTTTCAAAAGTGTAAAATCCTTTTATGGGTGCCTTTAGTTTCTCAAAATAAGATTTTGCTTCAGTGTAGGAGCAGGTATAATCGTATATGCCTTCAAAGAAATAGACAGGAAGCTTTAGTTCTGGCACCTCTATGGAAAGGTCTGCAGCCAGTATATCTGCCCACAGCATGCTGATGCCGGAACGGGATTTACCGCGCCACATATTCACTTTTTCGCGGATGGTATACCAGGGGCTAAGCAATGAAGGTAAAAAGATACCCCTGACAACCGACTTCATGTCATGGGTGGTGCCTATACCCAGACTATGCATTGCCGGATCGCGCAAACGGCGGTATCCAGACGCTAAACCTTCGGTCATCGTGACGGGGGCTGCTTCAAGTTTACGCGTCATTTTTGTATTACCCTTTTCCCTGTACTTCTGAAGCATATACTCATAAGCCTGTTTTTCAGATCTGAGCTGGTATGAAATCTGAGCTACACCTATATAGGCATGGTAAAGCTCAGGGGCCCTGGCAGCCACCTGTATGCCAATGAAGGTACCTCCGGAATGTCCCATGAGGTAAATCTTTTGCTTCCCGAAACGCTCGCAGAGGTAGCTTGATAAATCCTTTGTGTCAGCGATCATTTGTTCAAGGGTCATCGACTCTGGTGGAATATCGGCTCTGTAGGAGATGCCTGATCCACGCTGCTCCCACCAGACAACAGTGAAATAGTTTTCCAGACCAGTAGGGTATTTCCGTGTAAGGAAGTAATCGGGCATTCCTCCATGCAGGTATAGCAAAACCGGATTTGTTGAATCCTTGCTCATAATAAACATACCCTGGTCCACCCCGTTAATACGGACCCATATTTTTTCTGAAATGCTCCCCGCAGTTACTTCTCCGCCTTCATCCAGGAAGGGTTTGGACTTTCCCGGACTGTAAGCAAGCATCACTCCAAGCAGTAAGACTAAACAAAGTAAAAAGACAGATAGGATGGACAGCATTTTTGTTTTCATTTTTGATGATTCCTGAAGTCGAACAAGCAAGTTTATGAATCAAAAATATTAGCAAATTCCAGGGTAAAAAAAATGAAGATGACAAGGGTGTGAAAATAGAGAATAAGCGTGTATGTATAACTGCTGAAGTTGTTTTGCCTCCCACTCGATCATTCCTGCTTTTTATGCCCTCATGCTTTCTATCCCTTCGCCCCTTTCAATATACTTTGTCAGATCATTTAAAAATCGAACCATGGGGGCACCATCCATAACATCATGGTCACAAAGGATGGTCATATGCAATACATCCCTGACTTTGATCTGCTGATCGATTACGACAGGTTTTTTTAAAATGGAACCAATCCCGAAGGAAAGTGGATGAATCGATTTATGAATAAACCAACCATTGATTTTACCCATCATGCCTACCGATGTTATCACCACATTACCCATTTTTTGAAATGCAAATTCTGGTATTCCCAAGCATTACTCTCCAAATCGCTCTCCTGATAAAGCCAGGCATATGATAATAGATGGCTTCAGACCATTTTGTCTTCCTTCCCAGTACGATACCTTCCTTTGACAATAGTTGATCCTTCGCCCTGGCAATTTCCAGACTAATTTCAAGAGCGCTCTTTTCATTGGTCTTTTCGATGACCATGGGCATGGGTACTTTTTCACCCCCCAGTTTTTTTTCAATCAATATAGAGACATTCACATCATCGAAAACAATAAGCTTTTTTTTGTTGTACAGGTAAGCTGCAGCTTCCTTATGCTGGTCCACCACCATACTGATGATTTTAATGAGCCATGCATTAAATGAAATATCCTGGCCGCTTCTTCTGATTTCCTGTAGTTTTCTTCGGCTTTCAGTAACATCAAATTCCAGCATTGCACTTACATGATGTTTTAACAAACCAATGGAAAAAGTATCAAAAGTGGCGATCCGGGAGCGGGGGATCTGCTTATAGGTATAATGAGGGTTCATACGCTGATGTTTTATTTAAATATAGGGGTTTAAAGGATCAAAAACCTTTTTTCACCTTTCCCTCCTCAAATTCTTCAGCTCTGCTAATATGCTGTACTTTTTCACCAGAAGCAAATGAATACTTCATTTTTACCCAGATGGGAAATACAGACATTTTAATGTTGTCTCGAGAATATTCGTTAAAACCTGATGCTTTTGCTTCATACCCCCGATAGGTATACTCACGTTTAAATGGAATAGCACTGGTAATTCCAATTTTGAACTTTCCAGAAAAGGCTTTTTCAAGCGATATAAAATAGAGTACATCTTCAAAATAATAACCCTGAATCCTGGCAACAGGACTGTTGTATTTAAATATCATTGACAAAGACAGATCGTGTTTAAAAAGTACCGCCAGGGATATACCTAGATTCCATCCCAAAACTATTCTTGTTTTCAATTCTGTTATCTAGTGCCAATTCGTTTCCCTGGGTTTGAACGTGAAACACCTTTAGGAACGGACTGAAAGATATGTTTTTAAGAAGCTTCAAACTTCCCAGGACTTTAAATCCAATGTGGCTAATGGTTCCTGCATTTTGTGTAGTGGTTTCAAAACGCAGAGAATCATTTAGTAAAGTTATGTTTTCCAGAATATTGGATGCACAACTATAAAAGGCCCCTGCCGAAAATAAACTACTGTTCAGTAAAACAGAATAATCCAGGGTGAGTCCCTGCTGAATGGCAGGAGTTAACCCAGGATTCCCTTTTTGAGTAAGAAAGGGATCAAGAGGACTAGAATGGGGATTTAATTGATAAATATGAGGTCTTTCCAGGGCTTTTCTGTATGTCAGTTTAATGCTGCCCTTATTGGACAAGTCGTATTTTGCATTGAAATTAGGTAAGCCCGAGATAAGGGTCTCATGCACAGATTTACCGGAATTCAACTTTGCAAACTCCACTCTAATTCCACCTGTAATCTGAAGTTTATCACCGGAATACAACAGAGATGCGTAAGCAGCAGAAACTGTTTCACGGTAATTAAATGAAATCCATTCAGCATCGTTAAAAAGTTTCACGCTCTCTTTTATGCCGGTTTCCAACTCGAATCTCTGATTGAAAGGAATGCCAAATCTCAGATGGAAATTGTAGGCTTGGCTTGTTGGTTTTAAAGTATTTTCCAGTACTTCCTTGCCATAAGGGTCAGAAAGGATGGTGCTGTTCAGCGCGCTGAAATTGTAGTAATTAAAATCGAAAGTAAGTTCCTTCGATGGCTCCTGGAAAATGTGTTTATAATACATCGATGCAAAGGCGGAAATGTTTCTATCCTTATCATCTCTAATGGATACCAAGGAATCAATCTGTGAATTTCCTGCCATGATGTTGATCGTAACCTTCCCATCGTGTTCATTGGAATATGGGTTTACAAAACCATAGAAATTCAGCTGGTTCCGGTCGTTCAGGAAATAATCGAAGCCAAGATTGAATTGATGCGACCAGTTTTTTTGATGAATCTCCTGACTTTTATAGAGCTCAACCTGAAGTTCCGGTTGCAGGATAACTTTATGGTTTTGAGCTTCAATATCAAAATAGCTAAACTCCCCGTTGTACGAGGAATAAATATTCATTTTGTTGTAAGAATAATTAATACTTGCACTCGGAAAAGAATACACTTCGCTATTCTTGACAGGGAGCTCGGCGTATAAATGTCCGTTCAGGCCTTCGTTTTTATCCTTCTTCAGGATCACATTTATAACACCCGAAATCTCAGAACTGAATTCAGGGCCGGGATTGTTATTAATCTCTATCTTATCGATATCAGCAGAGTTTATCTGGTTTAGAAAACTGGCATTGCGTTCAAGCCCATTTACCTGAATTAATACATTCTGTTTTCCTTCAAGCGAAATATTCTGAAACAAATCAACCTGGCATCCTGGCAAATATTTTACCATATCAATTCCGGTATTCGAAGTATTTTGCATGCTTTTATCCACATAAAAGACAGTTTTGTCCGAATGCTGCCGGGCTTTTATTCGCTCGCCCACCACGCTGGCTTCTGAGAGTCCAACACTAGTCTGCAGCAATACCAAAGCACCCAAATCTATCAATTGCTGATCCTGCAAAACAACTCTCTCTGACAAGGGTTTGTAAGAAATAAAACTGATCGCAAGCCAATAAGCACCCGCTTTGGTATGTTTGATTTCAAACCTCCCGGAATTGTCAGATATTGTTCCTGCAATTAATGCCGAATCAAAGAGATTGTATAGCGCAACCGTTGCAAGGCTAACCGGACTATTGTCTTCATCGTAAATGGATCCGATGATTGTGTAATCAGTCTGGGCTTTTAGACCACCAAACCCTAATAACCCGAATATAATCAGGAATGTTTTCTTCATTTGTCTCATTTTTGATATCCGGGACAAATGGACAAAATATTGTTTTGAAGTTCAAAGAGCTGGGATATATGATCAGAAAATGTTACGGGTGGCAATACCCCGATACTTTTTCTGTTATGAAAAGCAAAAATATGTGACGAATGTCAATGAGATTATTGGAGATATTTTGACAACATAGCATCGAATGCTTTAACATTTTGTCTTGAAACGGGAACCTTCTCACCACAATTTGCAATGCTTAATTGATATCCCAGGGCATTCCCTTTTTGGCGGACTACATTCATCATATTAACAATAAATGCCCTGTGGCAGCGGAAAAAATCAGGATAAGCAGCAAACTGATTATGGATGTTGGAAATGGAGTTGCGGATGGGTATTTTCCTGACTTCATTATTTCGTAAAAGATAAAAAACAACATAATTTCCATCGGACATAACAAAAAGAAATTCGCTTGCCCGGAAACTCAAGGTTTCCTTTTTCAGGCTTGAATTGATTTTTATCAAAGGTTCAGCTTCAACGGAATGATTGCTTTCAGGTTCTCGCGACCCGCCATCTCTAAACCAATGTCTATAATTTACCGCTGTGAAAAATGCAAAGGGGAAAATCCCAATTAAAAACGAATATTTACATGAATCGATAAACGTAAGCAGGTTCCACCGGCTTTCATCTGCAGGGCTTTCAAGTATAAAAGCTGTCAGAAATATTGCCAATCCCATTACTTGTAGAACCAGATAAGCAGAAATCAGTTCTTTGGTAAAGGTCCAATCATTCTTATTTATAAAAAACCTGATTCTTTTTAATAATACAATAAGCATCCAGGCTGCAAATGAGGCCGAAAGCGAATAAAGGACCATGGTTATTTCAAAATTGAACCAACGGCTATTTTGTGCATCTAAGGGTTGATATAACAAGGTAAAACCCAGACAAAATACAAAAAGTACCAAAGCACCCGAAACAGGCTTCCGGATAATAAAATTCTGTGGGTATTTTGCTTTCAGATTGAGCTTAGTCATTGGACTAATCCTATTTTCAGTTCTTTAACAATCTCCACAAGGTTTTTCAAAAATAAGTCAATTTCTGTCTCTTTAACGGTCAGAGAGGGATCTATTCTTAAAACCTCATGGCCCGATCTTTTGGCAACAATAAACCCTCTTTTTAGCAGTTCAGCATGAATGTATTTTGCTTGCCCTGTGAACTCGACAGCGATCATGAGACCCCTGCCTCTGATTTCCTTTATCAGGGAGTATTCCTTTTTTATTTCATTCAAACCGCTTTGTAATTTTTCACCCAGTCTGCAGCTGCGATCCAGTAAGTTTTCGTCAATAATAGTATGGATCACTTCCAGGGCAAGCGAAGCACCCAAAGGGTCATTTTGATGAGACTGGGCATATAAAAAAGCTTCCTTTTCCAGCAAACCCGAAACCCGATTCGACAGGGCAGCCACACTTACCGGGTAGCCATTGCCAATACCTTTCCCGATGGCTACCATATCCGGATTCAAATAATAATGCTGAAAACCAAACCATTTTCCGGTCCTGCCTACCCCTGTTGTAATTTCATTGATGAAAACGAGGCCCTTATTTTCGACCATCTTATACGCAATGCGTTCAATCAGTTTCTGAGACAGGGAACCTTACCAGTCCGGAGGAACTTCCTGGCTCAAACACAAAAGCACCAATCTGATCAAAGGGAATCTTTGAAAACGTTTCACATGCAGCTGTGCATGAGCCATTCTTGTCCTTGCAGGAACACTCCTGCCAGTTATAGGTGAACCATTCCTTTGAATCTCTTCGGCTGGCGTCTCCATAAGCCCCAAAATAGCCGTCAGAAAAAGCCAGCAGTTTTTTACCTTTCATCAAAGTCCTGGCTATCCTCACGCAGTATTCCACCGCCTCGCTGCCCGAACAGAGAAACTCGCATTTCCCGCCGGGCAGATTCGTAATTTCCAGCACCCTGAGAGCTGCCTCCTCTATCACCGGACTGCAATAGTTAAAACCTGTATGGATAATTTTTTCCATTTGGGAGGATAAAACCGCATTTATCCTAGGATTACAATGACCAACGCTGGTACACCATACACCCGATTCCAAATCGATGTATTTTTTTCCCTTTGTATCGTACAGCTCACAATTATTCGCCCTCACGATATCCTCAAGAAGCAGTTCATGACCGGTCGACCAGACTATGTGTTCCATCGATTGAGCGTTATATAAACCTATTAATGACCAGTATTCATCATTTCAAAAATGGACGGAAATAGTGCAACCATCAGCAGCTGGATTCCGGTTAACACATCCAACAGCCCATGTCCGGCCATCAAAGGAAGCAAAGTCTTTTTCCTGTGATACCATATTCCTATCATGATCAAAAGGGGTATAAACATGATAAATCTTGAAAGGATGTGTTTAAAATCAAAAAGCAAGGGCATAAAACTGTGCTGTAATGCATAGAAAAAGAGAGGATAGACGATCGAAAAAACTTCATTTTGGGTGACGCTTTTGATCCGGGGTGCACAATAACCCAGGTAGAAGGGAATTTCTGAAAACACAATCGTGACCGGTAAAAGGAAAACCACCATAATGGCGGCCCAAAGGGGTAAGGGCTGAGAGTTTGTGACAGGCATATATCCGTAGACGAGCCATGAAAATCCCATCAGTCCGCCTATTCCCAGTACCAGCATCACAGGAGTTGCCGTCAGGATTTCCTTTCTCATCTTCTTCCTGTCAGGATGATAATGAATCAGATCCCTGAAGCTTGTCCCTTCCTGCCTGATACGAAAAAAAAGGAAAATAATCGTGATCACATTCACCCCGATACATAGCAGGGGCCACCACATCGAGAGTTCCAAAAGAGTCTTTCCCTGGAATGAAGGAAAAGAAAGCAGCAGCAATCCTGCAAGGATGAATAGGAGGCTTCTTAAAGCGGGGACAAAAAAGATCATTTTCGATTATTTAATTGACGAAGTAAATGTAATACAGCTTTCACAAAAAACCTCCTCCAAAACAAATATCCGGATAGAGCGTTTTATAGTTATTGATTAACCAGCAGGCTAATGAAAAATGGAATCACAGCTTTACTCTTGCTGTTCCTGCTCACAGGGAATGCATGCCGGAACGGGGACCGGAATGAAGGTGTGGCCTTTGTGGCTGATGCCGGCTATATACAAGTCGTCCTCTTCCATCTTGCACAGCGATGTGAATCATGCACTGCAGTGGAACGGGAAACCCAGTGGGTGACTTGAAAATGAATACGGTGAGGAGGTCCAGGCAGGGCAAATAAAATTTGTTTCCCTGGATTTCCAGACAGAAAACGGAAAGAAGGCAGCCGGACTTTTACGGGCCTCCGGACAGACGCTATACGTGGTAAAGGGAGACAGCATTGCAGATCTTACCAGCGCAGCCTTTATGTATGCCAGCACCAATCCTGAGCACTACCGTGAAGCCCTGAGAAAAACGCTCGATCAATATCTCGAGTGATGCAGGCCTTCCTGACCGATCTCTATGCCAATGCCCAGGGACCGCTGATCTCAGCCTTGCTCCTGGGATTGCTCACAGCCATTGCTCCCTGTCCCATGACCATCAATATCACCGCCATGGGTTATATAGGAAAAGACTTAAGCCGGCGGCAACAGGTATTCTCCAATGGCATCTTTTATACCCTGGGCACGATTACGGCCTATACCGGGCTTGCCCTCATCCTTTATTTCGGGGCTGATCAATTCAAGGTATCCACCATTTTCCAGCAGTATTCCGAATGGATCATTGGTCCCCTCCTGCTGTTGATTGGGATATATATGCTCGGTTTTTTCCAATTTGACTTCCCCGGCCTTAGCAGGCTCACCCGCAGATTCGAGAAGCGGAATTCCTTCCGGGCCTGGGATTCATTCCTGCTGGGGCTGGTTTTTGCCCTTGCTTTTTGCCCCTACAGCGGGATGCTGTATTTCGGAATGCTCATGCCGCTCGTCATAGGCACTTCCTCCCCCGGGCTCAGCCTGGCATATTCCCTGGCCGCGGGCATCCCGGTGGTGATCTTTGCATGGCTGCTGGCCTTTACCGTTTCAGGAGTGGGAAGTTGGTTCAAGCGTTTGAAATCCTTTGAATTCTGGTTCAGAAAAGTGCTTGCCCTGGTCTTTATAGGGATCGGCATCTACTTGCTCATTCAAATGATCAGCCAGGGTACGCCCGGGCATCAATAAGTGGTTATGGCGTCACCCAGGGTTTGAATAATGTCTTCAATCCATAGGTAATGGCAAGCGAAGGGACCGACATGTGAGTCTCTCCTTCAAAGATATTCGAAACGAACCTAAGACCCTGGTAATGATGTGTTTGAATATTTTGAATGAATTCATCTATGGGATTTGTAAAATCTTTGTTTTCCAATGAGCCATAATATATATAAACGGTACGATTTAGTTCTTTATACCTGTTGAAATACTCTGTTTCCAATTTGAGAATGGTATTATTACCCCAATTTACCAATGGTGAGCCAATGAAGTATTTATTAAACAATTCCGGTTGTTTAAACAGGATATATGAATTCAATAATCCGCCCAAAGAATGACCACCGATCGCACTTGAGTCCGGATTGCTTCTGTAATTATTATTTATAGCAGGAAATAATTCATATTGTATAAACCTGATAAAGTTGTCAGCCCCCGAAGTATATTCACCTTCAACAATTAAGTTATCGCTTCCCGGTATGAAATCTCTTCCTCTTTTCTCCTGCCTGTATTTTAATCCTTTCCCATAACTTATCCCAACAATTATAATTTCCTGAATCTCCCTACCCATCATCAATAAATCTGCAATTCCCTTTGTCATTCCAAAGGAAATATCACCATCCGTAATATAAAAAACAGGATAGGATTTATCAGAGGCGGCATAGCCCATTGGCAATCCTACCTGAATCATATAAGTTTCACCTTTTACATATTCTGATGAGATTGAGAATAGTTCAGTGTTTTCAAGACAAACCTGCTTAGCTTGGGCCTGAGTGCTTTGGGCCCGCATTCCATTTGTACAGAGTACCAGGAACACAACAATAATGGTGTTAAAGCATAACTTTTTCATTGGCTTTGTTATTATAAGTTTAGGTCATATGCTACTATTACAGTTTGACGATTTTCCTGGTTCTTACAAAACCATCTGACCTGATGGTGAGGAAATAGACTCCTTTCCGGAAGGATGAAAGGTCGATCTGGTGTGATGTTCCTTCCATCTCTCCAGTATATATCAGTTGACCATTCAGGGAGGTGATTTCGATTGAATTGTGCCCACTATGAATTGTTTCTATGGTTAACAAGTCATTTGCCGGGTTGGGATAGATCCTAATACTCCTTTCTCCCACCATATTTATTCCTTCAACAAAAGTAACAGTTACAAGGCAGGAATCTCTGAAATTACCATCTACGGAAGTCACATAAACATAGGTTTCCCCTTTACCCTCGCCTGTAACAACTCCTTCGGAAACACTTGCTATTCCGGGGTCACCGGAAGTCCATATGACAGAGAGATCAGAAGCATCAGTCGGGGAAATTGTAGTAACAAGTTCCCCTGTTCCATCAAGCTCCAATTCAATCGAATGCTTGTCAAGACCAATCCCTGTTACATAATTCCATGCCTTTAAGGAATCCAGGTCGAATCTCCAGACTTCGGATAAGGGTTCATCAAGATCTCTTGAATTCAGATATCCTCCCAACAGGTAGACAAAATTACCAACTTTTTCTCCAGCCATGCTTGCACGCTTAAAAGGCATGCCTTCCATTAATCTCCAAGTGTCTGTGGATGGATCGTATTCCTGGATAATATCAGTACCAATACTCGTACCCCAAATTCCAATGTTATTCATGGTGCTATCACCTCCGAATACAAGGATTTTTTTATCATGGACCACGCTAATGTGGTAAATTACCGGGATCGGCATATCTGCCAATTCTGTCCATAATTTCAATTCCGGATCATACATTTCTACTTTACCAGATGGATTATACCATACTGATTTATAGGTTCCTCCGATTACAAATATTTTATTGTCAATTACCTCGGCAGACGAGCCTGCCGGCCGCTCATATATCATGTCAGGCAAAGTACCCCAACTGTCAGTTCCGGGTTTATAATAAAGGGCCTTCCTGTTACCCTGTGTAATTGCGGTTTTGACCGCCCCCCAGTAAATAAATGGTGTCATTCATCACACATGAGGCACTAAGACGCCATTGGTTCCGAGCATTCTCGTTTTTTCCTGCCAGGTATCTTCACCAGGATCATATTCCGCAACCAGATCAGTTGTTACCCAGTTTTCATTGCCGGTATTGCGCCATCCACCTATCAAATAGATATTTCCGTTAATGATCTCCGCATTACCTCCATATAAATCTTCTGGCATGGCTGCCAGATAAGACCATTCTCTTGAGATCGTATTGTATGCCTGGGAAACCGATAAAGTAGCAAGGTTACTTTTTGTGCCGCCAAAAACGTAAATATTGTTACCAATAACGCAAGATACAGGTAAACCTTTCGCGATGTCCATTGACTTCATTTGTTTCCAGGCCGGCGCCGCTGATTCTGCATATCCGATATCTCCTGCGCCGAATGCTGAGCTGCCCGCATACCACATTTTGAACTTTGAATCTGTGTTGTCAAATATTACCGCAGCGAGTGCAACGCTTAGCTCATCCCAACTTCCCGCTGCCCCGGTCTCCAGGACCGGGTTGTTTGCCATATCCTTGGTCCAGGTGCTTCCATCAGGAGATGTGGCATAACCGATCTGCCAGTCAAAAAATTCCCCGCCGGAGTACCACATATGAAATTCAGCGCCATCAAAAACCACTTCGGGAAAATCAACCCTAGGGTAATCCCAGTTCCCGGGAGTCAGAACCGGATTTGAAGGATCCTTTGTCCATACAATACCGTCTGGTGAAGAGGCATGACCTATCTTAATGTACGCAGAATTTGTACCATCATAGCCGCTGTACCACATGTGGTATTCGCTTCCATCAAATATTACTGAAGGGCATGAAATCCAAACATCGTCCCAGGCTCCATTCGGCCCCACATCCAACACAGGATTATTCAGTGTATCCTTTATCCAGGTGATTCCATCTGCTGAAGTGGCATGACCAATCAGGATATCTCTGGAAAAATCAGATCCAGTATTCCCATTATACCACATGTGGAAAACAGAATCAATGAATAATACGGTAGGTTCATTCACCATATTATCATCCCATGATCCGGCTGCGCCCGGACCCAGCACAGGATTATTCAGTGTATCCTTAGTCCAGCTTATACCATCCGGCGAGGTGGCATGACCGATCTGAAGTTTTAGTGTGACAGTGATCCCTCCCCAGTACCACATATGATAAACGCCGTCCAGGTATAGTACCGAGCTGGGAGCAATAAGTGGGCGATCCCAATCCCCGGGCAGACCTTTTTCCATTACAGGATTGCCAGGGAATTTATTCCAATGGACCTGGCCAAATAGATTCAATGCTGCGATTGAAAGTAAGAATGCAAGGCATTTCAGTTTCATGACATTAGATTTTTCAAGTAATAAGTAGGAAAACGTTAAAATATCAGCGGAGAGCACAAGAGTGCTAAGGTCAGAATAATCAAATGCAGAAATAAGAGAGTACGACTTAGCAAAGGCTGATCAAATAACTCCTGTCAACTACCAATATTGAGTTACTATCAACGGGACACATAAACCCGGTATTTTGTTGACTGCTAAACCCCTATTTTAAGCTAGTATGATTGATTTTTGTGCCAAATTATTAATATTCAATCTTTTAGGCATAATTTTTTCAATCCATCGCTGCCAGGATTCGCTCCGGTGTCATGGGCAGGGTAAATACCCGGGCTCCGACCGCATCAAAAATGGCATTGGCCAGCGCCGCCCCTACGGTCGTGATCGCAGGCTCACCACAGCCCTGGGGTGCCAGATCCGGGTTATCGATGAGTACAATATCTATTGGCGGTGCATCGGAGAACCGGGTAATCTGGTAAGAATCAAAGTTTTCAGTATGTATTTTGCCGCCACTGAATTCAATTTCCTCGGAGAGGGCTGCGCTAAGTCCCATGGTAATCCCACCTTCGATCTGCAATTTCGCGCCCTGCGGGTTGATAATCTCGCCCATGTCCTGGGCACATACAAAACGTTCCACTTTCACGCTTCCCGTTGATTTATTCACAGATACCTGCGCAATGCTTGCCACATAGGTATTCAGATAATTCGTACAGGAGATGCCATAGCCCAAACCGCTGGGACCCGTATGAAAATGCTGTCCGAATTTTTCCACAGCTGCATTGAGCACCCGAATCATGCGTTCGTCAGTCAGGTTATTCAATCGAAAGGAGAGTGGATCCATTCCCGCTGACCGGGCAAGGATATCGGTAAAGGATTCCATGGCAAAAACGTTGGTGTTGCTCCCGGGGCCCCGCCAGGCACCCGTTCCGAAGGGATGCACACTGCCCGAATTCCGGGTTTGCACACGGAAATGAGGAATATTGTAGATCGGTTCCGAACTTCGCGAACCGGTGAAGAGGATATCACAGTCCCAGTAGGTAATATGTCCTTCCTCATCCAGTCCGGACTCAAGTTGCACCAGGGCCGCCGGACGAAAGGCATCATAAAAAAACTCCTCCCTCCTTGTCCAGGCAAGTTGCACAGGATGCCCGGTAATTTTCGACAACCTGACGGCCTCACTGATTTGCAGACCCGATTTTTTCCCGCCAAAGCCCCCTCCCACAAAGGGACTTACGACACGCACCTTTTCTTCCGGGATCTTCAAAGTCTCTGCAGCAGTTTCCCGAACGCGAAAAGGAGCCTGCGTCGATGCCCACACCCTTACCTGGTCCTCTTCCACATGCGCCAGCACCGCGTAGGGTTCGATGGGGGCATGGGCCACATAGTGGTTATAAAATTCTGATGTAACACGCTGCTTCGCTTCAGCATGCCCCTCGGGAAGACTCCCGTTTTCAACATAAACACGTCCTTCAGGGGCCGCTTTTTTAAGGTAATCAAAAATGGACCGATCATCCACTTTTGGTTCGGACAGCTCCCATTTCGCAGTAATGCCTGGCGAGTGCATTTTCTGCCATCCCAGCCTTTTCGTGCAATACGGCGATCAATCCCTCTTCCTGAATCACCATCGCACCGGGAATGGTCCTGGCTCCGGAGACATCCACCGATACAAGTGTGGCATCATGGGCGGGTGGCCGAAGGACTTTCGCATACAACATACCCGGAAGGGTCATGTCAGCCGTGAATTTTGCTTCACCACTCACTTTTAACCTTGCATCCGTTCGCAAGGTCGACACGCCGGAAACCCAATGTTCGGAAACGGACTTGATGGGCACGCCCTCCATATGGCGGTCTATTTTTTTTCCCTTTACCAGCCCGGCATAAGTCACCTTATTTGCTGCATTCATATTGTCGCTCACTACCCCATTTTTAACAAGCAGGCGCTCGGGTGGAATATTCAGATGTTCTGCTGCCATTTGCAGCAATATGGCCCTCGCTTCAGCTCCGGCCTGTCGAAGTGGCGGTCCGTAAAATTTGGTACTGCGCGAACCCGTAGTGCCACTATCCCAGGGGCACAGCATGGTATCGCCCATCACCATATCGATGGAATCAAGGGCCACATCCAGCTCTTCGGCCAGCATCTGTGCCATGGATGTAAAAATCCCCTGTCCCATTTCAATTTTACTGCAAAACAGGGATACCCGGCCATCCTCACCAATTTTCAGATAGGAATTCAGGTCAGTGGGATAAGCAGGGCCCCTTTGCTGCAGAGTCATCGCACCGACGGGACCCGAAGCAAAGAAGATAAAAACGCCATTGCCTGAAATCTTCAGGAAGTCTCGCCGCGACAAGGGCAGACCAGCCGAATCAAAAAGTTCACCATCCTTTAGAAATTGTTCATCATTCATATCATGGGTCCTCCTTTAAGAGATAAAGTTAAGTCCCTCAGGGGACAATGCCCAATCTTAATTGGAAAAATAAACTCCGTAGCGCTTGAAGAATTATGTTAAAAAAAACCTAATTGACTAATTTTATTTTTATCTAGTCTAAGTAAGCTTAACTTGGTTTACAGTTACCTGCCTACAAAGTAAATTAACTAATCACCTAATGAAGATGTTTCTGAAAAAAACGCTGCGCGCTATAACAATGCTGATCTTATTAACGGCTATGTCACACAATACTTTGCTTGCCCAGCCAGATGGGAATGGGGTCTGGCGATATAATGCCACGCTCGAAGACTATGACCTTGATGAGCTCTGCCCGATCAACGTATTAAATTGTTGGGAATGTGATAATTCATACATGCTGGTCGCAGAGCATTATTGCTCGGATCCGAATTATGTAATACCTGAAATGGTAAATGCGGTGAAAAACTGGATGTCTTATATACCCGATCAAACCCCACTGAATAAAATGTCCATACCCGGAACCCACGATTCAGGGGCAGAAAGATGGGAATATTGCGGAGGCCCCATATCAAATCCGGTGGACTGGTCAATTATAACCCAATCCTTTTCCATTGCTGAACAGTTAAAAATGGGTATTCGCTACTTTGACATCAGGGTGGGAGAAACCGGTTTTTTCGAGTGGGGTATCTTCCATGGGGATAATTTCCTGGACCTGACATTTGAGCAGGTTCTGGCACAAATGAATAATTTCCTTGAGGATCATCCTTCCGAGGGAATCATTATGAGCATTCAAAAAGAAATAGAAGAGGACGGGGAAATCGGAATTGTGCTCGGTCAATATATGAAATCCGATCTGGGTGTAAAATTATGGCATCCCAATCCAGGTGGATCCACATCATTTCCAGCTATACCGACAATGGGTGAGTTAAGGAATAAAATAATGATCGTACGGAATGGATATGGTTCAGGCAACTGGGATCCTGTAGCGCTTCAAATGGACACTGAAAATCACTATAAGGTCTGGGATGTTCCTGGAGATGTGGTAGACGACAGTGAAACCGCAACCCTGACTGCAAAAAAACGACTGGTGATAGATAATATCAAAAAGGCACACAATCCCGCACAGGAGAATTGGATTGTGACCTACCTGAGCGGTGCTACACATATGCCCATAGGATGTGTTTCAGCCCGAACAAATGATGTTGCCTTTCAGTACCTGAATGAATTACCCAGTAAGACAAACGTCGGAACCGTATTGATGGATTTTCCGGGTTACGGACTCGTGTACAGGATTATTAAAACAAATTTTGTATACGATAAAATGGTGGATCTGACTGTAGCGATTGATTGTCATCATAGTTTGCTTGTAGGTGGGGCATCCGATAGCAGGATTAATGTAAAACTATACAATGGTCCGTATTTAATTGGGGAAGACACCCATGTGGCAGGCTGTTCAGGACTGGGAGATTCGTTTTACCAGATTAAGGCTATTACCCGCGCCATGCCACAGGATTACACACATATTACAGTGCATAATGTAAATCCTGAGGAGGGTGACGGACTCGGAATTGATTATATATACATCAGCCGCACAAAATATGGAATTGGTGGTGTGGATGGTTTAGCTGAAGATGAACTCATAGAACAATGGGGAGAACAGGGTGGAAAACTCTGGTGCCTTGGGACGAATGACGATGATGAATATGGATCAGATGCAGTAGGCACCTGTAATACCTATTATTCATTTTTCTCAGGAAATACGACCGGATATCCAGGTTTAGGTGCTGCTCCTTCAAAATTTATATCGGAGCTCAAATTTTATACCCAGGGTTGTATCCCACTGGAAAACCAAGCCTATACTGTAAAAACCCAGGCAAATCCGCCGCAATTAATTGCCCTGTGTGGACCTGATGCCCCGCCCATTATTATTAAAAATGATACTACGTTTTTAAGCAACTTTGACCTTCCAAGCCAGGGTACCATGATTATAAATCCTGGTGTGGTACTTAACATTCCATTGGGGGTTACACTAAATATGGGTTCAAAAAGTAAGCTTGAGAACCATGGTACGATTATGAACCAGGGCAAGATCATTGTCCATTCAACTGCCACAGTTGACAATAAAGCCTATGCCACCATTAACAGCCCTGGCCAGTATTTTAATTTTGGAAAGACGAATAATGCTGGTGAAATCTTCAATCCGGTAGGATATTACGGTCAGGGACAGGGTGGGAAGCAGACACTCATAAACCCGGTAGTTGCAGGTTACCTGCTCCCGACCAATCGTGAGGGGGGTGCCATCATATGCGAGAACCTGGGAGGAAGCTGGGAATCCCAGTATAACACCTGCAGAATTGATAATTACCAGGTAAAGATGGATTATACCTTGCTTGTTGACAGCGCGGTTACGCTTGCTGTAAATGGAATCCTGACGAACAACGGAACCATCGAAAACCGTGGAAGAATCGACAATATAAAGGGGACTGTCAACAATTGTAATATTTATTTAGGAAAACTGCCCACTCCAAACAGCGTGCTGGATCCCTGCCAGATCAGCGATGATGCAATCATATGCGGGAACCTTGGTGGAGAATGGGATGTGGATTTACAAACCTGCAACTTAAATAATCTGACCACCATTGATGCCGCATCTCCCCTTATTATCAGTCCCGGAGTTACCTACAATATTAACAACACCCTGATAAACGAGGGTACAATTGTAAATTCAGGGACGATCACAAATTATGGTTTGATAGAAAATCCACTGGATGCCACAATTGAAAATTATGGGACTTTCACCATGGAGTATGAAGGATCCAGCGGTATCGGCAGTACCATGGCCAATGAAGGAGAAGTGAGAAATTATGGAACTTTCAATAACATTTACGATACCAATGGAGGGATCACCGGCTGTGGCACCTTTGATAATGTTTGTGGAGCTGTATTCACCGGTGTCACCCTGGAGGAGGGGTGCGGGATTTTCTATAACGAGGCCTGGCCTGAACTGGTACCTCCGCAGGCTTATGCACGTGATATAACCATACGTGCTGGATGCTTCCGGAAATGCATCCATTACACCGGAAGATGTGGATAGTACAAGTTTTGACGCCTGTGGAATTGCCTCCCTGTCCTTAAGCAAAACAGACTTTCAATGCTCGGATGTAGGTCCGAATACCGTTACATTAACCGTTATTGATAAGGCGGGTAATGTATCAACTGCCGAATCTGTCGTAACCGTCGAAGATATTATTCCGCCGGAAATTATCACCCAGCAGAAATTTTCACCATCCGCCTGGATGAATCCGGTTATGCTTCCATAAGCGCTGACGATGTTTACACCGGTAGTACAGACACCTGCGAGATTGAAACCATAGCCCTGGACCGCACAGCATTTAACAGGTGCGATGTGGGCACACAAACTCTCATCCTGAGTGTAAGTGATAAATCCGGAAATATATCTACAGCCGATATCATCATCACAGTGGAGGATATTCTTCCTGAGCTTGCTCTGACCCAGCCCGACTGTGATAACCCGACGGGTTCCATTGAAGTAGTCAGTGTGAGAAGCATATAGCTGATACCTACAGCGTCGATGATGGAAACAGCTTCCAGGAAAGCAATTACTTCGATGGATTGGTGGCAGGAGATTACGATGTGATGATAAAAAGCGCCGAAGGCTGCACATCCAGGCTTGTTGCAAGATTGGACGAACAACCCGTGACTCCAGCCCGGCCTGCAATAAGCACTTCAGGAACAAATCCTGATGAACCAACACTTGTGGCGGATAGTGCATTTGCTTACCAGTGGTACAGGAATGAAGAAATGATCAGCGGATCGGAAAATGATTCCTTGATTGTTTCAGAACCAGGTTCATACAGTGTAGTGGTATTCTCAGAAGACGGATGTCCCAGTGAAGCGTCCATTCCGCAGGCAATTGGGACCACCGGTTTCGATCTTAATACTAAGATCCCTGGTCTGCAATTTTATCCAAATCCTGTGTCTGATGCTTTCACTCTTGAGTTCGGCGACAGCAAGGGAAAAAAGACCGTTACTATATATCAATTTAACGGAGCCCAAATTGAAACCCATGATATATATGGGAGCAAAGCTGTATTTCCGCTTCCGGATTATGCGGCAGGGGTATATTTTGTAAAAGTGGTGACAGAAAATTCAGAGAAAACGATTCGCTTTGTGAAAAAGTAGCAGGATGAAATGATCGGAGGAAGAGAATAAGCGGACGACCAATCGTTCAGGAAGGAAATACTTCCGAATTAATCCCATGAGATTATCCTGGTTGATGGGTTTGGAAATATAGTCGTTGCAACCTGCATCAATGGCTTTTTGTCTGTCCCCCATGATTCCAAAAGCGGTTTGGGCAATGATAATTACATCCTTGTCAAATTTCCGAATCTGCCGCGTAGCTTCATAGCCGTCCATTTCAGGCATTTGAATATCCATCAAAATTAAATCTATGTCGGGATTGTTGCGATAGGTTTCGATGGCCTCTTTACCTGTTTTGCAAAAAAGACTTCATCGCTAAACTCCTTTACAAAGACTGAGGTTAACATTTCGGAGGTTTCATCATCTTCAGTGATTAATATTTTCAGTTTATTTTCCGGAGTTGCTGCCCCGCGTGACGTAGATTCACTTTCATCAGATGGACTGATCCCACCTTCAAACTGGATGGCAAGTGTGAAGTAAAAAATAGAACCCTTTCCCAGACAGAATTAACCCAGATGTCACCCCCGAGCATCTCTGCGAAGGCTCTGGCAATAGATAAACCCAAACCGGCCCCCTGCCTTGCCTGAAGTACTGCGATGTCCGACTGAACAAAACGCTCAAATATGGCTCCAAGCCTGTTTTCAGGAATTCCAACGCCGGTGTCCCTTACATAAAATTCCAGGAAAGCCCCCTTTCTTGAATATCCAATCTCGACAGATCCCCTGTCGGTATATTTAATGGCATTCTTCAGCAGATTCGTTAAAATGGAATACAACTTCGATTTATCTGTACTTATCAAGGCTTCATTGCCAGTCAGTCCCTTGAAAGCGCTAAGCCTGATTCCTTTGACCTCAGCCTCAGGTTTCAGGAGATCATAGGCCAGGTCAATTTGCTCATTGATATTTACCTCCTCCTTATACAGCTCCATCTGGCCCGATTCAATTTTTGAAATGTCGATGATTTCATTGATGATATTAAATAAACGGGAACTGCTTTTCCCGATCGCCTCCATGTAATTCTGCTTTTGCTCCGAATCCACATCCTGCTCGCTCAAAAGGGCTGAAAAGCCCAGAATTCCATTCATGGGAGTTCGTATTTCATGGCTCATGTTGGCCAGAAAAGCAGATTTTAAACGGTCACTTTCCTCGGCTTTTTCTTTGGCAAGGACAAGTTCTTCTTCAATCTTTTTACGTACCGTGATGTCCTTCTGAATGGCGATAAACCCAATGGTTTCCCCCCGCTCGTTTAAAATCGCATTTGTACTGGCCTCTATATTGATGAATCTGCCATCCCGGGTTTTATTGACCCATTCTCCCTTGACCGCTCGTTTATTTAATAATTCATTCCAGAAATACTTGTAGCTTGATTCCTTCGCCTTTCCGCCTTTCAGGATGCGCGGAGTGACCTTGCCGATTACTTCATCTGGCTGGTGGCCGTAGACAGCTGAAAAGGCCGGATTTACATAGGTGAAGATACCCTCATTGTCTGTCATATATACCACTTCACCCGTGGCCTCAAGGGCAAAATTCAGTGTATTTATTTCTTCGTCACCGAATTTGCGCTGGGAGATATCCTGAATGGTTCCTATCAGTGAAAGCGCATTTCCCTCCTCGTCAATGCTGGCTGACCCAGTCCATGCACCCACCTGATCTGACCATCACTTTTACGAACAATTCTGTATTCTTTGTTAAAGGGTAAAGCTTTGCCAATCACCTCAAGGGCCAGGTAATCATCCATCATTTCCCGGTCGGCCGGGTGTACCAGTTCAAGCCACCCTGCGATGGTCCTGCCATAAGTGCCATCGATCCCGAATATCTGGTCAAGAACTTCAGATGATTCCCATGTTCCCTGTAAAAAATCGGTTTTATAGGAGCCGATAAATGCAGCTCTTTGAGATTCCTTGAAGAAAAATTCACTTTCCTTTAAGGCTTCCTCTACTTTCCTTCGCTCGGTAATATTGGTATCGACACCCTGGTATCCCAGGAGTTCCCCATTTCCATCAAGAATTGGGCTTGCCCGTGGTTGATAACCATACCACGTTTCCATTTTTATGTGTATTTTGATTTACAAAATCCTTTCAGGGCCTGCTTCGAAGCAAAAAATTCCAGGGCCCTGTGCTTTGTCTCCTCTCTGTTTTCGCCGTAAAATAATTCATAAAAATGCTTTTTGCCGACAATTTCATCTGGGGTATAGCCCAGAATATCCTCAATTACAGGACTGGAGTAGGTATAAAGCCCATTTGCATCCACCTCCCAGATCCAATCACCGGCACTTTGGGCCACCTGCCTGAACCTTCTTTCACTCACTCTCAGTTCTGCTTCAGCAAGCCTGCGTTCATCCAGACCCTTTTCATAAAGTGCGTGTAAGGCACCATAGGCCTCCTTTAATCTTTCTAACTCCAGCAACAGCTCTTCCCTTGATTTGTCCTTCTCATTCATTGATCATCCTTTTAAAAGTCATCATGGATTCCCTGTATCCCGATAAAGAATATGTACTTGGAATTAAGTTGACAAATATGTATGTAATACGCTAATTACCCTCATCAATCCATATTTATAACCGGATTATCAGACTTTTGTTGGGACGAGAACTGCCGGATACAACAATGTAGTGGATAAATCTCCCCCCCCGAAAGTTTTATATCCCGATTTGTGATTTTTCTTTCTGAATTATTACTAATTATATGAGAGCAAATCAAAATACATGGCTGATCACCAAATACATGACCGATTTATCACTCTATTGGAAGCGAATATCGGGATCATCATGAAAATTTCTAAAGCCTACACGAATACCATGCAGGACAGGGAGGACCTGATCAATGATATTTCATTTGAAATGTGGAAAGCCTTCCCAAATTTCAAAGGAAAATCAAAAATATCCACATGGATATATCGCATCGCTTTGAATACAGCGATGAATTTTCAACGCAGAGCCAAAAAGAAGATCGATTTCATACAGACTGCCATCGATATACAATATCCGGATCCATCCAACGAAAATGTAAAAAATCCTCAAATAGAAATATTATATGATTGTATTGCCGAATTGGATGCCTTCAGTAAGGCAATCATCCTACTCTACCTTGATGGTCATAAACATGATGAAATCGCCGAAATTACAGGCATTTCTAAAACCAACGTGGGTACTCGTATTTCAAGAATTAAGGAACAACTCAGGAAGAGGGCAAGCTTAAAACAAGAACACTATGGAACTTGATGAATTATTGACAAGCTGGTCCCGGCATGAGCAGAAACTGTTGGAGAGCACCCGGATAAACAGGACCCTACTCAGTAAGCTCTTAATCCAAAATACAGAAAAGCGTATTGACTGGATAAAAATCAGATCAGTATTGAGCCTGATTATTCATCTTCCTTTACTTGTATTCATCGTGCTACCCCGCATCCAATTCACCCTTGAACCAGACTTTATAATTGGTTTTGTACTGTTCGCATCCCTTTACATCATATCCTACATATGGATCATAAAACTCCATTTTTTAGTCGAGAAGCTAAATCTTAATGAGTCTCTTACAACTGTAAGCAAACAGTTGAGAATCGTTGAGAAGTATAAGCTGAAGATCACAAGAAATGGCTTCATTCTTGCTCCCTTTATGATTATTGGGATCTTCCTGTCTGCAGGGATTCCCTTCCTTTCTACGAAAATGATTCCCTTCTATGCCTTAATGCTTATCGTATTTCTTGTAAGCATCTATATTCGAACAAAACATGGATTAGTGGCCCGACTCAGGAAACTGGAAAAGGATATTGAAGAGATCTCACTCCTCGAGACTTAACAATTTTTTTATTTTCCATGCTCTAAGATCACCTTTGAGTTCAATGGCCTGAAAAGAAACCCTGTCGCCTTGCTTAAACTTTTTGTTGCGCGACTTCCCCCTGTGAATCGGAAAGGCATCCGAAGGGAAAGGCCAGGTTTGCCAATCGATAACATCCGCCTGAATGAAATAGTACATTCTCCTGCCTTCTTTCAAATAATCAACCGTACCAGTGGCTTCAAGTTTTATCATCCTGGAAGATGTTTCTTCAAACCTTGAATTTAAACAAAAGCAACCATAAAACCCTGAAGCGAGTCTCATATATTCAGGCAACTACCTGGAGTTTTGCTTAGAATTGAGTGAATTGAAAATGGTATAAATCATCAAATTTCAAGCTCATGAAAACGAAAAGCTTTACGATAGTATCCCTTTTTATACTGCTTTTTATCGGAATATCCTGTGCCCCAACCAGGCAGATCGACTACTGAAAATAAACGACGTGGCCTGCTCATGCTCGAGGGAGAACATATTTATAAGAATAAGGGCTTCTACAGCAACAAGAAAACTGCCAGGCGACATAAAAAAAGCATCAAATACCATTCGGCGAAACGCTGATACTAAAAGTCCCCTCAGTCCCGTTATAAAGTTCCAGTGTATGGAGCGGCACTTTGCAAACCTTAAACCAGTGTATCATGAAAAATGTTTTCTTCCTTTTATTCCTAAGCATTCCGGCCTTATTAACTTCCCAGGCCATTACTGAAGAACAGCTCATATTGATGGTGGACAATGCGCAGGAGCAATGTGTTGGCGCTCATGAAAACATTGTGATGAATACCAATGAGAGTTTTGCAAAGGCAGTCTGGGGGCAAAAGGTCAGATTTAACGAGGCAAATATTATTAAGTTCTTCACCCGTCCGTCCGGAGAAAAAGCAGCACAGGGATTCGATATTTATGCGAATAACAAAGCTAAATACGGCTTCTCATATGATCCAAAAACGGCTGAAGCTCTTTTAACCGCAAACGGGGTAAGGGTAACCCAGTCCTATAATCAACCCTGGATCATCGCGAAACAAAATCTTTTATATGCCGAAGTTGTAAAGGAGGGAAGTAAAATGATCCTGGAATTATACTGCCCCTATCAGGAATTCCTGGAGATACTCAGAATTGGGAAGACTCAAAGCATTGAATTCCTGATCACAGGTATTAGCGGAACCATCTCAAGCGATAGTAAAATCTATGGTGTATTAACCCAGGTTAACACCGAAAAGCAAACCATTCAATGCTCCAACGGACACGAATTTGACAAAGATATCGGCTACAAATTCTGTCCTACCTGCGGTGAGCCCTTAAAATGACGGTTTCGTTTAATCCCTTTCCACTGAGAATTTGAGGGATACTTTTTTCAATTCTTGACTCCCGGGTTTTGGATTGTTTGGCCTGGGAGAAATGCAGCAGGTATCCTCTTTGCCGTCCCGCAGTCAAGGCTTCAAAAGCCGATTTTAAATCAGGATTTTCATCCAGCTTATTTTGAAATTCTTCCGGAATGCCATATGCTGCAGTCTTTTTAAATTCCACTTTCAAACCTGCTTTCTCCACCTCTATGGCTTCAAAAATATAGGCTTTGACGGTGGACTCCATTTGAACAATTTCTTCCAGGTTCGTGAACCGGATCTGCCGGGCCGCCTGCACATTCTCTGTTTGTTGGATAAGTATGCCTTCGGAATCATGTAATAAGGCCCCTTTGTGAAACAAAAGTGCACAGTAATCCTTAAATCCATGTATCAAAACAATGTTGCTTTTCTGAAAGGTGTAGCAGGGAACACCCCATTTCAATGCTTCTCTCAGCCCACAGTCAAGAACAATGCTTCTCAATTTTTCGTATTCTTCCTGCCATTTTTCGGCTTTATTGAAAAAGAAATCAACTTCAGGATTCATCATATTCGTTGTAGATTACAATCAATACGGATATAACCAATATTGTTGCACAATTGTTGGATCATTCCCCATATCGATGATCATTACGCCAGCAGCGGGGTATATAGCATATACGGACATTCATACGGCAGCGTGTTTTCGATGTATGTTTTGCTTGCCAAACCCGATCTGTTCCAAATTTATTATTGCACAGATCCACCCCTGGGATGGGATAAAATTCTTTAATCAGTAAATGGTCAGGGGGAAAACCAGAATAAAGGCAATAATAATCACTTAAAGTATTGACTTTCGGGGACATAATTTCTTAACTTTCATAAGATAAACCCCCAATAATGAAAAAGCTTTGTATATGTCTGGCATTTGTTTTGCTGACGACCACGGCCTTTTCTCAATCACCAAAGGGCTTTAACTATCAGGCAATTCTCCGCAACTCAGATGGGTCTATCAAGGCAAATGAATTGCTTTCTCTGCAGATAAGTATCGTTAATGAACAGGGTGTTTCGAGTTACCTGGAGATCCACAACATCAATACAAACGAGTTTGGAAATGTGAATGTTATTGTAGGAGAGGGAAATACATCCGATGACCTTTCCTCTATAAACTGGGCCAACGGACCCTTTTTCCTGGATATTACCGTGAATGGAGTAGCAATGGGGTCAAGTCCGATTTTAAGTGTCCCCTACGCTTTATACGCAGCTTCAGGAAACGAAGGGCCGCAAGGTCCACCAGGTATCCAGGGAATCCAGGGAGAAATAGGGCCACAGGGTCCAAAGGGAGATCCAGGGCCGGAAGGTCTCAAAGGAGACAAAGGGGATGTCGGCCCACGGGGAGAAATCGGGCCCCAGGGTGAGCTGGGTCTCCAAGGCCCTGAAGGACCCGGGGGAGAACCGGCCGATACTTTGTGGAGTGAAGTATCCGGAGGTATTCAATATTCGGATGGCCGGGTGGGAATAGGCACAAGCAGCCCTCAAACCAATCTTCATTTGAATGCCCCACATGTTCCAGGGCTGGGACAATTTGTTATTTCTGCACCCACTGGACAGGATATTCAATATTCTTTCCTGGAAGAAGATCAAGTCAAAGCTTACATGTGGTGGGATTCAGACCAGGGCGATCTCCGGATTCAAAATAATATCAATGGCGACTTCAGCTTAAACCCCTATGGTGGAAATGTTGGAATTGGAACAACAAATTCAACTGAGAAACTTGAGGTGAACGGGAATTTAAAAGTGGATGGAGATATCATCATTAATGGAAAATACTTTACCGAATTACTTGAAGAAATGCAGATCCTGAAGGATATGGCAGGTGTGGGTACGGTCACTGATATTGACGGAAACTCATATCGGACGGTGAAGATCGGAGAACAGATCTGGATGGCCGAAAATTTAAAGGTTAAGCATCTGAATGACGGAACAGAAATAAGCACGGACACATCATATCAGTTTTTAACAGATTATTTTTGTCCCGGCACGCCTTTTTTCAATATTGGTGAATGTACCTGGTATAACTATGAAGAATCATATTTTGAAACTTACGGTGGTTTATATGATAGAAATATGGTTAAAAATGAAAAAATATGTCCTGTGGGCTGGCATGCCTCGACCTATGCAGATTGGAATGAAATGATCGCATTTCTCGGGGGGATGGAAGTAGCAGGAGGAAAATTAAAATCCACTGGTTCTGACCTGTGGGAAAGTCCGAATACAGGAGCCACAAACCAATCCGGGTTTACAGCCCTTCCAGGTGGTGTATGCTGGCTGGGAGACCTTGCCTGCCCGGGATATAAATACGATGGATTAGCTAATGATGCAATATTTTCTGCAAACGAAGATTACGGAACTCATATCGTTCCATACTATGTTACCCTATCTTCCCAGACCAGCGAAGTCACAATTAGAATAACGTCAAGTTTTGTGGTGCACTCCTTAAGCGTAAGATGCGTTAAAGACTAAAAAACTTATGGGTAAAATAGTCAGGATATTTTTTACAGCATTATTTGCAATTGTAATTGCACCCTCTTTAATGGCGCAGATTGAAATGGATCGCTCGATTATATCTGCTTCTGGTGGTTTTAGCGAAACTGATAATTTCTCTATATCCTGGACCCTGGGAGAACTTGCCATCACATCTCTAAACGGGGATCATATGATTTTAACACAGGGCTTTCAGCAAGCCCTCAATGCGGGGACAGGCGTCACCAAGAATGAGCCAAACTGGAATATTTTGGTCTATCCCAACCCTGTTCACGATATATTAAATATTCATTTCGACCTCCGTGAATCAAAAGATTTCCTAATTGAATTACAGGATGTTAGCGGAAGAATACTCAAACAAGTACCCCTGCAGAATATATTACCCGGAGATTTGATGCATATTAATTTTTCTGATTTTGTGAGCGGTGTATATTTCCTGAGAATACTTACTCCTGACTTCCGGCAAGTCAAGGTCACCAGTCTAAGAAAACTATAGCAATAAATCGAATTATTGATTGTGGCTCATATAACATGTCAAAGTCCCGAACAATGAAAAAATTAATGATATGTTTGGTATTGGTTGCACTTTCCGTCTCATCCCTTTCTCAAGCCCCAAATGCTTTCGCTTACCAGGCAATCCTTCGATATGCCGATGGTAGATCCATTACTAATGAGACAGTTTTGTTGCAGATAAAAATCGTAAATGACCAGGGTATTTCAAGCTATGAGGAGATACACAACATTGTAACAAATGAGTTTGGGTATGCCAATGTGCTCATTGGAAAAGGTGCCACCTCCGATGATCTTTCATCTGTGGACTGGGCTAAAGGTCCATATTTCCTTGATATAAGCGTGAATGGCGAGACATTGGGGTCAAGTCAACTATTAAGCGTTCCCTATGCTTTATTTGCAGCTTCCGGAAATGGTGGACCTCAAGGGCCTATGGGCATGCAGGGGATACAGGGAAATATAGGGGGCAAAGGGTCCTAAAGGAGATCCTGGCCCTGAAGGTCCGAAGGGAGACCTTGGACCTCAGGGCGAAACCGGGCCTCAAGGTGAGAAAGGACTTGCTGGTCTAATAGGACCTCAGGGAGAACCGGGGACCACAAAATGGAGTAATGTATCCGGGAGTATTTATTATTCGGAGGGTCGGGTGGGAATTGGCACAATTAGTCCTCAAACCAATCTTCATTTGAATGCCTCTCATGTTCCTAGCCTGGGTCAGTTTGTTATATCGGCTCCAATTGGTCAGGATATTCAATATTCGTTCCTGGAAGCGAACATGGTAAAGGCATATATGTGGTGGAATTCGGAGCAGGGTGACCTGCGAATTCAAAATAACATCAATGGCGACTTCAGCTTAAACCCCTATGGTGGAAATGTGGGGATTGGTACTACCAATCCAATTGAGAAACTTGAGGTGAATGGGAATATAAAAGTTGATGGTGACATCATAATTGATGGACAGTACTTTAAAGACTTACTTGAAGAATTTCAGATGCTTATGGATATTACAGGCATTGGAACGCTCACTGATATTGATGGAAATATTTACAGGACAGTAAAAATCGGTGAGCAGATTTGGATGGCTGAAAATTTGAAAGTAACCCACCTCAACAACGGAACACCAATACCATACCAACCCGACAATATGTCGTGGTGTAATACTTCTTCCCTGGCATACTGCTGGTATGCTAACAATTCGGGCAACTATGAAGATCCCTATGGGGCGCATTATAACTGGTTTGCAGCAGATAACGAAAATATCTGCCCTTCAGGATGGCATGTCCCAACTGTTGATGAGTTTAACATCCTAAGAGATTCCTACGGGGGCAGAGAAACGAGTGGAGGAAAGATGAAGGAGACCGGCACCAGGCACTGGAGAAGCCCAAATACCGGAGCTACGAATGAAAGTGGATTTACGGCCCTTCCCGGGGGGGCAAGAAGCAGTTTCTCGGAGGGTATGTTCATGGGGATTTACAATTTCTGCGAAATATGGACTGCAAGTCAATCTTCAGATTCGGAGCGAGTATATGCAGTGTACATGAACTACTATGAAACATACTCCGCCATAACCAGTGCATTTAAAAATGATGGGCATAATATACGGTGCATGAAGGATTAACATGGAAATTGCAACGGCACTTTTACCCTGCCCGTCTTAAAAAACGACGAAAAAGCTTTAGTTTTTAGGAATATGTATGCTTTAGAATGCTATTTATTCAGCTTCCTCCGGAAACCCGGATATATAATTGTCGACTTCGTTCATAGGGGATTGCGCATTACGACCGCTTATCAGGACCACCTGTTTTTACGTTTAATACTTTCCCATTCATGTCTCAGCACCTGGCTTAACTGGGATTTAAATGGCTGGAAAAAAACACAATTCCGTGAGGCTCAAAGGGATTTATGACGGGATCAAATTCTGTTATAAGTAGCAGAGGATATTAACTGACCCCCGGCATAAAAAGGAATGTTTGCAACAGCAATGTTCCCCTGCCCGTCATAAATATAGACGAACAACCTGTAGTTTTTTCCGTCTTCCTCCGGAACCCTGAAGCGGATCATCCCTTTTTCAGCCTGCTGAATAAAACCCTCCACTGCTCTGGTTTCACTTCACCCTGTCCGGCATAGGCTCCGAATTCGGTGGGTTCGGGCAGCAGTTCCCATTGGTACTCCAATGCATCCTGGTCAGGATCCTCGGCCAACACCTCTGCCGTGTTGATGCTGCCTGGAGCCAGGGACACATTATCCGGTGCTTCCATTCCGTTGATGGTCAATGAGCTGATCCGGGGAGCAAGATTGTCCGGCCATTCGCCCGTCCACATATACTGCATGCTTTCAACCGCCTCTGTCTCCTCCCCATTGCAGAACATGTTGAACCAGGTATGTGTCCTTTCCTGGCGGTTGCTGGTCCACAGAAAGACATAGGAGCCGATACATCGTGGATCGGCCAGCACAACTTCTTCATATTTTTTCCTGTACAGGACAGCCTTCTCCGTGCTGGTCTCTTCAATCACCACATCCCATTTCGTCCTGGGCACTTCCCACCAGCCCGAAACACCCCATTCGGTAACCGCATAGGGCCTGGTCCACCCCTGCTCACTGAGCATCGCAGGTACCTTAAGCATTAATCCGTAGGTATTGATTCCCAGCAGATCCAGGTTGGGGCATCGCTCCTCAATATCCTTGATCTTTTCGAATCTTCCGCAACCCACCACGGTCAGCACCGGGTGATCCGGATCGATCTCCTTGATCATCCCTGCAATGTCATTTACCGCATCCCAGACCTTCAGGTTGTAATCCAGGTCGCCCGGAATATGGTCCAGTTCATTCCCGATCGCCCACATCAGCAGGGCCGGATGATCCTTATGCTTTTCCACGATCCCCTTGATCCTGTTCGAACTGGGCCTGAACCGCTTCCTCATCATCGTAATCAAATCCATCTCTCTGGGCCTTTACCGGGAGATTGGCCAGTCACCGTTAATCCCAGGGAATCTGCCATGTCAAGGTGCCTCGGACTGGTGCGAAGCGAATTTCCCCCCAGGCCGCCAGCCTGTCCAGGTAATCCCAACCCACAGCCCCTTTTATGAAGTAGGGCTCCCCTCCCCTGTAAAGCTGATAGGCTCCGTCCTTTTCCTTTATCTCCACCCGTGTGGAGGCGCTGTTGCAGGCATTAAGGGCCAGTGCCACGTATAAAGACGCCAGCAGGGCGCAATAGTGCAATGTTTTCATCTTCCAATCTTAATGATTATCAATCATTGTAACACATCTGTAAGCCATACATGGCCTCAGCCAGATCTGTTCAGAAACTAAAGTTAGCCGATTATTCCGGAGCAATCATACTAAATATCTGATACAGGTTGCGGGACTACACTCTGCCTTTAGATATAAACAAATTGAAAATTAATATGTTATACACACACCACCTCCAGTAAATTCAAACCAGGCACTGACAGTTATGTTACAGACAAAATATTTTGCCAGCATAATAATGCTCATTTTTGGATTTATAAATCATGGATTCAGCGAGTGGGAAGCACAGGATCCTGGTTTCCCTGAAGGGTTAGCCCCGGCATACACCTCGGTGGTGGATGAAAATATTGTATGGATATTGGGAGGCCATGAATTTACGAAAACACCATACTCCGGATTCAGCAAAACCATCGATGGTGGTTTAAGCTGGACAACAGGCAGTATTGTGGCCGACGATCTTCAAAGATTTCGCTTTGGTAGCATTTTTGCTTTGAATGATCGCATCGCATGGGTTACAATGGTTGATGATATAACATTATTTCATAGAGGCAAAATCTTTAAATCCATAGATGGTGGAATGAGTTGGGTTCAACAAACTTCTGCATACCAGGATGATAATATATATGGACATATGCGGGCTTCAATCCATTTCTTTGATGAAAATTATGCTACTACTGATGGCGGCGAAACGTGGCAGGTACTGGACAGGGAACTGCCCATAAATGCCATAATGGTTTACTTAGAAGGTACAGAAAATACTTATATGTATGGCTCAGGCGATTTACCAGATGTTATTTCCAGTGTACCTGGATACGGATTTACAATGGATGAAGGAAATACCTGGTTATTAGAAGATGATTTGCCCTTAGATCCATTGTATACAGCAAATTCATCAACAGGGTGGGCAGTGGGAAGTACCTATGATAAAAACATCTATAAATGGACAGGACCAAATTTAGATTCCCTGGGTTCAACAGTAGGTTTTAAAGAATTGCGTAAAGATAATACCCCGGGGAGATTCTTCCTTTCTCAAAACTATCCTAATCCCTTTAATCAAAGAACCACTATAGATTATCAATTAGCAGAAGATTTCAATGTATCTCTCATAATATATGATATCACCGGGAAAGAAATCAAAACCCTTGTAAATACGAATCAAAATGCGGGCAAATATTCTGTTCCTCTATATGCAAATGATTTATCAACAGGAATTTACTTTTACAAACGAAATATTGAGGGAGTAGAGCAAAGTCGCAAAATGCTGGTTTACCATTAAACGGTCCTGTGGGAATGTTCATCCTTAAATTTTGTGCTGGCTGCAGTCAAACTCAAAAGTAAGGGCTTCATTTTTCCGGTTTGGAAAAATTGATATTTCAGTACTTTCCTTATCATAGCTGACGAACAGATTCGTACTTATTAAACAATTGCTTAAAAAAATTTGTTTATAGATAAAGATGAATTATGATACTTGCCTATATCATCTCAAATAGCGCTGAAGAAGCTGAAGAGATTGCCTTGACCCTGATGGAAAAAAGATTGGTTTACAGCATTAATATCCTTCCGGAAGTACGTGCCTATCACCGCGAAGGAGATAAAGTACTGAAGCACACAAGAACCATTGTCCTGGCCAAAACCAAATCCCTGCTATACCCCCGGATAGAAGCAGTGGTGGACGAAATACAGAAGACCGGAACTGCTATTGTATTCTCCATGCCTATTATCCAAATGTCCCAAAAGCTTTTCGATAACATACAGGACAATACACTTAAAACATAAGGATTTTAATCCCTTGAACGGACACTTGTATCTTTATTGATGCATCCACCCACCCGGAAGGGATCACCTACCTTGATATCACGGAAAAAGATATCCTCACTGGAGGGATACTGACCCGCGTTATCAGTCAGCCTCTGCCTGGCCTCATCAGCAACAGACGGATCCAGCGAGGCAGCTTTGCTGTAGATATCTGCCGCTGCCCAGTAAGCTGTGCGCTGCTGGAAGTCATCACCCAGCTTGTTGCGTGATTCAATGAAGGCATCCCCAAGCAGGATATATACCTGCCCCGAAATCGCTCTTCAGGCTGATGGCTTCGCGGGCATGCTCGATAGATTCGCAATAATCCTTGTTGGCCAGGCTCACCAGGGCCAGTTCATAATACCATTGGGCCCTGGTTTCTGTGTCGATATTTTCTCCCTTAACGGCCTCTTTCAGATATGATGCAGCCTTTTCATTATCGTTCCTGGTGATAAACAGGATACCCAGGTTATGAGCCGATTCGGGTCCGGGTTCAATTTCGTACAGATTTTCAGAAGCCTCCAGGTAGATATCTGAACGTTTACAAGCTGAAACTCCATAGAGCTTGATCACCGTTTCAAGGTAAGTTTTATTGTTCCTGTTCTGCTCAAACTGAGGTTCATAATATCGGTCCAGTGTTTCACAGTTAAGAATATCTTCCTTTAAAACAATCTCATCAATTGTTTCCCTGGTCTTCTTCCACCGTGAGCTTCTCTTCTCAAGTGGTTCAATGATCCCGATGACCAGGAGATAATCATCCAGAACCTTATAATCATCTATAAGCTGATTATTATTCAACATTATACCAGCTGATATAAAAAGGAGCATGACCGATTCCTGGGACTTGTCTCCCTGAAGTTCGATGCTCTTTTCGAGCATTTCGTAGGCCTTCTGTACCTGATCAATATCTGCACTGCGATAGTTAAGCAAATCCATTCCTTTGCGGCCCAGAACATTTCCTTCTCCGCCGAAATATTCCATCCGGCGGTCATAAATAAGCATCAGCGTATCGATAAGGCCTTCCCTGGCAGGCCCATCGGGAGCTGTTTCAAGGAATTTGCGGTAGATAGTGACTCCATCCACGTACATCTTCTCACTGGATTCCGGGCAATTTTCAAATGCTTTCAACCAGGCTTCCTGGGCATAATCATAGACATCGATCTTTAAAAACTCCCTGTAACCAGACAGGTATACCCCACATTCGACACTGTCTCCGCCAATGCCAGCTATCCTTAATTTATTTTCCTGGGAAATACCAGGTGCCACAAACAAAAGTATGAGTGTGGATACGAAATATGCTTTTTGGATCTTATGCTTCATCGATTTCAATTGTTATTATCCAGGCATTATCAAAAATAAGTAAAAAAATATATTTTCTTAAATACCTCTATATTAGTTATTTATAAATTATATAATGAATTATGTTTAATTATTTTCATTATTTCTTAAACAATATACGCACACTATTGTTTAACTATCGAACATAAACTTTAAACAAACTGTCATGAAAAGGTCATTTATCAATTTTAGAACGCTTTCAGCAAAGCAACTTATAACAAGCGCAGCGATAATCCTAATGTCTACAATAGCATTTAGTGCACTTGCAACAGAAATCGAAGAGGATATAGTAATGGAATATGAAGAAGCATTGGCCCTGGAAGACTGGATGACTCCCTTTGAAACGGAATATGATGATGCATTGGCCCTGGAAAACTGGATGACTACTCCATTTGAAACGGAATATGATGAAGCATTGGCCCTGGAAAACTGGATGACAACTCCATTTGAAATGGAATATGAAGAAGCTTTGGCCCTGGAAAACTGGATGACTACTCCTTTTGAAATGGAATATGAAGATGCTTTGGCCCTGGAAAACTGGATGACATCTCCCTTTGAAACGGAATATGAAGAAGAGTCGGGCTTTGAAATCTGCTTGAATACACCTTATAAAGTAAACCCGGAAGAAAAATGCCCCACCTGTTCTTGATATTAAGAGAAATGGGATATCAGTTCCAGCATGCAATCAGCATCAATCTGTTTATCGTTCTCGTGACACTTTAAAAAAACCTTGAATTAATTTCTTATGCTGCTCCTTCTGTTCGGTCTGAACAGAAAGGAGCATTTTACTTTAGATTTACCGTATGCCGGGTGCCACGGTGAGTGGTGGATAGCTAATAGGGAGGATTGTACCAAAGAAACCTGAAATTCCCTGTGTACGGGATTCCCTGGTTCTCCAGAAGCCTTTCAAGTTTTTCTGAGTAGGATTTAATCTGCTTATCCGAAGCATAACCCCTAAAAGTTACGGCGGCAACATCCTCGTCTTCAGTGGTCTTCAATTTTACGCCGGAATCATTTGGTTTGGGCAGCTTGTCCATGTGATATGCCGAAGGCAACACAAAGCTCATGGAAGATCCCGAATCATCTATATCCATATGCACGGGTGCGGTCAATGAAATCTTTACATCCGACTCATTCCCTCAAAAATGTATCCCGCAAGCTTCCTGAATCCACTGCCTGAAACCTCTTTGTATGAATTGGCCGAGGAATAGACTGTAGCCAGGGTGGTGGAAGGGTAAAACCTGATCTCGAACTCCTTCTCCGAATAAACGATATCGTATTTCTGTTTTTCTGTTTGCCCGAGTGCCATAGTTGTAAATGTCTGAAAGGAAAATAACAAAAAGATTGATATAGATGTTTTCGTAAAATGCATGTCTGAAGTACCTTACACTTTTATAAACTAACAATTGGCATCCTGAATAGTTCGGCTGCAGGATGCCTGATTCAGGTACGTATGCTTGACATTCCTCCGTCCACATGGATGATCTGTCCAGTGATCCAGCTGGATTTGTCTGAAAGAAGAAAACTGGCCATGGAGGCAATGTCTTCAGATCGACCAATCCGTTTAAGTGGATGCCGTTCTTCATTCATTTTCCGCTTTGCATCTGAGTTGAGCAGTTTAGAGGCCAGGGGCGTATCAGTTAAGGAAGGTGCAATGCAGTTGACCCTCAGCCTGGGGGCAAACTCAGCCGCAAGCGCTCTAGTCAATCCTTCGATGGCACCTTTTGATGCTGAGATTTGACTATGGAAGTTAAATCCGTTTTGCACAGCGACGGTTGAGAATAGGACAATGCTTGCAGCTTCAGACTTTTTAAGTGCCGGAAGCGCCTTTTGGATGGATCGGACAGCACCCATAACCTGTATGTTATAGTCTTCCATAAAGGATTCAGGCGGAATCCTGTGAAAGGGTTTCAAATTGATCCTGCCAGGGCAATAAGCAATCCCATCCAGTGTGTCCGGAAGAAAATCCATGTTAAAGTCCTTGCTTATATCCACAGCATGGTAACTTACACCGGCTTCCTCAGTGCTTAACCCGGTGTTCATATAGGTGGCAAAAATATTGTTGTTGCTACCTTTTAGTTGAGCCACCAGGCTTTTACCAATCCCGGATGAGCCACCTATTATCAAGTAATTAGCCATATGTCAGATGTTTATTGCATTTAATTTAACAAAATCTGGTCTATTTCCAGGTGAAACTCTTCAGGCTTCTTGTTTCCTATAAAAATTGCAATTTCTTGCATGGTTTGCCCCGGGTAATTAGGCATGTTCAAGGTTCTCCCCCTCCAGTAAGGATACATCTCGCCCAGGGGGATTTCTATCCATTCCCACTTACCAGAAGTTTGGAAATGATAGACATAGGACTGCTGGTCGTACTTTTTTGACTTTACCCTGAATTGGTACTGGAGGCCATCTCCTTTTAAGCGAATAGCTATGCTGCTAAATGATTGAATATCTGACTTTTCGAATCGATATCTCAAAGAGGCGAACCCACCGTTATTTTCTAAGGAAACCTTTCCCTCAAAGACGCCATGACCTTTATCATTTAGCGAAAATGAACTTATGGATTGCCCCCCCATGACTACATCATTCACAAGGATCCAGTTGTCTAATGTACTCTGCTTGTTGAATTTATATATGGAAGACTCAGCATTGGTCATCAACAATAGTAATATGGTAAACTTAAATAGCATTATCCTGGATATGATTAGAATGAAGCAGGTTGGTGGGAAATGTACCCGGCCTGGCATAAGCGTATGAGGCCAGCTGATCGACGCGGTGATAATTATTCAGGCCGGATACAGCCACAGTGCCCATGGCCGTCAAATCAAGCTGCCCATTCGCTTTCATGGCACTGTTTTGGATGTAAATTGATTCGATGGATCCAATCACAAAAAGGGTTTGACTTTCAGATATTTCATAGGTATTCAAATACCTGACGGCAAGTTTAACTTTACTTTCCATAACGAAGGGCGCAGGAAAGCCATTTAAATACTCTTCTTTGAGACCACTGTGTTCGAATTCGGAATCTTTATTATCAAATTTGGCGGAGGTGTAGTGGGCCATATCAGTCATGCCTTCGTGAACATGATTGAGGGTAAATACGCCGGTCTCTACTACATTGGTGTAGGTATGCCTGGGCACGGTTGTAGGTCGTTGAATGAATCCAATCAGTGCAGGTGCGCTACTCAGATGGACCACGGAACTTACGATAGATAGATTAGGGTATCCCCCGAAAGATTTAGTACCAATCAGATTGGCAGATTTATAACCTGTGATGTGGTTGATCAAATTTAATCGTTTGATCTTTTCCATCCCTTCTATATCAGATCCGGAAATATGGATTTGTTTTCCCTTTTTCACCTTTCAAATGTATAGGGGTAGCACATGGGATTTAATTTATCCAATGGACTGATGTATGGGAAGCACTGCTTTGATCTGTTGCTCAATAGCCTTTGGCTTGACAGTTGGGGCATATCGTTTGATAGGCTCGCCTTCCGGGGTGATCAGAAATTTCGTAAAATTCCATTTAATTTTTTTACCGAGTCTGCCAGGAAGCTGGTCTTTAAGATAAGCAAATACGGGATCTGTATTCTTTCCATTGACATCGATCTTTTCTGTAAGCTGGAAAGTCACGCCAAAGTTAAGTTCACAACTTTCCTCCATGGATTCGTTTGTCTCCGGTTCCTGGTTGTGAAATTGATTGCAGGGAAATCCAATCACTACCAGCCCCTTGTCTTTGTATTCCTGATGTAAGGCTTCCAAATCTTTAAATTGAGGTGCGAGTCCACATTTGGTGGCGGTGTTTACCACCAGAATAGCTTTCCCCCTGTATGTTTCCATAGAAACCTCTTTGCCCTGAGGTGTCCTGAATGTCAAATTATAAAAATGCATAACTCGTATTTATGTTTAACTTATTGATATAATATTTAAACAATACTTGACTCCATTTGTTCATCATTGCCTGAATGGCAGGTTGATTCTTTTTTGGCTGGCCCTTATGATATAGGGAGCCGGGAGAAAGTTGTGAAAGGTCAATTATTTAAGAAGATTGCCAAATCACCCGACTTTTGAACGACTCGTTTCACAGGGAAGACGTCACAGGATGTGAGAGTTTAACCCTGCACGATGAAGTGATTTGACCAAAGAATTTCATAGCTATATTGTAAGCATAAATAAGTTAAATTATCGATCCTTTTATGGACTAAATAATGATGGATGAGATTTCTTGACATCTTTTTTACGGTCTTTCATACCTGCCTTGTTTTCTTCAACCTGTTCGGTTGGATCTGGAAAAAAACCAGGCGTCTGAATCTCATCTGCCTGCTGCTGACAGCCTCATCATGGCTTATCCTGGGAATCTTCTATGGATTTGGATATTGTCCCCTGACCGACTGGCACTTTAACATTCTCGGAAAACTTGGATATACTGATCTTCCTGACTCCTACATGAGTTTTTTATTTAAGCGCCTCGCTAAATTACAAATCGATCAATCCCTGGTAGATGCAGTTACGATGTGGGGATTAATAATTGCTTTAATAATAAGCCTTTACTTGAATTTTCGGCATTGGTTCAAACCAGCTGCTGGAATAAATAGCTGATTGCTCAAGATAAATATTTACTTATTCAACCACTATCTTACATGTACCATATAAGCGAGGTAGGCCACTGCCGTTGAAACTGCGGACGTATACGATATATTCTCCCTTACTATCTGAGGTATAACCCCGCACATTAAAAATAAGTAAAAAAATATATTTTATTAACTACCTCTATATTAATTATTTATAAATTTATAATGGATTATGTTTAATTATTTTCATTATTTCTTAAACAAAATACGCGCTATATTGTTTAACTATTGAATTTAAACTTTAAACAAACTGTCATGAAAAGGTCATTTATCAATTTTAGAACGCTTTCAGCTAAGCAACTTATAACAAGCGCAGCAGTAATCCTAATGTCCACAATAACATTTAGTGCACTTGCAACAGAAATCGAAGAGGATGTAGTAATGGAATCATGGATGTCTACGCCTTTTGAAATGGAATATGAAGAAGCATTGGCCCTGGAAGACTGGATGACTGCTCCATTTGAAACGGAATATGAAGAAGCTTTGGCCCTGGAAAACTGGATGACATCTCCTTTTGAAATGGAATATGAAGAAGCTTTGGCCCTGGAAAACTGGATGACATCTCCTTTTGAAATGGAATATGAAGAAGCTTTGGCCCTGGAAAACTGGATGACATCTCCTTTTGAAATGGAATATGAAGAAGCTTTGGCCCTGGAAAACTGGATGACATCTCCTTTTGAAACGGAATATGAAGAGTCGGGTTTTGAAATCTGCTTGAATACACCTTACAAAGTAAACCCGGAAGAAAAATGCCCCACTTGTTCTTGATATTTAAGAGAAATGGGATTTCAGTTCCAGCATGCAATCAGCATCAATCTGTTTATCGTTACTCGTGACACTTTAAAAAAGCCTTGAATTAATTTCTTATGCTGCTCCTTCTGTTCGGCCTTAACAGAAAGGAGCAGACGCCTGTTGGCACTGGCAAAATGCAGTTCCTGCTTTTCGCACAACCTTTGAGGCAACTGGACAAATCATAGAGAGTCACTTCAAGTGATTCACCATCATCGAAACTTACTCCTTAATCACTTTCCTGATCGAAACAAAGTCGTTCGATCTCACCCGCACGAAATAAATACCGCTGCTAAGTTCCCGGAGGTTTATCCGGTGAAAATTACCCTCTATTTTTGACTGATAAATGGTAGAGCCGCTTATCGTGATCAATTCAAGCGAATACTCCCTGTTTCCCTTTGTCTGAATAGAAAGTTCATCATTAAAAGGGTTTGGGTATATTGATAATTTCAGCACTTTCATTATCAAGCGCTACTGATCCTGGTTTTTGTCCTCTTGTGTTATTAAAATGCAGGGTGGAGTCAGCGCTCATGGATTTATCGTCACTGATTACAAGCTTTAATACCGTTTTTGTGGAATTTTGTAACTCATTTAGATAAACCATTCTATAAACCGTATCAATTTGAGTGCTTTGGTTGAATCTGTCAAAACTTTCATAATTCATCCCATTATCATAACTGACGAACAGACTTATGGTGACCGAGTCTTTTTCAGGATCAGCAATTAAGATTTCAAGATTTAAATTGTTGACTGATTATATGATACATGAAAATAACTCTTGGGCCATCCTACAACAGCACAATTGATAAAATGTACATATATTCTCTCAAGGGCCTGGCTTGGCTCCAGGGTGACTGATTATTCCGGTGAAAGCTCCAAAGCGATCACTGAATCTCAAAATAAATTGACTTTGGTTCAGAATTGAAGTAACTTCTCATAGTTAAATTAAAAGCTATGAAAACCAGCTTATTATTATGTCTGTTCCACTTAGCAGGTATGGCAATTCAAGCGCAGGATATTGATATTACAGGCACATGGACCATGTATGAAATGGCATGGACCAGTGGTCAGGATGTCAATAGAACAACGGAGGACCAAATCAAGGAACAGGAAATGATCACCGACTATTTTTTTATGCCCGAAGGGGAATTCAAACTAGTCAGTAACATGACCGGCTCAGGAAACATGGAAACTGCAGAAGGCACCTGGAAGCTGGAGGGAAATCTCTTGACATGCAGTGTCAAAATTGGAGAGAATCTTGTGGATATAGTCTGGGACTTTGAGCTCAAAGACGAGACGATCCATCTAAAAAGAAACTCCCCGGACGGCTCTACCTCAGTGGTTAATTCCTTCAAACGGAAATAGCCCTTCTTTCTTTTATTCTCCCGTTTATTGGCAAGACTCATCCATTGCCCTCAATCGCTGAGAACATAATGCCGAATTATCTGTTAGTCCTTTTATACATAGTTAATGATTTGATGATAAAGATATGAATTGGACAATAGAGAATATGCCCGATCTGACCGGAAAAGTGATCGTAGTAACAGGCGGGAACAGCGGGCTTGGTTATGAATCTGTAAAAGCCTTTGCCGGCAAAGGAGCTGAAGTGGTTCTGGCAAGCCGGTCGGCGGAAAAGGGTGAGGAAGCAAAAGCAGCAATTTTAAAGGATATCCCCGAAGGGAAAATCCAGGTGATGCAGCTCGACCTGGGCGACCTGGAATCTGTTAAAAGCTTTGCTGCTGCATTCAGGTCAGGCCATAAGAAACTGGATGTTCTGCTGAATAATGCCGGCATTATGATGACACCCTACTTTACAACCAAAGACGGATTTGAAGGGCAACTGGGAACCAATCACCTGGGGCATTTTGCACTCACGGGCTTATTAATGGACCTTGTGCTTCAAACTCCTGGATCGAGAATTGTGAACGTGAGCAGTGGTGCACATAAAAACGGATCGATGGATTTCGAAAACCTTCAGTATGAAAATGGCAAGGATTATACCCCGATGAAAGCATACGGGCGTTCCAAGTTGTCGAACCTTCTGTTTACCTATGAATTACAGAGAAAGCTTGAAGCGGCTAAAAAAGAAACCATTGCAGTAGCGGCCCATCCCGGAGTAGCCATGACAAACCTCGCGCGTCACCTGGAGGGCAGGTTTCTGTTTAAACTCCTTACTCCACTATTCAAAATGATGGCCCAGGACCAGGCCATGGGTGCCTTACCCCAGATCAGGGCTTCTGTCGATCCTGAGGTAAAGGGAGGAACTTATTATGGCCCCGATGGCAAAAGGGAATTTAAGGGTTATCCTGTTGTGGTGCAATCCAACGAGGCATCACACAAGCTCGATGATGCAGCAAAACTCTGGGAGGAATCTGAAAAGCTTACCGGGATCAAATTTGAATTCTGAATTCAATCCTGGTCTGTAGTTTTTAATTCAATCAATATTTCTTCTAAGTGATTTCTGATCAAAGAAAAGTGTCCTTCGTTATCAATTACTTTAAGTTTTGAGTGAGGAAGCTCATTTTTGTAGTATTTCCCCCTGTTAGTTGGTGCCATCTTGTCTGCAGAGCCATACCAGAGGTTTATCGGGAATTGAATGGTGTTTAATTTCATACGCCAATCCGAAACATAAAGTTTCCATTCCTGAACAACTGCTTCAATCCCCTGTTTATAGCTTTCTTTGCTGCCTTCAATAAACTCCCGGGCATATTCGGGGTGATCGGTCATCAACTTTTTATCAGGTTTAGGCAGATAATTTTGAAACTGTTTAATTCGCTTTTCTGGCTTGTTCACAAGTCCATCGAAATCATTTTGAATAAGCTTTCTCAGTTGTTTATCTTTTTCCCGGCTGGCAAACCAGTGGATGAGTTTAACAGGGAACCACATCCCTTTAAGCGTGCCCTTGTAATCATAAGGGGTGGCCCCCGATATGATCGATGCATTCTCAATGCTCGATGAATCAGTTATGATACAGGCCAGTACATGTGGAGCACCTCCTGATAAGCCAAATATTGAGTACTTTGAAAGGCCAAGTGAAACTGCTAATTGAGCGATATCGGACCCCCAGTCCAGGAATTGTCTCTCCTCTTGAAAGGTCGATATTCCAACACCCGGCCTGTCAGGTGAAATTATCCTGATATTTAACTTTTGGGCCGTGCTATCCATAAACATTGAGGAGAGTCTGCTCTCCTGCCCTCCATGAAAATAGAATACAGGGTAACCCAGCGAATCACCATATTCCGCATATCCGAGCACCCTTCCGCCGGGTAGTTTAATTCTATTCTCTGTTTGCATAGAATAAGCATTAAAGTTTATCGTAATCAATATAAGTAATCCAATTCGGATTCATCTTACGATCATTTTTTTCTTCAATTGCACTCAATCATGTTTTCAAAGATGGGCTAGTTTCGCTAAGGCCTATGGGATGTATTGTTTTTATTGGGATTTACGCCATTGGGTCGTAAAGGAACCAGGGAAGATTTCAATATATTTACTGTGGCGCAATGGGATTCCCAATCGCCTGGCAAAAGGTAAAAAGATCAATAAAACACGTAACAAAGCACTAAAGACAAAACTATGAAGATTGCAGTTACATCAGCAAGTGGACAATTGGGGTCATCAATAATAAAACAACTGATAAATGAAATTGGCATTGATCATGTAATTGGAATTGCACGGACTCCCGAAAAGGCAACTCATCCTGGAATTGAAATCAGAAAAGGTGACTATAATAGTCGTCACGAATTAGACCTTGCTTTAAAGGGCATTGATACTGTTCTTCTTGTATCAGGTATGGACGAACCTCAAAAAAGAATCCAGCAACACAGAAACGTTATTGAGGCTGCAAAAATCAACGGAGTTAAAAAGATTGTTTATACCAGCATTATCGGCGATGAAGAAAAAACCGCTTTTAGCCCTGTTGTAAAAAGTAACCGCCAGACAGAAACAGATGTCCAGAATTCAGGACTTGATTGGGTAATAGGTAGAAATGGAATATATATTGAACCCGATTTGGAATATATTGACAATTACGTAAAAAGAGGCGAAATCAGGAATTGTGCAGGTGATGGCAAATGTGCCTATACCAGCAGAACAGAATTAGGGCTATGCATATGCAAAGATGCTTATTGAAGCAAAACATAATGGACAGATATACAATTTGATTGGAGAAGCAATCTACGCAGGAAAAACTGGCAGAATACATCAATCAGGTATACCATACGGAACTTGTATATCATCCATTATCAGTAGAAGATTATACCAGATGAAAGAAAAGAAGAATTGGGCGAATTTCTGGGGACAATCATAGCCGGAATATATGAAGGGATACTTAATGGAGCCTATCATGTCAATTCCGATTATAAAAAGGCTGCAGGCAGGGCTCATAAATCAGCAATTGAAATCATCAGAGAGTTTAAATACGAGTATGAATAGTAGCAAAACCATATATATATGAAACAAAAAGTTCTGTTTAGTGTAGTAATTACCTTGCTTTTGTTTTTGCCGATGGTAAAAGCCGCAGGTGTAATACCTGAAAACCTTAGTTCAAAAGATAGCACCGAAATTTCCAATAAGGATAAGCTGGTGGTGGTATGGACAAGTGGTGATAAAGAAGTAGCCGAGAAAATGGTGTTTATGTACACCTTCAACGCAAAAAAGTATGAATGGTGGGATGATATCACCTTATTGGTCTGGGGTCCTTCAGCAAAACTTCTCACGGAAGATAAAGCATTGCAGGATTACGTAAAAGCAATGCTCGAAGCCGGAATCCATGTTTTAGCGTGCAAAGGCTGTGCTGATATGTATGAGATATCTGATAAACTTGAACAAATTGGTGTTACAGTCAGATATACAGGTACAGATCTTACTTCTTTCATTAAAGAACGGCATGTGATCACCTTTTAGAAAAGGCTTCTCAAGCAATGAATTTGCAATTGCTTTTTTATATCTTTCATGGGAAGAACCTCCATATTCTCTATTGTGTAATCAAACAAGAGTTTATCAGGCAAAAGGAGAAAGCAATACGATCAGACAAGCTTAAATCAGCCTTTCTGGCTAACATGTCGCACGAAATCAGGACACCCATGAATTCCATAGTGGGATATAGCAGGTTGCTTCAGGATGAAGATGATCCGGAACGCCGTATTCATTATGGAAACATCATTCAAAGAAGCAGTAATCACCTGCTTAATCTGATCAATGACATCGTCGATCTGTCAAAAATTGAAGCAGGAGAGCTTGTTATAAAAAATTCGGAATTTAGTGTCAGGAATTTGTTTGAGGAATTGACAGCATCCTTTTCCGGGGAATTAGATATCAGAAATAATGAGGAATGATTTTTCACGAATCAGGCAGGTATTTTCAAACTTGCTTAGCAATGCAATCAAATTCACTTCTTCAGGTGAAATCGTACTTCACTGCTCAAAAAGTTCTAATGAGGTGATTTTCTCTGTTTCAGATACCGGGACAGGTATTCCTGCAGAAGATCAGCAGAAAATATTTGAGCGTTTCACCAGTTTCAATTACTCAGGGATGAATACAGTGGGTACGGGCATTGGACTCTCCATTTCAGAAAAAATCATTCAAAAACTGAATGGAAAAATGTGGTTGCAATCTGATTTTGGGAAGGTTCCGTTTTCTATTTTTCGATTCCCTATATTGCTTCAGGTGAACGAAAAGACAAACAAAAAAAAACAGGCCCTGCTTGTAAATGAGCCCAAAACATTAAAATCGGGTAAAAAAGTACTTGTGGTTGAGGACGACAAATCAAGCCAGAAATTGATCGGAATCATTCTCAAACCCCTGGATCTTGAAGTATGTTATGTGGCTGATGGCAATGAAGCAATCAAGTATGTTATCCGGAATCTGGATGTCAGCTTGATCCTGATGGACCTCAAACTGCCGGAAGTCGATGGATATGAAGCTACAAGCATCATTAAAAAACTCAAACCAAAGATACCCATAGCACAGACAGCTTTTGCCATGACAGGGGACCGGGAAAAGGCCATTAAAGCAGGGTGCGATGACTTTATCACCAAGCCTTTGAATGCGAATCGTTTGATTGAGCTGGTTCAGTACTACCTTTAATAGCAGAGAGGCATTTGCAAAGTAGTACGGCTTACTGCTGAAGAATATGGAATTACTTGAAGATCGTAAATGCTTTTATCGTAAATTGTTATAAAGAGCGTTTGTTTAAGCAATTCTAAAATCCCAGCATGAGACCCAAACTTTTCACAATCAATTGTGCATTAGCTATCTCCACGAGGCCCGTTTCCAATATCATGGAGAAAGCCGAAGACAATGGCAGCAGAGCATTTACAGGAATCCCCTTTACATAGGCACGATAGTTTCTGATATTAATAGTCTGGGTTAAACACAACTATAATTTCCCAGGCTAATTGTGAATGAACGATGTTCATTAACAGGAACTTAAAGCCACAAGGATATGAAGAGAAGCTTATACATAATATTTTTCCTGTTTTTTATTCAAATTTCTTTTGCCCAAAACATCGAAACCATTGGAAAACAACAGCCGCTAAAACTAAATGGCAGTTTTTCGACAACGCTTAATTTTACAGGCACAAACGATTCCACGCGTAAAATCGCCCCTTTTGTCTATTACATTTCAGGAACACTAAACACCTCTGTTTATGGAATATCTTTTCCGGTAAGCTATACCTTCAGTAAAAACAACAGCGATTTTTCGAACCCCTTTTACAGGCTTGGGGCAAGCCCCGAATACAAGTGGGCAAAGGCACACATTGGCTACCGCAGTATTTCGTTTTCGAAATTCACCCTTAGCGGGCATAATTTTCTTGGTGGAGGATTGGAGTTAAATCCCGGCTTACTTCGATTTGGTGCAGTGTATGGTCGCTTTGCTAAGAAAAAACTACCTTCAGTGGACAACCCGCAAGACTCAATTGCCGGATTTTCGCGCAAAGGTTTTGGATTGAAACTAGGTATTGGCAGAGACGATAATTTCTTCGATTTACTTTTTATGCACATTGCCGACGATACAACCACCCTATCTGGACCTTCGATTTCGAAAATGCCCAAACCCCTGAGGCAAACAGTGTTGTTGGTGCACAAACACGAGCTTACGATTGCAAAAAAAGTGGTATTCGAAGCCGAAGTTGCAATAAGTGCTTTTACCGATAATGTGTTCGCTTCTCCCATCGATGAAAAAGATTTGAAGAATCCGTCTCATGCAAAAAGATTGGAGTTCCTGAATATCAACCAATCATCCTATTTTGCAAATGCCATCTCTTCGCAGATTCAGTACATGGAAAAAAACTTTACCGTGGGGCTGCAATACCGACGTATTGACCCTGGTTACAAGTCCATGGGAGCCTACTATTTTTCAGGCGATCTGGAAAATATTACCATCAACACACGTTTTAACCTTCTCGAAAGAAAACTATCGTTGCGAGGAAGCATTGGTATTCAAAACAATAACCTGAAAGACAATAAAATAAGCACCACAGGCAAGGTAATCAGCAAGTTGAATTTTTCGTACAAACCCACCAATAAATTTGGTGTTTCGGGAAATTACACCAACTACAGCATCGACCAAAAACCCGGGACGCTTACCACTAAACGATACATTAAAACTATACCAGGTAAATAGTAATTTCAGCTTAAATCCCTATTTAATGCTGATTAGCACCAATGGTTCGGGTATGATAAACCTTAATTTCAACCTGTCGAATCTGAACGACCTCAACCCAAACACCTCGGATTTTACCGAAGTTCAAAACAAAATATTTTCCCTGAATTACTCGAAAAACCTAAAAAAGCCCGCAGTTGAATTATGCCCTGGGGCTTACTTACAATACAATGGAAACCTTTAGTATTACACAAAATGCTTATGGAGGTAATGCTTCGGCTAGTAAATCTTTTTTCGATAACAAACTCAGGGTTGGTTTAAACGCTTCGGTGCAAAAAACCAAGCGGAACAACGACTCTGGCTTAATATCAAGCGGTGGGTTTAATGTCAACTACAGAATTTTGCGGAAACACAATTTTCGTTTCAGGATGCTATTTACAGATGTAAGCTACCCCGATGATTCTGTTGCAAAGTCGTATAACCGCTACCGGGTAACATTTAGTTACAGCTACAGCTTTTAGCACACAACGAAAAAAACAGAAAGATGAACAAGCTAAAAATACTCTTCCCGGCAATTATAATTCTTATCGTACTTGTTACCGATAGTTGTATAAAAGACGACTTAAATACGCCACCCGGGGCAGTAACACTTACCGCTCCGCTAAACGCTGCAAACAATGTTGTTTTAGGTGACTCATTAATATGGCAGGAAGCAATAGATCCCGATGGCGATCTGGTAAAATACGATGTTTATTTTGGGACCGAAGCCAACCCCGTAACAGTGGTTAGTACCAGGCAGGAAGGCACCTCATATATGCCTGAACTTATTTCCGGCACAAGCTATTACTGGAAAATTATTGCTCAGGATGGAGCCGAAGGCACAAGCGAAAGTGATGTATGGAGCTTTACAACCCTCAGCACAAATAATCCTCCGGGTGCATTTAACCTTATATCGCCAGGCAACGGGGCAACAGATAATCTGTATATCGACTTCTTATTAGAATGGGATCCTTCAACTGACCCTGATGGCGATCCAGTAACTTACGATGTAATATTAAGCACAAATGCCAACCCAACTACTGTAATTAGCTCCAATCAAACCGGTACAACATACGGCCCAACACTTACGAACGGAACTACCTATTACTGGAAAGTGGTGGCAAAAGACGGCAAAGGCGGCACAAGAGAAAGTGCAGTGTGGAGTTTTACAACCATTAACTACGAACCCGGAGAGATAAACCTGACAGCACCCGATGATGCAGAACCAGATGTTGCCCTGGATGCCATTTTAACTGGGATGCTCCTTCCGACCAGGACGGTGATGCGTTAACCTATGATGTCTATTTTGGAACAAATGCGAATCCATCAACCATCGTAAGTAGCGGACAAACAAATACAACTTACTCCCCAAGCCTGACAGAAAATACCACCTATTATTGGAAAATTGTCGCCCACGATGGCAAAGGGGGAATGGGTTATAGCCCTGTATGGAGTTTTACAACGCTCAGCTCGAACAACCCACCGGGAGCATTCAGTCTTACCTATCCGGCCAACGGGGCAACAAACATACCGCACGACGACATCTTATTAACATGGGAAACCTCAACCGACCCTGACGGCGATCCAGTAACTTACGATGTTTATTTAAGCACAAGTAGCCAATCCGACCACAGTGGTCAGCTCAGCGCAAGCGGGCACAACCTTTGACCCAACTCTTGTCAGTGAGTACCACTTATTACTGGAAGGTTATTGCAAAAGATGCCAATGGTGGTACAAGAGAAAGTGCAGTTTGGAGCTTTACAACCCGGGCAGGCCATAATCCAAACCCGATGATCTTTCAGGTCTTACGTCTCCTCCCAATAAAACCGACAAATGTTGCAATATGGTACTGCCTTAAGCTGGGGAGAGCTGCAAGCGATCCAGACGGCAATTACGGTAAGCTACGATGTTTATTTTGGAACCGACCCAGATCCTCGAACCAAAGTCAGCGACGGATCAAGCAGCACAACATTCAATCCAATACTTTTAAAAGGATATACATACTATTGGAAAGTGGTGGCAAAAGACGATATTGGCGGAACACAGAGAAAGTGAAACTTGGAGTTTTACAACGGTACCGGCTTTGTAAGGCTAATGCATAAAATGCAACAATGATTATGAAAAAACGATCAATCACAACAATCCTGTTAATACTGCTGGCGCTCGGCACCAGTGCACAGGAAAATAGTGTATTAGTAATAGTTAATGTAATACCACCCTATTCGCATAAGGTAAGCGATTATATCGATAACAACCGTATTCTTGTAACCCTGCAATACACTTCGTTCAACTCCGAAAATCCCGAAATTGATGTGTACCTGCAAGGTGAAGTGTCGAACGATGGCGGTGACCGCATTTATACCAACAAAAACCATAAACCGGCGCAGCCAATTACTCTAACCAATGGAGTGCCATTAACGATAACACCCGGAGACCTTGAAGATATTTTCGACTTTAATTATGTTGAAACCGAGGGCATAAACAAACAAAACCTCTACTCGGGTGCCGGGCTTCCCGAAGGCACATATACCATTTGTGTCCGGGCTTATAACTACAACACCAACCAGCCCGTTTCTGCCGAAGAGCCAGGTGGTTGCAGTGCCCCATTTGAAATTCTTAACCTCGAAGCCCCCGAATTTATTCAGCCCGAATGTGGCGCTATCCTCACAAACATCAGCCCCGACGAAATAATCAAAGGTATATTTCCATCAAACATCACTTCCAGGCAAAATACCAGAGAGAACATTAGCCAGGGCAAACTGTTTTCGTGGATCATTCCTGCAGGTGCTCCTATGGATATTGAATATGAACTGGAAATAAAAAAAGTCCCCGATTACCTGGAAGCTGATCCCGCCGATGTTATGAACAGCAATGAGTTTTTTGTTGAATACACCGAACTTACCAACGCAACTGCTGCTTTTATCGACTACTCAAAGTACGAATTCGAACCGGGCTTTACGTACGTATTCACCGTTACGGCCAGCGACCCTGATGGCAACCTTGTTTTTCAGAATAACGGCAAAAGCGAAGTTTGCTGGTTTACCGTTGAAGCGGACGACGAACAACCAGCTTTTGAACCCGTTTTGGGAATTGCCGGCCATGTGGAGTTAGAGGAATTTTTGAACCAATTCGAATTAATTCCCAATACAGTTATTTCAGGAAAGCTACTTACCAAATTACACTCCGAAGCAAATATATCAGCTGTTGGGGGACAATCGACCTACGTTCCAACCGTGAATGAGGACACCGGAAAATATGCCGAGGGTGCCAATGATACCGAGGGTGCCAATTACAACAATATGATGGATGTATACTTACAAACGGGAGGCAATGCAAACTATAATAATGTAAGTATTAATAGTTTTAACACATCAGCATCTAACATTGGTATGCTGACCCTACAGCAAAATCCACCGCACAGCACGGGTTACATAAATGGTTCAACTGTAAATATTGGTGGTGCCGAGCCTCTCCGCAATACAACAATCAGCCTTATAGCCCGGTATAGCAGAAAAACAGGCGATGAGTTTTATCAGCCTCAATCACTCTCCTCAGGCATGATTGGCCCCCATAATATTTA
>CAVQUO010000012.1:0-118893 GCA_963716765.1 uncultured Bacteroidota bacterium | reverse complement strand
AAGTGCTTCCCTGGATCCTGCCAGTGCAGGCTTCAGACTGACCCCATCCAGTTGTCCGATGCCTGACAGGTCTACCCCGGCAAGATCCAGGAAGGTAGGGGTGAAGTCAATATTCTGAACAAGTTCATCGTAGCTGCCTCCGGCTTTAATTCCCCGTGGCCAAGAAATCATCAGGGGTATATGAACTCCTCCTTCATAGATGGTGGATTTCCCGTAATTGTAATTTCCATGGTCCGAGCAGATGACAATTAGCGTGTTCTCAAGGATGCCCTTTTCTTCCAGTTTCCTGACTACCGATCCCACCGCATGATCGAACCAGGTCAGCCAGGCATGGTCCGGATTTTTCCCGGCTGCTATTACTTCCTGTAATATCTGGTCTCTGGCGGGCATATTACTGAAAGGATCTTCCACATATCCTTCACCGGTAAATCCGGGATTAGCATCCAGACCAAAGACATAGGCTCCATCCCGACTGATCCATGGTGCCGGGCCATGGGGAATTGTTTCGCTGTAGTAAAGGAAAAAAGGTTGACCTGCGGCCTGATCTATAAACTCCAGTGCAGCCTTGTTCTTCCATTCCACATTATGTACATTCAGTGAATCATTGTAAAGTTCCCTCAGGTTTGCCGCATAAATTCCGTTGGCGTAATCGAAGCCAAAATCCTTGAGTCTATTGCTCCAGAATCTGTGGTTGTGTTTCATGGCTGAATTTATCTCTGCTGATTTTGGATCCGCATCCTGGTCATAAGCAAGCAATCCGTTTTCCTCCCAGTTTTGCTTTCGCAGCAGGTGATGATCCACCAGGTGGCTTTTGCCTACAAAACCGGTTTTGTACCCCGCTTTTTGCAGAAGCCTGGGTAGATTTTCCCGGTCTTCTTCCAGTTCGGTATTGTTTTCTATGCGGGTCATGGTCCCTTCGGGATGCAGCTTCATGAAGGATCTTCCTTCACAACGTCCAGCAAAGCGTCCCGTTAAGGTAGTGTACCTGCTGGGCGAACATACCGAACTCGAGACATAGGCCCTGGTAAAGACCAAACCCCTGCTGGCCAGATCATCTATAATGGGGGTATGAACTTCCTCATCGCCACAGAAGCCAAAGGGGCGTGATTGGACACCTCTCCCATTTCCGTCGGAAAACATAAATTCACTATCTTCTATTGTGGGGACGAGGGAACTTTGATCGTCTGTCATGATGAAGACGATATTGGGCTGTTCAAAAGCTCCATCTCCCTGGCAGTCTTTTATAAGGGAAAGGGAGAGAATGATGAAAAGGAAAGCAAAGATTTGTTTTGGGATTTGCATAAAAGTATTGTGTTTTTCAATCTCAGTACAAGAAAAGAAATAGGAATTAATTATCTATTAATTTTTAATTAAGCGTATTGTATCATCTTAGTATTTATGAAGGCATTAATCGGAATTATTAGCATCTGCATCCTATTACTATCATCCTATCAAACAAGTTTTGCTGAAATCAGGGAATCCAAGGGAGCTTCTTCCCGGGATCCTGTTAAAATTGGGATAGCAGGCTTGTCCCATTCCCATGTTGTTCCATTGTTGATGGATATGGATCGGGACGATATTCAAATTGTGGGAATTGCCGAAAAAGACACTTCCTTATCCAATCGTTATGCGGCCAGGTTTGGGATAGACAAAAAACTGATTTACCCATCACTGGAGGAGATGTTGGAGCAATGCAGACCTGAAGGGGTGGTCACCTTTACATCCATCTATGAACATCTGGAAGTGGTGGAAAAGTGTGCGCCACTTGGCATTCACGTGATGGTGGAAAAACCACTGGCTGTTTCAGTGGCCCATGCAAGTAGCATGGCAAATCTTGCTGAAAGACATGGAATCCTCTTGCTTACAAATTATGAGACCACCTGGTATCCCTCCAACTATGAGGGTTTCAGAATGATAACATCCGGAGAGCTTGGGGACCTTCGTAAGATCATTGTGTACGATGGACACATGGGACCAAAGGAAATCCGGGTGAATGAAGAATTCCTGGATTGGCTTACAGATCCCGTATTGAATGGTGGAGGCGCGGTGACTGATTTTGGCTGTTACGGTGCCGACATGATCACCTGGATACTGGGAGGTGAAAAACCCCTGAGTGTATATGCAAATTTAAAACAATATAAGCCTGATGTTTACCCCGAGGTTGATGATGATGCCACCCTGGTTCTTTCCTATCCCTCCCTGGAGGGAGTCATTCATGCTTCATGGAACTGGCCCTTTAACCGAAAGGACATGCATGTTTATGGAAGCACTGGCTATGCGCTGATCGATGATGCCGAGAGCATCCGCTTCCGATTGGAAGGTGATCCCATGGAGAAATCTAAAAAGGTGGATTTATCCCTGGCTCCCTTTGACAATGGTTTCAGCTTTTTTTCATCAGCCATCAGAGGTGAAACGAAAATTGAGCCAGGTGATTTATCTTCTCTGGAAATTAACCTTACAGTGGTTGAAATCCTTGAAGCTGCCCGTGAAAGCAGTCGAAGCGGAAAGGCCGTAAAGCTTAAAAAATAGAACTATGAAACCTTCAAAACTGAAACTGATTCTTATGGCTTTCATGGCTTGCAGTGTTTTCCTCAGCAAGGCCCAGGAAAGCAGTAAGCCCAATATTGTGTTCATCCTTGCAGATGATTTTGGTTATACCAGCCTGAATTGTTACGGGGCTGATAAAAGCCTGGTCCGGACCCCGAATATCGACAGGATAGCGGAGAAGGGCATGAGTTTTAGCCAATGCCTATACAGCTGCCTCGGTTTGTACACCCACCCGCTATAGTTTTATCATGGGGCGCTATCCCTGGCGCTCTGAACTAAAATATGGTACCTGGGGTGTGGAAAGTCGCATGTTACCTGATCCGGAACGCTTTACCATTGCCGACTTGCTTAAGGAACAAGGATATAATACTGCTGCCATCGGCAAATGGCACATGGGTTATGGGAAGACCGGAACAGCTGGAAGAATATACGGGTACGCTGAAACCCGGCCCCCTTGACCTGGGTTTTGACTATCATTTTGGCGTTCCGCAGAATCATGGGGATAAAATGGGCGTGTATATTGAAAATGACCATATTTATGGCATAAGAAGCGATAAAATACAGCCCTATTCCAGGACATTTTACGGACCCCAGTATTATGGATTTGATGCACCGCAACGTAAGAATATAGAATGCATGGAGATGCTGACCGAAAAAACGGTCGACTGGTTATCGCGACAAAGCAATGATGAACCTTTCTTTCTCTACTTTGCTCCGGTGGCCGTGCATCATCCCATTACCCCGTCCAATTATATGCGGGGCAAAAGCGATTGCGGACCCTATGGTGATTTTATACAGGACCTGGACTGGAGTGTGGGGCAAATTATCCAGACCCTGGAATACAAGGGCTTGCTGGAGAATTCAATCATCATATTTACCAGCGACAATGGTGGGGAGATCCCAGGGAACAGACCGGAGGCTCCTGAAATTCAGGCCATCCAGGCAGGGCTTAAGATCAACGGTGACCTTCGGGGTGACAAACATACCATCTGGGAAGGGGGAACACGGGTTCCCTTCATTGTATCCTGGCCCGGAAAGGTGAAGGAAGGTAGCGTGTCTGACCAAGATCATTGCTGTGATGGATATGTTTGGAACCATTGCGGATATTATCGGCAAGGGCCTGCCGGAAGATAAGGATGTGGCTCCTGACAGTTATAGTTTTCTTCTCGTCCCTGTTGGGCCAGAAAAGCAAATCTGCAAGGACCTCAGTGGTAACTGCCGATATGCACGGTATGCAGGCCATCCGGATGGGAGACTGGAAATACATTGATAATATACTTCCCGAAGAATTGCCTGAGGGCAGAAGAAAGAATATCAAAATGCCGCTTGAACCTCAGTTATACAATTTGTCAGAAGATCCGGCCGAAAGTATAAATTTGTATGAGAACAATCCGAAGATGGTAAAAAAGCTCACGGATGAATTGATAGGAATCCGGGAGCAATCCGCAACACGTTAATTCAGGTACTCATATCGCAAAAAAAGAAAGTAGAAATGAAGAAAAACCCAATCAAAATCCGATTAATCAATCTGGCGGGAATACTTGCAATTCTTACCACATCCTGTACCGATAGCAGGGAATATTTATTTAATGGCGAGAATCTGGATGGATGGACAATCTTTGTAAGTGATTCTACTGTAAGTCCGGAAGACTTTTTTTACGTAAACGAGGGAGTGATTGAAACCATAGGTGTTCCAAACGGTTACCTGAGAACCGTAAAAGAATACTCAGATTATCTTTTGCACGTGGAATGGCGCTACACTGAAAACCCTACAAACAGTGGAATTTTCTTGCATACGGTGGGTCCTGACATATGGACCGTCAACCATTTTCAAGGGCAGCTGAAGCATGGAAACGCAGGCGACTTTATTGTCAATGGAGTTGGTATTAGTGCAACAATCAGGGATACCGTTTATACATCCACGGATTCCATCAAACCCCTTCTGCCTAAATTACATGCCTCAAATGAAAATCCGGCAGGCCAGTGGAACTCATATGACATTACCTGTAAGGGAAGTACAATTGAACTAAGGGTAAACGGATTGCTTCAAAATGTTGCAACAAATTGTTCCAATACGAAGGGAAATATAGGCTTACAGGCAGAAGGCTCAAAAATCCAGTTCAGGAATATTTGGCTTGAGAAAGTGAAATAGGAAAACGGCTGGTGTATTGCCTTCCAGGCAGGTGATGCTTTCCGGCAATCATTCTAAGCAGACCATGGAATTGAAGAAACAAGCTAAAAAGCAAATGTGCCATATGAAACATGGGATCCAGGTTATTTTGACCGTCATTATAATTACCCTTAGTGCCTGTCAGTCCGGTCAGACTGGGGCCGATAATGAGGCTTCTTTGCCGAACATCATTTTGATTATGACCGACGACCAGGGTTATGGTGATCTGGGCGTCACGGGGAATGAATACATCAGCACCCCCCACATTGATGAGTTTGCCAGCCGGAGTACGCATTTTACAAATTTCCACGTGGACCCGGTGTGCGCGCCGACCCGCTCTGCCCTTATGACCGGGAAATTTTACCTTCGAACCGGGGTTTACGATACCTTTAATGGCGGGGCGATCATGGATCCCGATGAAATAACCATAGCCGAGATATTATCCGCAAAGGGATATGAAACCGGCATTTTCGGAAAATGGCACCTGGGGGATAACTACCCGGGCAGGCCATCAGATCAGGGTTTTGCCCAATCCCTTGTTCACAAAGCCGGCGGAATTGGCCAGCCTGGTGACCTGGATAATTTTCCCCGTCCCGATTCCTCCTACTTTGATCCTGTTTTATACCAGAATAACAAGGCAGTCAAAACCAGCGGCTATTGTACGGATGTATTCACCGATGGGGCACTGGATTTCCTGGAAAAGAATAAGGAAAATCCTTTTTTCCTTTACGTGGCCTACAATGCACCCCACGGACCTTTACAGGTACCCGAGCAGTACCTGGCCAAATACGAGGGGAAGGAGTTTGGATTGGAAGCCCGGGAAGCTGAAGCAGCCCAAAGGGTATATGCCATGGTGGAAAATGTGGATGAAAATGTGGGCAGAATTCTGGCCAGCCTGGAGGAAAAATCACTTCTTGAAAACACCGTGGTGATTTTCATGTCGGACAATGGTCCCATTCCGGCGCGCTACAACGCCGGACTGAGGGGCACCAAGAGCAGTGTCTATGAAGGTGGGACAAAAGTTCCCTTCTTTATTTATTTTCCAAAAATCTTTGAAGCCGGAAAAAAGATCACCACAACAGTGGCGCACATTGATGTACTGCCCACCCTCCTGGATATTTGCGGATTTGCTTCGGAAATTCCCGGCGGAATTGACGGGTCCAGCATGCTGCCCATATTAGGGGGGGATGAAGATTTATTTAAGGAGCGCTACCTATACTGGCAATGGGCCAGGGGCTATCCCGAGTTGTATGCAAATATGGCTATTCGCCAGGGTGACTTTAAATTGGTCGGGCATGCAGAAAGCACTGCGACAATCGATGAGTTTGAACTTTATAATCTTGCAGAGGATCCCTTTGAAACCAACAATATTATCGGGGAGGCTGAGGAGAAAGCCCTTGCCCTGAAGAAGCAACTGGATGCCTGGCATCATCAGATCGTTTTCGTGGAGGGAAATCCTAAGACCCAGGGGGCTGTCATAAACCCGGCCCATGAGAACCCGGTCGTACTCAACCGAAACGATGCCAAGGGAACCCCGGAGCAGTGGACCAGGGATGGGGTTTATTCTTACTGGGATGTGGAGTTTGAAGTGGAAGGCTATTATGATATCACTTTTGGCTTCCATCATCATCCTGAAAGGCCCGGAAGGGTGGTCATAAAGATGGCTCCCATACAGTATTCCAAAATCAACGGAGATACAACAATTTCGGAGATCACCCTGCCTGCCTGCTATTTTAAAAAGGGGAAAGGCATGCTGGAGGCCTATTACAGGCAGGATTTTAATTCAGTGATCTCTCCCCTAAGTCTTACCATAAGCAAAACAGAATAATGCATATCAAACGGAGGGAATTTTTCAGGACAGCGGGAAGTATAGCAGCAATCACGGGAATTGCTCCCTCAATGGCTTTTTCGGGATTTAAGGCTTGGCCGGAGGAGGAAATTCAGAGTTTTCTGCTCAAGGGTTTTGAGGATGAACAGGAAGAATACCCCTCAATGGTCGGCAATGAAAAAGGGGAAACATGGATGTTTTCTTTGCGCAGAATAAAATATCCGCAGGACAGGGAAGTGATTTCGGCCTTTCGATTAAAGGGCGATGAATGGATTGAAACTGATCCGGTATCAAAGGTCGAGGGCCAATACGAAGCTCCCATTGCAGCCTGTGCAAAAGACGGGGAGCCTTTTGTGGCATGGTGCAGCATTGAGTCTGAGCAGTGGGTGATCAATGTGGCAAGCTATGAAGGGGAAAGCGTTTCAAAGCCCCACCGTTTTAAATCCAAAGCCGGAAAGCCCATTAATCCGGTTTTACATGCTCCCAGCGCAGGGAGATGCTGGATGGCCTGGGAAAACTATGAAAAGGGCAGGTTCACCATACAGATCAGCAAATTTGAAAAGGGCCTTTGGTCCGATCCCATTGAAATTAAAAGGGGCGAAAACTCCTGTCTGGATCCGGCTCTTGTTGAAGGTAAGGACGACAAGCTTTATATGGCCTATGGTTTGACCGACGGTTACCATCAAAACATTCAAATGTCCATCATTGATGTCAACTCTCTGAAGGAAATTGAAAAGGTTGAGGTAGCCATCGGTGGAGGCTTTGAAAACCGAGTAAATCTGAATACAAAGCCTGCCCTGGCATTTGACTCCCTGGACCGTCTGTGGATCTCTTACGAGAATAACAGGTATGCCACCCGCCTGGAAGATTCTGATTGCTACACCGGCGATCGTTATTGTGCCATGCTAAGCTACAAGGATGGTAAGGTTGTGGAGCCGGCCTCGGGGAAATGGCTTTTTAATGGGAAAAACGACCACAGACCCACCTTTTTACATGATCAGCATGGAAAACTCTTTGTGGCAAGTCATTGTGGTGGCGATTTTGTTGGGAATCCCTTCTGGCAGTACAGGATTTCCTGGCTGGATGAGGAGAAGGGCTGGGTGGAGCCAGAGACCATATTACAGAGTAAGCAGAAGGGGGTGATGATTCCCCCGGCGCTGGCTTTTGACGGGAAAAACAGACTCTGGTTATCCACCTTGATTCAGGAGACTTTTAAGTATGATGAAGCGCAGGGACCGGAGAAGGTGTTCATTTCCACGCTTACCCAGTTGAAAACCTATCAGATCTCCCTTCCTCAGGCAAAACAGGCAGAAGGACCACTGCAGTTTAAAAAAACCATGGTGGAAGAACATCATCCCAATAAGAATTTTGTTCCGGAAATCAGCGGTCACCCCAGGGTAAGTGGTGAAAAGCTGGAAGTAGCTGGTGAAATATATGCTCTGGTTTATGGCAATTTGCATGAGCATTCTGAAAATTCGCCCTGCTGGTCGGCCGGTACGGATGGTACCCTTCATGAGGATTATCGTTTCGGACTGTTCTCGGAAAACTATAATTTCGTGGCCATCACCGATCATGGTTATTCCCTGAACGAATTATATTGGAGAAAGAACATGCGTCTGGCTGATTTTTATAACGATCCTCCTTATTTCGTGGCCCTTCCGGCCATGGAATGGACCCTGACAGCAAAAGGTGATTTGGAAAGTGTATTTGGCGCAGGTCATTACAATGTCATATTTGCCTCTTCAGATGAGGCCCGTAAGTTTATTCGAAGCAGTCAGGAAGTATTTAATGTGAACAGCCCCGAATCGAGTAATGCACAACTTCTATGGAAGCTTTTGCATGAAAAGCAAATCGACTGCATAAGCATTCCCCATCACCCGGCCGATGAAGCCCATCCAGTGGACTGGAATGTGCACGATGACTATTATGTCCCTGTGGTTGAAATTTTTCAATGCCGGGGGAACGGGGAATATCCCGGTGCGCCCAGGGAAATTAACCTGGAAAGGCACAATACCACTGATTCCAGAAGGGCCTTTGTGGATTATGCACTGAGAGAAAAGAAATACAAAATGGGTTTTGTGGCCAGTGGTGATCACAATGGCATGGGAGTGGGTGTTGCTGCCCTGTGGGTAAAGGATCTAAGTCGTGATGGGATCCTGGAGGCCATGAGGAGCAGACGTTGCTTTGCAACTACCGGAGATAAAATGATTGTGGATTTCAGGCTGAATGAAGCACCAGGAGGCTCCAGTTCCGGAACATCCGGAGCGCCAAAGCTCAGAATCATGGTGAAGGGGCAGCGGGAGTTGGAGAAGGTGGAAGTGCTTCGTAACAGCCGGGTCATTAAAGAGTTTGCTGTTTCTGGTAAGGAGCTTGAATTTGAAGAAATATTTGCTGATTCTGACTATCTGGATGAGTCAGAAGTTCTATATTACTACATCAGAGCCACCCAGAAGAACAAGGAACTTGCCTGGTCGAGTCCGATATGGGTAGAGAAGTCTTAGATATTAATCTCCATAACACAAAAAAACTTGCTATGAAACGTCGTGAATTTATCAAGAATGTGGGTGCCGGCAGCCTGGCATTTACCGTGGTTCCCAGTTTTGCTGTCTCTGGTCTTGGACATACTGCTCCAAGCGATAAACTGAATATTGCCGGAATAGGTATAGGTGGAAAGGGTAAGGTCAATCTGAAGAATATGGTCGGCCAAAATATCGTGGCTTTGTGTGATTGTGATTATGACTATGCCGATCCCGTATTCAAGACCTATCCCAAGGCTAAGAAGTATATGGATTTTCGTAAGATGCTTGAGAAACAAAAAGACATTGATGCGGTCCTTATCGCCACTCCGGATCATACCCATGCGCTGAGTGCAGCTGCTGCCATGCAGATGGGAAAGCATGTGTATGTTCAAAAGCCGCTGACCCATTCCATCTGGGAATCCCGCTATCTTGACAAAGCTGGCTAAAAAGAACGGGTGTGGTAACACAGATGGGAAATGAGGGTCATTCAAGCGATACGGTATATGAAGTGGCTGAGATTGTTCAGAGTGGCTGCCTGGGAACTATCCGGGAAGCCCACGTTTGGACCAACAGGCCCATCTGGCGGCAGGGAATGCCCGCACCTTTGAAGGAAGTGGCCGTGCCCAAAACACTGGATTGGGACCTATTCATCGGTCCCGCAAAAATGCGTGCCTACAGTCCGGAATATCATCCCTGGATCTGGCGGGGCTGGTGGGATTATGGTACGGGTGCCCTGGGTGACATGGGCTGCCATCTGCTTGATGTTCCAAATTTTGCCCTGAAACTTGGTCAGCCCAATGCCTTTCAGGCCAGTTCATCCCTGGTCAACACAGAGAGCGCACCGGTTGCATCAAAAGTAAGTTTTAAATTCCCGGCCAGGGAAAATCTTCCCTTACTGTGCTTTACCTGAACTGGAACTGACCTGGTACGATGGAGGTTTTATGCCAGCCCGTCCCTTTGACCTGCCCAATGATGCCCCAATGAACCCGGGGGGTGGCTTTATGTTCATCGGGTCTGAAGCGACCCTGATTGCCGAAGCTTATGGGAGTAATTGGAAAACGTACAAAAACGGGGTGGAATTTAAACCTGAAACCAAAGTAGAGCTGGGAAGGATTTCTGATAGCGAGCTTGGGGGAGGAAGGCATGAAATGCATTTTGTGGATTGCTGTAAAAATGGCGGGACTCCCGCTTCAAGTTTTGAATATGCCGGACCCTTCAATGAAATGGTGGTGATGGGGAACCTGGCTGTCAGGTTACAATCTCTGCAAAAGACATTGATGTGGGATAGCGAGAACATGAAAGTGACCAATATTGGCGCTGACGAGAAAATTAAAACTGCCAAACTTTTTCCTTATACCAGTGATGTGATCAGCAGGCAGGTGGATAACCAATCCCGAAAGTGGGAGGAACAAAATGCCCTGGAAATGTGTGAGGAATGGATTAAACATGAATATCAAAACGGATGGACGCTGTCCTGATTCTTTAAAGACTATGAAAAACAGAAAAACAAACAAAAACTATCTTTTTGCCTTTGCCCTATCGGCAATATTTTCCTTACAAGTTCTGAATGCGCAGGTTGTTATTCAACGTTGCGATGTAACAACAGGCTGGGAAGGAAGTCAGGCCTTGAGCATTGATGGGGGCGATAAAAAGGAGGGGAGAGGATCCCTGAAAATGGAAGCGCAGACCGGTGACTTCACCTTGTTCTCCAAGGTATTTTCCCAGACCCGGACCGGCATTGACAACACGGGCTACCTAAGCTTCTGGTTGTATGTTTCCGATGCCTCAAAATTAGAGGGTGGATTGATCGGGATATCAAGTTCAGCAGGCCCGGACAATGCCGAATCTACCTGGCCGCTTGACAAGAGCCAGTTAGTGGATGGCTGGAACCAGATGCTGCTGCCCATGAGTTCAGCTGTTCAGTCGGGCGGAGGTGCAAAGCTGGATAGCATAAACTTTTTCCGCATTTCCCAGAACCTGTCAGGCCCGATTACGGTAAAGCTCGATTTTATCAGGTTTGCCCCGGAGCCGGGAGAACCTGTATGGCCCAGCCTTGAAGTTCAGGAGGTGGATAATAGCAGCCTTGATGGAAAAGTGATGTTCGGTTACCAGGGCTGGTTCAACCATCCGGATGATGGTGCCGATTTGGGCTGGATTCACTGGGGTAATTTTTATGAGCCCATCAGGTCCACTGTGGATATGTATCCCGATTTAAGGGAATACGGACTTGACGAGCTTTATGAAGCTGACCTGACCTTCCCCGATGGGAAAATGGCCCCGGTCTTTTCTTCCTATAACAAAAGCACCGTTGTCCGTCACATGAAATGGGTGCGGGATTACAATCTCGATGGTGTATTTATACAGCGTTTTATATCCTCGGCCTACGATAAGCCAAAAATGGATCATAAGGATACCATTACCTGTCATGTGATGAAAGGATGTGAGAATTACGGAAGGGTCTTTGCCATTATGTATGATGGTGTTGCTAATCGTGTGGAAGAAATTAAGGCTGACTGGATGCATCTGGTGGACGATATTGGGGTTACCCGGAGTGATCGTTACCTGAATCATCGCGGGCTACCCCTGGTATCCTTATGGGGATATACAGTCCGGGAGGATGCCACTTTTGATCAACTTGTGGAGCTCATTGATTGGTTTAAAAATAATCCGAATCCTGAATACCGGGCCTCCCTGAAACTGGGAGTAGCCTGGAACTGGTACGCCCAGGGCCCCAACTGGACAAATGCGTTCCAGGATGTGGAAGTGATCAGCCCCTGGTTTTCGGGCAGTACAGACTATGATCGCGGACAGGCCTGGTGTGATGAGCATAATGTGGATTTTCTGCCCGTGGTCCATCCCGGATTTTCATGGTATAATTTGCATGATGGACCTCAGAATGCCGATCCGAGGGATGGTGGAAATTTTCTGTGGAATGAAGTAAATGAGGTGGTATCCAAGAATGCCAAAAGTGTCTATATCGCCATGTTTGATGAGATTGATGAAGGAACAGCAATGTTTAAACTGGCCGAGAATAAATCCATGATACCGCGGGAAGGTTACTGGCTTCCACTGGATGCCGATGGATATAACCTGCCCAGCGACTGGTACCTGCGAACAGCCGGCCTGGTAACCGAAGTAGTCAGGGGTTATGAAGATAACCACGGATCGCTTGTTACACCCCCCGAGGGAATTATGACCATCAGGATCATCAACGAGGTGAATGACAACGACCAGGGTGGCATGGAATTTATTTTCCCCGATTTCCCGGGTGAAACAAGCATCGAAATTAGCATTGACGGCGGGGCAGAGCTTTTCTTACTCCACTCCCGACGATGCCGGGACTTTCACGATATCACCCCTTACGGAAGGACGCTACAGGGTAAAGGTAAGACATGGAGATGGTGGAGCAGAGGTTTACATGGGAGAAGTCTATATTGGAAACTCGGTGGAAATTCCTCCTTCCCTGGCAAGTGAGCCTTATCCGGCTGACGGGGAAGAGGGTGTCCGGACAGAACTGACCCTGGGATGGAAGGAAGGCGACCAGGTCCAGTCACACACCATCTACCTGGGGAAAAGCTCGCCACCCGACTCCGTTGCCAGCCAGGCCTCTGCCACCTATAATCCCGGTGCACTTGAGCCCAACACCACTTATTACTGGCGTATCGATGAGGTGAACGCCTATGGCAGGGCAGATGGGCCTGTGTGGAGCTTTACCACGGGTGCGGAAAATTCAAGTGATGAAGTGGTCCTTGATTATTGCGATTCTGATGCAGGCTGGAATTCCAGTAACGGGGTAAATATCGATACCGAAGAAAAAAAGGAAGGTTATGCCAGCCTGATTTCCCAGGGGGCAGGAACCGACTGGCTAAAAAGATCTTATAGCCCTGCCGTAAATACCTATTGCGATGAGACCAGCTACCTTGATTTGTGGATTTATGTTTCTGACGTAAGTAAATTTAACGGTGGAGGCCAACTTGAGATTACCAGTTCGGGTGGACCGGATACCGATGAATATAACTGGTCGGTGGGTTCGCTTGAACCTGAGCAACGGCTGGAATGAACTCCACCTGCAGATAAGCAGCGCGAATGTAATGGGCAATCCTGATTTGAGTGCCATTAATTTTTTCCGCCTCTATCAGTTTGTCAGCGGGGAAGTGATCACAAGGGTTGATTTTATCAGATTTTCCGGTCTTGTTTATGAGCCCTTGCTGCCACCCACAAACTTAAGCGCCACCGCCGGAGATGCTACCGTTAGCTCTTGATTGGGATGATAATTCTGCGAATAATCTGGCCGGCTACAACATTTACCGGTCGATCTTTTCCGGTTTGTCGAGTACCAAAATAAACGACTCACCGATTACCGTTTCCAATTATACCGATGAAAATCTGAATAATGGAACCACCTATTACTATGTGGTAAAGGCAGTGGATAAGGGAGGAAATGAAAGTGACGGCAGTGAAGAGGTAGCAGGAACCCCAGAGGGAAGTTACTTCCATAACGACCCTTAGCGATGTGGGTGCGAGCATCTATCCCAATCCGGTGGATGATCTGCTGCACATTCGCGTGGAGAAGGGACTTTCGGCCCGCATGTTTGATTTATCAGGCAAAGTTGTGAAAACTATCAATCTGAATAAGCAGGAAACCACCCTGTCTGTGAGCGACCTGGAAGCCGGGGAGTATCTGATTGAAATCACCACCAGTGAAAGAAAAGGTGTATATAAACTCATTAAGAAATAATGAAGCAGTTTCGTTTTTTTATACTGATGCTCTTCATTTTTCTTTTCAGGGGATGTGGAAGTGTTGGTGGTAGTAAGTCCCCACCAAATATCCTTTTCATCATGTCCGATGATCATACGGCACAGGCCTGGGGGATTTATGGAGGGATACTGGAAGAATATGTGCATACCCCTAACATCAGGCAACTGGCCGAAGAGGGTTGTGTACTTGAAAATTGCCTGGTTTCCAATTCAATATGCACTCCCAGTCGTGCCACCATTCTCACCGGGCAGTACAGCCATGTGAACGGGGTAAAGACGCTTGGAGCAGGTTTTACACCCGAGCACATGCATATTGCAAAGCTGATGTCTGCAGGTGGCTACCAGACATCCGTTATCGGGAAGTGGCATCTGCAGACAGAACCCACAGGCTTTGATTATTACTGTGTACTTCCCGGACAGGGAAGGTACTGGAACCCTGTATTGAAAACCAGGGAAAACTGGGAGCATTACCTGGAGGGCGGACAGGTTTATGAGGGTTTTAGTTCGGATGTGATTGCGGATATGTGCATCGAGTGGATCGCAAATCGAGATCCATCCAAACCTTTTATGGCCATGTGTCACTTTAAGGCTACCCACGAACCCTTTGATTATCCCGATCGTCACAGCGATCTTTATAAGGATGTGGATATTCCCATACCGGAATCATTTTATGACCGGGGACCGGAAACCACCGGAAGGTCCTTCCGGGGACAGTCCATCGATAATCTCCAGAAGCGTTACCTGGATGCCAGTGCTAATCCGGACCAGAGAAGGGACTTTCAGCACTATCCGGATTTGCCCTTTTCAGTGGATGGTCTGGATGTTGATGAGGCTCGCATGAAGACCTATCAGAAATTTGTGAAGGATTTTATGCGGTCCGGAGCGGCCATTGATGATAATATTGGTAAGCTGATGGCCTATCTTGAGGAAGCCGGACTGGCTGAGAATACCGTGGTGATTTACACGGCCGACCAGGGCTATTTTCTCGGAGAGCATGGCTGGTTTGATAAGCGACTGATATACGAAGAGTCCATCCACATGCCCTTTGTAATTCGTTATCCCGGCGAAATTCCTGCGGGGACACGGAATACTGACATCATAGAGAATGTGGACTTCTCCGCCCTCTTTGCCGATTATGCCGGGCTGAATTATCCGGAAAGCATGCAGGGACACAGTTTTCGTGAAAATCTGAAGGGCAATACTCCTTTAGACTGGCGAGAGTATGGCTACTATCGTTACTGGCAGCATCAGCCCGATCGCCCGGGTCATTTCGGCATACGCGGGAAACGGTATAAGCTTGCTTTCTTTTATGGGAATGGCTTTAAAAATGAAAATTCAGAGGGTGATTACACAGGAGGATACTGGGATTTCTTTGATCTGCAGGAAGACCCCCACGAGCTTTACAATGCCTATCATGAACCTCGTTACCAGGATATTATTGCAGGCCTGAAACTTGAGATTATCAGGCAGCGTGAAGAGCTGGGGGATACAGATGAGGGAAACAGCGAGATTCTGGAAATCATTGCCCAACACTGGTAAATAAGTCGAAAGCTAAAAGTCGAAAGCTAAAAGTCGAAAGCTAAAAGTCGAAAGTCAAAAGTCAAAAGATTATGAGAATCATTACATATTTAGGCATCATGCTTCTGCTGATGAGCTGTACATCAAACCAATCAAAACAGGCCGAATTGCAGGCTAAAGTCCGATCCAACGAATACTTCAAATTCACAAAAGCAAAAGCCCTGGAAGTGGTAAAGGACGGTTTCAGTGCCGGTGATGGCTATGACGAAGTATGGATCCGGGACTACAACACCTTCATTGAACTGTCAGCGGAAGTTTTTGAGGCAGAAATGTTGAAGGAATACCTCCTGGTCTTCTTCAGGATGCAGAGAGAGGATGGAAACATCATCGATGGCTTTCTTCCCAGGGCGCAGGCCGAGGTCTTGCCCTATGATTACATATACATGGAAACCGAACCCCGCTACGCCGGTCATAAAAATACAGTGGAAACAGACCAGGAGACTTCCCTAGTTCAGGCTGTTTACAAATATATTCAGGCAACAGGAGATCGGGACATACTGGATGAGCTTGTGGAAGAGAAAAGCGTGGCAGAGCGAATGGAATGGGCCATGGAGTTCTTAATGAATCATCGTTTTAATGCTGAATACGGTTTAATATGGGGTGCAACAACCGCCGATTGGGGCGATGTTCAGCCCGAGCACGAATGGGGGGTATTTTTAACCGAGGATACCCACTATGCCCTTGATATCTATGACAATGCCATGTTCCTTATTGCGCTGGATAATTTGATGGAACTTATCCCTGGCACGAAGAAAAAGTGGAGTGCCATTCGGGATCAGGTAGCAAAGGATGTGCGTAAACATTTATGGGATGAGGAAGAACAGAAGTTTATCCCGCATATCTATCTGGATGGTTCTCCCTTCCCCGGTGAATTTAATGAGGATGAAATATACTACCATGGCGGGACAGCTGTGGCCATTGAAGCCGGCTTGCTTTCAAAGGAAGAGATCAAGGTATCGCTTGAAAAGATGCTTGCCAATGTGGAGGCCTGCGGAGCCGGATCCATCGGTCTTACCCTTTATCCTCCCTATCCCGAAGGTTACTTTAAGAATCCCAGCATGTACCCCTACGGATATCAGAATGGGGGTGACTGGACCTGGTTTGGAGGCCGGATGATTCAGCAGCTGGTAAAATATGGCTTTGTGGAAGAGGCATATGATCAACTGCAGCCCATGGTAAAAAGGGTGATGGACAATGATGGTTTTTATGAGTGGTATACCGTGAATAATGAGCCCAAGGGCTCGGGTACCTTTCGTGGTTCGGCCGGAGTGCTTTTTACAGCCATTTTGATGCTGGAAAATTATGATTTATAATATCTTTAGGGAGTAACCCCCAAAATTACACTGACATGAACCGACGTGATTTCTCCAAAGCCACCGGACTGATTGGTCTGGGACTTGCCACAGGTACTTCCCTGACTGCAAAAGAAGCGATGATAGCCGATGACCAGAGTTATTATAAGGAGGCTGCAAAAAAGCTGCCGGCCCGGAACTTTGATGTGGTCATCGCAGGTGCCGGAACTGCCGGCGTGATCGCTGCCATTGCCTCGGCCCGCACAGGCGCAAAAACAGTGCTGGTGGAAGCAAAAGGTTATCCGGGAGGCGTGGCAGTGGAAGGTGGCACGGCCCTGCATTCTTTCTATAATCTCTGGAAGGCTTTTCCTGGGTGTGGAGAAAAAACAACTTGTCCGGGGAATTCCTGCCGAGATGGTGGATCGTCTGACAGCCAGGGGAGGGGCCACCGGTTATGCCGAGATGATGAAGCACTATGAATATGATTCGGTTTGTACGGCCATTGACACAGAAAAATATAAGCTGAATGCCTTTGAAATGCTGGATGAGGCCGGAGTGTATGTTTGTGTGAATACCCTGCTTGCAGGTGTGGTGAAGGAGAAGGATGTGGTAAAGGGAGTGATCCTTGAAAGCCGATCGGGCCGGGAGGTAATCTTCGCCAAATCTTTTGTGGATTGTACAGGCTATGGTGACATGGCAGGCCATGCAGGGGCTGATTTTACAGAGCCCAATGACTATGCGGTTGTGAACAGCATGGGACTGGCCAATGTGGATATAGAAAGGTATTATCATTTCCTGAACTCCTCCGATTCGGTGGGTCAGCTGGCCTATGGCGTTCGCAGCGGGATTCCTGGTCAGATTGTCAGGCTCGGTTCAGAGGGTTCCAACGGTTATCCGGAGGGTTTTGTAAAGGGAGCACGGGAGATAGGTATGTCAGCTATCAGTACCACTGTACATGATGATTACCTGATGTTTATCAAGATAAACCTGAAACTTTCCCAGAGTCCCACCGACCGGGATACGGTAGCAAAAGCAGAGCTTGAATTGAGAAAGCGGATGCAGACAGGAGCCGAACTATTTAATAAATATATACCCGGTTTTGAGCGGGCATTTATTTCCAGGACCAGCCCCAACCTTGTGATCCGCAGGGGCAGGCTGATCACCTGTGATTATGATATAAGCCACGAAGATGTGATCGGTGGCCGTCACTTTGAGGATGATGTATTTGTATACGGATTTCACGATATGGCACCCAGGCTCCAGATAAAGGACGGGGGCAGTTATGGAATACCCTACCGGGCACTTTGCGTAAAGAACATCAGCAACCTTTATGCATCCGGCATGATGATTACCTCCGATCACCGGGCACATATGTCCACCCGGAACACCGTAAGTTGTATGGGACAGGGACAGGCCAGCGGAACTGCTGCAGCCCTCTGCGCACTGAATGATTGGGGCAGCCGGGAGCTTCCCTATCAGACCTTAAGGGATGAGCTTGTAAAAAATGGAGTATTTTTTGAATCAAATTAAAAGATAGTCTGAGATTCCCCTTCCGTTTATATTTAATTAAGGAACTTTTAATCTCCTGAGCCTATATTGAGGATCAGCAACATTGCTTTTCTTTAAAACTTTATAGGATGAAAAAGGGATTATTGGTACTCATCAGCCTGGCGCTGCTGTTTTCAGGTGTGGATGCGCAGAAGCATGCTCAGGAAACAAAGTATCCTTCATACAAGGGCCTTGTCATGGCCGGTTACCAGGGATGGTTTAGAATGCCAGATGATGGCCTTATGTATCCCGATGAGTATAATATCAGGATCGATATGTGGCCCGATGTGTCGGAATATAAAAAGACCTACCCGACCGGACTGAAACTGGCTGATGGCAGCACAGCCCGTTTTTTCTATTCAGGCGATCAAAGTACCATTGACACCCATTTCCGCTGGATGCAGGAATACGGCCTGGATGGCGTATTTATGCAGCGATTTTTCGGAGCGGCCCGATCCCGGAATCCACATAATGTGCAGGTTTTCAAACATGCCTTCGAAGCTGCTTCAAAGTACGAGCGTTCCATTGCAGTGATGTATGACCTGTCGGGATTAAAGGCGACGGGCGAAGATTGTTCGGCGCTGATAGAGGACTGGAAATTTCTTGTTGATTCCCTGGGTGTTACCAATCAAAAGGGAGCAAAAACCTATTTACATCATGATGGGAGACCCCTGGTTGCCATATGGGGAGTGGGTTTTCCCGACAGACCTTATAACATCCGCAATATAGGACTTCAGCGCTTTATGGATTTCCTGAAAAATGATCCCGTTTACGGGGGCTGCAGCGTGATGCTGGGGGTGCCCACATTCTGGCGTGATTTAAATGCCGATTGTAATCCCGATCCCTACCTGCATGAACTGATCAGGCAGGCCGATATCATTATGCCCTGGATGGTACAAAGGTTTTCCCCCTTGCTTCACGGTGATATGAATCGTCTCAGGGATGTAATCCTGGATGATATTAGCTGGTGCAGGGCCAATAAGGTGGATTATGTTCCCTGTGTTACCCCCGGATTCAGCTGGCATAACCTGAGCAGGCTTGCTCCCGACCTGGAACCAAAACCATTAAACAGCATCCCGAGACTGGGTGGTAAATTTTACTGGGACCAGATTTCCACGGCCATTGTATCGGGGGCTGAGATGCTCTATGTTGCCATGTTTGACGAGGTCAATGAAGGCACTGCCATTTTTAAGGTCTCTGACAATCCCCCGGTGAGCGAATGGGCAAAATTTATTGATAACGACGGGATGCCGTCAGACCATTACCTGTGGCTGAGCGGTGAGGCTGCCAGGATGTTGCGCAATGAGAAGCCCCTGAGTTTAAGTATGCCAGAGCGAAGTGCAAAATAAAAAAGAACCAGTTAATCTTCAGATATGAAAATAAAAGGAATCATTCTCTTATCAACTCTCCTCTTAAGTATTAACGCTAAGGCACAGGACGAACGGTCTGAACGTTTCGGGCCCCTGTTTGACGGGGCAGGAAACAGCCACAATGAACTGATTTCTCAGGGCTGGATTTATCTTTTCGACGCCCGTGTTCCCACCGAAGAACAGGCTGTAAAAGGAGACCCCCTTGCCATTTGGAGGCCCCGCAGGGCAGACGCCAATAATTGCTGGGTGGTAGGAAAGGAAAACAAGGAAGACCAGGAAAGGATTTTAATGAACATCCTCAGGGAAGGCATGCACGGAACAGATTTGATATCCAATATGGAATTCAGGGATTTTGATCTGCATGTGGAGTTTCGCAGTGCAGAGAACAGTGGCATCTACCTGCGGGGGCGCTACGAGGTGCAAATTGATGAAACAGATCCGGATCTGGAGGAACTGAAATTTTCCAACCTGGGTGGTATATACGCCGTAAATCCTCCGCTGACAAATGCTGCAAAGGCTGGAGATAAGTGGCAAACTTATGATATCAGTATCCGGGGCTATGAAATTTCTGTTTATTTGAATGGCATTCTGGTCCAGGATCAACTATTGATACCGGAGGGAAAAAGAAGAATAGGTACAGGAACAGAGCTTGGATGCTGGCCCACAGATGGTTTCACAAATGATCCTTCCTTGCCCGGCCCCATTATGATTCAGGGTAATCACGGGCAAATTGATTTAAAAAACATCAGGATTCGTACCTTGAGCGCAAGGAATTAATAGATTATTAAGTTTATCTTAATGGAGACATATTAACTTTTAGGATGAAGCTGCACCCTGGCATTGTTCCGAATTATAAATTAAAATCAGATAGATATGGATAATAGAAGGGAATTTATAAAAAAAGCAAGTGCTGCAGCAGCCCTGGCTTTTATGATGGATTGGGCCAGTGGAAAGACCGGATCCGACAGGCTGGGTGATATTTTGCCACAGCGTCAGTTGATACGGAATGGGGAGAAAGTGACTGCCTTTAGTCTGGGTGGCTATCACCTGGGTCTTACTGATGTTCCTTCAGAAGCACAGCAAATGATCGAACGGGCCCTGGAACTGGGTATCCGCTTTTTTGATAATGCGCGGGGCTACAATAATGGAAGGTCGGAGGAGTATATGGGACAATTCCTCACTCCCAAATACCGCGAAGATATTTTCCTGATGACCAAGGCACCTGCAAAAACCGGAGACGGTGTGAGAAAAATGCTGGATGAGTCTCTGAAGGCCCTGAATACAGATTATCTCGATCTATGGCAGATCCATGCCCTGGGTAGTCCGAAGGATGTGGATGACAGAATTAATGCAGGGGTCCTGGATGCCTTCCTGGAGGCAAAGGAAAAAGGCAAAACCAAATACATTGGTTTCACCGGACATCAGAACCCTGTTACGTTACCTCATTTTCTTGAGTTTCTGGATAAGCGGGGCCTTCAACTGGATACCTGCCAGATGCCCCTGAATGTCTGCGATCCCAGCTTTGAATCCTTTGAAAAGAATGTTCTTCCCGTCCTGCTGGAAAGGGAATATGGTGTGATTGCCATGAAAACCATGGCTGGTGGAAGTATGATGGGAGGGCGGATTGATACCACTCCCCAGGATATTGACACCAAGGATATTCCTGATGTGGTGGGACTGAGTGATCTGACCCTGGCCAATCTGCATCAATATGTATATTCCCTGCCGGTATCTTCACTTGTGCAGTGGTTGCAGATTCTTATATGAACTGGATGAGAATGTGGCTGTATCTGAATAATCTGAAAAAGCTTTCAGAATCGGATAAGGAAAAGCTGGTGGCCATGGCCAAGCCCTATGCCGGGATGATCGTTGAAAACTATAAACGGGTATTCTCTTAATATAAACTAACCAATGGGAAACAGGAGAGATCTTTTAAAAACCATGGCCCTGCTGCCCCTGGCAGCCTGTACCTCTGATCTGAATAAGATGGGTGGGGGAGAAGTTCAAACAGATAGACTCTGTACCCATTGGGTGGAAGCCTCCGGGGGCTGAACTGAACCTTCAAAAAGTAAAGATTACCAAGGTAAGGGCCATTACCACCGCTCCCTATGGGACGGGGCTGGTTATTGTGAAGGTGGAGACCGATCAGCCCGGACTATATGGAATTGGCTGTGCCACCTTTACCCAGAGAATCAGTCCGGTGGTGGCTGCTGTAAACGATTTCCTGGATCCTTTTTGCCGGGGTAAGGATGCCACTCAGATTGAAGACATCTGGCAGACTGCCTATGTGAGTTCCTACTGGAGGAACGGTCCGGTACTGAACAATGCGCTCAGCGGACTGGACCAGGCCCTGTGGGATATCAAGGGAAAACTGGCCGGGATGCCAGTTTACCAGTTGCTTGGTGGTAAGGCCCGTTTTGCTGTGGATTGTTACAGCCATGCTTCCGGTCCCACTCCCGGAGAAGGTCATGGATCATGTGGAACAGCTCAGGGAAGAGGGATTCCGGAACATCAGGATTCAGCTGGGAGGCTATGGATCCACCCACCTGTCGAAGGAACCCGATTTTAAACAGATATGGCTTCGGGAAAGAGAGAGATAACACCATGAATGCCCAGGCCTATAAAAATGGAGTGATTGAAATATTCAAGCTGGCCAGGAAGAGATTCGGGGATGAGATCGAATTTCTGCATGACATGCATGAAAGGCTCGAACCCATGGATGCCATTGATATGATCAAGAGGCTGGAGGAATACCGGCCCTATTTTATTGAAGATCCTTTTTCGCCGGAGAACATGCGCTGGTTCCCCAAGTTGAGGCAACAATGTGCAGTTCCCATCGCCATGGGCGAATTAATGAATAATCCCCATGAGTGGGTGGATCCCATGGCCAATCGCTGGTATGATTTTATTCGCTGCCATATCTCCCAGATTGGGGGCATTACCCCGGCTATGAAAGTTGCCAGGCTGGGAGAGTGGTTCAATGTGAGAACGGCCTGGCACGGTCCGGGTGATACTTCACCGGTGGGACACGCAGCCAATGCCCACATCGATCTGGCCATATGGAATTTCGGAGTTCAGGAAAGTCAACATTGGAAAGAGGTGACTTTTGAAGTATTCCCCGGTACTCCAACGGTTAAGGATGGCTACATGTTTGTCAATGAGGCTCCCGGCCTTGGGATTGATATAGACGAGGAGAAGGCCGCCAAGTATCCGCTTCGGGAATATAACTACAATTGGACCCAGGTCCGAAAGCCTGACGGGACTCCTGTAAGACCCTAAACATTTCAGTCTGCAGATATGAAGAAGAGATTAGGTGAAATTATTACCTGGTGGAATGGCTATAAGTTACCCTCCAAGATATTATTTATTGTAACGGGGATTCTTTCAACCCTCTGGTTTCTAATCAGGGTTTTGCCCAAGCCCTCCCGCGCAGCATATCCCTGCATGAGGATGGTAGCGCCTGTCGCCTCAGGTTTTATTATTTACCTGCTTTCCCTGGGAGGACTGACCCTTTTGCTCCGTAAGGCAAGACGGAATTTTCTGCGTGCCAGCTACCTTAGATCGGGCCTATTCGTGATGGCAGCCATTGTTGCTCTGGCTGTTTTTGTGGGGCGAAATCTCACAGTTCTCTCGGCTGCAGACCTGACAAAATCCGGTCCTGATGACGGCCCCAACCAGGCCATCGGAAAGGGGTGGGTATCAATCCCGGGCGGGTTGTCTGGGTATGGGATCCCAAAGCAACCAACGAAAACTGCATCAATGTTTTTGATTTTCCAAAGCCTGAAAATACAAATCAGGGTATTGTGAACCGGATGGTGGTCAATGGTATCAGGAACCTGGGTGGTGAGGAAAGTTTGTCGGACTCATGGGATGCTATTTTTCGTTCCTTCAATTACAAAAAGAGCGGTAGCTTCAAAAGCCTATACAAAGGGAGAAAAGATATTTATAAAGGTGAATCAGGGTACAGCTCTGAACACTCTGAGAGAAGATCGACGATGAATCGGGGATTCTGTCTTCCGGAAAGACTCACTGAGAGCAAGGGGGCGAAAGAAGGGAAATATGGTGACCTGCGAAACCTTTCCGGCTGTTGCCCTGGAGATTTTACGTGAACTGGTATACGTGGTTGGTGTGGATGAAAAGGATATTGCCATTGGTGATCCCATCGGACACATTTATAATTACAACTATGAAGCCTGGTCCAATGAATTTCCGGATGTGGTTTATATCGATAAAATGACCGCCACTCAGGGAAGAACCCTGATCAGCCCCACTTCAGAAGACCTGCTTTTTTATTCTGATAAAAGCCAGAGTGATAAGCTATATGATGTCATTGAGAATGCCGATTACCTGATTAATCTTGCCAATCTTAAACCACACAGCACAGCTGGGGTAAGTTTTACGGGTAAAAATCATTTTGGATCGCAGGCCCGGGAGAACTGCAGGTCATCTGCATTATTCTCTGGTAGCCCCTGTTTCGGTTGGAAAAGCTACCAACGGCGGTTATGGTAAATACCGGGCCCAGGTAGACCTTATGGGAAGTAAATACCTTGGTCGGAAATACTCTGCTTTATCTGGTTGATGGATTATATGGTGGCGGGTCGATTGAGACCAGAGTGCCGGTTAAATATTTCATGCCTCCCTTTAACAATGACTGGAGCAACTCCATCTTTTTGTCCCAGGACCAGGTCGCGCTGGAGTCGGTTTGTTACGACTTTTTGCGCACCGAATGGAATGGAACCTATGCCCACAATCCTGCCAATAACAACTATGAGACCATGGCAAATTCCCATGGTGTGGATGACTATCTTCATCAGGCTGCCGATTCCTCCATGTGGCCTGAAGGCGTAATTTATGATCCCGATCAGTCGGGTACTGCCATGGCAAGTCTGGGTACCCATGAACACTGGAACAATGCAGCAAAAAAACAGTATTCCAGAAATCTTGGACTGTCTCGTGGTATTGAACTTATTTCAATTCCTGATACTCTGCTTGGGGGAGACGGACCTGTAATCAGCACGCCCGAAATGTGGCTAAAGTCAGCGCCAGATAAGGGTGAAAAAGAGGCTTTACTGGCTTCTGAAGAGGAAGCTGAGTCTCCTGTGTCTTCAGCATCATTGGAGACGGGAAATCTTTTGGTAAGATCGGTGGTCACCCTCCCATTTGGATGGGATTTTCAGGCCAGTGAGTTTTATTCAGTGGTGGTCGACAATAATAATACCAAATGGTTTTTGTGCGACACGGGTCTGGTGAGTCTAAAAGGAGAAGAGTGGATGCTTCACAATGAAAACCGGAAAATCCCGTCTCAGGATGTGAAGGGGATGGCCTATGATTCTTCCGATTTTGGAATGGAATTGTGGCTGGCATCACCACTTGGAGCGACCGTGGCAGAGATACCTGTTGATGGAAGATCCGGCGCAACCACTTATTATGCTGAAAACTCAGACATAATCAGTGAGAATGTTGTTTCTGTTGCAGTGGGCAAGGGTTCACTGCGTTGGTTTGGAACGGATAAGGGCATTTCTGCTTTCCTGGAGGATGCCTGGCTCACACCTTCCTATCAGAGGAAGTATCCCGAATACATGTTCCAGGATTTTCCTATCAGCGACATGGCCTGCAGTCCGGGCGGTGATTCACTGTATATAGCCACAAAGGGTGCAGGAGTAAGCAGGATTTATCGCAATGATGTGGATGGCATATCCGGGGCATCTGAATATGCACAGTGGGGTACCATTTTAATGCCCTCTGACAATGTCAACTGTATCTGTATCGAAGCCGACGGAACACAGTGGTTTGGAACTGATGCCGGAGTAGTCACGGCACAGGGGAAATGAAACCCTGGAGAACTGGATGGTTCTGGATGCTGAGGACGGATTGGCGGACAATGTTGTACAGTGCATTGCCGTGGATCAGCAGGGGCGGGTCTGGATCGGAACACAGGCTGGTGTCAGTGTGTATGAGAACAATGGTAGCTTAAGCAGGGTAGAAGGTATAATTGGTGAAAACGTACTTTGTATTTCAGTGGACCAGGAAGGGATTGTATGGATTGGTTCCGACCGGGGGGTAACAAGCTACTTCAAAGGAGATATTCTAAGATATTACAATTAGTCCAATCATGGAAAAAACACTCTCGCGAAAACGCTGGTATCGCCTGATACCCATTGTATTTATTACCTATAGCCTGGCTTATCTGGATCGTGCAAATTATGGTTTCGCCGCGGCAGGAGGAATGGCTGAGGATCTGGATATTACAGCGGCCATGTCTTCCTTGCTGGGCTCACTCTTTTTCCTGGGCTACTTTTTCTTTCAGATTCCAGGGGCCCTCTATGCCGATAAAAAAAGCGCCAAGAATCTGATATTCTGGTCCTTAATTCTCTGGGGTTTTCTGGCTGCCGCCACCGGCATGGTAAGCAATGTAAATCTGCTGATTGTGATCCGTTTCAGCCTGGGTGTTGTGGAGAGTGCCGTGATGCCTTCCATGCTTGTGTTTTTAAGCAAGTGGTTTACAAAGGCAGAACGTTCCCGGGCCAATACTTTTTTGATTCTCGGGAATCCGGCCACCATATTATGGATGTCCATATTATCGGGCTACCTGGTTGATTCCGTGGGTTGGCGCTGGATGTTTATCCTGGAAGGTCTTCCAGCTATCTTATGGGCCTTTCTTATGGTGGAAATTGGTGGTGGACAGGCCCAAAGATGCCAAATGGTTGACAGATGGCGAAAAGGCAGATTTGCAGGCCCAGCTGGACAAGGAGCAGGAGGCCATAAAACCCGTGAAAAACTACGGGGTGGCATTCAGATCCAGGGTTGTGATTATGCTGTGTTTACAATATGCCCTTTGGTGCATTGGCGTATATGGTTTTGTCATGTGGCTGCCTTCCATTATCAATGCGGCTCCCGATGCCAATATCGTATCAACGGGTTGGCTGGCATCTGTTCCCTATGTACTGGCGATAATCGGGATGCTTACCGTTTCCTATTTCTCTGATAAGACCCTGAACAGGAAATTATTTATCTGGCCCTTCCTTCTGATTGGCTCCCTGGCCTTTTATGGCTCCTATTTAATGGGGACCAGTAACTTCTGGTTGTCCTTTGTCTTGCTTGTAATTGCTGGTGGTGCCATGTATGCACCCTATGGTCCTTTCTTTGCAGTAATCACGGAAGTCCTGCCCAGAAATGTGTCTGCGGGCGCCATTGCACTGATCAACAGCATGGGGGCTTTGGGATCTTTTATCGGAGCATATATTGTGGGTTACCTGAACGGCACCACCGGTGGATTTGGGGCTTCCTATATATTTATGGCAGGTTCTCTTTTTGCTCTCAGCGATTTTAACCATTGTGGCTTTAAAAAAAAGGCCTGTCACTTAAGGATTAATTATTCAAAAATCAAATTCATCAAAATGAAAAAGGTCTTTTTATTGCTATGCATCGGCTGCTCCCTGGCCACATATTCACAGGAAAAAAAACAATCAGACACCCATGTATCCCTCCTATAAGGGACTTGTGATGGCCGGCTACCAGGGATGGTTCAGCGCTGAAGGGGATGGTAGCCAACCAGGGTTGGGGGCACTATGGAAGAGATGGAAAATTTGATGCGGATCATAATACCATTGACTTCTGGCCCGATGTAAGTGAATATGAAAAGACCTATGAAACCAGTTTTAAAAATGCTGACGGCACAAAGGCCAGGGTATTCTCTTCGGTGGATGAAAGCACCACCGACCTCCATTTTAAATGGATGAAGGAATATGGCGTGGACGGTGTGTTCATGCAACGTTTTTACAATGTTACAAAGGGAGGTGATCGCAGCAAGTATCAGGACATCATTCTGGATAATGCTTTTAAGGCTTCCCAGAAATATGACAGGGCCATTGCTGTGATGTACGATCTGTCAGGCCTGCAACCCGGACAGGGATGATTGTTCCAGTGTCATTGAGGATTGGAAGCACCTGGTGGATGACCTGAAGGTGAAAAATTATGGAGATAAGCAAACCTACTTACACCACAATGGCAAACCCCTGGTGACCATATGGGGACTAGGTTTCCCGGATCGGTCCTATGATATCAGGGACATTGGGATTAATCGCCTGATCGATTTTCTGAAGAATGATCCTGTCTATGGAGGATGTTCAGTGATGCTGGGTGTTCCTACCTATTTCCGTGAACTGAATAAGGATTGTTTACCCGATCCCTACCTGCACGAGCTCATCGAGTCGGCCGATATTGTATTGCCCTGGATGGTTCAGCGTTTTACCCCTCTGGTGCACAGACCCATGGATCATCTCCGCGATCATGTAATGATGGATATTGAATGGGCCAGTGAGCACGGTGTGGACTATGCGCCCATTATTTGTCCGGGCTTCAGCTGGAAGAACATGAGAAAGGATGATCCCAGAATCGTATACGGAGCCATCCCGCGTATGGGAGGCCAGTTTTTCTGGGACCAGATGACAACGGTCATTAATGCAGGTGCCGAAATGATCTACCTGGCCATGTATGACGAAATCGACGAAGGGACTGCAATCTTCAAGGTATCAGATAACCCTCCCAACAGCGACGAGGTCCACTTTGTGGATAACGACGGGAAACCATCGGATACCTACCTGTGGTTGTCCGGACAGGGGGCCAGGATGCTAAGAAAAGAGATTCCTGTAAGCCTGGAAATGCCCGGGCGATAAAGAACTTTCATCCGGATTGATTATCTTAACAAGGGTCTTTACCTGATGGATATTTCATCGGAGGAAACCCGTAAAGTGATCCGTTTCATTAAGGAGTAATTAGAAACATGCATTTTTCTCCGGATTATACTCAAATTGAGGATGTTCTGTATAACAGGAGACCCGAACGTTTGCCCCTGTATGAGCATCATATTGATACTCCTTTTATTGAAAAGGTAAGAGCTAAGACCATCGCTATAGAGGGCAACTCTTCGGGGGATTTTGAAAACTACTATGCTCAGATTATCTCCTTCTGGAAAGATATGACCTACGATGCCTTTGACTATGAGGCGGCCATCTGTGATCTGTATCCGGGTCACGGAGCCATTACCGGGGGAATGTTGGGTCCCATCCAGACCCGAGACGATTTTAATAAATATCCCTTTGATGCTTTCCCGGGGATATTCTGGGATACTTATACACCACATCTGGATGCCATTCGGAAAGTATTACCACCGGGGATGAAAGCATTTGGTGGTTGTGGTTATGGGATATTCGAGTCCGCAGAAGATCTGGTGGGATATGAAAGCCTGGCGGTTATGCAATATATGGACCCGGAGTTGTTTGCCGATTTATTTGTAAGGATCGGGGACCTTTACGAAGAGCTCTGGACTGAAATGTGCAAACGTTATGGGGATATATTTGTGTTTTTCAGAATGGGCGATGATCTTGGATTTAAGACCTCGACCCTGCTGGAACCGGATACAATTCGTCAACATATTCTACCCCAATATAAGCGTGTGATCGATGTGGTACACAGGTCGGGGAAAAAGTTCCTGCTACACAGTTGTGGGAATATTTTTGAAGTGATGGAAGACATTATCCAAACAGGGATAGATGCAAAACACTCAAACGAAGATGAAATTGCACCCTTTGAGGAGTGGATTACAAAGTACAACGACCGCATTGGCCTTTTTGGAGGGATTGATGTGAATACAATTTGCCTGAAGCCCTACGATGAAGTCTTCAGGGAAGTAGAGGAAAAAGGATTAAAATACAGATCTATGGCCAAAGGATTTGGCCTGGGGTCGGGGAATTCGATTGCAGAATATGTTCCTGTAGATGGCTTTATGGCCATGGTTGATGCAGTAAAAGAGATTCGTAAAAAGAAATTTTAAACTGAAGAAAGAAATGAAAAAACGAATAATGAAACAGGGTCTTTTATCCCTCATATCACTTTTAGCTTTCCTGAATATTTCTGCAGCGGAATACCACGTTGCTAAAAATGGGAATGATCAAAATCCAGGATCTGCTAATAGTCCTTTTCTGAGCATACAGGCTGCAGCAAATATTGCCCTTGCGGGTGATGTAATCACAGTCCACGAAGGAATATACCGAGAACGGGTTGATCCGGTCAATGGAGGTTTAAACGATCTGAAAAGAATCATCTACCAGGCGGCAGAAGGGGAGAAGGTGGTCATCAAGGGCTCGGAAATTATAGAGAACTGGGAGAAGGTGGAGAAGTCGGTGTGGAAGGCAACGATGCCCAACACCCTGTTTAAGGATTATAATCCCTATGGAGATCTCGTAGCGGGAGACTGGTTTAACCCGGAAGGTATTAAACACCATACAGGAGAAGTATTTATAAACGGAAAATCACTATTTGAGCAAAACTCCCTTGAAGGAGTTCAGCATCCAAAGGAGCATGACAGGGCAGTTGATAAACCAGCTTCAATGTATACCTGGTATGCAGAAGTGGGGGCAGAAAATACTACCATCTGGGCGAATTTCCAGGAACTCAATCCAAATAAGGAGGAGGTGGAGATCAATGTGCGAGAGGCCTGCTTCTATCCCAGTCGTACGGGTATCGATTACATCACCATCAGGGGCTTTGAGATGTCCCAGTCAGCCTCCCAGTGGGCTGCACCCACTGCCGAGCAAATCGGACTCATCGGTACCAATTGGAGCCGGGGATGGATTATTGAAAACAACATCATCAGCAACTCCAAAAGTGTGGGAATCGCCCTTGGAAAGGACCGGGCAACGGGACAAAATGTTTGGATGAATAATCCGCAGAAGGACGGAGCCACTCACTATAATGAGGTTATTTTCAGGGCCCTTGAAGTAGGGTGGTCCAAAGAGAAGATAGGTTCGCACATCGTAAGGGACAATGTGATATTTGCCTGCGGTCAGGCTGGAATCGTGGGAAGCCTGGGAGCCGTTTTCAGTCAGGTTTATGATAATCACATCTACGATATTTATACAAAGAGAACCTATTCCGGCGCCGAGATGGCTGGAATTAAGATTCACGCATCCATTGATATGCTCATCGAGCATAACCGCATTCACGATGCTTTTATTGGCATCTGGCTCGATTGGATGGCGCAAGGAACGCGAGTGACGAGAAATCTCTTGTACGCTAACTCGCATCATGATTTCTTCAGCGAGGTAAATCATGGTCCCTACCTGGTTGATAATAATTTCTTTCTTTCAAGTGAAGGCCTTTCCATACAGAATGCATCCGAAGGAGGTGCTTTTGTACACAACTTCTTTGCAGGAAAAACCAAACGTTTTAATGTGCCGGACCGTGTCACTCCCTATCATCATGCCCACTCCACCAAAGTAGTCTGTTTGAGAAATATAAGAGGTGGGGATGATCGCTTCTACAACAATATCTTTGTTAAGACTTCGGACTTTGATGAGGAGTCAATTACCGATGGAGCAGGACCGCATGTTTTCGTCGGATATGGACTGGGTATTTATGACCAGGCGGAATACCCCAGTTTTGCCGATGGCAACTTATATTATAATGGAGCCAGACCCTATAAGGGTGAAGTAAAATCTCTTGAAAAAGCTGATTTTTTGCCCGTATTCGAGATTGAAGAAAATACTGAGTCAGTGTTCATGAATCTAAATTTCGACAACTCAGTAAATGAAGTAGAAACTGAGATAGTTACTACCCAAAAACTCGGTACGACCATTGTTTCAGAGTTGTTGTTTGAGGATAAGGATGGCAGGCCTTACATCATCAATGGCGATTTTTTTAAAGGACCCAGAAACGAATCTCATCCCCTGCCTGGTCCCCTGAACTCTATTGAGGTGGGACAAAGCAGGATAAGGGTATGGTAATGAAAATTGGATGCTATGAATAAATCTACGCAGTTTAAATTTCTCAATCTTCTTTTTATTTCATTTGGAATCTTTTGTTCCAGTTGTTCCCATCCTGTAAAATCTACAGCAGAAACGAAGCCCAACATCGTTTTCATCCTTGCCGATGACATGGGTTATGGAGATCCGGGGTGCTACAACCCTGAATCTAAAATTGCCACTCCAAATATCGACAAGCTTGCAAAGGAGGGTATTCGCTTCACCAATGCACATGCGGCCGGAGCCTGGTGTGTTCCTTCCCGCTATGGACTGCTGACCGGGCGCTACCCGGGACGCCTGGAAAGTCTGAATACACATAGTCAGAGCCTCATTGAAGCCGGGCAGGAAACAATAGCGAGCATGCTGAAGCGCTCGGGATATCGTACAGCCTGTGTGGGCAAATGGCACCAGGGTTTTGAGGGTCTTGACTGGGAGAATCCGGGAAATATTGATGTCTTGAAAGACGGACCGGTGGAGAAGGGTTTTGATTATTTCTTTGGGATGCATGCCTCCCTGGATATCCCACCCTATTTTTATATTGAAAACGATCGTGCTGTTCAGGCACCTAGTCTAAAGGTGGATGATCATGCTTCTCCGGATGCCACATCAGATGTCTCAGGGGCTTTCTATCGTGCGGGAGCCATAGCCCCGGATTTCAAGCACGAAGAGGTCCTGGATAAGTTCCTGGAAAAGGCCAGAACCTTTGTGGACAGGCATCAGGAAAATCACAAGATTGAGCCCTTCTTTCTCTATCTGCCCCTATCCGCTCCTCACACACCCTGGTTGCCCAAAGAAGAATTTGTGGGTAAAAGCGGAGCTGGTGAATATGGTGATTTTACCATGCAGGTGGACCATCTGGTGGGGCAGGTAATGGCCTACCTGGAGGAAGAGGGTATGACGGACAATACCATTGTCTTTTTCAGCAGCGACAATGGGCCTGTATGGTTTCATGAGGACATCGTAAAATATGAGCATGCCAGTGTGGGGGACCTGCGTGGCATGAAGGGCGATTATTGGGAAGGTGGCTCCCGGATACCCTTCATTGTGAGCGCTCCTTCCAGATTTGTTTCCGGCCTTGAAAGTGATCAAATAATTTCCTTCACCGATGTACTGGCCACCCTGGCCGAGCTGGTGGGTGAAGAATTGCCTGCGGGGAGTTTCGACAGCCATTCTTTCCTCCCCGTACTGATGAATGTGCAGCCGGATCAGCCGCTTCGGGATGAGATGATCATCGAGAAAAATGCCATTTTAAGTGGTTACTGGAAATTTATTGATGGCTCGGGTCAGGGCGGTATTGCGGCAAGATGGGCCCCGGATCAAGCTTACATTGTGACAGATAAAATACCCGGTGAGCTCTACAATCTGAAAGACGACCTTTCGGAGCAGAACAATCTCTTTGAAGTTCATCCGGAAAAGGCAGAGGAACTATTGGAAAAACTCAAAAGTATATGCTATGAAAATTAGGCTCCTGGTACTGGCTCTGCTTGTTGTTTCTACCCTGGGTGCAGAAGCACAGGAGAGGAAGAATTTGTTGTTCATTATGACTGATCAGCAGCGCTACGATGCCTTGAGCATCGCGGGTAATACGGTTCTGGAAACCCCCAACCTGGATCGCCTGGCCAGACAGGGTGCCTGGTTCAGAAATGCCTATACACCCTGTGCGGTTTGCGCCCCGGCCCGGTCCTCCATCCTGACTGGATATACGGTTGAGAATACGGGCATGCGCAGAAATGACCGGGCCTATGATTATAATGAGGAAGAGGTGATGACCATGCCCACCTTCGATGAAATCCTGAGTGACCAGGGATACAAGTGTGAGTATTATGGCAAGTGGCACAGCCTGAGTTCCCACACTGCTGTTTATACCAATCCGAAGCAGGCTGCGGAAAATGGAAAGTCAGTATTCGGTCCTGGTGGTCAGCGCTATGTGCATCTCGACTACCTGGACGAAAGGGAACCCGTAAAAGACCTGGAATATGGGGAACTTTACGATACCATGACAAAAAGGCCCTACAAAACCGATTCTCTGGATCGTCATCATGGCATGACAGACCTTGAGCTGAAGGCATCCGGAGAGCGCTTTCCTCAATGCGATATGCACGGTGAGTTGCTCATTCAGAAGGAGAACAGCCTCACGGCCTTCCAGGCAAAGGAATGCATCGAAGCCCTGGAACGATTAAAGGATGAAAATTTCAGCATTACCTGCTCCTTCCACTTTCCGCATGCACCCATGCTGCCTCCCGAACCCTACTACAGCATGTATCCGGCAGAGGATATGTTGCCACCGGCCAGTATCTTGGATGATATGAAAAACTCGCCCTATGCATCTGCTAATGGCAGGTTGGATTATCCTGAGTATGCCGATCCGGAACTGATCAAATACATGATATCCAACTATTATGGTCTTGTGAAGGAGATTGACGACTGGGTGGGTGTGATATTGGAGAAGCTGGAAAAACTTGGTTTGGCGGAAAATACCATGGTCATATTTACCAGTGATCATGGTGAGATGCTTGGCGCACATGGTCTGAGGGAAAAGAATGTGTTTTACGAGGAGTCGGCCCACATTCCCCTGATGATTCGTCTGCCTGGCGAGATAAAAGCAGAGACCTCTGTTGATGGCTACGTGTCCACTGTGGATCTGTTTGCGACCATCCTGGACTACCTGGATGTGGACGAGCATTCTTCAGACGGACTCAGCCTTCGCGGACTGATGGAAGGTCGGGATACAGATCATGGCGAGTATGTGGTCACCGAATGGAACTACAGGGGAGACATTGTACCCAACTATATGATTGTAAAAGGTGGCTGGAAACTGATGATTCCCTATTCCAGGGAGTCCAGTGTTATTAATGCCATGTATGATTTAAGCAACGATCCTCATGAGATGAACAACTTACTTGGCTCTAATCCGGAAAGGGCCCTATATGAGGAGAGAGCTGAAGAACTTCGGGCCTGTCTTCTGGAATGGCTGAAAAAAAATGAATCCAAACACTACAAAGGGGTAAAAGAAAGGGTGCTAATCTAATTTTTATGTAAATTACCGTTTGATGTTCAATGCGAGCGGCAGACGAGGACCTGCTGGGACCTGGAATGGAATACGGGCAGATTGCCACAGGAAGAGTACGATGCCATTTTCTCGGAGATCAAAATTCTTTTTGCTCAGCTTCTTAAGAAACCTATGTTTGTGTAAACTTTAACTAAAAACGATGAAGCAGGCTCTATCCCTTATACTAGTGTTTTTTGTGCTTAATTCTCTGGCTCAGTCAGATGGACTTAAACTTTCCAGTGATGTCTGGCCCCCCTTTACCAATGTTGAAGGTGAAAAAGCCATTGCCATTGATATCGTTAAAACGGCATTGGAAAGGGCAAATATTTCATCCTCCACTATCGTTAACGATTTTGAATCTGTGATAGATGGGATTGTTACAAGGAAATATGACGGCAGTCCGGCCTTCTGGAAATCGAAAGAACGCGAACAAGTTTTATATTTTTCAGAGCCCTATCTGGAGAACCAGTTGATCCTGGTCGGACGAAAGGGAAGCGATGTGTCTTTAAGGTATTTCTCCGATCTGGAACATAAGCGAATCGGTATCGTTGAAGATTATGCCTACGGGGATTCGATTGTGGAAGTGGCAGATCTTGAGATTGTTTACGGCCAGGATGATCAGGAGAACCTGGTGAACCTGCTTTCGGATAAAATCGATTACATGCTGGTGGATGCCTTGCTTATCCAGTATTTATTAAAGTACGAACTGAACGATGTGAGTATGCTGCTGGAATTTTCAAAACAGCCTTTCATCATCAGACCGCTTTACCTGGTACTTCGAAAGGATGTCCCCGATGCGGAACATATAATCTCTCTTTTTAATGAGGAGATCAAGATGATGATCGCAGAAGGAAGTTATAATGATCTGCTTGGACTGGACTGGATAAGAGCCGATGTTGATGGCGATGGTACGATGGAAATTGTATTCAGCGGAGAGGCTGCCGGAACCGAGGAACCTGAATTTACCTATGATGTTTATTATTCCGATGCGGGAAATACGGACCAGTATTTTATTGGTGGTCAGTATTATGATAGCTGGGAGGATGTTCCGGATAAGTATAAAATATCCATACCTCCTCCCAAAGGCGAGGACTCCTATAACTATGGCATGACCATTAAGTTTTAGTTCCCGGGAAGCTTTATCTCATTGTAGTTTGCCAAGCCCTCTATTGACCCGTATCAATTGCTTTCCTATTTTTATGGGTTCTGAATCATGATAAAATATTAGAAAGCATGAAAGCATTAAAAATTATTGGGATCATTGTTGGAGTTTTGGTGGCAGCCATACTTATTGTCCCCCTTTTTGTCTCCTCCCCGGCAGTCGTCACGGCCAGTATAGAGATTGCATTGGAACCGGAGCAGATTTTTCCTTCGGTGGCATCCTTTGAAAACCGCGCTGAATGGGATCCATGGCTGACAGCCGATAGTACCGCTACTGCAAAAATCGAATCAAAAAAGGCTTATGTGGGGTCCACCTACGCCTGGGAAGGGGTAGCTGTGGGCCAGGGAAGGATGGAAGTGATTTCAGTTGAAGAAAATAAATATATCAAATCGGACCTCTGGTTTGGTGCTGCAAAGGAACCTGCCACTGTGGAGTGGACCTTTCAACAGGTTGACGGCGGAACTCTTCTGGTGTGGTCCTTTACCCAGGATACAAAATATCCCATCGGAAAGTTGGGGATGATCTTTGGAAAGATGTTCCTGGAAAAGAGCTTTAATACGGGTCTGGAACAGCTGAAAGAGTTATTGGAAGCTAATCCTCCCGAATTGACTTGCCTGGGCCCCATCAGCATTGAGGTGCAGGAAAAATTTGTGGCCATGGTGACCGAAGGGTCGGGAACCATGGAGGTGATGGCATTGGAACTGGGTGGACTTTTTGGCCTTATTTATGCCGAGGTCAGCAAGCAGCAACTGGAGATCAGTGGACCCGCTTTTGTGCATTACCTGGACTATGACGATGCCACCGGATTTTCTAACTACCTGCCTGGTGTGCAGGTTCAATCTTCCGGAAAAAAGTCAGGCGCCGTAAGGCCGGTGGTATATCCGGAAATGAATGTGGTAAGCGCTGTGCATACAGGTCCCTATGAAAAATTCATGGAGTCGTACGAAACCCTGGGAGCTTATATCGAGGACAATGGACTGGAAATAGATGGAAGCGCCTTTGAGTTTTATATCGTGAATGGTAATACGGAGCCCGACCCGAATAAGTGGCAGACCCTTATTGTTTTCCCCCTGAAGTAACATGGATCATAAAGAGATCGGGAAGATCTTCTATCGTGATGGCTACAGGCTGGCCAATCAGCACCTGGGCGATGGGGTCAGTGTGGTTAAATTAAGAGAGGCCATCAGGGCAAAGTATGAAGCAATTGATGGTTTATTGCAAACCTTTTTGGAGAGAAGCGGAAAAGATGGAAAGCCTGCTGAGTGCAAGAAGGGTTGTGCCTTCTGCTGCCACCAGCCGGTGTTTGCGATTTCCCACGAAATGCTTTACCTGAAGGATTACATCACTCAGAAGATTGCTCCGGACAAGCAGAAAGGATTCATCGACCGTTCCAGGGAAAAATCCCTGCTTACCCTGAATAAAACCATGGAGGAGCAGCAGCGTATATCCCATCCCTGTCCCTTCCTGGAGAACGCTTCCTGTTCGGTTTATGAAGCACGGCCCATGGCCTGTCGCATCTATCTGTCCTCCTCTGTGAACTCCTGCAAAAAGGATTTTGACAATCCCGGAAGTGATCGGTATAAACCCGAACTTTACGAGTTTCCCCTCAATGCAGGGAGAATGCTTAATGAAGGTTTTGTCTCCTGCCTGAAGCAGCTTGGTTTGTTATCCGTCGAATTACCCCTGGAGCAGGCATATGCTTCACTTGTTACCCTGGACCAGGATTTCTCTTCGTGGGTCGGGTAGGTTTTTATTATATTCGTAGATATGAACAAACTGAACCTGGGCCTGATTCGTGAGACCAAGAATCCGCCTGACAAAAGGGTAGCCCTGACCCCTCAACAGTGCCGGCAACTGACCGGACAATACCCTGATTTGAAAATTGTGGTCCAAGCCTCCGGGGATCGCTGCTACAGTGATTTGGAATACAAAAGGGCCGGAATTACCCTGATGGAGGATCTCTCCGCATGCCAGGTACTGGCCGGTGTAAAAGAGGTGAAGCTGGATGCACTTATTCCCGATAAGAGTTACCTGTTTTTTTCCCACACTGCAAAAAAACAGCCTTATAACCGGGGTCTCTTGCAGACCCTGGTGAAGAAGGGGATTCGGATGATCGATTATGAGTACCTCACCGGTGACTCCGGGGTACGCGTCGTGGCCTTCGGAAAGTGGGCCGGTGTGGTTGGGGCCTATAACGGACTGATCGCACTTGGGAAACGTTCCGGGCGCTTTGAACTTCCCAGGGCCAGCGATCTGAAGGACCTTAGGGAGCTAAAGTCGAAACTGGTGGGTTTAGATCCTGGAAAAACCCGTATTGCCATTACAGGTGGAGGCCGGGTAGCTGAAGGAGCAGTTGAGATCTTAGAGGCGGCCGGGATTTCTCAGGTAGAGCCCGGGGCCTATCTTTCCAGATCATTTGAGAAGGCTGTTTTTACCAGACTTGATCCATGGCACTACACAAAAAACAGGTTTGGTGAACGCTTCGATTTTACTCATTTTGTGGACAATCCTCACCTCTATGAGAGTTCCTTTTTACCCTATGCACGCAGAACCGACATGTATATTGCCTGTCATTTCTGGGATCCCAGGTCCCCACTATTACTGACACGTAAAGAGCTGATGGGAGGGAAGGTACCCATCCGCATTATTGCCGACATCTCCTGCGATATTGACGGTCCCATAGCCAGTACCATCAGGGCATCAAGCATTGCGGATCCCTTTTACGGTTATAATCCTCTTTTGGATAAGGAGTCTGATGCCTTTGCCAATGAGTCCATCACGGTAATGGCTGTGGATAATCTGCCCGGGGAACTTCCCAGGGATGCTTCCAGCAGTTTTGGAGAGGCATTGTCAAAATTTGTAATTCCTGAATTGTTAAATCCCACCGGCAGCGAAATGTTGGAAAGGGCAAGCATTACAGAGAAGGGTAAACTGGGGACAAACTTTGAATACCTCCAGGATTTTCTTGAAGGGAACTGAGTACTCAGTGCATAGTACACAGTGCTCAGTTAAAACGTCTGGGTTCGTTATTATCCTCTTTGTTGTCCCATCCATCTTTCTTTAAAAGGCTCCAGATCATTCCAAAACCTCCAATTCCCAGCAGGACAAAACCGACTGGCCTGATCATGGCAAGTCTTATGGTAAGGAAAATGCCAATGGCTATTAAAGAGAGACTCAGGAGCCAGAGGTTTTTGGAATTACGTGGTTTTTTCTGTGGAATCATGACAAACAGTATCAGGGTTTTATACTTTTCAGATATTGTATTACCTGTAAGGGGTCTTCAGCTGAGAAAATGGTGTTACCCACCACAAATACATCGACGCCTGCCTCTATAAGTCCGGCGATATTCTCCCGGGTGACCCCGCCATCAATCTGGATCAGTGTTTCATATCCACCATCGTTGATCATTTGCTTTAACTTCCTGATCTTATCGTAAGAGCCCTGGATAAATTTCTGACCCCCGAAGCCAGGATTGACAGTCATGATCAGCACCATATTCAAATCACCCAGTATGGGTTCAAGAAGAGAAACATCGGTATGCGGATTAAGCGAAACTGCAGGTTTCATCCCCAGTTCAGTGATTTTCTGAATGGTCCTGTGGAGGTGGGGGCAGGTTTCATAGTGCACTGTCAGCCAGTCGGCTCCGGCATCCCTGTAGGCTTCCAGGTAGCGGTCCGGGTCAATAATCATCAGGTGAACGTCCAGTGGTTTTTTTGCCACTGATTTAATCTGCCTGATAATGGGGAATCCGAAAGTGAGATTGGGAACGAATACGCCGTCCATAATATCCAGGTGAAGCAGGTCGGCCTCTGAGGAATTGACCATCTTTATCTCACGCTCCAGGTGAAGGAAGTCGGCTGTGAGGATGGAAGGGGATATAAGGTGTCTTTTCATGAAATCTAATTTAGGCAAAAATAGCTTTTAATCATACCAATGTGAAAAAGGTCACGTTTTTATCTAGTAGCTTTTATTAACTTCAAACCTTGTGAATCAGGGTTTATATTAAGCATATTAGATGATCGTTTTTGAAGAAATAATCTCCCGGAGGGTGAATATACCCCTCAGGCAGGTGAAAAATACTGTGGAGCTGCTGGAAGAGGGGGCCACCATTCCCTTCATCAGCCGCTATAGAAAGGAGCATACCGGAAGCCTTGACGAGGTGAAAATCACCGAGATCAGAGATGAACTGAATAAGTTGAAGGAACTGCAGAAAAGACAGGAGTATATCCTGAAAACCATCGATGAACAGGGGCAGCTCACCCCCGAGCTCAGAAAAAATATCGAGGAGTGTCTTGACCCGGTTCTCCTTGAGGATATCTACCTTCCCTTTAAACGCAAACGGAAGACAAGGGCCACCGTGGCCAGGGACAGGGGCCTGGAGCCCCTGGCTAAGATTCTTATGAAACAGCAGGAAATGCAGGTCTTAAAGGCTGCTTCTGCTTTTCTTAACGATGAAGTGGAGAATGAGGAGGAGGCTTTGCAGGGGGCAAGGGACATCATTGCCGAATGGGTCAACGAGAACCACCGGGCCCGGAAGACCGTTCGCTACCACTTCGACCGGAGTGCGGTTATTTATTCAAAGGTGGTGAAAGGCAAAGAGGAAGAGGCGGAGAAGTTCAGGGATTATTTTGACTTCAGTGAGCCCCTAAAGAAGTGTCCGGGTCACAGGATCATGGCCATGAGGCGGGGTGAGCAGGAGGGTTTTCTGAAGTTGAGTGTGGAGCCGGATACCCCCAGGGTGATGAAGGACCTGGATGAGCTCTTTGTGAAAAATCCCTACGATGTGGGACAACAGGTTGAGGAAGCTGTGAAGGATTCCTATAAGAGGCTCATTCAGCCCTCCATTGAGAATGAGTATAAGGCCCTGTTTAAGGAGAAGGCCGACCTTGAGGCCATCAAAGTATTTGCAGAAAACCTGAGGCAGCTCCTGCTGGCCTCTCCCCTGGGACAAAAGAGGGTGCTGGCCCTGGATCCCGGATTCCGCAGTGGCTGTAAGCTGGTATGCCTGGATGAGTATGGGAACCTGGTCCACAATGCAACCATCTACCCCCATCCGCCGCAGAAGGACAGGGCCGGATGCCACCAGGAAGGTCTGCTTCACTGGTGGAACAATATAAAATTGAGGCCATTGCCATTGGGAACGGCACAGCCAGCAGGGAGACCGAGCGCTTCATACGTATGATCCATTTCCATCACGAACTTGAGGTATATGTGGTCAATGAATCGGGGGCGTCCATCTATTCAGCCTCAAAAATTGCAAGGGATGAGTTTCCCGAATATGATGTTACTGTAAGGGGTGCTGTATCCATTGGCCGAAGGCTCATGGACCCCCTGGCCGAACTGGTGAAAATTGATCCCAAGAGCATCGGGGTCGGACAATACCAGCATGATGTGGATCAGGGAAATCTGAAGAAGAGCCTGGACGAGGTGGTGGAAAGCTGTGTGAACCTGGTGGGCGTTAATTTGAATACATCCAGTAAACACCTGCTCACCTATGTGTCTGGTTTGGGTCCCGTTCTGGCCCAGAATGTGGTGGATTACCGCAATGAGATAGGGGGGTTCACCTCCCGAAAACAGCTTATGAAGGTGCCCAGAATGGGGGCAAAGGCCTATGAGCAATGTGCCGGGTTTTTAAGGATAAGCGGCGCAAAAAATCCCCTGGATAATTCTGCAGTTCATCCCGAGAGTTATCATATTGTGGAGAAGATGGCTGCCGATTTGAACGTGGATCTGGATCAGCTGGTTCACAATGAAACCCTGGTACAGAAGATTGAACTTCAGAAATATGTGGGGGGCGGAGTCGGACTGCCCACCCTGAAGGATATCCAGAAGGAGTTGGAGAAGCCGGGACGTGACCCGCGTGAGCAGATCGAGGTCTTTGAATTTGACCAGTCGGTTTACAGTGTGGAGGACCTGAAACCGGGCATGGAACTGCCGGGTATTGTGACCAACATTACCAAGTTCGGGGCTTTTGTGGATGTGGGGGTTAAACAGGACGGACTGGTGCATATTTCCCATCTGGCCGACCGTTTTGTGAAGGACCCCAATGATATTGTGAAGATTCACCAGCATGTGAAGGTGAGGGTACTGGAGGTGGATGTGCAGAGAAAAAGGATTCAGCTTTCCATGAAAAATATTGATTAATTTCAAGCATTAAACTCACATCGATGAAAATCATTATTCCGGTGATCCTGGCGGCTATTGCCCTGATTACCATTCAATCATGTAAAACAGAAGAGAAGATGGAAGCGCCGGTTGCAGCGAAAAAACCTAAAGAACTAAGCATTCATGGTGATACCAGGGTGGATCCTTATTACTGGCTGAGGGAAAGGGAGAACCCCGAGGTGATTGCCTACCTTGAGGCAGAAAATGCTTACAGGGAAGAGGTGATGAAGGGATCCGAGAATCTCCAGGAGTCCCTGTTCCAGGAGATCATTGGCCGGATTAAACAGACCGATGAGAGCGTTCCCTATAAGGAGAATGGCTATTATTATTATGTGCGCTACGAAGAGGGTAAGGAGTATCCCATTTACTGCCGGAAAAAGGAAAGCCTCGAGGCAGAGGAGGAGGTCATCGCCAATGTGAATGAGATGGCTGAGGGCCATACTTATTATGATTTGGGAGGCGTTAGTATCAGTCCCGACAACCGTTATGCTGTGATGGGCATCGATACGCTAAGCCGGAGAAAATACACACTGATGATCAAGGACCTGGAAACCGGTAGCATGCTGGATGATATGATCCCGGTGACCACAGGAGGGTCCTCCTGGGCCAATGATAACAGGACCATATTTTATACCCGGAAAGATGAAGAAACCCTGAGAGCCATGGCCATTTACAGGCATGCATTGGGTAGCCCTGCTTCAGACGATATTTTGGTGTATGAGGAAAAGGACGAGACTTTCAATACCTATGTCTACAAGTCAAAATCCCGGGAGTACATGATCATTGGTAGTTCCAGTACACTTACCTCTGAATACAGGGTTTTGCCTGCCGATGATCCTGCGGGTGAATTCAAAATAGTCCAACCAAGGGTGCGTGGTCTGGAATATAATATTTCCCACTTTGGGGACCATTTCTACATCATTACCAACCTGGATGCAGTCAACTTCAGACTGATGAAAACCCCGGTTTCCAAGGGGGGCAAGGAGAACTGGGAAGAGGTAATCGCCCACCGCAATGATGTTTTCCTGGAAGGGATAGAAATTTTCAGCGATTACCTTGTGGTGAATGAGCGGAAGGAGGGACTGAATCAGCTTAGGGTGATACGCTGGGAAGATTTTTCCGAGTACTATGTGGAGATGGGTGAAGAGGTATATACAGCCTGGATCTCCACCAATCTTGATTTTGACAGCAAGTTGCTTCGATATGGATATTCTTCACTTACCACACCCGTTTCGACCTTTGATTATCATCTCGATTCGAAGGAGAAAACGCTGCTGAAGCAGCAGGAGGTTGTGGGAGATTTCGATCCCTCAAATTATGAGGCCAAAAGAATCTATGCAAAGGCCGATGATGGAAAGATGATCCCCATGAGCATTGTTTACCGAAAAGGAATTAAACTGGATGGGAGCAATCCTACCCTGATCTATGGATATGGATCCTATGGCATGACCATGGATCCTTATTTCTCTTCCCCCCGGCTGAGTTTGCTGGACAGGGGCTTTGTTTATGCGCTTGCCCATATCAGGGGAGGCCAGATCTATGGAAGGCCCTGGTATGAGGATGGGAAATTGCTTAAAAAGATGAACACCTTTACTGATTTTAACGATTGTGCCGAACACCTGATCAGTGAGAAATATACCTCTGCAGAAAATCTTTATGCCATGGGGGGCAGTGCGGGAGGATTGCTCATGGGGGCAGTGATCAACCTCCAGCCGGAACTTTACAATGGAGTGATCGCTGCTGTGCCCTTTGTGGATGTGGTGACCACCATGCTGGATGATGAAATTCCCCTTACAACAGGCGAATATGATGAATGGGGTAATCCCAATGAGGAGGAGTATTATCGCTACATGCTCAGCTATTCGCCTTACGACCAGGTGGAAAAAAAGGCTTATCCGAATCTGTTGGTTACCACCGGATTGCATGATAGCCAGGTGCAGTATTGGGAACCAGCCAAGTGGGTGGCCAAACTGCGCGACAAAAAAACCGACGACAATATACTGATCATGTATTGTAATATGGATACGGGTCATGGTGGTGCATCCGGAAGGTTTGAGCGCTACAAGGAGACGGCAATGGAATATACTTTCCTGCTAAAACTGGCAGGGATAAGCCAGTAAGTCGTAAAGTCGTAAAGTCGTAAAGTCGTAAAGTCGTAAAGTCGTAAAGTCGTAAAGTCGTAAAGTCGTAAAGTCGTAAAGTCGTAAAGTCGTAAAGTCGTAAAGTCGTAAAGTCGTAAAGTCGTAAAGTCGAAAGTTGTAAAGTCGTAAAGAGAAAAGATGGAGGCGGTTACGGGGAAGGTGCAATACAGGGTAATCTATGCGGATACCGATCAAATGGGGGTTGTTTATTACGGCAACTACGGGAAGTTGTATGAGATTGGTCGTTCCGAAATGATCAGGGCTATGGGTTTCCCTTACAAGGAGCTCGAGCTTAGCGGTGTTGTGATGCCGGTCTATTCCGTGGAGGCCAGGTACCGGAATACAATCACCTATGATGAGCTGATTACCATCGAAACCAAAGTGAAGGAGCTGCCCACTGCCAAAATGAAATTCCATCATCGTATTTATAACGAGGATGGGACCCTGGCCCACGAGGCGACCGTGGTGCTTGTGTTCATGGATATGGAAACAAAAAAATTAGTCAGGGCACCTGAAATGCTCCTTGACGTTTTCAGATAGAGTTAACATCGAACACATGAAAAGATACTTTTTAAGGCCGGCAGGATCTTTGCTTTGCCTGTGGTTGGCTTTTGCTTTTTTTACAACAGCCAGTAGCCAGTCTCCAAGCGACACAGATTATCAATTGATTGCCCCTCTGCCTAAAACCCTACTCAGCAATGAGGGGATAGTCATTGAGAGTTCTGCGGACTGGGAACAGTTTCGCCGAGAAGAGGTGCTTGAAATGTTCAGATCGCAGGTCTATGGCCGCATTCCCCAATCGGAAGTTTCTGTTACGTTTGATTTGAAATACCAGAACAACAGGGCGTTGGGAGGAAGTGCGGTAATGAAGGAGGTGGAGGTGCTTGTAAGCCGGGGAGCGAGGGAGCTGAGATTTACCATCCTGCTGTTCCTGCCATCCGATGTCAAGGGTACTGTCCCTCTTTTTCTGGGTCTGAATTTTAACGGCAACCACACGGTTCATCCATGTAAGGAGATCAGCATCAGTGATAGCTGGGTGCCAAATGATCCTGATATGGGAATCACAGATCACAGCCCCGTAGAGGAAACAAGGGGATCCAGAGCCAGCAGATGGCCGGTGGAGATGATCCTGGCAAAGGGCTATGGGGTGGCAACGGTTTATTGCGGAGATATTGATCCCGATTTTGATGATGGATTTGTGAATGGTATCCAGGGATTGATTCAGGAAGACGGGGAGGGCAGGCGCCCGGATTCCTGGGGCACCATTGCTGCCTGGGCCTGGGGATTGTCCCGGGTCATGGACTATATTGAAACCGATCCTGCCATTGATCCTGAAAGGGTGATTGTATTGGGACACTCAAGACTGGGGAAAACTTCCCTGTGGGCCGGAGCACTGGACGAAAGGTTTGCCATGGTGGTCTCCAACAATTCGGGGTGTGGAGGTGCCGCCCTCTCCAGAAGACCATTTGGTGAGCGGGTAAGCGCCATCAACAGGGTATTTCCCCACTGGTTTGCTTCGAACTTTCATGCCTACGAAAACAATGAAGGGGCCTGTCCGGTGGACCAGCACATGCTGCTGGCATTGATGGCACCCAGGCCCCTGTATGTGGCCAGTGCGAATGAGGATGAGTGGGCCGACCCACGTGGCGAGTATCTATCTCTTCTGAGCAGCAGTGAGGTATACAGATTATACGGGGAGGATGTTTTGGAGGAAGTGCTTTCGCCGGATTTGAATCAGCCTCGCTGGGTGGGTAAGCAGGCTTACCACATCAGGACAGGTAAGCATGATATTACGAGTTATGATTGGGAACAATATCTCGCCTTTGCGGATTTGCAGCTTGGGAGTTCATCAGGTGAAAAAAATCCAAATCCTGTAGGCATGGAGTGGATCAGTGAGCGCCTGCGGAACAAAGGGCCCAGACTGATCCTTCATCCTGAGCTGGAAGAGCAGTTGAAAAAGAAACTCGCTTCGGGGGATCCTATTACAACAATGGGATTCCAGCTTCTGGAGCAAAAGGCCGAGGGCATGCTGAATATGGAGGCCCTGGTTTATGAAAAGCAAGGCAGACGATTGCTGGGGGTATCCAGGGAAGCCGTGAACCGCATCACTACCCTGGCTCTGGCTTACCGCTTCAACAAGGATGAACGCTACCTGCAACAGCTTGAACGTGAAATGTTGGCTGTCTGTACTTTCAAGGATTGGAATCCCAGCCATTTTCTGGATGTGGCCGAGATGGCAGGTGCCGTGGCACTGGGATTGGATTGGGCGGGTGAATTTATTTCTCCGGAGATTTCCGGGATGGCCAAAAATGCGCTTGTGGAAAAGGCTTTGAAACCCGGGATTGCTGCATCGGCGAATAATTTCTGGAAAGGTGTGGATCACAACTGGAACCTGGTTTGTAATGGTGGCCTGGCCCTGGCGGCGCTTGTAGTATTTGAGGATGAACCCGAACTTTCCTCAGCCATTCTACACCAGGCAGTGGAGACGATTCCGCTGGCACTTCATCCTTACGCTCCCAGCGGAGTTTATCCCGAAGGCGTGTCATATTGGTCTTATGCCACGGCCTACCTGACGCTTACCATCTCAGCCTTTGAGAGTGCCCTTGGAACAGATTTCGGATTTACAGATTATCCCGGGGTTCTGGAAAGCAGCCATTTCAGCATGCTTATGGCCGGTCCTTCCGGGTCATACTATAACTATTTTGATTCTGGACTGGAAGGTTTTAAGGGCGTAAGCCATTTGGGCTTGCTGGCCTGGTTCTCAAAGCGCACTGGTGAAGGGCTGGCCCCAGGTGAATATGAAGCTTTATTCAAGGAGAGCTTATCTAATCCAGGAATGATCCGGGGATCCCGTTTTTATGGAATCCATTTACTGGATATCGCCAGGATGGAAGTAATTCCTGGTTCGAATTACTCCTGGCCAGCGACCTGGTGGGGTGATGGACCCGAGCCCATTGTGGTGATGCGAGACAAGGATAATCATCCGGACTCCTTCTTTTTGGCGGCCAAAGGGGGGATGGCCGGAGATAATCACGGGAATATGGATGCAGGTTCTTTCATTTTCGAACTGGGCGGAATCCGATGGTCTGTCGATCCGGGAAATCAGGATTATAATACGCTGGAACAATTGATGGGAATGGGGCTCTGGGATAATGGGCAGGACTCGGAGCGATGGACCCTTCTTACCAAGAGTAATTCGGGTCACAGTACCCTTACAATCAATGGGCAGAGGCACCTTGTGGATGGAAGGGTGGCTTTGACAAGCTCCGATATTCGTAAGCATAAGGCCAGGTACACCTTTGATCTCTCACCCCTTTTTGGTGAAAATATTCTTTCAGCACAACGGACCTTTGCCAGGGAAGAAGGCAGTTTAATGATTCGTGATGAACTGGTCCTCTCCAAGCTTAGCGAAAGTGTTAGCTGGCAGATGATTACTACCGCTTCGGTAACGACGGAAGAAAAAAGGCTTGTCTTAGCTCAGGATGGGAAGAAGCTGAATCTGTATTTAAGATCTGACCAGCCTCTTAAGGTGCGGGTGATAGAACTTTCGCCCCCTCCACTTAGCTATGATAAAGATATCCCTGGTTTAAAAAGAATCGAGCTTATGTTTGACAGGGCTGCCCTGGACCAATCCAGTGTCATTCTTGTTGAACTTAGCCAATCGAAATAAATATTGTCCCATGAAAAAAATCAGACACCCGCGGATTTTTATGATTCTTATATCGGTCATGATGGCTGGAATACTGTTCCAGGGCTGCAAGCCGGAGCCTAAGCCCAATTTTGTATGGATCATTTCGGAGGATAATTCCACCCACTACATGGAACTGTTTGATCCGGATGGAATTGCCACCCCAAATATTGAAATGATGGCGGAAAATGGCCTTGTTTTTACCAGGGCTTTCTCCAATGCACCAGTCTGCAGCGTGGCCCGGTCAAGCCTGGAGTCATCCTGCTATGGACCCCGTACCGGGACCCAGTTTCACAGGAAATCAAGCCTGGTACCCATGCCCGATGGAGTAGAAATGTTTCCTGCCTATTTGAGGGCAGCCGGGTATTATACCACCAATAACAGCAAGGAGGATTATAATTATGTGAAGGGTGAGGGAGTGTGGGATGAATCCTCCGGAAAGGCCGATTGGAGAAACCGGGATGCTGATCAACCCTTTTTTCATAAGGAGTCCCACGGAATTTCCCATGAGAGCAAGCTCCACTTCCCGGCCGAATTGATGGAGACTTATACCCCGGTGATCAATCCGGATTCCGTTCACCTTTTTCCAGAACACCCCGACACGGAGTTATTTCGTTTTACTTCGGCTTATTACAGGGATAAGATTCTGGGTGTGGATTCCATTGTGGGGAGGGTTGTGAAAAAGCTGGAGGAGGATGGACTCCTGGAGTCTACCTTTATCTTCTATTTTGGTGATCATGGGGGCGTTTTACCCGGTAGCAAGGCTTACCTTTATGAAACCGGTCTGCACATTCCCCTGGTGGTGAGAGTGCCTGAGAAATTCAAACACCTGGTGAATCTTCGTTCCGGATCCGAATGCGGGGGATTTGTCAGTTTTGTGGATTTCGGTCCAACCCTTCTGGAACTTGCGGGACTTGAGATTCCTGCTGGCATCGATGGAATTCCCTTTCTGGGAGAGGAGATTTCCTCACAGGAGCTGTATCAAAGGGATATCACCTATGGCTATGCCGATCGCTTTGATGAAAAATATGACCTGGTAAGGACAGTAAGAAAGGGAAGGTTAAAATACATACGCAACTACCAGCCCTTCAACTTTGATGGTTTGCAGAATAACTACAGGTATAAATGTCTGGCTTATCAGGAATGGAGGGAGATGTTTATAAAGGGTCAGTTGAATGAAGTACAAAGCAGATTTTTTCAGGCCAGGGAACCCGAAGCCCTTTATGATCTCGATAAGGATCCCTACGAGACCCATAATCTGACAGGTGATATGGAATATGGAGCGCAGCTGACCGAGATGCGGAACCTTCTTTCGGGCTGGGTCAAAGGGATGCCAGATCTTAGCTTTTTTCCTGAGAGTGTACTGGCTGAAAGGGCCTTTGGAAATCCGGTTCAGTTTGGACAGGAGCATAAAGAGGTGATCGCGGGACTGGCAGACCTGGCTGATCTTAGCCTGCTTCCATATCAGGAAGCCCGTGAGCAGCTTGCCCTTTCCCTAAAATCAGATGATCCCCTTGAACTCTACTGGGGAATGATTGTGTGTTCCTGTTTTGGCCGGGAGGCCGCGGAGTTTTATGGCAGGGCTAAGGATCTGTGCATGCATGAAAATTTACTGGTGCGGACACGTGCCGCTGAGTTTCTTGGATTGACCGGAATGATTAATCCTTCGCCTGTGATCATGAAGGCTCTTGAGGAGAGTAATGATGCACTGGAGGCGCTGCTGATCTTCAATTCCCTGGTTATGTTGAGGGATGGAAGTCCGGGCTACGTGTTCGATATGAGTCGCTTGAATCTCCGTGCAGAGGTGGCGGATGATCCCCTGGTGCAGCAAAGGATGGAATACCTGATGGCCGGAATCAGTCAGCCATAAAAATGCTATTTTTGTGGCATGATTCCATTTAATGAATATATCAAGGAAAACCTGGTACTGCTGGACGGTGCCATGGGTTCCCTGATCTACGAGAAGGGTGTTTTTATCGATAAATGCTATGATGAATTAAATTTATCCCGGCCCGAGCTGATCCGGTCCATTCATGAAGATTATATCCGCTCTGGTGCGAAGGTGATAGAGACCAATACCTATGGGGCCAACCGCTTTAAGCTTAAATCACACAACCTGCTTGACCAGTTGGAGAAAATTAACCGCAAGGGAGTGGAGCTGGCCCGTGAGGCGGCGGGAGATAATGTCTATGTTGCCGGAAGCATGGGCCCGGTGGGAGAGGAGATTGAACCCTGGGGAGAGATCACATTGGCTCAGGTATTTGATGCGTACAAAGAGCAGGCCACCAGCCTGAGTCAGGCAGGAGTTGATCTTTTTATCCTGGAAACGATTCAGGATATCAGGGAGATGGAGCAGGCCATCAAGGCCATCAAGAGCGTTAGTGAGCTGCCTGTTGTGGCCATGATGACTGTGGGTGAGGATGGAAAAACCAGATACGGACTGGACCTGGAGGATATTACGGATAAATTACTCAGGAGCGAGGCTTCAGTCATAGGTTTGAATTGTACCGTGGGACCCAAGCCCATGCTCGATTTTGTGGAGCATATGATTGAAGTTTCGGATAAACCCATCTGCATCATGCCCAATGCGGGCCGTCCCCAGTACACCGATGGACGAATGATTTACCTCAGTACCCCGGAATACTTTTCGGTATATACCAAGCGATTTATCGATAAGGGTGTAAGGATGCTGGGAGGATGCTGCGGAACCACACCGGAACATATCTCTAAGATGGCCAATGCCCTGGCCATGAAGCAAACCCGGATTCAACACTCCATTAACATCGGGATAAGGCCGGTAACAGAGGAGCCACTTCCCGATCCGGTTCCCCAGGCGGAAAAATCAAAGCTGGCCAAAAAACTTAACTCCGGTGAGCAGGTGGTACTCGTGGAGATGGTTCCACCCAGAAGTACGGATACCACAAAATCGATTGAGGGGGCTATTTTGCTGAAAGAAAGTGGGGTGGATGCAATCAATATCCCGGACGGACCAAGGGCGTCGGCAAGGATGACCGGCCTGGCACTTTCACTTGTAATTGAACAAAAAGTGGGGATTGAAACGGTGATCCATTACACCTGCCGGGACCGAAACCTGCTGGGAATGCAGTCCGACCTGCTGGGGGCGTCGGTTCTGGGTGCGAAGAACATTCTGGCCATCACCGGTGACCCGCCTATGATTGGCGATTATCCTCAGGCTACGGCTGTATTTGATATTGACGCCATCGGTTTGGTTCACCTCATTTCTAACCTGAATCATGGAATTGATGTGGGGGAGAAGCGCATTGGTGATCCCACTTCCTTTTTTACCGGGGTGGGTGTGGATCCCAATAGTGTAAACCTGGAGAATGAGATTCACCGCTTGAAACTTAAAAAGGCAGCAGGAGCCGAGTATATCATCACTCAACCCGTATTCGATATAGATTCACTGACCGCTTTTATGGAAAAGGCCGATCTGGATGGTCTCTATTTTATCGCTGGAATCTGGCCCCTGGTAAGTCTTCGAAATGCCGAATTCATGAAAAACGAGGTTCCCGGGGTATATGTTCCCGACTCGGTGATTGAATATATCAGCAGGTACGAGACCAAGGAAGATCAGTTGAAAGCGGGCATCGAGATTGCCCAGTCCATGGTTGACAAGGTACTCCCCTTTGTAAATGGAATTCAGGTTAGTGCTCCTTTTGGAAGATATCCTCTTGCCTTAGAGGTTGCGGAAAAGTTACTTAAATAAGAAGGGCAAAGATCTTAGACCAGTTTCAAAATTTCCGGCACAAAGATCAGCATGTAGGTTATCAGCGAGACTCCGGCAGTAATGGCCAGGATGGCATTCCCCATGGCTTTAATCCTGCTGATGTGGAAAGGTGTGAGTGAAGTGTCATGACTGATTTGAAGCAAGGCAGCGGTCCTCATCACACACGCTCCAAGGTAGAGCAGGGTTCCAAAACTTACCAATATCCACTGAACCGCGTTCAGGTGTAAAAGAATTCCCCCAAAAATCACAGGCAGGGTCAGAAGCAACTGGAGTACAAGGCTTGGATCATTTCTCAGTATGGTACCAAAGGCTGATCCGGATTTCCGCACCGTTGTGGAGTCGGATTGAAGTGTTATTTCTGGTTGTGTGTAATTCATGGCTGTAGGTCATAAATTTGACCAAACATACTAAAAATTACACTAAATGTTAATATTTTGTGATAAAAATTTAACTTATTTCATTTTCGGGATAATCAGAGCGGGTATTTTTTCCTGTAAATAGAGCTTGTTGAAGGACTCAAGATCTTGCCTGATAATTTTTTCCCTTTCCTGATCAAGTAAGTGCCAGGAGGCATTTAATTCATTCATTCTTAGCTCAATTCCCTGGCTGATGCGGGGGTCGTATGAATCGGCACGACTTCGCAACATATTGAGCTCCGAAATGAGTCGGTTTTCGAAATTAACCACATCCTGGAAAGTTTTCCTTGCGGGTTCGATCAGCTTCTCTTCCCAGGTGTTAAGAGATGTGAATGCATCTTCCCCTGCTTTTATCAAATCGCCTGATCCTTCACTCTCTTTAAGTAGCTCCAGTTTTTCGTTCAGCTGGCTTTTGACACTCCTGAAGCTGATTACAGCATTTTGAACCTCTTTTATCGTCTGCTCGATCTGTACCAGGATCATTTGCTGCCTCCTGTAATCCTCCTTACTTGCACCGATCCTCGGATCCGCCAGTAATTCCGCCTGCTGTTCCACAGGTAAACCATCCAGGCTAAGCCTGAGTGTATAACTTCCCGGACCCACGGTTGATCCATTCAGGCCTCCATAGACATAGATTCCATCCACAGCAGGCAGGCTTTCCCTGGTCATATCCCAGTTGGTGCGGTTTAACCCGGGCTTTGCCGAAATGATCTGTGGAGGTGCGGGCCCTCCCGGCCAGGTTTTAAAATCTTCCGGTTTTTTATTGGTGAGTGAGCGGACCAGCTTTCCATCTGCGTCAAAAATCTCCAGGACAAGGGAGGATGTATCACTTATATCATGGGGCAGGTAGTAATCCAAAATAATCCCGGGCCATGGATTTTGACCCACATTTCCTTTTTCAAAACCTCCCCCCAGGGAAAACCTGTAAGTGGTTTTGGGAGCAAAGAGTTTTAGCGAAAGGGTGTCGGGATTTCCTGCACTTTGCTGCAGGGACGAAAGATCGTCCAGGATCCAGAATCCTCTACCCGAGGTGGCGGCAACCAAGTCGTTGTCCTTAATGATCAGATCGGTAATGGGGGTGACCGGCAGGTTGGATTGAAAGGGAAACCAGCCGGATCCATTGTTAAAGCTGATATGGAGCCCGTTTTCTGTCCCGGCATAAAGCAGTCCCCTTCTAAGTGGGTCTTCACGAACCACGCGGACAAACTGATCTGCAGGTAGTCCGCTTACAATCTTTTCCCAGTGCTCGCCATAATCTTCAGTATAAAAAATCAGGGGCTGGTGATCGTCAAATTTGTGGCGGGTGACTGCCAGGTAGGCGCTGCCTTCCTGGTGGGGTGATAACTCAATGGCATTGATCAGAAATTCTCCATCCACGGCAGGACTCACATCCCTCCAGGTTTCACCCTCATCCTTTGTAAGATGGACCAATCCGTCATCCGTTCCCACCCAGATTACTTTTTCCTGCTTCGGAGAGGAAGCGATATAGCTAATGGTATTGTATACCTCTCCACCTGCAGTTTCATTGGTGAAAGGAATTCCGGTTTCACTATGTTTGCTGCTATCATTTCTTGTGAGATCGGGGGAGATCTCGGTCCATGATTTTCCACCGTTGTCGCTCTTCAGCAGCAGGTTGGCACCCTGGTACAGGATTTTTGGATTCACACGATTGTGGATCAGTGGGCCGTTCCAGTTAAAACGGTATTTCTGATCCTTTGGATTGCTACCCAGGTTCATGGAGGGATAGGACATGATATCTTTGGTCATCCCAGTTTTTTTGTCGAACATATTGATCATTCCCTGAATGCTCGTTCCATAGCTAATCTCAGGGTCCTTTGGATCATTAAAGGCAAGGAAGGCGCTTTCGCCTCCGGCTACAGCGTACCAGTCAGATTCGGAGATTCCTCCATAAATGGTCTTGCTCACCAAACATACGGTGGAGTTGTCCTGCTGTCCGCCGTAAATGCGATAGGGAAACTGGTCATCGGTAATGACACGGTAAAACTGGGCCGTGGGCTGGTTGTTCTGGGTCGACCAGCTTTTCCCCCGTTAAAAGTGATGCAGCTTCCTCCATCATTGGCAACGATCATGTTAGCCGTATTTTCGGGATTGATCCAGAGATAGTGCTGGTCCACGTGTCCGGCTGGCAAGGGACTGAAGTTTTTACCTCCGTCGATGGATTTCATAACCAGGGTATTGAGGACATAGACCGTTTCGGGGTCAGCAGGGTCGGCAACAATCTTAATGTAGTACCATGCCCGGGCCACGGTATTCCTGTCCTTGCTCACCTGTTGCCAGTTTTCCCCGGCATTATCGGAACGGTAAACTCCTGCCTTTTCACCTTCGGCTTCAATGTTTGCGTAAAGCAACTCTCCATTGGCCGGGGAGACAGCCACCGATACTTTCCCCATCACCTCGGGCAGTCCCTTTTTTATCTCGGTCCAGCTTTCTCCCCCGTCGGTGCTTTTATGGATTCCCGATCCCTCGCCACCTGATCGGATGCGCCAGGGTTCCCTGCGGTGGTCCCACATGGCAGCATAAAGAATTCTCGGATTGGACGGGTCCATGCTCAGGTCGGCCGGTCCGGTTTTTTGATCCACGTAGAGTAATTTCTCCCATGTTGTCCCTCCATCACCGGAACGGTATATCCCCCTGTCCTCGCTGTCGGACCACTGGCTGCCCTGAACGGCCACATATACCAGGTCGGGATTTTTGGGGTGAATCCTGATGGATGAAATGGTTCTGGATTTTTCCAGTCCCACATGCTTCCATGTCTTTCCGGCATCGGTGCTCTTGTAAACTCCGTCACCTTGCGAGGTCATGACGCCACGAATGGAGTGTTCGCCCATACCTGCATAGAGAACATTCACATCTGAGGGGGCCACTGCAATGGCACCCACTGAGCCTGACTTGAAAAAACCGTCGGATATATTTCTCCAGTTCAGTCCGGCATCTTCGCTCTTCCACAGGCCTCCGCCCACACTCCCAAAGTAGTAGGTAAGCGGATCCCCGCTAACTCCTGAGGCAGCCACTGCCCGGCCGCCCCGAAAGGGACCGGCATTTCGCCACTGAAGTGCACTAAACTTATCGGCATCGAAAGCTTCGGATGAAGATGAATCTGATTTTTTTTTCGCTTTATTCTGAGCTGGGGCCGGATTTACCAGTGCGGCCAGCAGAGCCAGAACTGCAAATGTCGAAAGAATGTTTTTCATAGGAATGGGTTAATGCAAGCTTTAGTGCATGGGTATATGCTAAAGCTAAATAACACCACATTGCACATTTTGTTTACTCTCCTGCATTTCCGATCATGGGGCTCTCCCTGAGAAAGAACGCTGCCGAAATAGCCAGCAGGGCCATGATGGTAAAGGCGGTCATAAATGAACCGAGATATAGATTGTTTTTTATGCTCATGCCGGCAACAAAGATCATTCCGGTGAGCTGTCCCACCCACAACAGGATGCCCTGGGAAGCCGATTCGGGAGCGGGAAAACTTACCTCGGCTGCATACTGAAATCCTATGGGGCCTGCGCTCATCACAAAAAAACCGAGTATAAAGGATGAGATCAGCGAAATAGTGTAGGCTCCCTGCGGATCGGGTGCCAGTTGTCCGGCAAATGCCAGTCCGGCCACAGCCGGCACCATCCCCCCGATGCAGAGGAGAATGAAAGGTTTACGTTTCCTGAATTTATCCGAAAGTGTGGGAATGACAAGAGCTCCCACAATGCCACCAATAAGCATCAGTCCCCCGATGAGCCCGTCCGAATCCTTTACCCCGGTCTGTGCAGCAATGGAGTCGGTCATGGAACTGATCGCATTAAAGATGCCCAGGCCAATGAGGAAGAGAAACATGGTAATGAACATATCCCTGTTGCGTAGGATATGGCCTATACCTTTGAAGAAGGGGTAACGTTTTGTAGTTGAGACTTCCACTCCCTTTGGTTTTTCCCTGACCAGGAACAGGCAGGTGAGGGCTGCCATAAGGCTGATGATCCCGTAGATCCAGAGCATCTTCTCAAAGCCGCTTCCGTAGCCGGGGAGGTCGGGGTTTGAACCCACCAGGGCCGGGGTGACCAGCATGGCGATGATAATTCCCACATATTGTGCAAGGGCCAATAGTCCGGCTGCCATTCCCCGCTGAAACAGGGGGAACCAACGGGCAGTGAATGCGGTGACGGCATTGAGCAAAAAGGGTTGCGCCATGGCCAGTCCGGTCTGGGCGATTACCACCCCGGTAAAACTATGGGCATAAATGGCTTTCACAAGACTAAAAACGCCAAGCAGTATTGCACCAATGGAGATCCCGGCCCGTATTCCGTAGGTGTCAATGATGTAGGAGGCAGGAAAACTCATCACCAGGAAGGCCACCATGTAAACCATGGCAAGGAAATCGATATTCAGGAAGGATTCAGCATTAAATTGTCCATGGTAAAAAACTTCTGCAGGACGAACCACCGCTGCATGGGTGAGCCACTGGATCTCAATGGCCACAGTTGCAAGCATGATTACAGCCAGCATGACATAACGATAGGCGGGGTAGGGGTGTTTTGCTTCCATGGCTGCCGGGCTTGAATGAGGGAGTGAGGTTTTACCTGTTTTTATCTTCCTGCCTGGAATATTTACGAATATAGATCTGGTGCATCAGGTGGGCTTCAAACTTGTTGATGCTTTTGGCGCCTCCCAGGAACTCCGCTTCAATGAAGGCCTTGCATGCTTTTTCCAGTACCTGGCAAACCACAAAGGCCTCGTTCAGGTTGCGTCCTACGCAAACCGCACCATGATTGGCCATGAGGGCCGCGTTCCTTCCTTTAAGGGCCTTTACCGTTTTTTTTGTGATTTTTTTTGTGGAAGGCAGGGCATAGGGGGCTACCCTGACTGTGGGCCCGATGATCTGGGCCATGTCGTCGAGTATGGGTGGTACCTCACGACGGGCCGTGGCCACGGTGGATGCATTCATCTGATGGGTATGTATCACCGCATTGATTTTGGACCTGGTACGGTAAATCTCACAATGCAGCTCCTTCTCGGACGAGGGTTTGATCTCCCCCTCGTATTTTGAGGTGTGATAGTTAACCAGCACGATGTCGGCCTCTGTCAGGGTCTCATAGGTCCGACCGCTGGGAGTGATTAACATATAGGTATCATCCACCCTGATACTGATGTTTCCCCAGGTGCGGGCCACCAGTCCCTCCTTCACCAGCCTCAGACCACCTTCTATAATCTCTTTTTTTATACTTTCCACCCTTTACGACTTTACGACTTTACGACTTTAAGGACTTTACGGACTCATTAAAGCGAACAGAGTTCGCTTTAATGTACGCTTTCTTCAGTCCCGAATATACACTTTTATAGGACCTGAATAATTCATTGTATACCTCTGTGGTCCCGATTTGGGGATAAAAGGTTTCTTTTACGCTAATAAAAGTGTTCACCTCATTGAAGGAGCTGTAGGTGCCGCTTCCCACAAAAACACAGGCTGCGGCCCCGATGGCACCGGCCATGCTTGGCTGGGTAGTTGTTTCCACTCTCATTCCGGTGATGTCGGCAATGCCCTGCATCCATTTTCCATTCAACGACCCTCCTCCGATAGCCCTTATTTTTTGGGGCTTAAAGCCAAAGTCGCGCCGGTAATTCTCAAAAATCCAGCGCAGGTTAAATCCGACACCCTCAAGAAGCGCCTTGACAATATGTCCGCGTGTATGTTCCAGTCCCAGGTTAAATATGGTGCCCCGGGTTGTGGTGGTGCTGACCGGGCAGCGCTCTCCCAGGAGCCAGGGGGTAAATACGAGGTGATCGCATCCGGGAGGGATTCCTTCAGTCTCCTTATTCAGGAAGGCGTAGATGTCCTTGATGGTGGGGTCATCCTTCTCCAGTTTATAGAACTTTTCAATCATCCAGTCCAGATTGGATCCCGCCGATTCGGTGATCCCCACCAGGAGGTTTTTTGTTGCATCTGCACTTTGCAATACCACGGCTCCGTTTTTGTGTTTCAGATTTCTACCAGTGGTAATGCCTGCCCAGGCGGATGTTCCCAGGTAGATATGTGCATCTCCTTCCATTGTGGACCCTGATCCCACGGCAGCGCTCAGGGTATCATCACATCCCCCGAAAACCGGGACTGTTGTGGGCAATCCCATTTCACTGGCAGCCTCCATGGTCAGTTGCCCCACCACATCGGTGGATCGAACCAGGGGAGGAAGCTTATTCAGGTCCACCCCGGCAGCTTTGAAAATCAGTCTTTCCCAATCCTTTTTCTTCAAATCAAAACCGTAGGAACAGGCTCCCGACCATTCGAATACCTTCCGGCCAGTGGCCCTGAATTTCAGATAGCCATTTACGTCCAGAATAGTTTCGCATTGATTGTATAGTTCGGGCTCATTCTGCTTAAGCCATTTAATTTTAGGGATCACATCTTTTCCGGTGATCTCAACTCCAATGAGCTTTTCAAAGACCTTTTTCCCACCCAGGAGCTTCATGAGCGAGCGTGCCTGCTTTTCCGCCCGGCCATCCACCCATGTGATATTGTTTTTCAGCTTTTTCCCCTCTTTGTCCAGTGGGATGATTCCCATGGCCTGGGTGGAGAATACGATGCCCAAAATCAGCTTTGGGTCCACCTTGCTTTCCTCCAGAATATGGTGTGTGTTTTCTACAGATCCATTCCAGTAATCTTCCGGATCCTGCTCCACCCACCCCGGATTTGGGTGGGAAAATCCGTATCCTCTTGTGGAATGTGCAAGGATCTCACCCCGGGAGGAGACCAGTGCACTTTTTACACTGGATGTTCCCACATCGTGGGCGATCACGTATTTTTCAGTATTAAGCATTCTAAGAAGGCGCTTACATTTTTTGAAAAACCCTTTCAAATCCCTGCAGGGCCTCATCAATTACTTCATCTGTGTCGGCCATGGATGTGTACATCCGGCTGCCGGCCAGGGTGACGATCCCCTCCATCATATAGGCCGCACCCATTTCCTCCATCATGTGTTTCCGGATCTTAATCTCCTTCAGGGTTTTCGGGATGGTCCAGAATTTTTTCATATTGATGGGCAGGAACATGGTTCCGGTGGTCTCCAGGTGACAGATAGAACCCTGGTTGTAAGCAACATAGGGAAGGTCGTAGGACAGGATGAGATTTTGTAGTCCTTTCGTTAGGCGATCGCCGGCTGCTCCTGCCTTTGCACAGGCATTTTCTTTTTCAATTTCAACCAGGGTATAATAGCCAGCGGCTGAACTCAGTGGATTGGCCGCCAGGGTACCTCCCACCATGGCACGTTTTTTACCGGTCTGCAGTCCGGCTGCAAGGTACTCCATCAGCTCTCTTGATCCTCCCAGTCCCCCGGCAGCGGGATAGCCCCCGGCAATCACTTTACCAAAGACAGTGAGATCAGGCCTTACTCCGAAATAACCCTGGGCACCGCTCAGTCCGATCCGGAAGGCGGTAACCACCTCGTCGAAGATCAAAATGGCCCCGTATTTGTCACATAGCTCCCTGATTTGTTTGTTGTGTTCAAAGTCCACGGGACGGGTTCCACTCTCCGGACCCATGGGTTCTACAATGACTGCTGCCGTTCCCTGACCTTTCAGCCTGTTTCCCCGCAATTTGTGTTCCAGGGATTTTATATCATTTGGGAAGGCATCCTGGGTATATTTCCGGCTGGCCCTCGGGATGCCATGGGCATCAAAACCGCCGGTGCCCGGAACCCGCAGGGCATATACGAGGCTGTCGCTCCAACCATGATAGGCACCCCCCATTTTAATAATGTTCTTTTTCCCGGTAGCCAGCCTGGCCACCCTGATGGCAGCCATGCAGGCCTCTGTACCGCTTCCCAGCATGCGGAACATATCCACGCCCGGGATGTGATCGCAGATAAACCGGGCAATCTTCAGCTCATATTCATGGAATAAACCGGTGGAAGGACCGGTGGTGCTGATCAGATCCAGTATCTTCTCTTTCACAGCCGGGTAGTTGCTTCCCAGCACTGTGGGACCACCTGCCTGTAGAAAATCAATGTGCCTGTTGCCATCTTTATCATACAAATAAGCACCTTCGGCACGGTCAAAAACAATGGGGAAGGGGTAGTTGAAAGCAAGATTGTGTTGGACACCACCAGGAATGTATTTTTTGGCTTCGTCGATCACCGGCTTTGAGGATGCATATTTCTTATGAAAGCCTTCAATGTAGTTTTGCATCTCATCGCGCTTGACGGGGCGAATAGGATTTGCCACCAATTGCCCTATGCCCTTATAGATCTCAGCAACATCATGGTATTGACTGATGGCAAAGCTGTTTTTTTCCTGTTTATTCATCGATGGGATGCAAATGTATCAGCCACGAAAGTAGCAAATTGCGGTGCTAAGACCAATAAAATAATATTATATTAACTCCGTTCGTATGGCTATGATTTAGGGAACACTTTGTTAATTAAGTTATAAATGGAAAACTGTTTTTATCAAATGAGAATTATAAAAATTTTAATAATCCCAATGCTTATTTCTGGAAAAACACATCCATATCCGATGGACATGTAAACCAGGGGGACCAGTAAACCTGGAATGGAAGATGGGTGAGGATGGCCTCACGGTTGTGATTCCTCCGGAAGGACTGGATGAGAGGGCCACTGTGCTGAAAATAGAGACAGGGAAGGGATAAAATCCTTAACTTATATAACTTTATGGATACTGATCAGATCGATATATCCAAGACTAAAACTTAAGTTATGAAAAAGATTTTTTTCCTTGTGCCTCTCATAATGGCGCTCATTCAAACCGGATTACAGGCCCAGAAATTTGATGGCCTAAACAACAATCTTTCCTCTCTTTACAGGGTCTCAGATGCTCAGACCCGCAGCATCTCTCCTGAAAACTTTACGGGGGAGAAGGGGAAAGGGGGAATGGCAAAACTGGGTGAGGGTGCAGCCTCAAATGAGGCCAGGGAGTTGGGCCAGGGATACAAGGTAAGTCCCTACGTGATCATTCAGCCGGGTGAAACCTTTACCATGGCAGAGATTGATGCTTCCGGGTGTATCCAGCACATCTGGCTGACGCCCACCGGCGATTGGCGCTTCTACATTTTGCGCTTTTACTGGGATGATGAGGAGGAGCCCTCGATTGAGGTTCCGGTGGGAGATTTTTTCGGCATGGGTTGGGGTGAGTATGCCCATTTAAATTCCCTGGCTGTTTGCGTGAACCCTGGGCGGGCCTTCAATTGTTATTGGCAGATGCCCTTCAGGAAAAAATGCAGGATTACCATGGAGAATATTGATGTGAAACCCACCCGCCTCTATTACCAGGTAGATTATGTGCTTACTGATATAAGCGAGGATGCGGCCTATTTTCATGCCCAGTTCAGGCGTCCGGCTCCGGATAGCGAAAAGGAAGCCTATACCATCGTGGACGGAATCAAGGGAAAGGGACAATATGTGGGGACCTACCTGGCCTGGCAGGTGAATAACAATGGCTGGTGGGGTGAAGGTGAGATCAAATTTTACATGGATGGCGATAAGCTTTTTCCCACCATATGCGGGACAGGAGCAGAGGATTATTTCTGTGGATCCTACAATTTTGATGTTGGTGGCCAATACACCGAATTTTCCACACCCTATTCAGGACTGCACCAGGTAATCAGACCCGATGGTTCCTATAAGGCCAATACCCGCTTTGGACTCTATCGCTGGCATATCACAGATCCCATCCGCTTTGAAAAGGATCTGAGTGTCACCATCCAGGATCTGGGCTGGCGCAGTGAAGGGCGTTATCTGAAACAGGGCAGCGATATTGCCTCTGTGGCCTTCTGGTATCAGCTTGAACCCCATGTAACTTTTCCACCCTTACCTACAAAGGACAAGCTCGAAGTAAGATGATCAGGTCTTAAATATTTCGCTTATTTATGAAACAATTATTCCTTTTTTGCTCGCGCTGGTCCTGCTGATTTCCTTTGAGCATACGCCACCTCCTGTACCCCTTGCACCCTTGCCTGATGCGAGGCAGCTGCTTTGGCACGAGCTGGAGTTCTACGCCTTGTGCACTTTAATATGAATACACCTGCACTCGGTGAAAAACTCACCCTGGATGCCCGGGCCTGTCCGCTTATTTCATGCGTGGAGGTTTATCAGGCTCCCTGTCCAGGTCCATGAATCCAAACTGCAGGAGAATTCTTTTCATATTCCAAAATAAATGATTTATTTGAGTATAAATTCCTTTCGATAAAAAACATAAAAAACCTTATCCCTGTCTTCACCCTTATTTTCTGTTTCATCCTGGTGTTTAGCTCCAGCCAGGCTAAAGAAAAACGTATTGATCTATACCAAAAACGGAGAGGGTTATGTGCATGAGAATATTGCCGCCAGCGTTGCCGCACTTGAGAAGATTTGTGCGAAGGAGGGAATCATTACAGATGTTTCAGATGAGCCTTCCGTTTTTACCCCTGAGAATCTGGCAAGCTATGATGCGCTCGTTTTCTCCAACTCCAATAATGAGGGTTTTGATACCCAGCAGCAGAGAGAAGCTTTTCAGGCCTTCATCAGAAATGGTGGTGGATTTGTTGCCATCCACTCCTCCAATGCCACTGAAAGGGACTGGCCATGGTACTGGGCCATGGTGGGAGGAAAGTTTATCCGTCATGCGCCCCACCAGGAGTTTGATGTGGTGGTAACCGATGCCAGGCACCCATCCACAGCTCACCTGCCTGCCAGGTGGACCATTAAGGATGAGTGTTACTATTCCTACCAGCTGAATCCCGATATCCATGTGCTGCTTTCAGCCGATATGACCACCGTCGAGGATGAGGGCAAGGATGAATATCCCGGTGAAACTTTCGGCCAGCTTTTTCCCCTTTGCTGGTGTCATGAATTTGAAGGAGGACGGCAGTGGTACACTGCCCTGGGACATGATCCCTGGTTCTATGAGGATGCCCTCTTCGTGGAGCACCTTAGGGGAGGTCTGTTGTGGGTAATGGATAAATAGGGGAAAGTAATCAGGGCTCAGTACTTCGTTCCGCACTTATCCCTTTGGCCAGTACATATTTCACCAAACCAACTTCCCTGGCCAGGAAGATTTCAGTTACAGTGAATGCTGTCCATTGCTCAATAAAGTCATTGAAGGTGAAGTGCAGGACCTCTTCGTAGGTCGCAATGGAAGTTACCAGCGAATCCAGGATCTCCACGGATGAATGGATTTCTCCATCGTCGTGAACCTCATATCCTTCACTTGTGATCAGGTAGCTCTTATAAGCAAATGGTGTATCCATACTGAATACCGTCTCAAACTCGAGATCATATTGAAAACCCACATTGTCCAGGGATATATGCACAATATCTCCATAGGGTGGACTGCCTGCGGTGAGAGAAAAGCTATACCTCATCCCAAAACCAGAGTTGTAAGCCTGGTGATGATACTCGGTATAAGTCATGCTGGTATTAATGCCCATAAAACTGCTCCAACCTTTATTGAAATAGTAAGAATCACTGTTCATAACAAAACTCTGGCTGATCCCATTGTTATCGGTCATATTAAAAATATCACCAAGGGTATCGCCTGAAATCCAGCCTGCATTCAGCTGGTTAAAATAAAGCGTCTCCTCCCTTAGTGCCCCCTGCTCTCCTCCACAGGCGACAAGGAGAAGCATCAGAATGAAACCTGCGAAAACATATATTCTTTTCTTCTCCATTTTTATATCATGGAATAATCTGGTAAAATTCACCATTATTCATACTCACTTTCAGGATGCCAAACTCAGTATTGTACCACAGGCTGTCGGGGTGGATTTCATTCGCCGGACCACTATTGTATTTATATCCCATGATTCGATAAACATTTTTATACCACTCCCCCGCGATTACCAGGGAGTCGAAGAAAGCATGTTCGATTTGATTAAAATCAATGTTGACCAGGGGAAAAGTCACAGCGCTGAAGTAGGCCTGTACCGCCCAATGAAGAGAATCGGTTTTTGCCATTCCAAGGACAATGCTAAAAATAGGGTAATCCGGGACCAGAATTGTGGTATTGCTCTCATAGCTAATCCCACCGCAGGGATCCCAGTGTTCAAGTTCTTGTGTGGTTTCCCGGCTTGCGAGAAAGCTAATTTCCTGACCCGCCGAATGCACAAAACGATAGGATTCTCCATCCTGGTATGGAACCATGGCCAGCGCCTCTGCCGGCAGAGTCCCCAAATCCCTTATCTCGGAATCGCAGAAGGGGGGACATGCGGTGAAAACAATCACCATCAAAACCAGTACTAAATATTTCCCCTTCCTCCTCATTCACTCATAAGTTTTGCTAAACTCTTACTTTGCCTGCCAGAAACATCTTTTGGGCGAGATAATTGAACCCTCCTTTTTTAATTCAGCCATCGCCTTATCAACCACCTTACGATCGAGACTGGTTAAATCGACAATTTTCCCTGCATTTAAGGGAGTTCCATCCTTTTTCATGGCCTCCAGGACCTGTTCTTTTGCTTCCATTTCAATTTCTTATTAAATCACTAACTAACCCCTAACCCCTAACCCCTAACCCCTAACCCCTAACCCCTAACCCCTAACGCTTGCGAAGCAAGCAAATTAACGCTTGCGAAGCAAGCAAACTAACCCTCGCGTAGCGAGTTACTTTACATATTTTTCCAGCCACTGGTCCTGCTCCCACAGCATGTGTAATATGCTTTCCTTGGCAGCATAGCCGTGACTCTCCTTGGGAAGCATCACCAGTCTGACCGTGCTTCCCAGTCCCTTGAGGGCATTAAAATAACGTGTGCTTTGCAGGGGATAGGTGCCAGAGTTATTGTCGGCTTCGCCATGGATCAGCAGGAGGGGTGTTTTCATTTTGTCGGCGTGCATGAAAGGAGACATTTCATAGTAGATGTTGGGAGCCTCCCAATAGTTGCGTTCCTCGCTCTGGAATCCAAAGGGTGTCAGGGTCCGATTGTAAGCTCCGCTGCGTGCAATCCCTGCCGCAAACAGGTCGCAGTGTGAGAGAAGGTTGGCCACCATGAAGGCGCCATAACTATGTCCTCCCACTGCCACCCTGGCCGGGTCGATGTATCCAAGTTGGTTCACCGCATCGATGGCCGCCCTGGCATTGGCCACAAGCTGTTCCCTGAAGCTGTCATTGGGCTCTTCATCACCCTCACCCACAATGGGAAAGGCTGCATCATCAAGAATCACATAACCCTTGGCCACCCAGTAGATGGCCGAGCCGTAATAGGGGTAGGTGAACTGGTTGGGATTTGAAGTATTTTGTCCGGCACTGGCTTTATCCTTGAACTCCTGGGGGTAGGCCCAGAGGATCATGGGAGCTTTCTCCTTCTTCTCCATGTCGTAGCCTACCGGCAGATAGAGCGTGCCTGAAAGCTCCAGTCCGTCTTCACGCTTATAAGAAATCACCTCTTTATGTACGTCCTGGATGCTCAGGAAAGGATTTTCAAATGCCGTAATCTGGGTGAGTTCACCCTTTTTCATATCTCTGAAAAAGTAGTTGGGATATTCGGTGGGGGATTCAATCCGCACCAGCAGCTGATTTTTTCCTGCATCATAATCGCTCAGGGTTTCCAATTTGTCGGTGTAGGCCGATTGATAGAGTCGTTTTGTTTTTTTTGTTTTAAGATTCACCTGATCAAGAAAGGGAAACTGACCTTCTTCGGTGAAACCATCACCCAAAAGGAAGAGAGAGCCTTTATCCAAACTGATTACAGATGTCCCCCACTGGTTCCTCTCAGTAACAATGTTTCCCGGGTCACTGTATCGATCCTGGTAATTCAGATCATAGAGAATTTCTGGTTCCTGACCAGGATCGGAGGGATTAAAAAGATAGACCTTGGTATTTCGGTTGTTCCACCAATAGTCGGTGGCAATGGCAGTCTGATCATCTCCCCACTGTACCCCTGCATAGCGATTGATCGTTTTTATCAGTGATACGGGGGTGCCGTTAAAGGGAACATCCAGTTGAAAAACTTCATCACGGTAGTCTGTTTCAATCTCGGGATCACCCTCGTCCAGTGCCTCAGCAAAAATCAGACTTGAAGGTTTATCAGAGCGCCAGCTCAAGGATCTTCTTCCCTTCCTTACTGCCATAAAGCCCTTGGGAAGGTCCTCGATAAGTGGCACCTCAAGTACGGTGGCTTCCTCCCGGGCGTGTTGATTATAAATGGTGCTTTTTGAAGGGAACCTTTGATAGGGTACCAGGTAGGAGAAGGGTTTTTCGATGGTGGTGACCATCACAAAGTATCCGTCGGGCGAAACTGAGATGCCGGTGTACATGTCGCTCATGAGCCACATATCTATGGATCCGTCGAGGCTTACCTTCACAATCTCGGAAAGGACAAGTTGTTCAAAATTGTGTTCATCATTTTTATTTTGCAGCAGATCCTGATAGGTTCTGTTTTGGGCTTTTTTCCCCTCCGATACCGAGATGGTAGGACCGGTGGGTACCGCAAGGGCCACATCAATCAATGGCAGGCGCTCTGGTGAGATCCTTTTCACCAGGATGGCATCACTGCCCTGGAACCAGTTGATTACGTCGTCGGTATTGGCATTGATGTTGGCCTCAGTTAATCGTTTGGCGCTGGCAGAGGAGATATCCAGTACCCATAATTCAACCCCCGTGCCTGTGGTTTGGGTGAAGGCCATCTTCTTCTGGTCGGGCGACCAGGTAAAATTGGCCAGCAGCGGTTTTTCAGGAAGACCTGTTACTGCTCTTAGGTCTGAACTGGCTACATTCTTAATTTGAATGTTGTTGTAGTATCGGGTCCGGCTTCCAATATTGGTGACCGGATCGATGCGGAGTCCGCCGAGCCTCATCTCCTCCCTGGAGAGTTCTTCGATGGATTTATAAGCATCGCGGTACATTAGCACCATGTTTTCTTTGTTGTTGTCGAGCCTCACCTGTGGTGCCAGGGGGACATCCACCAGGTCGAGAATTTCCTGGGAGGGCTTCTGATAGTTAAGGTTTTCCTGGGCCTGAGCGCTTAGAAGAGCAAGCAGCAGGATGGTCAGAATTACAAATGGGGTTTTCATTTTCATAACATTATTTCATTTTATATTTATCTCAGATAAGTCTATTCAAAATCATTTAAGTCCCACTCGTCAATCCATTCCAGCACCATTCTATCATTAGAAAATCTAAGCGGCAGCCATATATATTTTCCATCTATCGGGTTTTCAGGAGTCCACCTGTCAGCCATGAAGATGAAGGCATCTTTTTTACCCTGAACAGGTAAAATGAATGTACTCTGGGAATGGAAGGTTGTCATTGAATCTATGCCAGTACAGGGATTGCCCAACTCTGTCCAGGGTCCGAAGATATTGTCGGCAACGGCCGACCTTGCAGCATTGGGATTCCATCCGGTACAGTCGGAACCAATAAAATAGTAAAGCCCTTTGCTGGTCTTCAAAATTGTGGGGGCCTCCATATACCTGTTGGGGAAAGCACGAGCATAAGATCCAGAATACGAAAGGTAGTCATCTGTCAATTCGGAAATATGGGTAGTGCTGTTTTCCTCAGATGAGTAAAGATGATAGGCTTTCCCGTTGTCATCCACAAAAAGGTTCATATCCCTGGCCATTTGTCCCTTTGCCATATCTCTTCCCAAAATATTCAAACTGTCCACGTGGGCCGGCAGGCAACCCAGGCCACCGCAGTACTTTGCCTTTATGGTGTCTGCCACCGGAAGTTTATGAAATTCCTGTACATTGATCGGCCAGCATCCTGCGTTGGGTCTGAAAGAGTTTATAAATTTGAAAGGACCGGTGGGTTTATCTGAAACGGCAACTCCGGAGCGGGCGGCATCATATCCCATTCCCTTTAGTTCCAGGTGAAACCACATTACAAATTTCCCTGTTTTTTCATTGTAAATGACTTTGGGCCTCTCCAGAACGCAGCCCCTTGCAATGTCAGAGCCCGAATTTTCATCTTCAACCTTCAGGGCAATCCCTTCATCATTCCAGTTGTATAAATCCATGGAGGAATATACATGCACCCCTACCTGTGCGCTGTTCCCGGCCTTACCTTCAATCTTATGCTCCCCATACCAGTAGTATATGTTCTGGTAAAACAGGATCCCACCCCCATGGGCATTGATATGAACATCATTATTATCGGGCCAAAGCTGTCCGGGGTGAAAAGAATGCAAAACTTTCTCATCAATGTTACAACTAACAAGAACTGTAAATACCAGGAAGGTTAATGCTTGCTTCATCATAGTCTAATTCAGGACAGCCAAAAAGAAATTCATAAGTGCTTGTATTGAGCTCTCCACTGCTTTGTCCACGAACTTCATTCCCCTGAGCCCTTCGTAGATGGCGGGGAAATCCCTGGCCTCTTCGGGAGCTTCCCTTCCTTCGAGTATATGCTGGATGCAGGTGGCGGCATTGCGGTGGATGTCGGCAAATGCTTCCAGGTAACCTTCCGGATGACCGGCAGGGATACGCGTGTTGTAGGCGGCGATATCGCTTACAAATCCTGTACCTGTGCGGCGCACTTCCATGGGTTTATCGAGCCATTTAATGATCAGTGTGTTGGGTTCCATCTGGTTAAATTCCAGATCGTCCAATAACCTGCCATGAACCTGGGTACTGAGATCTGGCATCAGGCGTTCGGTTTTCAGGCCCGAAACCATTTCTGCCAGGTGAAAGGCATGCGTCCCTATGTCGCCCACACAACAGGTCTTTCCGGAACGTTTAGGGTCACCCCGCCAGGATGCCTGCACGTGTTCGGTTTGTTCCAGGGCTGTACTGAGCTGCAAACCAGTTCGATCTGGCCATCAAGGATGGCTGCCATATAGTGAACACGGCCAAAAAAGGAGCCGGGACCTCCTCCCACCATCCCCATGTTTATTTTTCGTTTTGCCATTGGAAAAATTCTATTTGTTCTTGATCCAATAAAGCTAACTCTTTTTTTTATTTTTGTCTGACTTAACACCAGCTACAAATCATGGATAAAATAAGATGGGGAGTTTTGAGCACCGCAAAAATCGGACTCCAGAGTGTGATCCCTGCAATGCAAAAAGGACGATATTCAGAAGTGACTGCCATTGCCTCAAGATCACTGCCAAAAGCAGAGGTGGCAGCTTCAAGCCTGGGAATAGCCAAGGCTTATGGCTCCTATGATGAATTACTGGCAGATCCCAATGTGGATGCCATTTACAATCCACTTCCCAATAATATGCATCTCGACTGGAACCTGAAAGTGATGGAGGCGGGTAAGCACCTCCTGTGTGAAAAACCCCTTGGTTTAAGTGTGGAAGAGGTGGAAGAGATGATTCTATCAAGGGATAAAAACGGCGTTAAGGCCGGTGAAGCCTTTATGGTGAAGTCTCATCCCCAATGGAAGGAGACCAGGGAGAGAATACACCGTGGGGAGATTGGAAACCCGTGTTTGCTTCAGAGCGCATTTACCTATTATAACGTGGATCCCCGCAATATCAGGAACATCCCCAGCATGGGAGGAGGAGGTATGTGGGATATCGGTTGTTACTGTATCACCATGTCGAGGTACGTTTTTGAGGAGGAGCCCCTCAGGGTGGTTGCCAGTCTGAGGATGGATCAGGAATTTGGGACCGACAGGCTCGGAAGTGTAATCATGGAGTTTCCTTCAGGACAGGCCCACTTTGGGGTGAGTACCCAGGCGGCCCTGTTTCAGCGGATGCAAATCCTGGGAGATAAGGGGCATATGGAGGTGCGCATTCCCTTTACACCTCCCATCGACCAAAGCACTCATATCGATCAGGACAATGGTAACTACCTGCCCCAGGGGATTACACGCCATGAATATCCCACGGTAAATCAGTATACCCTCATGGGTGACGATTTTTCCAGGGCCATCCTCGAAGATCTTGATGTGCCGGTTAGCCTGGAGGATGCATTAAATAATACCAGGGTATTAACTGCCGTTTTCAAATCGGCAGAATCGGGTAAGTGGGTTGAAATATAGGAGAGAAAGCAAAAAAGGCATTGATATATCCTGAACAATTTGAAGTGAAAATCGGATTTGACCGCATCCGCGAGCTGGTGAAGTCACACTGCCAGTTTGAGCCGGGGCGGGAACGCGTGGAGCAGATGAGCTTTATGAGTGATTTCGATTCTATTGCATGGGAACTGGACCTTACAGATGAATTTAGACGAATCAATCAGGAGGAGGAAAATTTTCCTCTCCAGCATTTCATCGATAATCGAGAGGCGCTGAATAAAGCACAGATTGAAGGTGCTTTCCTCATGGAAGAGGAGGCATTTGGCCTTGTAAGGAGCCTGGATTCGGTAAGGGCCATTCTGAATTTTTTCAAATCGGATGAAGAGGCAAAATATCCGGCACTTAAAAAGCTGAGTGAGCCGGTAAAAGTCTTTCCCTTTGTGATGGATCGCATAGGAAAGGTATTGAATAAACATGGGAAGATCCGTGATAATGCATCTTCTCAGCTTCAGCAGATCAGGCGCACACAGTCAGAGAAACAGGGAGCTGTTTCCAAAAAACTAAACCAGATTCTCTCTAAGGCCCAGCGTGAAGGATGGGTGGATGCAGACGCGGCACCTACCTACCGGAACGACAGGCCTGTCATTCCCGTGATGGCAGGGAACAAACGAAAGTTAGGCGGCCTGGTTCACGATGAGTCGGCCACTGGAAAGACGGTTTTTATAGAGCCTGCCGAAGTGGTTGAACTCTCCAACCAGATCAGGGAACTGGAGTACGCCGAACGAAGGGAGATTATTCAGATTCTGATCGCCCTTACCACAGACCTGCGGCCTTATATACCCGATCTGCTCTCCATGCAGGAATTTCTCTCTAACATTGATTTCATCAGGGCCAGGGCCCTGTTTGCAAGAAGGATTGATGCCAGCAGGCCAAAAATGGAGAATGCCAGGATTTTTGACTGGAAAGAGTGCAGGCACCCTCTGCTCTACCTGGCCCATAAAGCCGAACAAAAGGAGGTGGTTCCGCTCTCCTTTCAACTTTCCGAAGAGGAAAGAATCCTTTTAATTTCCGGACCCAATGCGGGAGGCAAGTCTGTTTGTCTTAAGACCATTGGCCTGGTACAATACATGGTGCAGTGCGGACTACTGGTACCCTGTAAGCCGGAATCGGTATTCGGATTGTTTTCAGGAATTTTTATCGATATCGGGGATGAGCAGTCCATCGATAACGACCTGAGCACCTACAGCTCGCACCTGTTGAATATGAAATATTTCGTGAAAAATGCAGCTTCAGATACCCTGGTGCTGATTGATGAATTTGGTACTGGTACCGAACCCATGCTGGGTGGCGCCATTGCCGAATCCATCCTGGAACAACTGAACCAGTCCGGGACCCGTGGAATCATTACCACCCACTACACCAATCTGAAGCATTATGCCACTTCGGCCGAGGGAGTTATTAACGGAGCCATGTTGTTTGATAGCCAGAAAATGCAGCCACTTTACCAGTTGCAGGTTGGAAATCCCGGGAGCTCCTTTGCTTTTGAAATTGCCCGAAAAATCGGACTTCCGGAAGAGGTGCTGGAAAGGGCCTCAGATAAGATTGGGAAGGACCATATTGATTTTGATAAACACCTGCGAGAGATTCTGAGGGATAAAAAATACTGGGAGGGCAAGCGGAGTAAAATCAGGCAGTCGGAAAAGAAGCTGGAAGAGCTGATGGCTCGTTATGAAAAGGAGCTTCAGGAGAGTGAGAAACAAAGGAAGGTCATCGTCAGGGAGGCCAAACAGCAGGCAGATTCCATGCTCTCTGGTGCAAATAGAAAGATTGAACAGACCATAAGGGAAATCCGGGAAGCGGAAGCTGAAAAGGAGAAAACCAAAAGCCTCAGAAAAGACCTGGAGACCTTTAAGGAGAGTATTGAGGTGGAAAAGGGAAGAGAGGAGAAGCTTGTTGAGAAAAGACTGGAAGAGATTCGGAAGCGGGGAAGCGAGCTTGATTCAAGGCGTCCCGATCTGAGACAGGCTGCAAGGAAAGTTCCGCTGAAGAAACAGGAATATGAGGACCCGAAAATAAAGGTAGGCGATATGGTGCGGCTGAGAGGCCAGGAGAACGCAGGGGAGGTGATGGCCCTGAAAGGGAAAAATGTCACGGTTGCTTTTGGGAATTTGAAGAGCAATACGAAACTTGACCAGCTGGAAAAGATCCATGGGGAAGAAGCCGGTAAACTTAAGATTAAGGCCAAATCGAAAGTGAGGCTGGGGGATTGGGACGTGAGCTCCCGCCGGGTCAGCTTTCGCCCCGATATTGATCTCAGGGGCAAAAGGGCTGATGAAGCCATGGAGCTGGTGGTAGACTTTTTGGACGAGGCCATCATGGTGGGTGCAAGGGAGCTGAGAATTCTTCATGGCAAGGGGAACGGGATCCTTCGCCAGCTGATCAGAGAGTATCTGCATACCATGGACCTGGTGGAGTGGTACGGCGATGCCCCCATACAACAGGGTGGAGCCGGGATTACTGTGGTCAGGCTGGAGGCATAGTACTCAGAGGAAAGGGAAATGATAAAGTTTTTAAATAGAAAAGAGCTTGATGCCCGGAAGTGGGACAGGGTGATTGCCGGATCACCTGCAGAGACCATCTATGCATATAGCTGGTACCTTGATCAGGTGGCAGTCGGGTGGTCGGGCCTGGTGGTGGATGATTACCGTTTTGTGATGCCCGTGGTTTGGAAAAAGAAGGTTGGGATGAAATACGTCTATCAACCTTTTTATACCCAGCAGCTTGGCGTTTTTGGAAGGGAGGAAGTTGATCCCGAACTGGTACGTAAATTATTGAAAATCATCTACAAGAAATTCAGGTTTGCCGGATTAAATCTTAACTCGCACAACCTTGTGGGGGAGGGGGAGCCCTTCGAACTTACAGATAAGTCCAATTATGTCTTGCCCCTGGACCGGGAATACAACAGTCTCTATGCTTCCTTTAAAACCAATACCAAAAGAAATATTAAAAAGTCCCTTGATCTTTCCGACCTGGTGGATAAAAGCATTTCGGTTGAGGAACTGGTGAGGCTAAAGAGAGAGAACGATGTGATCAAACGTTCTGAAGAAGAGTATATATGGCTTAGGATGCTCATGGATATGCTTTTGAAGAGGGGGGCCGGGAAGATCTATGCCACCCGGAACGGCAGTGAGCTTACTGCCGCAGCCTGTTTTGCATTCAGTCAGACCAGGGCCATCTATCTGCTGTCAGCTTCAAGCCAGGCGGGTAAGGATCGAAGGGGAATGTTCAGAATTGTGGATACCTTTGTCAGGGATCATGCCTCAAGCGGACTGATCCTCGACTTTGAGGGTTCAAATATTCCCTCGGTGGCACGGTTTTTTATTGGCTTTGGAGCAAGGGCTGAAATTTATCAGGGGCTTAGTTTCAGTCGCCTGCCATCTCTGCTAACCAGGAGGCATTCATGAAGGAGCAATTTGCCAAACATATGGCCACAGTGGCCCGTTCAAGGGACCTTGACCGGATGATAAAATGGTCAAAGCAAAGCCTTGTGTTTCCCTTTTACCATACGGTTGCCGATAAAGCGCTTCCCCACGTCAGTCACCTTTACAGGGTACGTAGCACTGCTGAATTTGAAAAGGATCTGAATTCACTTCTGAAGTGGTTCGAACCAATGAGTATGACAGAGTACCTGGAGGAGTCGGGGAAAAAGAGAAAAAAGAGGGGGATGGTGCTGAGCTTTGACGATGGCTTAATCGAGTGTTTTCAGATTATTGCACCCCTCTTAAAGAAAAAGGGAATACCCGCAATTTTTTTCCTGAACAACAAATTCATTGATAACCACGGGCTGTTTTACCGCTATAAGGCCAGCCTGATCATTCACCAGGTGAGGGACGACTGCAGGGTCATGGAAAGGGTGTCTGCGTTTTTAAAGATTCCCCAGAAGCATGTTGAGGAATCGATTCGGATGATAGGTCCTCATCAGAGTTCATTACTGGAGAGCCTGGCCATTGAGGCAGGTATCGATTATGCAGCCTACCTGAGGGATCAGCCGGTTTACATGAATTCGGAGGAGGTGAAAGAGCTGCTGGTCTGGGGTTTTGATATTGGAGGGCACTCCATGGATCATCTCATTTTCTCATCCATGGAGGCGGCCGAAATGGTAGAACAGGTACGAATGAGTATTGACGATTTAATGTTTCGTTTCAAAGTGGATAGCCGCTATTTCTCCTTTCCTTTTACCAGCGATGGCGTTCCGAGGAAGGTGATTAACAGGATCCTGGATGAAGGTCTGGCTACAGCTTTGTTCGGGACAGCAGGGATAAAGAAAACAGGCAGGCCCGATTATATTCAACGTATTCCCATGGAGGTTTTCAGCGATTCTGCCCTGGAAACCCTTCAAACCGAGTATCTCTACTACCTGATGAAAAAACCTTTTGGAAAAAACCGTTTGAGGTAGCGCTTATCCGGTGAACATCACATCACCATCCCCGTCATGAATGAAGGCATGGGAGGGAACGGATGCGGCCAGCTTCTTGTGCGCAAAGATAAACTGCGACATTTGTTTTGACGAGAGAAAGATCTTTTTTAAAGATCTCAGGTGCTTGTTTAATTCAGCGTGCCTGATGGTGGTATGAGTGCAGCCCGATTCGATCATCTCCTGGAGGAGGGTTTTGGCCATGGCAGCAATAAGTTCCTCGTCCTCTGCAAACAGGTAGGGAACTGATATGGCCCTGTTGTGGTGAATGAGCCAGAGCAAACCCCTTGCCCCGGTTTCGGTTTGCCGGTATTCAAAGAGGATGTTCTCAAATTTGTCTGACCGGTATGAGAAATGGTAGAGCAGAGGGGGTACTTTTTTGTCGGTGACCCATGGATTCCCAAGGGCCCATTTAAACAGGTTTGTTTCTCTTCGGAAGAGTGAGCTTTTCTGAAGCTGTGAGATCAAAATCTCCATTTCAGAAGAGGGTGCCTGAACCCTTTCCACCATGATGGAACTGAACTCGGGGAAGGTGAAAGTTTTTAGTTTTTGCTCCCTTATCTGGTTGATGGCCTGGTCGCCTTTGCGAAGAAGTCCCCGGGCATTTACCCTGTTTCCCAAAAGTTCTTCACTATTGGATCTGAGGTAATAGCGACGTCCTTCCCTGTTGACCAGTGCGAAGAAGCGCCCGGTATTGTCATAAAGTGCTTTGGAATCGGGAGCATAGTTGGTATACATCAGGCGGCCATCCCATTTCTTCTCAGCCTCAATGAGTAATTTTGTGGAAATGCCCTTTCTTCTCATGCCGGGATGAACCCAGTTCCCGCTTAGCCAGGCAAATCGTTGAGGAAGACCTTCCTGGTCAAAATAAAGGTCAGGCAAAAGGGTTCTGTACCCCACCAATTGGTTATTTTGGTGCATTTCGAAAAGGACAGTGTCGCTTTTATTTGCCCTGGGATTGTCCAGATAGGACTTCAGTCGCAGGGGACTCAGGGGAAGATTGGATTCTGGGTGAGAGAAGAGAGGAGCCAGGTAGTGATCCAGCTCTTCCAGGGTATAAGTTCTCAGATCCATTTGGCCGGTTTAATCGTTCTGAATCAGTCGGTCGATGTCGGCTTCACTCAGGTTTGCTGCCAGCAGTTTCTCATTTTCGCATTTTAATGTCCTGGAGGGGAATTTTTTGATCAGTTGGTAGTTGTGAGTGGCCATCATGATAGCCCTGCCATTCTCAGCGATTGCCAGAAGTATCTGCATAATCTCATCGGAGCTTGCCGGATCCAGGTTGCCGCTGGGCTCGTCGGCCAGGATCACTTCGGGATCGTTTAGCAGAGCCCTGGCGATGACCACGCGTTGCTGTTCACCACCGGATAACTGGTGAGGCATCTTATAACCCTTGTATCCAAGGTGTACTTTTTCCAGCACTTCGGCAATTCTTTCGCTAATCGCCTCCTTATTTTTCCAACCGGTGGCCCGAAGGGCAAATTCAAGGTTACTCTCCACATTGCGATCGGAGAGTAGTTTAAAATCCTGAAATACGATGCCAAGTTTCCTTCTCAAAAAGGGTACTTCCTTGCGTTTGATCTTTTCCAAATGATAGCCCGCAATAATTCCAGTGCCCTCGATGAGAGGTAGTTCGGCGTTGAGAGTCTTGATAAGGCTGGTTTTACCACTACCTACCCGGCCTATGATATAAACAAACTCGTTCTTCCCAACAGTTAGGTTCACATCGCTCAGAACAATGTGTTCGTCGATGCCAATTGTTGCATTTTCCAGGGTGATAACATTGTCCAGCGCCATAAAATCTTGTGTTTCCGCCAAAATTAAGAATTTATACCATACTAAAAGTTAACATCCGACTGTTAATTAAAAAGAGATATCGCCAGAAGAGCCGTAAGTTATATTCGTACTTTTATCTAGTTAATACATACCCTATGGTACGACAAGTAAAACTATATATTACCATCATCATCTTTTTTTTGCCTTTATCCCTGTTCAGCCAGAAGACTCCGGGCTATGAATATGGAGATAATGAGTATTTAAATGGACTTGAGCTTTATGAAAAAGAAAAATACGGGGCAGCCCGCCAGGTATTTGAGGGCCTGATCGCTGAAAATCCGGGTTCAAGGTCCGAAATATTGTCAGAGGCATATTATTACAGGGCCATGTCGGCCGTTGAACTGCGCAACGACGATTCCGAGTTTCTGGTGAAAACCTTTGTGGATAATTATCCTGAAAGTCCGTTCGTGAATGAGGCATCATTCAGACTGGCTGATTTTTTCTACGATAAAGGCAGCTGGCCAAACTGCATCTCGTGGTACAACAGGGTGGACCGGTTCAGGCTCTCTTCGGCGGAACTTTCGGAATACCACTTTAAAAAGGGCTATGCCTATTACATGCGAAATGATTATGAATTAGCCCGTGTGGAGTTCTACGAGATCCTGGATGTTGAATCCACATATAATGCTCCCGCGATCTATTACTATTCGCATATCCACTATGTGGATCAGAATTATGAAACGGCATTAATGGGTTTCAGATCCATTGACGACGATCCGCTTTTTTCGGAGATAGCTCCCTACTATATCTCGCAGATTCTTTTCATGCAAAAGAAGTATACGGAGGTGATTGAATATGCCCCGGGTCTGATGGAAAAGGTTTCGGACCGCAGGCGTGGGGAGGTGGCCAAAATTATTGGGGAGTCCTATTTTATGCTGGAGCAGGATGAAAAGGCCATCCCTTTTTTGGAGACCTATGAGATCAATGCAGCAAGCTACACCGCCCATGACCGCTATCAGCTTGCAGTGGCATATTATCGAAACCATGAGTATGAAAATGCCATGAAATTGTTTGAGCAGATCAGCTACAGGGATTCGGAGTTAGCTCAAAGTGCACACTATCACCTGGCCGATTGCTATATGAAAATGGGTTTAAAGGGAAAGGCACGGGCGTCCTTTTCCAGGGCTGCAGAAATGGATTTTGATCCAAAGATCCAACAGGATGCCCTTTTCAACTTTGCCAAAGTCACCTTCGAAATGTCGATGAATCCCTTCAATGAAGCGGTCAGGGCATTTGAGCTTTACATCAGGACATATCCTGCCGCAGATAATGTGGATGAGGCATACAATTACCTTGTGATGGCCTACCTCGGAACCCGGAATTACAGCATGGCCATGACCTCCATTTCCAAGATTAAGAAGAGGGATGAAAATATAGACAGGGCGCACCAGAAGGTTGCTTTTTATCGCGGACTAGAACTTTATAAGAATCTCCGCTTTGATGAAGCAGTGGATGCTCTGGAGATTTCCCTTGAATTTGCAAACTACGATCCGGTGATTGCTTCCAGGGCCTATTTCTGGCTGGGAGAGGCTGCTTACCGAACGGGAGATATTCGCACGGCAAAGATGTATTACAGTGAGTTTTTGAAGAACGACCGCTCTCAGCTGCAGGAGGAGTTCGCCATGTGCCATTATAGTCTGGGTTATCTCCATTTTGACCAGAAGGAATATGATGCTTCTCTTGAATGGTTCGGGAAGTACCTTCGTTTGGAGTCGGGAAAGAGCTCGGCTAATATTTCTGATGCATACAACCGTGTTGCCGACTGTTATTTCATGAAGACCGACTATACCCAGGCCATCGGGTATTATGAGCGCTGTATCACATCGGGTAATGCTGATGTTGATTATGCCATGTTCCAGAAAGGATTCACCCTGGGTTTGCTGGATCGCACCCTGGAGAAGGTTGATGTGCTAAACCACCTGATCAATGAGCAGTCCCAATCTAATTTTGTGGATGATGCGCTGTTTGAGATTGCCAGGAGCTACGTGGTACTGGGCAAGCAGGAGGAGGCTCAGCACTTCTATGAGCGAGTGGTGAATGAGCATCCCTCTTCCTCATATACAAACAAAGCTCTTAACCAGCTTGGCCTGGTATACTATAATGCGGGTGAATATGACCTTGCGCTGAGCTATTATGAGAGGGTGGCTACAAACTATCCGGGAACTCCCGAAGCAGACAATGCCCTGACCAGTATTAAGAATATTTATGTAAGGAAGGATAATGTGGGAGGGTACCTGGCTTTTGTAACAAGTATTGGCCAGGACATCTCCCTGAGTGAGCAGGACTCACTCTCCTATACTGCTGCCGAAATTGTCTATACTCAGGGCGATTGTAATGAAACGGTCCGGGCCTTTAAGGATTATCTTGATGCATTTCCAAATGGAAGGTTTCTTTTGAATGCACACTACTATAAAGGTGATTGTCAGCTGAAGCTGGAGCAAAATGAGGAGGCGCTGGAATCACTTGATTTCATCATTTCTCAACCCAGGAACATGTTTACAGAACCAGCCCTGGAGGCTGCTTCGAAAATTTCCTATCGGACCGGCAACTACCACCGTGCTGCTGATAATTACAGGGCCATGATCGAAGTGGGAGAAGATAAGCGTAATATTTTTGATGCCCACGTCGGACTGATGAGGTGTTACTTTGAGCTGGCCGAGTACAGCAATACCATTGATGCAGCCAGGCAGGTGCTGCAGCTTGGTAAGGTTCAGGAGGAGTTTATTCGTGAGGCTAATTATAAAATTGCCAGGTCTTTCCACCTTCTAAACGAGATTGATTTTGCGCTTGATTTTTACAAAAAGGTAGACTATGAGGTGAACAGCAAGGAGGGCGCAGAATCCAAATTCAGGGTGATCGAGATCCTCTTTGAGCAGGGCGAACTGGAGCAGTCAGAGAAGGAGGTTTTCGAGTTCGTGGAGATGAATACCCCTCACAATTACTGGATGGGAATGGCTTTTCTGAGCCTTGCTGATATCTATGTCGCCCGCGAGGATGAATTCTCTGCCATCAATACCCTGCAGAGCCTGATCGACTACTACACCATACCAGATGACGGTATCATTGCCAATGCCCGGCAGCGCAGAAATGTCCTGAGGGATAAGGCGGAGAGCGAAATTTCACCTGAGAATGACACGATTCAATCGAGGTAACATGAATAGGAGAGAGATGAAAGACAAGCAAAAATATATAAGATATTCACTGATTTCCCTTGCGTTATTTGCCTTTACCCTTTCGGTCAGCGGACAGCAGAGCGAGGTGAGGGTAGTGAAGCCTTATACTCCAACCCTTTCCGGGGCAGAAAAGATCCAGTTACTACCCAGCCTGGAGGAGGAGATCCCATTTACCCCTCCTGTGTTCAGCTATGAGCTTTTTCCAAAAAAGTATGATAGTGAATTCAGGGTGGTTCCCATCAAAGCAGCCAGGATGGTGAAACCTCCCCTTACAAGACTGTACAAAAGTGAACTAACCCTGGGTTTCGGTAATTATCTTACCCCACTGGCAGAATTGAAAATAAACCAGTTGAGATCCAGGAAGGGCACATTCGGAGTGGCCCTGAAGCACCACTCCATGAACGGGAAGATGAAACTGAATGAAAACCTCAAGGTTCCCGCTGGTTTTAGTGAGAGTAATCTAAAGGTCTACGGTGACAGGTTCATCAAAAAGACGGTGTTTGATTATAAGCTAGGTGCCGGGTATAACAACTATATCCAATATGGTGTGGACACGACCGAAGTCGTTGAAGAGATTCAGAGAGACAGCCTCAAGCAATCCTATTTTCTGGCTGAGGCAAGCCTGGGATTACACTCCGCTTTTGCCGATTCCTTTCATTTTAATTATAACCTGGGCCTTGATTATTACTACTTTACGCATCAGTTTGATGAAGCGGAACACGGAGCACGCCTGAATTTTGATTTTAGCAAGAAACTGAGGGTGCTGAATATCGGGGGTGATGTGGGGGGAGCCTTCTACGGCCACTATCCTGAATGGGATCAAACGATTGGAAATCATACCATGATCTGGATTAATCCTTTTATTTCCAAGAATGAAGTGGACTGGAGGTTCACAGCAGGATTTTCTACCTATATGTCCTTTGCCAGTGATACTTCAGCGAGCGATATTCAGCCTTTCCACTTTTATCCCAAAGCCTCTTTTGAGTTTAATGTGGTCAAGGAGATCTTAGTTCCCTACTTTGGTGTTGACGGTTACCTGGAGTCCAACAATTATCGCAAAACCATTGAGGAAAATCCCTATGTTCTTCCCACTCTCTCATTGAAACCCACCTCACATAAACTCATTGCCTATTTGGGGATCAAGGGAACGGTGACCGATGCCGTGACTTATAATTTAAAAGGATCCTACTCCATCATCGACAACCAGTACTTCTACGTAAATGACACTTCTCAGGTGCTAAAGAACCAGTTTTCGGTGGTCTATTCGGACATCACCCTGCTCAATCTTCACGGTGAAATCGCTGTACGCCCCTCGGATTCATGGAAAATTTTCCTGAAGGCAAACTATTATAGCTACACTCTTTCAACCATGACGCTGGCTGACGGCACAAATCGGAACCTCCGCGATGATGATTATGCATGGAACAAACCCACCTTTGATGTTTCGCTGCAGGCTCGTTACAATATGGGGGACAAGATCCTGATTACCATGGGAATTTACACCGTTGGGAAGCGCTATTACGAAGATTTCAGTCCTCTTACCGAGGAAACCCTTCCCCTTGCAGTGGACGCCAACCTTGGGCTCGAATATCGCTACAGCAAGCTACTTTCCTTCTGGGTCCGGTTTAACAATATCGCTGCGCAAAGGTATTATCTCTATAACCAGTATCCCTCGTTCAGGTTTCGGGGAATGATTGGGTTCACTTACGCACTTTAATCCTTCAGGATTAAAGTGCGTAAGTGGGTTAGTGGTTAGGGTTAGTGGTTAGTGGTTAGTGGTTAATGGGTTAGTGGTTAATGGGTTAGTGGTTAATGGGTTAGTGGTTAATGGGTTAGTGGTTAGTGGTTTGTGGGTTAGTGGGTTAGTAGGGTTAGTAGGGTTATTTAAGGCTATTAATGTAATAGTTTAGCCTGTGACTTAAAGAATCCAGTTGTTCCAGGATTGATTCGCCATCTTCTTTAGGAATCAATCCTCTATTAATGGATTTTCTGATCCATAATATAGTTTCGCAAAGAGATCCCCTGGCGTAATAACAAAACTTTTTACGATCTGCAAAGTGGTATCTTCCATATGCTTCACTCAAATTAGCTGAAATTGAATCGGCTGCTCTTGTCATTTGTTTTCCAATTGTATCCTTATTGAAGTAAGTCCATTGGGACACCCATCCCCATATGATACTGCTAATCTGATCTGATTGCTCAATTAGTTTGAACCTTGATAAATCCATTGTTTTCAGGATTTATGTTTTAACAATTTAATTATCAGCCTAACCTTACTAACTTTACTAACCATACTAACGATATTAACTTATTATTATGTACCTGCATAAACTTTCATTCCGTGAAAACGCCGGCCAGAAGATTGAATGGCTCATCGATGAGGTAAGTCTTGGAGAGATCAACCTGATTGTTGGGAAAAATTCAAGCGGGAAGACCAGAACCCTGAATGCCATTACCGACCTGGTGAGTATGCTCATTGGGAGGGGAATCGATGTTCCGGGATCGGTTTCCTACGACCTGACTTTCCGGAACGAAAATGCTTCCATGAGATATGAGCTGAAATTTGACCAGGAGACCATCCGGACGGAGCGCCTTTTTATGGATGATGAGCTCTTGCTGGACAGGGGTGAGCAGGGTCGGGGAAAAATTAAGTACGAGGCAACACCCGGGGCTATATTCCTGGAGTTTGAGATCGCTCACAATAAGTTGGCATGTTATGCCAAGCGTGACAGTTTGCAGCATCCTTTTATTGAAATGATCCAGGAATGGGCCCTTAGTCTGAGGCGTTTCGATTTTAGCGGGAACCTTGGGAAAAGTCGCTACGCCCTGAAGTCGGGATTTGATGTCAGGGAGCTGGATTTGAGTATAACCAATGCCTCCCTGGTGCCGGTCATGTCAGTGGCGATTGAGAAATTTCCTCAATACAAAAGCCTGGTGCTGGAGGATATGAAAGGGATTGGCTATGACCTGCTTGATTTTGGGATTATTCCCTTTTCGGAGCGTTACACCCAGGCTGACCAGGATCGCTATGTGGTTTATACCTCGGAAGCCGGACTGGAGAAACAGGTTAATCAAAGGGACATGTCGCAGGGAATGTTTCGTGCCTTTTCGGTACTTGTACAGCTTAATTATTATATTCTGAGCGGACAAAAGGGTTTTGTGATTATTGATGATATAGGGGAAGGGCTTGATTTTTCCCGGGCAAAGTTGCTGGTGGCACTTCTGATTCGAAAGGCCGGTGCCGCAGGGATTCAACTGATTATGTCCACCAACGATTCCTTTATTATGAATGCAGTGGAGATTGAATACTGGGCAGTGATCATGCGTGAAGGGAACAAGATCAGTCTTTTCAATTATGAAAACTCCAGGGAGATTTTCGAAGAGTTTAAATTCACAGGTCTGAATAATTTTGATTTCTATGCCAGCGAATTTTTTAAGTCCGGGGTTGTTGAGGGTGAATTGAAGGATGATCTGGAAGATGACCTGGAAGATGACCTGGAAGATGACCTGGAAGATGACCTGGAAGATGATTTGGATTACGGATCGGAGGAAGCGCCCGGCGAATGAAGAAACTTGCCATATTTGTGGAGGGGCTGACCGAGCAGATTCTTGTGAGGCAGATGCTTCAGGCTGTGCTTGACAGGAACAAGATCGCCATCCAGACCGTGAAGATTACCGGTGGCCATAATGTGAGAATGTCCTTCACCGTGATGAAGGCTGCCCATTTGGACAGGCAGACGGATTATTATGTGCTGATCTATGATTGCGGTGGTGAGTCAAACGTGAAGAGTTATATGCTTGCCCGCAGGCAAAAGCTGGTATCCAGCGGTTACCAGATGATTCTTGGACTAAGGGATGTCTACCCTACTTTCGAAAGGAAAGATGTGCGAAAGCTACGTAAGGGGCTCAACCAGCAACTTCCGCAAAAGCGGGCCAGGACATACATCCATCTGGCCATTATGGAGACTGAAGCCTGGTTCCTGGGTGAATTTCATCACCTCAGGCGGGTTTCCGGAATTCTCACCCCTGAGTATGTGGAGAAGCGGCTGGGCTTTAATCCCCGAACGGGCGACATTGAGGGTAGGGAACATCCCACCCGGGATCTGAAAGCGGTTTACCATCTGGCAGGTCATGATTATACCAAAAAGAAGGACCGCCTAAACTCCATTGTAAGCAAGCTGGATTTCCAGTATTTTACACATGGACTTTGCGAACGTATGCCCAGCCTGGATCAGTTTGTGAAAGAGCTGGAATATTTTTTTCAGGAGGAGTTTAATTCTGATAAATCAGGCAATGGATAAGAAGCTTGTGCTTGGAGAAATAATCGAAACCCTTGAGGAGATGAGTACTCCTAAAAGGCAGGAGATGTCGAGGCATTCATTCCCTACTTCACAAAGGGTGATCGGGGTTAGCAATCCACAAATGAAAGAGGTGATCAAGGCGGTAAAGGCACGTTTTGAATCATGGGAAAATGACCAGTGGATCGCCCTGTGTAAGTCCCTGGTGCTGGAGAATGTGTTTGAGTGTCAGATTATTGCCTATGAAATGATTGCCAGGGAAAAAAAGCTGCTAAATTCCCTGGTTTATGACGACCTGCTGGCCCTGTGGCGGAACCTGGATAACTGGGCCTCGGTAGATCACTTTACGGTGGGCATTTTTGGAGTGCTATGGGGCAAGGGAGTGGTAAAGGATCACCACATTGACAGTTTACTGCATTCGGATAAGATCTGGGACCGAAGGGTGGCTGTGGTATCCACTGTGGCACTTAACCTGAGGTCACGGGGTGGAAAAGGCGATACTCCACGTACTCTGGCTGTTTGTGAAAGGGTAGTCGATGAGCGTCAGCCCATGATATGGAAGGCGCTTTCCTGGGCCCTCCGGGAGCTGTCGAAAAGGGATCCGGAAGCGGTCTGGGATTTTCTTGAGGAGTATGAGTCACGGATGTCAAAACAGGCAGTTCGGGAAATCACCCATAAACTGGAATTCGGGACCAAAAATTAGTTGGGTTTTTCACAGCATTTCTGTTAATAACTTCGCTGGCCTTCAAGAGGTTCAGTAAGGCGGAAATCCGGATTTTTTTGCTACTTTTATCCGAACCATAGAGGAGCTTGAGTTTGAAGAGTAATCAATTGATAGTGAGTCGTTTAAAAATTACGGCACAAGCAGGGAAATCAGAGGGGGAGTTAAGCTTTGACAGTTTTTTCACAGGAAAGCAAATCACAGTTTTTTAGAGGGAAGAAATTAGCGGCTTTTAAGCACTTAAGATGGTGGTTAATTAACATAGGTATTAATAAGGATTAAACAGGATATAATGAGCGAAGAGGTAAATAAACAAGCTTATTCAGCGGATAGCATTCAGGTTCTTGAAGGATTGGAAGCCGTAAGGAAGCGTCCGGCGATGTATATTGGTGATGTGAGTGAAAAAGGGCTGCATCACCTGGTTTATGAGGTTGTGGATAACTCCATCGATGAGGCCCTGGCGGGGCATTGTAGTCAGATTGATGTGACCATAAATGAAGATAATTCCATCACCGTGGTGGATGATGGTCGGGGTATCCCCATTGATATGCATGAAAAAGAGGGTAAATCTGCCCTGGAAGTGGTTATGACCGTGCTTCATGCCGGTGGTAAATTTGATAAGGATTCCTATAAGGTATCCGGTGGACTTCATGGTGTGGGGGTTTCCTGCGTGAACGCCCTGTCAGAGACTTTGAAGGCCGAAGTTCACAGGAATGGGAAGGCTTATGTACAGACCTATAGAATGTGGTATTCCCGACGGTGATGTAAAAGAGGTTGGAACCTCTGAAAAAACCGGGACCATCATCACTTTTAAACCGGATAATACCATCTTCACTGTAACCGAATATAAGTACGAAATCCTGGCATCCCGACTGAGGGAGCTGGCCTTCCTGAACAAGGGAATTCGACTCAATATCAAAGATCTGCGGGAAAAGGAGGAGAATGGTAATGGGAACGGAAATGGAAACAGTGAGAGAACGGGAATGGCACGGCGAAAACGCTTATCGTCATGATGAGTTTTATTCCGAAGAAGGGCTCAAGGAATTTGTAGCCTTCCTGGATGCCAACCGTGAATCGCTTATTGAGGAAACCGTCCATATCGATACGGAAAAGAATGGTGTTCCCGTGGAGATTGCACTCCAGTACAACACCTCATTTTCCGAGAATGTCCATTCCTATGTGAACAACATAAATACCATTGAAGGTGGAACCCACCTTCGGGATTCCGGAGAGGACTGACGCGTACCTGAAAGACCTATGCCGAAAAGTCGGGGATGCTGGCCAAATTGAAATTTGATATCAACGGAGATGACTTCCGCGAAGGACTGACCGCGATCATTTCTGTGAAAGTGGCTGAACCACAGTTCGAAGGACAAACCAAAACCAAGCTGGGGAACTCGGATATTATGGGTGTGGTGGATCAGGCAGTAAGTGCCTCACTGGCATATTACCTGGAGGAGCATCCAAAAGATGCCAAGCAGATCGTCTCCAAAGTGATTCTGGCGGCAACAGCACGTCACGCTGCCACGGAAAGCCAGGGAACTTGTTCAGCGCAAGAACGTACTTATCGGGAGCCGGACTTGCCAGGTAAACTGGCCGACTGTTCTGAAAAAGATCCTGCACTTACCGAGATCTACCTGGTGGAGGGTGACTCTGCCGGTGGAACTGCCAAGCAGGGCAGGGACAGGGCTTTCCAGGCCATTATGCCGCTCAGGGGTAAGATCCTGAACGTGGAGAAAGCCATGGCCCACAAGATCTATGAAAATGAGGAGATCAAGAACATCTTTACCGCCCTGGGTGTAAAGATGGGAACCGAGGAGGATCAGTAAGGCACTGAATCTGGAGGGTCTGCGCTACCACAAGATCATTATTATGACGGATGCCGATGTGGATGGTTCTCACATCGCCACACTGATCATGACCTTCTTTCTTCAGGTATATGAATGATCTGATCAAGAATGGTTACCTCTACATTGCCACTCCACCCCTCTACCTGGTGCGCAAAGGGAAAAACGAGAGATACTGCTGGAGTGAAGAGGAACGTGAAGCCTTTGTAGAAGAGGTTAGGAGGCGGAAAAGAATCGGGTATCCATGTACAGCGTTACAAAGGTCTGGGTGAAATGAATGCAGAGCAGCTCTGGGATACCACCATGAATCCTGAAAACAGGACCCTCAGGCAGGTTACCATCGATAGTGCAGCAGAAGCCGATCGTATCTTCTCCATGCTGATGGGTGATGAGGTTCCTCCCCGCAGGGAATTCATCGAGAAGCATGCCAAGTATGCCAATATTGATGCCTAGATTTGCCTGAACCAATATTCTTCTTCAATTCTTCCATCAAACATCGGGAGTACATGGTCTTTTGGGAAGTTTTCCATATTTCTATCTTTGAGGCTTCATTTAAAAATTAGGCGATGCTACGACAGATATTTTTGCTTGTTATTTCACTTCTTTCTGCTTTCCTGCACATCCAATTCCGATAAGGCCGGTCAGTCTGCAAAATCAGAAAAGGAGACCTTTGATTTTCCCTGGTACAATCCCGAAATTTCTTTTGAGGAAAGGGTAGAGCTTCTTATTGATGAAATGACCCTGGAGGAGAAGATCAGTCAAATGACCCATGATGCCGCTCCCATTGAAAGGCTGGGTGTGCCGGAATACAACTGGTGGAACGAAGCGTTGCATGGAGTGGCCAGGAATGGCAGGGCCACTGTTTTCCCCCAACCCATTGGTCTGGCTGCCACCTTTGACAGGGAGCTGATCCATAGGATATATACCGCCACTTCTGATGAGGGCAGGGCCAAGTTTCAGATTGCCCAGGAGATGGAAAACTATGCCCAGTATGCCGGACTTACTTTCTGGACCCCCAATGTGAATATTTTCAGAGATCCCAGATGGGGAAGAGGAATGGAAACCTACGGAGAAGACCCCTACCTGACTTCACAGCTGGGCATGGAGGTGGTTAAGGGACTCCAGGGAGATGATCCCAGGTATTTGAAGTCCGGAGCCTGTGCCAAGCATTTCGCGGTTCATTCCGGACCCGAATCCCTGCGTCATGAATTCGATGCTATCGTAAACAGGAAGGATCTGTATGAAACTTACCTGCCGGCCTTTAAGGCCCTGGTAACGGAAACCAATGTGGAATCTGTCATGGGAGCCTACAACCGGGTGAATGGTGAACCTGCCTGTGCGAGTGAGCTGTTGCTGAATGATATTCTTATTAAGGAGTGGGGTTTTGAGGGGCATATACTCAGCGATTGCTGGGCCATTGTGGATTTTCATGCCGGACACAAAGTGACAGCCGATGTGGCCGAATCGGCTGCCATGGCGCTGAATCACGGGGTCAGCCTCAATTGCGGGAATTCCTATCCGGCACTCAGGGAGGCCCTGGACCGTGGGTTGATCACCGAGGCCACCATCGACGACAGACTTGCAAATCTGTTCATTACCCGTTTCGAACTGGGATTGTTTGATCCGCCCTCTTATAATCCCTACAATGACATCCCGGAGAAAGTGATCAATTCCGACGAGCACAGTGAGATTGCCTATGAGGCGGCTGTGAAATCCTTGGTTCTTCTGAAGAACAACGGAGCGCTGCCGCTGAAAAATGATATCAGGACTCTCTACGTTGTCGGCCCACAGGCAAACAACAGCGAAGTCTTGCTTGGAAACTATTATGGAATGAGTAAAAACCTGGTGAATGTCCTTGAAGGCATCACTTCCCGGGTTAGTTCGGGTACCACCATTAACTATAAGCAGGGTGTTCTTGATTACAGGAACAATGTTAATCCCATGGATTGGACCACAGGAGAGGCCAAGGCTGCCGATGCCTGCATTGCAGTGATGGGAATATCCTCTTTGCTTGAAGGTGAGGAGGGTGAATCCATCGCATCACCCGACAAGGGCGATCGCCTGGATCTGAACATGCCGGCCAACCAGGTAGCATTCCTGAAAACCATCAAAGAGAACAATAATAATCCCTTAATTGTAGTGATTACGGGTGGTAGTCCCATGACCATTCCGGAAGTGGAAGAGCTGGCCGATGCCATTCTGTGGATCTGGTATCCCGGACAGGAGGGTGGAAATGCAGTGGCAGATGTGATTTTTGGTAATAAGGTTCCTTCAGGGAAATTGCCCCTGACCTTCCCTGAATCTGTCGATCAGCTGCCAGCGTATGAGGACTATTCCATGGTGGAGCGGACCTACAGGTACATGAGCGCCAAGCCTCTCTATCCCTTTGGTTACGGACTTTCTTATACAGATTTCAGGTTTAATGATCTGCACACTTGATAATGAGGAGATAGCTGCTGATGGGTCCGCTGATTGTTTCTGTGGAAGTGAAAAACAGTGGCGATTTTGATGCCGAGGAGGTGGTTCAGCTTTACGTGACTGTCCCCGACATGGAAGGAAATCAGCCCAGGTGGTCCCTGAAGAACTTCGAAAGAATCGAACTGGAGCAGGGGGCCAGGACCACGGTTTCATTCAAGCTGGACCGGGATGAACTGGAGCAATATAACCAGGAGGGTAAGGCCCGGGTTGTCCCGGGGAAATATACGGTTCATGTGGGAAATGCTTCCCCTGGTGAGCGTAGCGAAGAGCTGGGAGCCAGGTTGGTGTCTGCATCTTTCGAGGTGAAGTAGCAATCTGAAGCGATTCAGATATTATAAATATGTCTTTTAGGGGGGGCAATCGTTCAGGGGGCAGATAGCTGGATGACAATTCCTGTTTTCTTTGTATTTTGTTCTCGGCATAAAGAACTGCCCTAAAAAACTGCCCTATGAAGAAGCTTCCTGTTTTTTTTGTATTTATATTCCTGTGGTCTGCAATTATTATACATTCTTGTTCTTCTCAGCCCGAAACAAAAGATGCTCAAAATGTTACCCGTTATGGCTGGGTAATCCAGGTGAAGGCTGAAAAGCTGGATGAGTATAAAAGATTGCATGCCAATCCCTGGCCGGAGATTGACAGCATGCTTAAGGTATGTAACATTCAGAATTACTCCATTTATTATCGCGACGGATTATTATTCTCTTACCTGGAGTACACCGGGGAAGATTTTGAAAACGACATGGAAAAAATGGCTGCCGATTCCATGACCAATGTGTGGTGGGCATTAACCGATCCCTGCCAGGAACCTGTCCCATCGGCAGAAGAAGGTGTATGGTGGGCCGACATGGAAGAGGTCTATCACCTCGATTAAATTAGCTTTAGAATGCAACTGACTAATTTAGACATTGCCACCATCGTCATATACATGGTCCTCATCGTGGGGATCGGATTGTTCTCAGGCATCCGGAGAAAGGTAAAGTCCAGTGAAGGATTTTTCCTGGCAGGCAGATCTCTTAGATGGCCCATGGTGGGAGCGGCCCTTTTTGCTGCCAATATTTCTACCATTCACCTGGTGAGCCTGGCCGGACAGGGTTTTGGTGACGGACTGGTGTGGGGGAATTTTGAATGGTCGGCGGCTTTGATGCTGATGATCCTGGCATTGATTTTTGCGCCCCTCTACTTTAAAACCAAAATATCCACCCTTCCCGAATTCCTGGAGAGAAGATATAATAAGGGTGCCCGATCCATGCTGGCCTTCATCTCGCTGGTGACAGCCATATTTCTTCACATAGGGATAAGCCTTTATGCGGGTGGACTGGTTTTTGAAAGTCTCTTCGGGATCAACAAGTACACGGCCATTATTGTCATTGCAGCGGCCACCCTGGTCTACTCAGTCATCGGCGGTCTCCAGGCAGTGGTGCTAACCGAAGCACTGCAGTCGGTGATCCTGATTATTGGAGCAAGCACCCTGACCGTCCTGGCCATGTTGCAGCTGCCCGATCAGGGGGTTCATAATTTTGCCGAACTGAAGGCAGCCGTGAAGCCCGATCAACTGAGCATGATTCAATCCGGAGCCCAATCCCCGCTTCCGTGGTATGCCTTCTGGCTTGGTATTCCGGTTCTGGGACTCAACTACTGGTGTGCCGATCAGACCATTGTGCAAAAAGTGCTGGGAGCTAAAACTTTAAATGATGCACAGAGGGGGCCGATTTTTGCCGGCTTTATCAAAATCCTGCCCGTTTTTATCATGATTATGCCGGGTGTGTTTGCTTACGTGCTTTTTAAAGATCAGATTGATCATTCGGACAATGCCCTGCCGGTCCTGATTCTGAACATCCTGCCCCAGGGCATGAGGGGACTCATGTCTGCAGCCCTGCTGGCAGCTTTGATGAGTACCATCGCGTCTGGTTTAAATTCTACGGGTACCATGGTTTCCATGGATATCGTTAAACGTTGGCGGCCCTCCACACCGGATAAAAAGCTCCTGCTGATCGGACGGATTACCATCCTGGTGGTAATTGTGGTGGCTGTCCTCTGGTCGCCGCTGATTGCAAAATTCCCAACGATATTTCGAAGCTATTAACGACCTTTTGGCCATTCTATCGCCACCCATATCGACGGTATTCCTCTGGGGGGTGTTCACAAAGAGGGGAACCCCCAAGGCCGGAATGTATACCCTTATGTTTGGTTTTGCACTGGGCGTACTGGCCTTTGCTTTCGACTTCGAGATGATTGCCGGCAAGAGATACATTACAGATGTGCTGGGAATCCACTTTATGATGAAAGCTTTTTTCCTCTTTGTCATCTGTAGTATCTTCTACTTTGTGGTAAGTTTTTTTACGCCCAGGGCAAGCGATGAGGTGTTGCAGATGATCACCCTCCGAAAGCCCCTGTCCTTCATCACAGACGGGAAGATCAAATCGGCCAGCGATCCAAGGCTGTTCGCCGGCTTCTTGCTTATTGTAATGATCGTCTTATATATAATTTTCAGATAATGAATTCCAGAGAGAGGGTCCTTAGCACCCTGAATTTTATGGAACCGGACAAGGTGCCGGTGGATCTGGGCTCAAACCCAAGTTCGGGAATCTCGGCCATTGCCTATGCCAACCTGGTCAAATACCTGGGCATGGATCACCTGCCCACCCTGATCTATGATGTGGTGCAGCAGCTGGCCCAGCCCGATGAAGCCATTCTTGATTTACTGGGCGTGGATGCTATAGATATGGGCCGGACTTTTAATGTTCTGGAATCAGACTGGCAGGAGGTTAAGCTGGCAGATGGTCAGAAGGCCTACCACCCGGCATGGTTTAAAACGGAGCATACGGGGACCGGATATGTGGCACGTGACTCCAAAGGGGAGGTGATCGCCAGGATGCCTGATGGGGCTACCTTTTTCGATCAAACGTTATTCCCTTACCAGGATGGCTACCCTTCCGATTTTAAGGATCTGGGGAAGCAGATGGACCGTGTTTTATGGTCGGCCTTTGCCCACAGTCCCTGGGACCATTCCCACAAGCCCGGATTCTGGGAGGACTTACGCGCCCGTAGTCTGAAACTTAAGCAGGAGTCTGACCGTGCACTGGTCATCGTGGTGGGTTGCAACCTCTTTGAATGGGGAACCTTTCTCCGCAGGATTGATAACTTCCTGACCGATCTTTTTCTTTTTCCATCTGAAGTGGAAGCGCTTCTGGACAAGCTCATGGAGTTTCACCTTCAAACCCTTGAGAAGGTAATCGAATCTGTGGGGGATATTGCCGATGTACTCCGCTTTGGCGACGACCTGGGAATGTCCTCGGGACCTTTTATGGCGCCGGAGACCTACCAGCAGTTTTTTAAACCCAGGCACACCATGCTGAATGATTATGTGAAGCAAAACAGCTCTATGAAGACCCTATTGCATTGTTGTGGCTCAATATACCAGCTTATTCCGGACCTTATTGAAGCCGGTTACGACATTCTGAATCCTGTGCAGACCAATACCTACCAGATGGATCCTTTGATACTGAAACAGGAGTTTGGGAAAGAGATCTCTTTCTGGGGAGGGGGATGTGAAACTGCGGGTATGCTCAACTGCAAATCACCGGAGGTAATCCGAAGGCATGTGCTCGAGCGCATGGAAATCTTTAGCAAAGGAGGAGGATTTGTTTTTAATCCCGTGCATAACATTCTACCCGATGTTCCGCCGGAAAATATTATTGCGGCCTTTAATGCTGTGAAAGAATTTAACGGCGATCCTTTGATTCAGCATATTTAAAGGTCCCTGTATTCCAACCAGGCATCCCTGAAATATTTGAGGGTTTCCCAGGGTGTATTGATCGAGGTATTGCAGCTGGCCGAAAAGATGAACCTGTTCCTGTAGGGTTTCAGCTGGATAAATAGCTTTTTTACATAGGCGGAGACCTCACTGGCTGTGCGCAGATCCCTGGTTTCCATGGCAGAGATTCCACCGGTGATGATAAACTTGTCTGAGGTCATTTCCATGGCCTCCCTTAGCTCCACATTGCCCAGAGGAGGGAAAGCCACTCCTTCCAGTCCGTCCACACCCAGGGAGGAAATGAGTTTCAGATTCTCCTTCTGATTGCCACAGGCATGGATAAAAAAATGTGCCCCGGATTCGTGGCAGATGGCACTGGCTTTTTCATAAAATGAGGCGGAATAATTTTCCACATATTCGGGGGGGTGAAACATGGTATCGAGGTTGTCCATGGCCATGATGGCTTTTGCTCCGGCTGCCATGGCCTGCCTGACCAGGTCCAGCTGGGCTTCTTCGTGCATCGCCAGTATCGCTTTTGCCAGATCGGGCTGTTCCATGAGGAAGTAAACCGCATGGATGGGGCCTAGTACAAGATGCAGCATTTTAAGCGGGCTGTAAAACTCACCTGCCACCACCACACCTTCGTCTCCCACCTCGTTTTGGATGAGGTCCAGGTTTTCCTTTTTGAATTTCCATCTCCTGGTTTTTACAAGTTCTTCCAGGAGTGCAGTCTGATTGTTGTAATCTTCAATCAGGAACTTTTTCTGCACCACCGTGGATTCATTAAAAACATAGAGGAGTTTTTCATTGAGCTCCCCATTATTAAAATGGTAGCTTCTGTGGGTCAGAGTATCCCTGTTCAGTGGGGTGATTTTGTTGCTGAATTCTCCGCTGATCTCGCTTGTAATTTCACCCCCTTCCAGGTACTCTTCACAAAGACCTCCGAACCAATAATCATCCTGCCGGCTATAGATGTTCCGGCTGAAGACATCCAGTCCAAGATACTTGATCAGGTCAAGCTGGCTCTCACAATGTTTAATTTCATCGGGCAGTATACCATGGTTCTTGTGGTGGGCAAACCACTGCCAGTAGTTTGGAGCATATACAAATCTGCTTGGGTTCCTGGCGATTCAGGACCCTGGCAATATTAGAGTTTGGATTTAATGGCATCATATTTTGTTTGATTTTCCTATTCTTACAGAGTTGCAAATTAATTCAATTGGGGCTGTAAAATTAAGGCCATCCTTGCTGCATCCCTTAAACAACAGCATAAAGGCCAGTAGTGAGAAAAACAGGTTTCGGATTCTCATGATCGTATTTTTTATGAGGAAAAAAACAGGTCCTGCCAGAGACCGCCGATGGCAAGATAGCTTAAATACAGAGAGAGCGCCAGAATGACCAGGTTGAGCAGGTTTTTAAGTTGCGAGTTTTTATACTGGTGCATCAGGGACTCCCTGCTGGTGAGATAGAAAACTCCTGCCAGGGTAAGGGGCAGAACCACAGCAATACAGGCCTGGGAGACCAGTAATATAAAAATAGGTTTAAATCCCAGGATGGCTCCCGTTACGCTTACAATGCTCAGAAGCAGCAGGATGATTCTGGACCGGGCCGTTCGGGTATTCCTTTCGGAACCCTTGAAGTCCATGATCAACCAGGGGATGACCAGGAGGTTTGGCAGGTGGGATGAGAGTCCGGCTGCAATGATTCCAAGTACAAATATTCCCAGGGCTGCATCACCGGCAAGGGGTTCCAGCAGGGGGATCATTTCCGACACAGAATTCATCTTCAATCCCCGGGCATGAAGGGTTGAGGAAGCTGTGATAAGGACCGCCGCACTCAGTAGAAACATCAAAGAGACACTCACTGCGGCATCCCTTTTCTGTATCCTGTCGTCGGCCATCTTCCATCCTGTATCTTTCACAATCTGGGATCGGATGATGAAGGCAAAAACAGAAACCGTGGTTCCCACCATGCCTGCAATAATTACCGCAGCACTGTTGTCACTGTTCACAGTCTCTTCCGGTAATTTTGGAAGCAGACCGTGGGCAATTTCACCGATGGATGGAAACTCAATAAACATGGAGACGATGAAGGCCAGTCCCATGATGGAAACCAGTACCGCCAGGATCTTTTCAAAGAAGGAGTAGTTGCCGAAATAGACCACCACATAAACTAAAACCGCTGTGATAACGGCCCAGAATGTGGGGGAGATACTTTTATGAAAGGTGGTTTCGGACCAGACACTCAGGACATCGGCAATGATGCCAATAACCCCCATGAGCGCAGCCAGGATGATCATGGACAGGGCAATGATCAGTATGATGACCAGGATGGGAGAGATGTGCTTCTTCATTCCCTGGAGCACGGTTTCGCCACTTACCATGGTGTATTTGCTGAAGAGATTAATCAGGTAGTAGGTGATCAGGCAGGAGAGCAAAACAGCCCAGAGGAGATCCATTCCAAAATTGGCACCTGATTTTGACATGGATGTGATGCTGCCAGTGCCAATGTTATACCCAATCAGGAAGATCCCTGGTAGTATGGATGCTATCGTTTTTTTGATGCTCATCAGGACAATCCGGCTTCGCTGATGATCCTTGGTACAATGGCTTCCCAGCCCACCGACATCAGGTGAATGCCATTGATGCCTTTCTTGGTTTTTATTTTCTCAATGAGCTCAAGTGCAATTTCGACACCCAATTCTTCGTAATCATCTTCCCTGGCATCAGCAAATCTGTCCAGGATCGATTCGGGTAACGTTACCCCCGGGATATTATGATGCAGGTACTGTGCCATGCGATTGCTTCGGATGGGCGATACACCGGCCAGGATGTATACCTTGTCCAGGATGTTACGCTTATCCATGGCCTCAAGCCATCGGTCCAGACCATCGGGATCGAAGATCAGGTTGGTTTGAAAGAACTGGGCGCCGGCGTTGATTTTTTTCTCTTCCCTTAAGGCCTGGAATTTAGGTTCTGACGCGAAAGGTGAGGCTGCTGCTCCCAGGAACAATTGTGGAGGAGACTTCATCTTTCTTCCATCCAGGTATATCCCTTCATCCCTCATCCTTCGCAGGATCCATAACATTTGAACCGCATCAAAATCAAGGATGTTGGTATTGCTGGTAGGTGTGGGACCAATGCGTGCATTGTCGCCAGTGATGCAGAGAACGTTATGAACACCCATCACATTGGCACCTACAATATCAGACTGCAATCCACTTCGGGTTTTATCCCTGGCGGCGATCTGAAGCACGGGGTCGGCACCAAGTTCTGCAGCAACCTTGCTGCAGGCCATGCTCGACATGCGCGGACTGGCCGAAGCACTGTCGGTAAAATTCACAGCAGCTACCAGGTCCTTCACCATTTCAATGTCACGCTTCAGCTTGCCTGTGGAAGTACTCAGGGGAGGAGCTACCTCGGTGGTGACCACAAATTTTCCAGTCCGCAACTCACGTTCAAGTTTTGAGAAAGGCTCCTCGTAAGCGGGGGCATGATATTCAGAGTCTCCTTTCCACCATTCGGGTTGTCTGACGGGTTTAAACACTGCCTCCCAGGCATGGGCTTTCTTCTCCTTATTACGGGAAAAACGACTTTTGAAAAAATCTGCAGTTCCATATTTTTTTACAGAGCGAAGCACATCTCCCCATGTTTCCGTTCCAACACTGTCCCAGTCAAGGGGAGGAAGAACCTCGAGCAACATCTCTTCCCTTCCCATTTTATATGCACGTTCGTAGATTTTGTACCAGATGCAGGGTCGGGTCTCGTCCACATAACACTTCTCCCTGGTGGATCCCCCGCAAGGACCATTTCTCATTCCCTTGGGGCACTCCATGGGGCAGATAAAAGCAGTCTCCTGGAGAAGGCAGTTCCCGCACATGCGGCATCCAAACAGGGGACCCTTGATCCAGCGTTCAGTTTTCCTTAATACTTTTTTCCCAAAGCTCTCCTTTTTAAAAGGAAAAAAAGGTGGTTGCCATCTTCTACCTGGTGTGAAAAGCGACATATCGTTTTTTCTTTTACTAACCCACTAACATTTAACGCTCACGAAGTGAGCGAACTAACCTTTCAAAGCCTCCTGGCTTTGAAAGAATTCAACAAACCTCATGGCATAATCATCCCTGGCCCTGACCAGGTCAGCTGCCCTTATGATGGCCGTGATTCTATTTGGATTGGCTATGGGGCAGCTAAGTCCGTTCCAGATGGAAAGCACCATGTGAGCCATATTCAAAGCGTCCCGGTTTGGAAGTCCGAAGGAGATGTTACTGGCTCCCTGCGTAATGTTTAATCCCAGGCGTTCATGAACTAATTTTATGGTTTCAAGGGTTACCAGGCAGGCATTTGGATCTGCGCTCACAGCCATGGCCAGGGGATCGATCACAACATCTTCCTCCCTGATGCCTAATTGGACAGCCCTTTCCAGGATCTTCTCGGCAATTTTAAAACGTTTCTCCGGATCGTGGGTGATGCCATCATCATCCATCACCAGTCCGATTACAGCAGCATCGTATTCCTTAGCCATGGGAAGGATGGCCTCCAGCGATTTCTCCTCTCCGTTCACCGAATTGATCAGGCACCTACCTTTAATTACCTTTAAGGCAGCTTCGATGGCTTTTGGATTGGGTGAATCAATGCATAGGGGGACATCCACAGCATCCTGAATGGCTGAAACAGTTTCTGGAAGGAGCTTTGCGTCATCTACACCGGGAAAACCCACATTCACATCCAGTATATCAGCTCCTGCCTCAATTTGAGATTTTGCCAGTTCAATGGCCAGTTCAAAATTACCTTCAGACAGGGTCGAAACCAGCTTCTTTCTGCGGGTGGGATTGATACTTTCTCCAATAATGATCACAGGGCCTTCGGTATCAATGACCACCTCCCGGCTTCTGCTTTTTAAGATTGTCTTCATAACTTATGTGCTATTTATTTAGTCAATTTACATCAAACCTGTAATATTTCCGGCATTGTCGACACTGATTTTTTCCGACTGGGGATGTGCCGGTAAGCCAGGCATTCTCATGATCTCACCGGTGATGGGGATGAGGAAGCCTGCACCCGAGGCAATCTCAATCTCCCGCACTGTAATGATGAAGTCTTTTGGCCGGCCCAGCAGAGCCGGATTGTCGGATAGTGATTTCTGTGTTTTTGCAATACAGACGGGCATCTGATCGAGTCCCAGTTCCGAAATGGTTTTCAGGTTGGCTTTCGCTTTTGCTGTGTACTCCACATGTTCGGCTCCATATATTTTGGTAGCCAGGGTCTCAATCTTTTTTTCCACACTCCAGCTCCAGTCGTACATGGGATCAAATACAGGAGGATTGCTTTCAGCAACCTCGATCACCTTATTAGCAAGATCAATGGCTCCGTCTCCTCCTTTGGCCCAAAGATCTGCCACAGCACATCTTATTCCAAGTTCTTTTGCCTTGTCCATGATGACCTGCACCTCATCATCCGTATCGGTACTGAAACGGTTGATGGCAATGACAGGGGTGACATTAAATTGTTTGATGTTCTCCAGGTGTTTTTCCAGGTTTGGTAAACCACTTTTTAATGCTTCCAAATCGGGGGTGGTCAGAGATTTCAGGTCAGCACCTCCATGGTACTTTAATGCCCGAATGGTTGCGGTCAGTACAACTGCCTTTGGCGACAAACCAGCACTCTGGCACTTGATATCAAAAAATTTCTCAGCCCCCAGGTCAAATCCGAATCCCGCCTCGGTCACAGTATAGTCCGAGTAAGTCATACCCATGCGCGTGGCAATGACCGAATTGGTTCCCTGTGCAATATTTGCAAAGGGTCCGCCATGGATGATGGCTGGATTTCCTTCAATGGTCTGCACCAGGTTGGGCTTGATTGCATCCTTTAAAAGTGCCGCCATGGCGCCTCCAGCCTTCAGGTCGCGTGCATAGACGGGTTCCTTATCAAAGGTGAACCCGATGAATATATTTCCCAGCCTGATTTTCAGATCGTGCAGATCTGCAGCCAGGCAAAGGATGGCCATAATTTCTGAAGCTGCAGTGATGTCAAATCCGCTTTCCCGCGGAATCCCTGAAGTGGTTCCTCCAAGTCCGACGATAATCCTGCGCAAGGCCCGGTCGTTCATATCGATTACACGCTTCCATGAGATGGTGCGGGGATCGAGATTCAGTCCATTGGTCTTACTCTGAATATTGTTGTCAATCACTGCTGCCAGCAGGTTATGCGCCTTTTCGATGGCCGAGAAATCACCGGTAAAGTGCATGTTTATATCCTCCATGGGAAGAACCTGGGAGTAACCTCCCCCGGTCGCACCGCCTTTGATCCCAAATACCGGACCCAGTGAGGGCTCCCGGAGTACTACCGTGGTTTTTTTCCCCACTTTGTTAAGCCCTTCCGAGAGTCCTATACTAACTGTGGTTTTTCCTTCTCCTGCCGGAGTGGGGGATATGGCTGACACCAGGATGAGATTGCTTTTTGCAGCTTTCTTTTCATCAATGAAGGAAAGGGGGATTTTAGCTTTGTATTTTCCATACATCTCTATTTCTTCGGGGTCCACTCCAAATTTCTCAGCTATTTCAGAGATGTGGTGGAGTTTTACTTTTCTTGCTATGTCCAGATCGTTCATGATTATCTGTTTTTTTTAGTTTGTGATATGCTCACGGTCATAAATGTATGTTTGTTTTGCGTAGATAAATGAACCAGTAGGCCAATCCGACAAAAATGGCTCCCCCGATGATATTCCCAATGCTCACGGGAAGCAGGTTATGAATGAGGTAGTTACTCCATGTGAGGGATTCGAACTGGTCTGGTGATGAGGATATTTGCGTCCACAGGCTTGGATCGGCCGATTTTTTTACCAGAAGTCCCATGGGGATGAAGTACATATTGGCGACACTGTGCTCAAATCCTGCGGAAACAAATGCTGTAATGGGAAAGATGATGGCCAGGATCTTACCCTGGGTTGAACGCGCGCTGTAGCAGAGCCAGATGGCCAGGCACACCAGTATGTTACAGAGAATTCCAAGGACAATAGCCTGGATAAAACCCAGCTGACATTTCGCTTCTGCTATATATAAAATATTGGAACCTGTAATTCCCTTCCCAAAAAGATAGTGGCCCGAAAGCAGCATCAGGATGACGATGGAAAAGGCGCCAAACATGTTTCCAAAATAGACGATGATCCAGTTGCGCAACATTTGCCAGGTGGAAACTCTCCTGCTTGCCCAGGCCATGGTCAGCAGGTTGTTTCCGGTGAAGAGCTCTGCACCTCCAACCACCACAAGAATCAGACCCAGGCTGAAGGCCAAACCAGCCAGCACCTTTGTGACACCATAGGGTAGGTCGGATCCCGAAGTAATTAGCGTTGCGAAAATTGCACCAAAGGCAATAAAGGCTCCGGCCAGAACCGCAAGCACCGAGGTTTTCACCAGGTCTTGCTTTGCCTTAGAGGCACCAATCTCTTCAGCTTTTCTGGCCATTTCAGGGGGAAGCAATGCATCCGCCGCGAAGTTGTTGCTGGTTTCCATAAAAATTCTCCTCCGGGTCAGAACCCTCTAACACTTCATTTTTACTGCCTTCATCGTATTGCTAAGCAGGGAGACCCTGGTCATGGGTCCCACTCCTCCGGGAACAGGTGTAATATAGGAGCATTTTGGGGCCACTTCCTCATAGGCCACATCCCCTTTCAGACGATAACCCGATTTGGTTTCCGAAGAGGGAACCCTGGTGGTTCCCACATCAATTACAACGGCTCCTTCCTTTACCATGTCCGCTTTAATAAACTCGGGAGAACCCAGGGCGGCAATTAAAATGTCCGCCTCCCTGCAAACTTTTTTAAGATCCTTTGTTCGGCTGTGGGCAACAGTTACAGTCGCATTCACCGCCTTCTGAGACATGAGGATGCTCAGGGGCCTGCCCACAATATTACTTCTCCCAACGATGACACAGTTTTTTCCTGAAGTTTCAATTTTGTATCGTTTTAAGAGCTCAATGATGCCGAAGGGGGTTGCCGACACGAAGGAGGGAAGACCGATCACCGTCCGGCCCACATTTTCGGGATGGAAGCCATCCACATCTTTACAGGGATTAATGGCTTCGATAATATTTTGCTCGTTTATATGAGCGGGGAGGGGAAGCTGGACGATGAATCCATCTACCTCCGGATCCTTGTTCAGCTCTTCAATTTTTTCTAAAAGGGTGGCCTCTGAAGCATCCTCATCCAGACGAATCAGGCTTGACCGGAAACCCACTTCCGCACAATCCTTCATCTTATAAGCGACGTAGGTTTCGCTTCCTCCATCGTTTCCCACAAGAATCGCTGCCAGGTGAGGCTGCTTTAACCTGGAGCGGATCATGCTTTGAACCTCCAGTGCGATCTCCTCTTTTATTATTTTGGAGATTGAATTTCCGTTGATGATTTCCATGGACTAAAGATAAAGGTGCATGCCATCAGGATGAAGCAACACTTTTACCTTATACTAATGCTATATTTGCAAATATTCCATGATACGTTTACCTGGAATCACGAAGTTTACGGAATTGTCTGGGTGTTGCGCCGATAAACTTCCGGAATTGCTTGTTGAAGTGGCTCAGGTTATTAAATCCGCAATCGTAGGAAATATCCAGAATATTCAGGTCGGTATTTAAAAGAAGCTGGCAGGCGTAGTCGATTTTGATCTTGTTCAGGTACTCGAAGATGGTCAGTCCCGTCGAATTTTTAAAGAACCTGCAAACAGAAGCGGGAGCCATATGAGCTACCTCGGCTATCTCTTTGAGATCAATATCACCCTGGTAATTCTTCATCAGGAACTCATGAATCCTGTTTACTCTTTTATTGCCCGGTTCAAACTTGGTTTTGATATAGTCTTCACTGGCCAGGTAGGAAAAGGACTCGCTTTTTCCTATCAGGTCCATAATTTCATAAAACATCATCAAACGTTTTATGCGACTCATGTAGGGAAGTTGTAACATAATCCGGCTTACCTCGTTGAGCGTATCTCCTGTGATTCGAATTCCCCTTTCTGAAAGGAGTACGGCCTTTCGGATATAGGTAAACTCAGGCAGTATGGTCAAACCATCCGGTAAAATGTCCTGGTTAAAGAGCATGTACACCGATTCAAGGGTACGGCCCGAGTGCTGTTGCCTGTGGGTTTCTTCAGGAAACCAGACATGGGGTATGCGCGGACCTATAAAGATGAGGTCACCGGGATTAAATTCCTCAATGGAGTCACCCACGATTCTTCGTCCGGAACCCTCTGTAATGAAGCTGAGTTCAAATTCCTGGTGGTAGTGCCAGTGGCTCTTGTCGATGTGATCCTGGAATATTCCTATAAAAAAGGATTCATCCGGGTTTAGCTTGATCTCCTCCAGTAGCTCTTTCATCTAATTATATTTTGTATAAAAATAGCAAATAGGTCAAAATAGCATCATAAATTGTGAATGAAATATCAAGGAGATAAGCAACAATGACTAATTTTACAGCGTAGATGTTCTTAAAACCTTAAACTTAACACTGATCTAATGGATTCTATCTTAACAAATTTGGGCGAGGCTGTTGAATTTGGTAAAGTTGATAAAAACTCTCCATACCCTCCGAACATGAAAGGCCAGGACGGGGCAGATGAACTTGCCAGGCAAGCTCTTGGATAAAGGTTTGTCGCCTACCAGTGTCCTTACCGATGCTCTGGTTCCGGCAATGGACAGGGTAGGTCAGAAATTTTCTGAAAATAAAATTTTTGTTCCCCAGATGCTGATGTCAGCTAAAGCAATGGGTGCAGCCATGAACCATCTCAAGCCATTTTTTACATCCGGTGATGTGAAAACCAAAGGAACATTTATTATTGGAACCGTAAAGGGTGACCTGCATGATATCGGTAAGAACCTGGTTGCTATGATGGTGGAAGGCGGCGGATGGTCTATCATTGACCTGGGTGTTGATGTGAATGAAGATACCTTCAATAATACCCTTGCTGAAAATCCCGGTGCCATTGTGGGTTTATCAGCCCTGCTGACAACAACCATGGCCAATATGGAAGAGATCGTTCAGAAGATTAAGGAAGTTCATCCCGGCACCAAGGTGCTTGTGGGTGGAGCACCATTAAATGATGAATTCAGAAAAAAAATTGGCGCAGACTTTTATGCTCCCGATCCAAGGGGTGCTGTTGAGTATCTGAATTCCTGCGTGGCTTAAGATTTGAAAACATTTTCTGTTAAGCTCGTTCCGCTTGGGAAAGAGATCCCCGTAGTTGAAGGGACTCCGCTACTGGATGTCTTAAATGAATACGGAGTGGAATTTCCATGCGGCGGAAAGGGTTCCTGCGGGCGTTGCAAGGTAAGGCTGCTTGAGGGCAGCATCCCAAAAGATCCCATACATCTTAAACGACTGCAAGAGCTTAAGCTGGATGATTCATGGCGCCTGGCATGCCTGAGCAGGTGTTATTCTGATCTCACCTTAGAGATAGGGCAATTTGAAAGCATCATCCAGGCCGACGAAAGCTCCTTTGATTTTACTCCGGGTGAGGGCCTCGGAATCGCATTTGACCTGGGTACAACCACCCTTGTGGGGCAACTTCTCGATTTAAGTACAGGAAAAATCCTTGCAGTGGAAAGAGCCATGAATCCCCAAAGCAAATTTGGCAGTGACCTGATATCCAGGATTGAAGCTGCTCTTGGCGGAGGGAGTGCGGAAATGACCCAAATGATCAGGGAAAAGATTGGTGAGATGCTTGGGCGTCTGATGCTTGGGCATGGTAAGACCCTGGATAAAATGGTCCTCGTGGGAAACACGGTGATGCACCATTTCTTTTGTGGATTTGACATCAAACCTTTATCCTACTATCCATTTGATTCCGAGCATCTTGGGTTTGCGAGATTTGAATCGGGGGAGCTTGGATGGGAAGGGATAAGCTGTAAAGAGGTCCTGTTCTATCCCGCCATAGGGAGTTTTGTGGGAAGTGATATACTGGCTGGTATACTGGCTACCGGGATGTATCTGAAAGAATCCTACACCTTGTTGATCGATCTGGGAACCAACGGGGAAATTGTTCTTGGAAACAAAAAGCGCTTAGTTTGCGCTTCTACTGCAGCAGGCCCGGCATTTGAAGGGGCGAATATCAGCCAGGGAATGCAGGCCACAACAGGAGCCATTTCATCCATAAGCCTGGATCAGAAGCAGTGGAAATGCTCGGTGATCGGCAATGCCAGGTCCAGAGGGATTTGCGGGAGCGGACTGATTGATGCGATTTATATGATCAAGGAAAAGGGGCTTATAGGTGATTTTGGAGAAATTCTTTCGGGAGATACAGAACTTGCACTGGATGCAAATGTCAGTCTGACCCAGAAGGATATCCAGGAATTTCAGCTGGCAAAAGCTGCCATTGATACTGGAGTGTTCATCCTCCTTCGGGAAATGGGCATTGATGACACAGACCTTGAGAATGTATTTATTGCAGGTGGTTTTGGAAACTATATCAACCTGGATCATGTGAATGCAGTGGGCATGTTGGATATTCCTGTGGAGCGCATGCATAAGCTGGGAAATTCAGCCCTGATGGGAGCAAAAATGTTTCTCTTTGAGCATCCGGAAAAGGTCCATACCATCCTGAATCTCACCCAGCACATGAGCCTGGAGAAGGAAGCCGATTTTCAGGATCTGTTCGTGGATCGGCTGATCTTTAAAAATAAGTAAGATTTCAGGTTTATTAGACTCCCCAGTTTGCCCGGGCCTCGGCCATGCTTTTTAAGGGTTTCAGAGCGGCTCCCTTGTGGCCCTCGGGAACTTTGCCTGCCCAACGATTATCAAATGCTTCGTTTTGTGGCTGAAACCTGATGTCACAGCTCAATCGGTACCTGTTTGTTAAATTGGTGGTGGAAGCATGCATGGTAAACATTCCAAAAATGATTACATCGCCCGGGTAAAAGGTGGTCGTTTGCCACTGTCCCCCAAATTTCTCAGCAATTTCCATGGGATCTTTTGAAAACCACCCTTCCACCTGGTCCCTGTCCACATCCACCTGACCGTAGGTTTGTTTCAATCTGTCAAATTCAGGCAGATGGTTTGATCCTGAACACATGGCCAGTGAACCCAGTTCAGGGCTAATCTCACCAAATGGTATCCATACGGTGTGGAGCTTTTTGGATCCCCTGCCCATGTATACGGTATCGTAGTGGGCTCCTGTGAATTCCTCATTACCTACGGCTCTCAACCATTTATATTTGTAAGTGTCGGAAACCTCATTGAACAGGGTTGAGAAAAAACTAAAGAGTCTTGGATTTTCCAGAACTTCCAAAACCGCCGCTTCTGAAGTGATTCCCTTTGATCCCTCCATGTTCACTTTTTTTGTTCCATTGGGCATAATTCCTTCCATGAGCGGGGTTTCTTTTTCTATCGAATTTTTCTGTTTGAGGAAGTCAAGAATCCTGGCCCTTGCTGTCATTACTTTTTCGGCATCCAGGAAGTCCCGGAAAAGCAGATAGCCATCCTCGTACAAGCGATCCTGTAGTTTGCAAAGATCTTCCAGTGCGTCATTGGAGGATCTAAGTTCTGTCATCTCCCTGCCAGGGAATTCAAGTTCCCGCTGACCAAATTTTATTTTCATTTCTATAGTGGTCGTTAGTTTAACCCTGCTAATACAACAGTCCAGATGCGTCAAATGTTTTGCAGGTGTGGGTTCTTAGATTTTTTATCCGGGTTCTGATTGCATTTCCCCCCATTTTAATAGATTTACAGTGGTGGCTCAATTTGTATTATCAATAATTTTAGAGCTGTTTCATTTGATATAAATTAGATAGCATGGCTTCAAAAAGAGAGGATTTAAAAAGGACATTGAGAAGAGAAGGATTTGAACACATACCGGTGGATTTCTGGTTATGTGATTCTCAGATTGAGGCCTTCAGGAAACGGACCGGTCAAACAGACTATGAAGACGTGGATGGGGCTGAGCCACCGGCGGGTTGAGATGGAAATTACGCGAAAATTTAGCTCCGGACACGATCAGTTCCACAGGGAAACCGCTACCCGAAGACACACTCTTTGATGAATACGGAATCGGACATTCCAAGGGTTCAGAATGGGCCTACCACATGACCCGAATGCATCATCCTCTTAAGGGGGCAGATTTGAAAGAGATTTTGGATTATCCTTATCCTACTGTGGGGGAGCCCGGCCTGTCAAAGATGAAGCAGGAGGTGAAGGATCTGCACGACAGGGGACTGGCCTCTTTTGCTTTTATGCAGATGACGGTATGGGAAGCAGCCTGGTATCTCAGATCCATGGAAGAGCTGATGATGGATATGATGATGGAGGATGAAAAGGCAACGGTCCTTCTGGATAAAATCTGTGATTTTGCCTGCGACAAGGCCAGGGCATATGCTGAGGCAGGTGTCGATATTCTGAGTCTGGGAGATGATATCGGTACCCAGGACACCATCATGATGGATGTGCCCTTCTGGGAACAGTGGCTCAAACCAAGGCTAAACAGGGTGATAGAGGCTGCCAGGAAGGTCAATCCGGATATCCTGATTTTTTATCACTCCTGTGGTTATATTATTCCTTTTATAGAGCAACTGATTGAGGTGGGAGTGGATATCCTGAATCCTGTGCAGCCTGAATGCATGAGCTTTGATGAGGTCCATGACAAATTTGGCGACAGGCTCTCCTTCTGGGGTACCATGGGAACCCAGGAGATGCTACCCTATGGAAAGCCTGATGAGGTGAGGGCCGAGGCGCTTTCGAGGTTGGAAAAATGCGGTGAAAAAGGTGGCCTCTGCATTGGTCCCACCCACCTGGTAGAACCGGAGGTGCCATGGGAAAATCTAATGGCCATTAAGGAGGCCGTGGAAATCTATGAAGGGAAAAGGGGCTGATGAAGGAGCTGGAAATCTGCTTATTGAAAAAGAAAAAAACACTAAATATATCGGTAAAGAGTGGGCTGAAATCACAATAAGAAATTATATTCGATGCTGATAAACCTCAATAAATATTTAACCTTATGATAAAGCATCTGGGAATAAGCTTGATTCTATTGCTGGTTTTTAAAGTTGGCAGTAGTCAAACCGTTCAAATTACGGTGAATGCCGATTCGGGAAAACAGGAGATATCGCCATATATATTTGGGAAAAACAATGTTTTGCCAAGTACCTATCTAAACGATGGTTCAAATGACGAAGTTACCAGAGCAGTAGAAGCCGGAGCTCGTATTGTGCGACAAAGTGGCGGTAACAACAGTACAAAATACAACTGGCGGCTAAAACTTTCGAGCCACCCGGACTGGTACAACAATGTTTATGCAAACAATTGGGATGCTGCTGCAAAAAATCTGACGGAAAAAATGCCCGGGACCCAGGGAATGTGGTCCTTTCAATTGCTTGGAAAAGTTGCGGCGAACACGAAAAATAATTTCTCTGACTGGGACTACAACGGCTCGCAATGGTGGGATGGTGTACACCAGAATCTTGCCGGTGGTGGGGTTGTAAATCCGGCTGGTGGTGGTACTGCATTGGTTGAAGGAGATACTGATTTATATCTGGTGGACTGGCCTGCCGATTCCACCGTAGCCATTCTTGACCATTGGTTTGGTCCTGACGGACTTGGCTACGATTCTACTTACTATCAATACTGGAACATGGATAACGAACCTGAAATATGGGCGGGCACCCATGATGATGTAATGAAGGAGCAAATTCCTGCAGAGGAATTTATGCAATTGTATTTCAAAGTGGCAAAAGCAGCCCGTGCCAAATTTCCCGGAATTAAACTGGTTGGGCCTGTACCTGCCAACGAATGGCAATGGTACAGGTACGGAAGTGATGCAATTTCTTACAATGGAAAGAAATATTGCTGGCTTGAATATTTTATCCTTAGGATTGCAGAAGAAGAAAAAGCAAGTGGATTAAAATTACTCGATGTGCTTGATATCCATTATTATCCTGGCTCAAGCAAGGCTGAAGAGCTGGTGCAGTATCACCGGGTATATTTTGACAGGTCTTACGTTTATCCTGAAGCAAATGGTGTAAAAACGGTTAATGGCGGCTGGAATAACAACATAAACAAAGAATATATTTTTGGACGTTGCTCCGATTGGCTCAGCAAATACAAGGGTGCTGAGCACGGAGTTACATTTGGAGTAACAGAATCGGGCATCAATTCCAGCGATGCCAATGTTCAGGCTTCATTCTATGCTTCAAGCATGGGTGAATTCATGAAAAACGGGGTGGAAATATTTACACCCTGGAGCTGGAAACCCGGAATGTGGGAAACCCTGCACCTTTTCAGCCGCTACAGTCAGGATTTTATTGTTGAAGCTGAATCGGAAGATGAAACTTATGTTTCGGCTTACCCAACTGTTAACGAATCATCCGACTCAATGACTATTTTTCTGATCAACCGCCACACAAGTGCCACACAGGACATTCAGCTTGAGATTCAAAATTTTTCTATATCAAATGAGCCGAGTCAACTGTATACCCTGTCGAAATTACCTTCAGATGAAACATTCGTTTCGCACACGGATAATGCCCTGGTTACAAAACAAGTCGACAGATCAGGTCCTTACATCTCATTTCAACTTGAGCCGCTTTCGGTAAATGCACTGGTTTTATTGTCTCCACCGGCATCGGCAGAGCGAAATAAAATCTGATCAAACAGCGCTTAAGGTTTTTCCAAATCCAAGCAGTGGGATGCTCAGTATCGAGTTTAATTTGGAAAACCCAGTCAGACTCAGCGTTGATCTGTACAATGGTAAGGGTCAAAAAGTGACGACACTTTCAGCTTCGTTTTCTAATGCGGGAAAAACGCATATCGAAGCCAATTTGTCTGAATATCCTTCTGGATTTTATTGGATCACAGTCCGTTCCGATCATTTTAATGAAACCAGGAAATTCATTTTAAGCAAATAGAAAATTGTTGTTCAAGTATGTTTAAACAATGCTGAAATCAATCTGCCCATGAAAACCAACAGAAGAAAATTCCTGACCACTGCAGCTGCCGCAGGTGGTGTTTCGGCACTCCTGCCCATCACATCATGTTCCGGGAAGGCTGCTCCCGGGAGGACCTTTACTGATTATAGCATTTTGGATGATGTCCTCAGGAAACCGGTTTTAAAACGAGAATTATTTCCGGACCCTGTGATCATTGAATCCCTTGAGCTTCTCCGGGACCGAAACAGTCTCCTGTACAGGGTGCGTTCAAAGGATGGTGTGGAGGGTATATCGGCAGGTCATACATTTATTGCCGAGTGTTGTTATCCCATGGTGCCGATGGTGCTTCGGGGATATTTTGTGGGTGAGGATGCAAGGGACCTGGATCAGCTGATATTTAATGCTGTGGAGGGGAATGTGAAAAGGCAGGGTATTCCACTGAATGTGCATGTGGCCGGCATTGAATTTGCCATTCTTGATATGTTGGGCAGTATGATTAACAAACCGGCCGGTTTACTGATTGGCGATTTGACCCATCCCGAGATTTCCATCTACCTGGGGCACCATCTGGCAGACTTCCGACTAAAGGAACCTGAAGAGTCGCTTGAACTGATGCAAAAGGATGTGGAGATCACAAAGGCCCGGGCAGTGAAGCTCAGGGCCGGTCGGGGCGATAATCTTGGTCTTGACAATGAAAATGCACCCGGGCGGACAGAAAAGCTCATCCGCATGGGCCGCGAAGTGTTTGGTGATGATATGGTACTGATGATCGATGGCAACGGGACCTACTCTGTGAAAGAGGCCATCCGCATCGGGAAGATCCTGGAGGAGTACAAGTATGATTTTTGGGAGGAGCCTGTTCCCTGGGACTGGTATGAAGAACAGAAACAGGTGGAGGAGGCATTGAAAATAAAAATGGCAGGGGGTGAGGAAGAATTCGGCATGCATGCCTTCCGTTACCTGGCCGGCAATGAAGTATTCCAGATTCTTCAACCGGATCTCTTTTACTTCGGCGGCATGATCCGCACCATGAAAGTCGCCAGGATGGCAGAAGCGGCCGGATTGCAGGTCACCCCACACATATCGGGAGGCGGATTCGGCTTCCTCTACATGCTGCATATGGTGTCTGTTTGTCCGGCCGCCTATGACTACCATGAATTTAAGATGTTCACTACCAGGGATTCAAATGGTACAATTATTCCCATCGAGAGTAAGGGAGATCCTTTCGAAAGTTTTGATGGGCTTGTAAAAGCTCCTACAGGTTCCGGACTGGGCGTCAACATTGATCCTGACTATGTGAATACTCATAAAGTTTTTGAAGCTTGAATACGATCGAAATACGCACTGTGGATGTAGTGCAATACTTACAACCATTGCGGGAAGGGGGCTCGCTTCCGGCCATCGTAAAGGCTGATGATGAATTTCTTTATGTATTAAAATTCCGGGGAGCAGGACAAGGAAGAAAAGCACTCGTTGCTGAATATCTTGGTGGTGAACTGGCTCGTGCTATTGGTTTGAAAGTACCCGAATTGGTATTTATGAATCTCGATGAATCGTTTAGTAAAACTGAACCCGATGAAGAGATACAGGACCTCCTGGATTTTAGTGTGGGGCTTAATTTAGGTTTGCATTATTTGTCGGGTGCCATTACTTACGAGCCTTTGCTTGCTACTGTAGACGCTGTTACGGCCTCTAAAGTGGTTTTACTCGACAGTATTATCAGTAACATTGACAGGACAGCAAAAAATGCAAATTTGTTGAATTGGAATAAAGAATTATGGTTAATAGACCATGGTGCAAGTTTTTATTTCCACCACAAATGGGAAAGCTGGAAAGATCATCTCAGGCGAACTTTTCCGCTTGTTAAAGACCACGTTCTACTAAAAAAGGCAACTCTCTTACCTGAGGCGGCCAATGAAATAAAGGGTCTGCTGGGTGAGGATAAGATAAAAGAGATTGTTTCGAAAATACCTGAAGATTGGTTAAGAGATGAATCTGATCCTCTAAGCCCGGATGAAATGCGAAGGGCATATATTGAATTCATAAGTAGCCGACTAGATAAGCTTGATTTATTGGTGAAGGAGGCGGAAGATGCACGATAGAGTCACATACGAATTTGCTATCATTCGCTTTGTTCCGAAAGTTGAACGTGAAGAATTCATAAACATCGGAGCCTTACTTTTTTCTAAGCGAAAAAAATACCTGGGCATCAAGTATAGCGTAGATGCCGAACGTTTGAAGGCTTTTTCAACGGAAGTTGACCAAAAAACCATCATCGAATATTTAAAAGCCTGGGAAAATATTTGTAAAGGCGGCCCATTAGGCGGGACCATTGGCGAGATGGAATTATCCGATCGTTTTCGTTGGCTCTCAGCTTGTAAAAGTACTGTTCTACAATGTTCTAAACCCCACCCCGGATTATGTACAGATCCTGGAAAAGAACTGGAAGATCTTTTTAATCGCTATGTATTGTAAGATTTTTTTTGAATATTGTCGGAGATAACTTGTTTTTTAACAATAATCTGAACACCGAGGAATCATTTAAAGAGTATCAGTATCCCGAGTGGTTCCGGGATGCAAAATTCGGGATCTGGGCCCACTGGGGGCCACAGGCAGTGCCCCGTCAGGGTGACTGGTATGCCAGAAAAATGTATGAATCTGATGTTGTTAATCGTAAAACCAATATATCTACAGGAAAACCCAGCGAACACTATCTATACCATCTGGAACACTATGGGCATCCTTCGGAATTCGGCTACAAAGACATTATCCCCCTGTGGAAGGCTGAAAGGTGGGATCCTGAAGCGCTCATGGCTCTTTATAAAAAAGTGGAGGCCAAATATTTTGTGAGCATGGGAACACATCATGACAATTTCTTCCTATGGGATTCCAAAATTCATAAGTGGAATTCAGTGAATATGGGTCCAAAGAAAGATATAGTTGGGCTCTGGCAAAAGGCTGCAAAAAAGGAGGGCCTGCGTTTTGGGATTTCCGAGCACCTGGGTGCCAGTTATACCTGGTTTCAAACCAGTCACGGTGCGGATAAAGAGGGCTCTAAGGCTGGGGTTCCCTATGATGGGGACAATGAGGAGTATGCCGATTTGTATCATCCCAAAACAGCTCCTGACGATTTTGCCTGGCTGCACCGACAGAAGATGTAACAATCTCTTCTCTGGGCAAAAAGACCGGGCTGAATAAGAAGAAAGTTGCTTCAGTGGAGATGCTGGGCTCAGACGAGAAACTGAATTGGAAACAGGGTAAAGAAACATTGGTCGTTTCAAAACCGGAAAATTTGCCCGACTGGAGCGTGCTTATATTCAAGATAGAGTTTAGGTGAGACCCCATCCATAAAATTAGATCTGTAAGCGATGAAAAGTATTTCAATAATTGCACTTATTTTTTTTATTATGGTTACAACAGGATGCTCAAATCAAACAAATATGCCAGGTCCTGAGAAAGCTCAGGCTTGGGAGCAAATTCTCAGTGAGCAAATCAGGCTCATGGGTCACCGCAACTGGATTGTAGTGGTCGATGCAGCCTATCCCCTGCAGAGCAGTCCAGGGATTAGCACTGTAGTAAGCGACCTTGATCATCTTGCCACCATTGAGGAAGTTTTGACCTTGATTGAAAAACAGCCCCATATCAGGCCCATCACCTATGTGGATATGGAAATTGATTATGTAGAAGAGGCTGCTGCACCAGGGATGAGCGATTACAGGGCTGCCCTCGCCAGTTTGCTGGGATCTGGACCGCCTCAAAAATTATTGCACGAGGATATCATAAGTAAGCTGGATGAAGCCTCCAAACAATTCAATATTTTAATCATTAAAACAGATTTTGATATTCCTTATACTTCTGTTTTTTTCCAGTTGGATTGTAAGTACTGGGATGAGGAATCTGAAATAGCCTTGCGCAGTCAAATCGAAGGTGAATAAATTTTAAACTTTAAAATGAAAAAAATTCTATGCCTCATATTTTATGGCCTGATAGGCGCTGGTGCTATACCCTTGTTTGCCCAGTACTATCCCCATGACGAAAGTATTGACTACCGGGAAAATTTCCGTGGACAATACCATTTCAGTCCGCGTTCCGAGTGGATGAATGACATTAATGGCCTGGTTTACCAGGATGGGAAATACCACATGATTTACCAGTGGGGCAAGGCCATCAGGCATGGAGGATATGCGAGCAGCCCTGATCTCCTGCACTGGAAGGACGAAGGAGTTGCCCTGATTCCACAGCAATCCTTCCTGCCCGTTGAGGCCATCCGTAATGTGTCGGGCGACCAGGTATATTCAGGGAGTGCAGTTGTGGTGTCTGGAAAAACAGCCGAAGCAATTACCGGTGCAAAGAAGGAGGCCATGGTGGCTATCTATACAGGGACCTCGTCCGGAACCTGCCTGGCCTGGAGCAATGATGGCGGAGAAAGCTGGCACAACTATGAAAACAACCCGGTTGCAAATCCAACCGACAAGGCCTATCCCAGGGATCCCTGTGTGGTCTGGCATGAGCCCACATCCAGATGGGTCCTTTTGCTCTACGAGAATGGTACTACCATTTACGGATCGGAAGATCTGATCCACTGGGACTCATTAAGCAATGTGGATTTTGGATTTGAATGTCCGGATTTTTTCCAGTTGCCACTTGATGGGAATGAGGAGAACCGGAAATGGGTGCTGCAGGATGCCAATGGATCATACCTGGTTGGGACTTTTGATGGCATAAACTTCAAAAAGGATCCCAGGCAGGATACACTGGTTATGACCCAGGGCCCTGATTTTTATGCGGGTCAGACTTTTCCAATGGGCAATCTTCCCAATGGTGATTCCCGGGTGATTCAGATAGCCTGGATGGATCACTGGAACGGCGGAATTGGCGAAACAGTCTGGGAGAGAAATGCAACTTTTCCTGTAGTACTTGGACTCGTCACAGATCGCGGACAACAGCGGGTGACACGGCTGCCCATTAAGGAGCTGGCCGACCTCTATGAAAGCACTGAGAAGTGGGACAAACAGGTTCTTAAAAAGAGGGATAATATTCTTTCCAGGGTGAATTCCAAAAAGTTTGACCTGATTGCCGAATTTGATCTGAATAGCAGTTCGGCTTCTCAAATACAATTTCAGATAGCCAACAAAACCATTACTTACGATATAAAAAAGGAAACTCTTATGGGCCAACCCTGTCTTCCTGATAAATCCGGCAAACTGACAATCCATATCCTGGTGGATTGGGGACAGCTGGAGATTTTTGTGAATAATGGAGTTTATTCCTATTCGGAGCAATTTGCCTTTACACCCTACAGGGATGACATTTATTTATTCACCGATGGAGAATTAATGCTTGAGTCCATGGAGTTTCACGAAATTAAAAGAATCTGGTGAGCATGAAAAACTCAAGAGATAGGATAATTGCTTCCCTGAATCACCTTCAGCCAGATCAAATAGCGGTCGATTTTGGAGGCCATCGCTCCAGTGGCATTGCTGCCATCGCTTATCCAAAACTGAAAAAGGCCCTGGGAATCACCACGGGAGATATTTATGTGTATGACATTATCCAACAACTGGCTATTGTGGAACCCGATGTACTGGATGCTGTTGGGGCCGATGTAGTGGAACTGGGACGGGGATTTTTGCTCGATGATTCGGAGTGGAAAGATTGGGTGCTACCCGATGGAACTCCCTGTAAAATTCCTGGCTTTCTCAACCTGGAAAAGAGGGGAGGGGATTGGATCCTTCTCTCGGATGATGGCATCGATCTGGGAATCATGAAAAAAGGCTGTCTGTATTTTGAGCAGATTTATTGGCCCTGGGCAGATAAAAATCCGGATGAGCAGGATTTTTCGGATATCGAAGAGACCTTCGGGCATAGCATGTGGACGAACACACCCAGTCCGGGCGGACACCTTCCCCTCACCGAGGAAGGTTGCCAACAACTGGCTGAAGGTGCAAGGAAACTCCGGGAATCCACTGACCGGGCAATCATTGGACTCTTTGGGGGTAATCTTTATGAAGTCCCCCAGATGCTCTACGGAATGGAAAACTATTACATGCACATGGCCATGTATCCCGAAGGCTGCAAAAGATTGTCCCAGGCCCTGGTGGACTTTTACCTGCCTCGCCTGGAGAAGTGGCTGGAAGCTGTGGGGCCCTATATTGATGTAATTCTCTTTGGAGACGACCTGGGATCCCAGGGGGGCCCACAGATGGCGCCTGAGATGTACCGCGAATATTACAAACCCTGGCACAGCATCTTATGGAATCGGGTGAAGGAGCTGGCTCCCCATGTAAATGTGCACCTCCATTGCTGTGGAGGGATCGAGCCTCTTTTGGACGATCTCATTGAGGCGGGACTGGACTCTTCTAATCCGGTTCAGATCAGCTGTGCAGGCATGGATCCAAAGCATTTGAAAAACACCTTTGGCGAGCGTTTTACTTTCTGGGGAGGTGGATGCGATACCAAACATGTACTGCCTTTCGGAACACCCGAAGAGGTCCGGCAAAATGTGAGGGAACAGGTTTCAGTCTTTGCACCCGGAGGAGGCTTTGTTTTTCAGCAGGTGCATAACATCATGGCTGATGTTCCACCCGAAAACATTGTAGCCATGTTTGATGAGTTAACTAAATTACGGCAGGGTAAATCGTTTGTTGCGTATAAAAAATAAGCTCTGAATTCCCCAGCCTATTTCTTGATATACTGCTCAATCAGGGCCAATAGTTCAGCTTTGTTGATGGGTTTTGTGATATAATCATTGCATCCCGATTCAATCGCGATTTCCCTGTCGCCGGATAAGGCAAAAGCTGTTTGTGCGATGATGACTACTTCCTTATTAAATTCCCTGATGATCCGGGTGGCTTCATGTCCGTTCATCACGGGCATGCGAATATCCATCAGAATCAAATCAAGATCCGGATTTTTTTTGCAGGCTTGAATGGCCTCCATTCCGTCGTTCGCATGGATGAGTTCAGCACTAATTTTTTCAAGTCTTTTGGTGAGCAGGATATGCGATATTTCATCATCCTCAACGATCAGTATTTTTATTCTATGAATGGGAGTATCATTTTGCTCTGAGGAGAAAGCATCCATGATCTCCGATTTGTCATCTGTCGCAATCTCGTAGGGAATTGTAAATTTGAAGGTTGAGCCTTCAATCTCATTTTTTTCCATCCATATCTTGCCTCCAAGCATCTCCACATAGGATTTGCAAATGGACAGGCCCAGACCGCTGCCTTCATATCCCCGGTTAATGGATTCACTACCCTGCCTGAACCTTTCAAAGATTAGTTCCTTCTGTTCCCCCTGGATGCCTATCCCACTATCCTTCACGAAAAATTCCAGGAAACCTCCCTTTTTCTCATACCCGAATTCAATGGAACCTTCGTGGGTAAATTTGATAGCATTTTTAACCAGGTTGGTCAGCACTCCATATACTTTTTCGCCGTCTGTTTTTATGAAGGCTTTTTCATGGGCTAATCCTTTTTTTACCGAAAACTTCAGTCCTTTATTATCAGTCTCTGGTTTAAAGAATCTGAAAAGAAAGTCGATTTTTTCATTAATGTTGGTTTCACTCAGATCAACTTCGATTAGTCCGGATTCAATTTTCGATACATCAACGATGCTGTTGATGGTATTAAGCATACGTTCGCCGCTAATCTGGATGGTTTCAATATATTCCTGAAGCTCATCACTGGTGAGGGTCGGTTCTTTCAGCAGAGCGGCAAAACCCAGGATTCCATTCATGGGAGTACGTATTTCATGGCTCATATTGCTCAGGAAGGCAGATTTCAGGCGATCGCTTTCTTCGGCCTTTTCTTTTGCTTTAACAAGCTCATCCTCAATCTCTTTACGTACGCTTATGTCTTTCTGAATGGAAATAAAGCCTATGATCCTGCCCTCCTCGTTTATAAAAGCATTGTTACTGGCTTCAACATGAATTTTTTTACCATCCTTGGTTTGATTAATCAGTTCTCCGCTAATCACCCGTTTATTTAGGATTTCATCCCAGAAGTATTTGTAGGCCGCTTCATCCATTACTCCGCTTTTAAGGATGCGGGGGGTAACTTTACCAACCACATCTTCGGCCTCGTGACCATATACCGCAGTGAAGGCAGGATTCACATAAGTAATGATACCTTCCAGATCTGTCATGAATATGACCTCGCTGGAGGCTTCAACTGCATGATTCAGTTTGCTTATTTTGTCTTCGTCAAGCTTACGCTCAGTGATATCCTGTATGGTCCCGATTAAGGAAACTGGATTTCCTTCCTTATCAAAATCGGCAATGCCCTGGCCAAATACCCACCTGACTTCCTGGTCGTTTTTACGTAAAATCCTGTATTCTTTTCGAAAAGGCTTTCGCTCTGTCAGAATGTCCTTTCCCAGGTAAGTATTCATCATTTCCCGGTCATCGGGGTGCACAATACCAATCCATCCGGGGATGCTTCTGTCGTAATCCCTATCTATCCCAAATATCTGGTCCATAACTTCCGATGATTCCCAGGTACCTTTGAGGAAATCGGTTTTATATGAGCCTATGAAGGCTGCTTTCTGGGATTCCTTAAAGAAAAACTCTCTTTCTTTCAATTCTTTCTCAAAGATCTTTCGATCGGTAATATCTCTGATGGATCCGGAAATTTTTTGCGGTTGATGATTTGAATCAAAAATTAGACGGGCATTTAAGGAGGTGTATTTAAAATCTCCATTTGCCGTTTTTAATTTTAATTCATAATCCTTTACCTCGCCATTTTTCATTAAGGCTGCAAGCAGGTCTCCCCTGTCGTCGGGATTATCATATAGATTTTGAACAGGCTTCCCGATTATCTTTTCCCTGTTAAACTCAGAAAAGTTTTTAATGGAGGGACTTATTTCGAGTACCTTTCCTTCCAGGTCGGTTTGATAATAAACATCCTGTATATTTTCAAATATAATACGGTATTTTTCTTCGCTTTCGCGCAGTTTTTGCTCGGCTTCCACTCGCTCGATCTCAGGTCCTGTATAGGGCGCTACCAGTCGAAGCAGGGATTCAACCGTCTGAATATTTTGGAAGGGTTTACGATGAAGGATGGCGATCAGGCCCACCGGATTTCCAAGGGAATCCCAGAGGGGTATGCCAATGTAGCATTCAGCCTCCAGCTCGGCCAATCCTTTATCCAGAGGGAATTCCTGCTGGATATTGGATGGGTAGCTACACAATTTATTCCCGTAAATATTTTCGCATGGGGTGCCTGCCATGGAATATTCGAAATTGGGAGCCAGCTCTCCCAGCCTGTAATTGGCAAGGGAAAAGGCTTTTTTACCGTCCTTGGAAACCCTGTTGATGAAAACGTAATCCACGGACAATGTTTCACCAAGGTAGCGTGCTATGGTTGAAAAAAAGTCAGCCCCTGGTTTTGCCCAGCTCCGCTCTGAAATGAAGAGCAGGGTGTTCTCGATCGTTTTACGCGCACTGATATCCCTGATAAAGGCACAGTTATATTCCTGGTCATCAAATGCAATATAGGTTGCTGTGATTTCAACCGGAATGATTCGTCCTTCTTTAGTTTGGTGCACTGATTCATAAGATGGGATTATGCCCTTCTCGCGAAAATCAGCGTATTGATCAGGCCATTTTTCGGCAGGGAATTCAGGATTGATATCGGGGATGGATAAGAGAATCAGTTCTTCTTTTGAATAGCCAAGCAAAGAACAAGCTGCCTGATTACAATTTACAATGCGGGCATCGGGAGTAATCCAAAAAATTGCATCCCCTGCATTTTCAAAGGCAAACTCAGCCAATCGCTTTGTTGTGAGTTCTTCTTTGGATCTCTCCTGTTCTTCCATGCTTCTTTAATCTTAGAATATTTGCAGGGCGAATATCTGCACTTTATCATTAGTTTCAAAGCACATCCAATGGTTTAACATATGACCCCCTTTCAATCCACAGGGGTAGCATTCCCCATAGCAGGAAATTCCCTGTTCTGATCCTTAATCAGATATCACAATGGATACACAGGAGCATGTCGATTCTCATTCCGGAAGACTAAATACTTGTTCCATTTTTACCCACTTGAGCCCATTACCGGGAATGGCCTGAATAAATTTGCCCATCAAATCGGCCCACTCACTTTGCCTTCCATAAGCGGATATCTTATTCCAGTATTCCTCGAAATCATCGCCATCGTTTGTTTCACAAATCATGAACATCCTGTTGCCCACCAGGTAAATATCCATAAGCTGAATGCCCGAGCTCCTGATTCCCTCATTTATCTCGGGCATGGGGAAATCGAATTTTTTTCACATGATCACCTCGTAGCCGGTTTTTATCTGCACCTCTTCATCGTTTTCCACGATGGTTTCAAACTGTCTGATGTGGGGATCCATATTGGGATTGATTGCTATCCAGTCCAGGTCATAATGGTAATAGGGATTTGCATCATGGGCCAGTCCCAGTTCCTCCCTCCATCTGCGGATAAAACTACCCCAGAAAAATTCACCCATGGGAACCCTGTCAGGCTCTTCATTTCGCGCGCTTTTCTGCAAACGCTGGATCTTTAAACGCGTAGAATCGGATCGGCTTTTAAAATTTTCCTTTTTCGAATCGTCATTGAACATCGGTGTCATTTTCTTACTTGTTGTGTAAATCAAAAAGTAGAGAAAAAATGGTGTTTACAGTTAGGCTTTTACAGGTCATAAAAAATAATCAGTAGAGGATGTCTGATTTACCGGGAACGTCGATGTCATCTAGGCATTGATTCTGGGAGTTGCGCACGGT
>CAVQUO010000011.1:0-50820 GCA_963716765.1 uncultured Bacteroidota bacterium | reverse complement strand
TTCTTCTGTTGTGTGCCCGGCATGGGCGATAACTATAGGGTGAAAGTCCCGAACGCACCTTGACAGTAGGAAGCGTTAGCCAAAGGCAAGGGTGTCCATCGCGAGGTGGAATCTGAAGGAAGCCGGCGGCAAAATCCCGGCCTGACGAACAGAAACTGCATATAAGGCTTATGGTGGCTGGATGAGTTTGCAAAACAAAACAAAGTCCGATACTGTCCGGAGCACCTCGGAGTAAATGCAGCAGGTATATGGGATGAAAGTTATCGTTCTTACCCGGGGAGGTCTCACAGACGTGTGGAAACAGAGTATGAAGCACGGTTGAAACAAGATTTACTGTGAGAAGTCAGCCGAGGTCATAGTACCGGACCCATCGACAGGGCTCGGGAAGGACCGAACCTTAAGAGTGAGAGTAAATGAATGTTACCGAATGAAGGGAAGAAAGCAGAAAATATCGAAAGATACCTGCCTGCAGAAGAGTAGGGCGGAACCCGAGGGCTATGCAGGAGGGCAGACCTTTATGTGGATAACTGAAAACAACCTCACCAATACCGACAAACCTGAATATGGGTTGTTAGAGCAGATCCTGTCCCCGACGAACCTGAACCGAGCCTATAAACGGGTAAGGAGCAACAAGGGAAGCGGGGGGATAGACAAGATGGAAGTCGAATCCTTAAAGGATTATCTTGTCAACAACAAGGAGAAGCTCATACAATCCATATTGGACGGTAAATACCGTCCTAATCCAGTTCGGAGGGTAGAAATACCCAAAGAAAAGGGAAAGAGAAAACTCGGTATCCCCACGGTGGTGGACCGCGTAATCCAACAGGCCATCGCTCAGATCTTATCACCTATTTACGAGAAGCAGTTCTCACCGAACAGTTACGGGTTCAGACCCAAGCGTAATGCACATCAGGCATTGAACAAATGCAGGAGCTATATCACAGACGGCTACAAATATGCCGTGGATATGGACCTGGAGAAGTTCTTTGATACGGTCAATCAGAGTAAACTGATAGAAGTGTTATCAAGGACGGTAAAGGATGGGCGGGTTATCTCGCTGATCCACAAATACCTCAATGCCGGAGTGGTAGTACGCAACAAGTTTGAAGAGACGAGAATGGGTGTTCCTCAAGGAGGTCCGTTAAGTCCGCTGTTGAGCAACATTATGCTCAACGAACTGGACAAGGAACTCGAAAGGCGAGGACACCGATTTGTGCGCTATGCCGACGATATGGTAATCCTATGCAAAAGCAAACGGAGTGCCGAGCGGACGCTGGCGAACATCGTTCCGTACATCGAGAACAAACTGTTTTTGAAAGTAAACAGGGAAAAGACCACGATGGCCTATATCTCAAGGATTAAATTCCTGGGATACTCCTTTTATGTAAATAAAGGAGAAGGACGACTGCGGGTACATCCGAAAAGCATTGCAAAGATGAAGGAGCGGATAAGAACGCTTACTTCACGGAGCAATGGATGGGGATATGCAAGACGAAAGGAAGCACTCAGACAGTATATCACTGGCTGGGTGAATTACTTCAAGCTGGCAGATATGAAGAAGCTACTTGTAAGAGTAGATGAATGGTATCGCAGACGTCTACGGATGGTGATATGGAAACAATGGAAACGGATACGCACCCGTGGACGCAATCTCATGAAGCTTGGTATCAATAAATACAAGGCATGGGAATGGGCGAACACGAGGAAAGGCTACTGGCACACTGCCAATAGCTCTATCTTGAGCACGTACTATCACCAATGACCGTCTTAAGCAAGCCGGTTATATCTTTCTTTTCGGATTATTACAGGTTGGTCAATGGTATTAATTAAGGAACCGCCGTGTACCGAACGGTATGCACGGTGGTGTGAGAGGACAGATAGGGAAATAATCCCTATCTTCCTACTCGATTTCTAAGGGATACTTATTCGTAACGTGCTTATTTACTGTGTAAAAAATGCCAGGTTACTTCCTAAGCATCCCTTAGAATTAGTTTAAAAGGAAGTTTTGATACACCCTCTTTTTGTTTGATTTTTTTACCCCAGGGCCCTGTCCAGGTTGAAGGCTGCACTGATCAAAGCCAGATGGGTAAATGCCTGGGGAGTGTTTCCCAGGGCCTCTCCACTCATTCCCAGTTGCTCGGAATACATTCCCACGTGATTTGCATAACCAAGCATCTGCTCGAATATGAGCCTTGCCCTTTCCAGTTTTTCAGGATCTGTTTTACCCGCCCTTGTCAAAGCCTCAACCAGCCAAAAAGTACAGATATTGAAGGTGCCTTCCTCTCCAGAAAGACCATCATCTACCTCGTTTACATTGTAACGGTAGACCAGGCTGTTTGAGAGAAGTCCACCTTTGTGAGGAGGTTTCAGAATGGCGTTAATGGTTTTTTCCATCATGGGATCATGGGGAGACATGAAGAAAACCAGTGGCATCATCAGGTTTGATGCATCCAGTGTACCGCTCCCATAGTACTGATCAAAACTTTGTTTCTCCTTGTTCCAGCCTTTTTCAATTACCTCAAGGAAGATTTTATCTCTGATTTGATGCAGCTCATTCAGATCGGCAGGAAAGGATCTTTTATTAGCCAAACGAATGGCCCTGTCCAGGGCAACCCAGGCCATCACTTTGGAATAAACAAAATGTTGTTGTCCTCCCCTCACTTCCCAGATCCCTTCATCTGTTTTATCCCAGTTATTACTGATCCACTTTACATGTTTATATACAGTAAGCCAGCCGGAGAACGAGATCGGCCTCACATGTTTGTCGAAAAGATAAATCGAATCGAGAAGTTCCCCGTATATATCCAGTTGAAGCTGGTCGTAGGCTCCGTTGCCAATGCGGACAGGGGAGGAGCCCATGTAGCCTTCAAGATGATCAAGATGTGATTCAGTGAGTTTATGCCTGCCATCAATTCCGTACATAATTTGCAGGTATCCCGAATCATCCTCTGAGGATCTCTCAAGGATCCATCTCATAAAATTGCCGGCCTCTTCAGTAAATCCGAGTCTGAGGAAAGCATAGACTGTAAATGCTGCATCCCTGATCCAGGTATACCTGTAATCCCAGTTTCTAACGCCACCAATCCCTTCCGGCAGGCTGCAGGTTGGCGCTGCAACAATAGCCCCTGTAGGCTCAAAAGTAAGGAGCTTTAATATCAGGGCCGAGCGGTGTACCATCTCGCGCCATCTGCCTTTATACTTGGATTGGGAAAGCCAGTTTCGCCAGTAATCGATGGTATCCCGGGATCTTTTTTCGGCCTGAGCAGGGGAGAAACAGATGGTGCACCCTTCACCCTTTTGAATCTTATGCAGAACGAATACTGCGGGCTCATGCTCTTCGGTGAGAGCAAATTCTGCAAAAGAACCATTTTTATCTTTCTGAAGAGGGATGGTGCTCCCCAGTGCCATGCTAAGTTCAGGTGTATGGAAAGAAACTCCCCTTTCAGATAATAGCGTTTCATGATTATCAAGGGCATAGTTAAATGCGGGGTAGCACTCCACCTTCATTCTCATGTTTCCATGGATGCCCCTCACCCTCCTGATGATCCTGTAATCAAACTCATCGACGATATCTTCACCCACAGGCATATAATCGGTGATCTCCACAATACCTTCGGCATTGTAAAATCTTGTAATCAGGACATTGGTATCGGGCCAGTAATATTGTTTGCTTTTACTGTCAGGAATTACGGGTGCAATTTTGAAGTATCCGCCTTTGCGTTCATCCAGGATGGATGCGAACAGACTGGGCGAATCGAAATGGGGGAAGCAGAACCAGTCGATCGATCCGTTCCGCCCCACCAAGTGCCGCTGAACGCATATTCCCGATGATCGCATAATTCTCTATGGGTTGATATGCCATTTTTATTGATTTTGGTCACTTGGTAAGAATTTCAAGTTATGAAAATCCGCTATTAATAAAAAGACATTTCAGATGGCCTGCCTTGTTTATTCTGAAGGAATTAGTCCCAGCTGTTGCATAAACTCAAGGTTGTCCATAAAATCCTGTTGTATAGTTTGCATAATATGCCTTGAAGGCTTCTATACCTACCACATTTTCGGGAAAGGAAACCAGGGTAATGTTGCTATCGAAGTAAAAGAGTTTATGATTTATTGAGCCGGCATTGGTTCATTGTTACTCCACATGCCATAGAGGGAAATCCATTTGCCCTCGGCATTGCGCTGTAATACTTCTGTGTATTTGCCAATGTCAACAATAGTGTCTCCATTTTCTCCCAAAAATTTTAATTCAAAAGTTCCGATTTCATAGCCAAGATCACCATCGCTGCTCGCATCAATGGTTTGAACTGAGGCATCAATCAAACCTGCGTCAATGGCACCCTGCCAGTATTCCTGAATATTGCTTCGTCCCGAAATGATGGGTTCATTTGGTGGTAATAAGGAAGCATTTTCATCATACAGAAATAGCAGCAGCCAATGCATCTTTTGCCACCAAGGCCTTTGCAAAATCACGGTTCATTTGGCCAAGCTCTTCAACTGTAGCTGGTTTGGGAGCTTCACTTTTGTCCGAAACATTGTCTTTTACATTACAGCTTGCTAATACTGCCGACAGGAACAGGGCTCCCATTGAAAATTTAAAAAATTTGGATGGTTGTCTCATTATTTCTGATGTTAAAATGGTTTAGGATTGCTTTTCAGGAATTCACCCTTTGCTCATTTATAACCGCCTGATGGACAAATGGTTCAAAATGGCATGAATTGATTGATCAAATACATGGGCATAATAAAAACTTAAAGCACTGTCATTTGTTTCTCATATGCGAAATCCTTCAAAAGAAAAGATGGGTATGGGAAACAATCAGAAAGATGAATAAGGAACACTATAGTACTGTTATTATCGGAGCCGGGCAGGCTGGTCTTTCGGTAGCCTATTATCTGAAAAAGATAGATAATGATTTCATTATACTGGATGAAGGAGAACAGGTAGGAGACTCCTGGCGCCGAAGATGGGATTCTTTGAGACTTTTCACTCCTGCACAACATGATAGTTTGCCGGGCTTTTCAATTCCCGCAAAAAGGGGCACTCTTCCCAACAAGGAGGATATGGCTGATTATCTGTCGAATTACGCAGCCAGATATGCATTGCCGGTTCAACTGGATACAAAAGTCTTAGAGCTGAAATTAGCTTCTGGTAAATACGAAATGAACACTTCCAAAGGAAAGTTTCATGCTGACCATGTAGTAGTGGCCACGGGGACAAATCAAAAAGCATATATTCCTGCTTTTGCATCTGAACTTGATCAAACTATTATTCAAATTCACTCTTCGGAATATAAAAATCCTCAATTATTTAGGGCATCAGATACACTGGTGGTAGGAGCTGGTACCTCTGGCGTGGAAATTGCCCTTGAGCTTTCAAAAAGCAGACCCACCATGATTTCCGGGCGTGCTACACCTCATATACCTGATTTTCTATTTCGGTATGCTGGGAGACTTGTACTGGTGGTTCATCCATCATGTGTTAACCCTCAGAACTCCCATCGGCCGCAAAGTCAAACCTAAAATTATCGGGGGCGGAGCACCCCTGATCAGCGTGTCAGTTAAAGATTTGAAAGAAGCACATGTTGAGCAATTGCCACGCTTGATTGGAGTGAAAGAAGGATTGCCTCAAGCAGAGGATGGCCGCATATTAAAAGTAGCTTCAATAGTCTGGGCTACAGGGTTCAGGCCTGATTTTTCATGGATGAAGTTTGATGTAGTTGGTCAGAATGGCTGGCCCCAAACCCATCGTGGTATCTCCGAAAAATTCAAAGGGCTTTATTTTGTGGGCATGTTATTTCAATATGCCCTGACCTCAGGACTGGTTGGCGGTGTAAGCAGAGATGCTGCCTTTGTTGTAAATCACATTAAAATGGAAAAAGCGCAATGAAAAGAGGAAGATTTATTTTAACAGCACTTGCCCTATTTCCGATAAGCACTTTCGCAAGGATGAAAACAGGAATCATGGAGAGAACAAATATGGGATTTAAGGTCAAATCCGGAGAAGCGAGGTATGGTGTGCATTATAAAATGAAAGGTGTTACCTTAAATGTTTTGGACCTTAAGATTTCATCAAAAGACACCGATGGTTCTTTGGCAGTTTTTGAGCAAAATGGATTCACCCCGGATGGCGGACCACCCCTGCATATTCATCTATTTCAGGATGAATACTTTTATATAGTTGAGGGGGAATATCTTTTTCAGGTGGGAGATGATCAATTTCAGATGAAATCAGGAGATACTATTTTTCTGCCAAGGAAAGTTCAACATGCTTTTTTACAATTATCCGAAAAGGGCAAAGTGATCGTATCATATATGCCAGCAGGAAAAATGGAAGATTTCTTTAAAGTGACAGATGCATGGACATCACCTCCCACAATTTCAGAGATCGAAAAGGCATTTGAAGATCATGACATGAAAATTGTCGGACCTGTCATTCAGTTACCCTGAAACTTTAAAAAAGACGGCCGGTTTGATTATCCAATTTTGAGACATCTCATCATCATATCCATATTGGTTTCTCCTTTGTCATGATTGAAAAAGGATATGGATTCATTTCTTTCCTGCACGGCGAGGGTATAAAGCAGGGGAATATAATGTTCCGCTGAATTGACACTGATCAATCCAGCCTGTCCGAACTGCTCATATTCAATGAGTGCTTTATGATCCTGGTCAATTATCTTTTTCCCTACATACTGATCAAAGTCAAGGGCCCAATCTGCGGCAGGTTGATTCATTTGGGACAAATACCTGAGGTTATGTACGATGTTTCCACTGCCCATTATAAGTACACCTCTCTCTCTTAAAAAAGCAAGCTCCTTAGCCAGATCGTAATGCCATTGCAGGTCCCGGGTTCGGTTCAGGCTCATTTGAAAGCAGGGAATAGTAGCTTCAGGAAACATCCTGGTCAATACGCTCCAGGCGCCATGATCCAAACCCCATTCATGCGTGAGGCTAACCGGAGCATAGCGAACCGTATTCGAAATCTCAGTGGCCATTTCCGGGCTTCCGGGTGCGGGATACTGAACTTTATAAAGCTTTTCAGGAAATCCATACATGTCATAGACCATCGGGGCTTTTTCACCGGCAAAAATCCGGGTGCCATTTGTTTCCCAATGGGCTGAAATAATGAGTATGGCTTTTGGCCTGGGGATATCTTTAGTGATTTCAGCCCATCCTTTTGTATACTTATTATCCTCAATTCCATTCATGGGACTGCCATGGCCCATAAACAGCACAGGCATCTTATCGGTTTTTTCTGTTAGCGAATTAAACATTTGCCCCATCAGATGGCTCTCATCATATTCCCTCTTTTCTCATGTGTCACCTCGGCCAGGCCAAGTGCTTCCATCAACATATTTGTTTGATTTTATTTCAAACCCTGGCTTTTGGCTTTTTGAAGTGTGCACAATTCAAAGTTTATCAATGATTAGTGCCGACAATTTAATGGCGTTCTCTTTGTTTATCATTTCAACATTCGACATCTGAACATTTAAATGAATCATATATCCCTTTGATAAAAAAGTGAGCTGTGACATTCCTCCGCCCCAAATGGCCATATCTCCAATTCCTTGTTGAGCTTGCCCGTCTTTATAGACCTTGGTTGAAGTTTGATACATTTCTTCGGAGGCATTTTTCACTACTACGATGGTTACTTCGGTAGGGTAATCAATACTTACTTCATTTCCTCCAATGATACTGGTTTTAGAGAAGCTAATGGATTCCCATTTGTAAAAGCAAGTCGGATAGGTACGAACTACATTTTTAATTTCTGCATGTTCTTCCTCCGAAATTGAGAGGGTCTTTTTAATATCTGATTCAGTTAGCAGATCACAAGGCAACTTTTCAATTTCGTTTTCTACTATAATATCTCCATGAGGTTTCTCATCTTCACTTGAAAAAGTGGATGTTTTACTATTACCTGCTACAGTAATGATAAGAATTGAAATGATACACAGATATTTTTTCATAAATTCTGGTTTTTGTTGTGTTTGCCGGCTTATGTATAACAGCCAGGCGGGTCTTTGGTTCCGGGATTATTGTATTTGAGTAATGATTGTCAGGCAATATTGGCAACCGGCAGGCTAAACCGGAAGCTGGTGCCTTTACCTATTGCACTTTTAACATCGATGGAGGATTCGTGCAGATCGATGATCCGTTTTACAATGGCAAGTCCCAGACCCGAAGAACCACCTCGCTCGTCTTTTCTGAAATAGCGATCGAAAATATGGGGCAGGTGATCGCTCTGGATGCCGGCTCCTGTATCGGCGATGGTGATGTTCACTTCTCCGGTCGACAATGATTTAAGTTCGATGTTGATAGTATCGCCCTCCTTGCAGAAACGAATAGCATTGTCGATGAGGTTCTGCAGCACGCGGTCGATGAGCAGTACGTCTGCTTCCACCACCGGAATATCCTTGGACACTATAGTATTAATACTTACTCCTTTTTTCTGCGAAAGAAGACGGTACTTATTGGCCACATCGTGCACCAGCTCGCCAATGGAGAAAGGCTCTTTATTGAGCATTACCTGGTTGGATTGCAATTTGGACAGTTCAAAGAGATTGGTAACCAGGTCCTGAAGATTCTCACAATTTTTATAGATGACTCCCAGGTATTTCTCCTGTTCTTTTTGCTCTATGCTGTCCTTTTTCAGGATCAGGGTTTCGGCATAGCCCTGTATGGAAGCGATGGGCGTACGCAAGTCGTGGGAAATGTTACTGATCAGCTCTTTCCGCAGGTTCTCCACTCCTTTGAGTTCTTCAATATTCTGCTGAATGGTATCGGCCATGGAGTTGAAAACAATGCCGATCTGGTCCAGGTCGTCGTTACTCTTTACCTCGATTCTGGTTTCCAGGTCGCCATCCTCAAATTTTCGAATACCACGGATGATTCGGTTTAGTTTTTTTACGATGAACCAGAGCGCAAACAAGCCTACCAGTGCTGCACCGATAAGAACGGTGATGATGGTGCGAATGGACAGTCCCATGATAAAACTTCCCCGTACCAGGTTGGCTGCGGAGGCATATTCCTGACTGGCCAGTACAATGTAAATATAACCGGTGAGCCTGTTGTCCTGGATCAATTCGGCTGCTGAAAAGATCTTCTTCTCTCCAGGATTCCTGGGATCGTCCCCGTATATGATTTTCGTATTTGTTTTATTGATGAAATCGGTGACTGGTGCAAGTGATACCTGTTCCAGCTTGACCACCTTTTCAGGGGCCACATAGCTTAATATCTTTCCCTTTGTATCGAGCAGGTAGACCTCTATACTGGGATTGATGACCATTAATGAGTGCACCAGGTCTTCAAGCCCGGCTTCGTTGAGAATCGCATCATTAATGAAGGGATCCATCATGACTGCCACATGAGCGGCCAGGTCGTGGTTCATATTCTGGGTTACCTCCTGGCCGTAATGATTGGCGGCCTGAACCGATATATAAAGGGTGATGGCAGCAAATACAAAAAGTACTCCTATAAAAAGTGATGAGATTCGTATGTACAGCCTGCTGAATGAATATCTTCCCTGCTTTGTCATCTTAGTCGTCTTTAAATTTATATCCCACTCCCCAGGTAGTAAGGATGAACTCGGGCTCGTTCATATTCTTCTCCATCTTGGAGCGAAGCCGGTTGATGTGGGAATTCACTGTATGTTCGAATCCTTCAAAATCGACTCCCCATACCTGGTTGAGAAGATCGGACCGGGAATAGGTCTTGCCGGGATTTTTGGCAAGAAGAACCAGCATGTCAAATTCCTTTGGAGAGAGCTCATGCTGTTGCTTGTAAGTTTTAACGATCCTTTTGGACACATCCAGATAGAAGTTCTCAAACTCGATGATTTCTCCCTGCGCTGAGCGCTTATCATTTTGTGGTCTTCCTCTTCTGAGAACGGTTTTTACCCTTGCCACCAGTTCCCGGATGCTGAAGGGTTTGGTCATGTAATCGTCGGCACCAATTTCCAGCCCAAGCACTTTGTCGATCTCCTCCGATTTGGACGTAAGCATAATTATGGGGGTGTCGACTTTCTCCATGCGGAGCCGCTGGCATATCTCCAGGCCGTCCATGCCTGGCAATTTCAGATCGAGGATAATCAGATCATGGATTTGTTCCATTGCTTTGAGAAGACCTTCCTTGCCGTCATGGATCTTGGTAGCTTCATGCCCATTGTCGTCCATATGGATCGCAATCAGATCGGCAATATCCCGGTCATCCTCAATGATCAGTATCTTGCTCATTTTAAGGTAACTATTTATGTGTGATTGATTGTTATCCACTTGGTCGTAAAATTTTCCCGAAACTTACAGATTAAGTATCACGAAATAATCACAGTACCTTAGCGGGCGAATTTTAATTTCCAAAATCAAATCCAGGTCAACGCTAATATCGACTAGATCGAATCCATCAAACACCTGTAACAGATATCACGTAAGAAAGAGTAATTGGAAAAGATAAAACAAAGGTTTAATGAAATGAACAAAACAGGTTATTCCTTTAAAATTTTCTTTGTTGCGGTAAAGCTGTCGGATTGGATTGTCAGAAAATAGACTCCCGGGGAATACTTTGAAAAGTCAATCTGAGATTTTCCTTTGAGACTGGCATTAAATAGTACGGCTCCGTTTACTGACACCAGGGATATGGAGTAGGTTTTCAGCTTATCTGTTTCAATCATCAAAAAATCCTTGGCCGGAACCGGATATATGGAGAAGCCAAGCGCCTCAATTTCCCCAAAGCCGGTGGAAGAAATGGATACATTTATGAACGAAGTGTCACTAAAGCAACCTTCTATTGATTGGGCATATGCCGAAACAATCCCACTTACTCCCGATCCCCATTGAATATCCACAGTATTTGTTCCCTGTCCGGAAATTATTTCGCCGCCATCAATCAACCATTGAAAGTTGTGATTGTCGTGATTTGGAACTGAGTAGGTATAGGTTTGTGATGCTTCAACTTCGATGTCCCCGGAAATGTCACCAATCGTAGGCCTTTCAGGTTCTAAAATGCTTATAGTTTCCATTGCCCTGCAGTCTTTTGCGTCAATCACAGTCAGGGCATAAGTGCCTGCAGAAAGTTTTTCAATATTCTTTGTACTGGCCCCATTGGACCATTCGTAGGAAAACTCCGGATATGAGCCGGTGACTTCAATCTCAATGCTACCATTCCCAGATCCCGGACAGGTCTCATTCGTTGCTGTTGGGGAGATTACAATATCGGTCGAGTCACAATAGTCGATGATTTCTGTTTTGCCATATAGCAGTTCAATCCCCATACCTGTTCCCAAATTTCTCGAGTATTGCCTGTCTGAAGCATTATTCCAGTGCTCAAAAACCCCCAGGCTACCCATGATCGTTCCATCACCCTCAGGGTCGTATTGTAGTCCCTGGGGCCAGTAGTCGCTGCTGGCACACTGAGACAGATGATCAGCCACCTCCACTTTAAATTCAATGGGGAAGCTGGCTTTTGATGGATCTGTAAGACATTCATTAAACAGGATATCAAAACCGACCGACTCCAGGGCTACCGGATCCTGCCCCACAAAAATCGAGTTAGGATAGTCATCGTTAAAGGGGGCAGACTTGTATTTCTTAATCCATCCCTGCCAATCTTCTCCACCCCATATTCCATCAATAATATAAATCAGTCCTTTTCCACCGGTTTGCTCATGTCCCAGGTAATCGACAGTATGCCTGTATTTGCCGGTCCCTTCGCTTTCCCAGGGAAGGCTGTAATGCATGAGCTCTGCGTATTGGCTTTTTGGATCATCTCCCTTCTTAAGATATGAGCCCTGGTGGTTCTTTGCGAGCAGGGTGATTCCTCCTGCATTATGGGATTTCAGGCAGGCGATATTAATCACATAGCTTGCGTCCAGATATTGCTGGGGCAGGGTGGACTTGTACAATCCGTCGCTGAATACAAGGACTTCTTCTGCAGAGGGCGCTGTTTGATGCACCCCGTTCCCACCAGCTCCATCCACATAATATACATCCGGAAACTTGCTCATCACCAGCTTGCGGTATTCCGATCTGAATTCCCGGTAGGGATCGCCCATGGTGATATCGGCCTGGGCAACACCCACCACATTTACCAGCTGACTTAATATGGCATTGAGCAACTGTGGTGCAACATCCATTCTTTGAGGCCTTTCGCTGTCGCTGCAGGCCTGATTGGTCAGGTTGATTTTGAAAGCAATCTTCTCGCCAGGAGTGTAGCCGATTTCACCTTTCCCCTTTGAAAGATTGAAAGATTTAAATATGGCTTCCCAGGCATCTGTAATATTTTTTGCACTTGCATATTCGATGAGAGAGAGCTCAAGCATGTCGCTGATCACATCCTCATCCGCATTATCATCGCTGTACCATAGATCATCACTCCCTTTTTGTGGAATATAATTCTCATTGGTAGCTGCTGTGTCCTGGACCCATACCACTCGTCCGGGGAATAATCCCCTTGCTTCCCCAATGGGCTCATTGGAGGGAAGCGGGAAGGTGTTGTCGGTGGGAGAAAGTACCCTGGCAATGGCATCTTTTTGGCCATGCAGCAAAATAAATCCATATGCCATGATCGATAAAAGAAGAAAGAGGGATCCGGCAAGGTACCTTGATTTATGGATGGCCTGCCTGAATTTTTTAAACGAGAACCACGAGGCACTGATCCCCAGCAGATAGATGACAAAGGTCGACATAAAAGGAGCGGCAGCCCTGATGCATGGATAAGTTGCACGAGATGGTTTGGGGATCACTCTGATAAGGAACCAAATGGTGGAGGCGATCCCCAGAAAAAGAAAGAGAATTTTTGGGTAAGTGGTTTTTCTTTTCATCCTGTTTTCCTTTGTGTTTCATCTACTCGATCACAAGCTTATTATAAATGATCTCTTCTCCGGTTTCGAGCAACAATAAATAGACCCCACTAATTAATGCTGAAACGTCTATGTTTTCAGAAGTTAATTTACCCTTCTTTACAGACTTGCCGTGAATATCAATGAGCGTAAATTGAATTGGGTCAGTGGTGGATCCGTTCAGGCTTATATGGATGCTGTTCTTTGCGGGATTAGGATATATTTGCGCAGTCAGGTTTTTGCGGTCTGATACGATAGAAGTGGGAGCAGTCCCTTTGTCGGAGATGACCCATTTTACATACTCCACGAGTTCCATATTCCCGGCTGTAACCTCAATATCGTCGGGCAGGGGTCTCAGGTACCATTTAAGCTCATAATCCAGCTGTGCTTGATCTGCGATGTTTCTGCAAGGGCCTTGATTCTCTAGTTCAATATATTCATCTGCCACCCATAATTCTATTTCACCTTCTTTGTTTGCAAATTCTGACCGGTTCACATCCTCGAATGTTTTAATATATAAGGTGCCATAATCATCCACATGAGCAAACCATCCGTCCGAACCATCGGCAAAAAATTTCAGGTTCGTACCGTCTTTACTTTCCCTGTCGTACCAGGTATGGTCATTGATTTCTTCGGTGGCAGGAGCCAGGTCGCCCCAGGTTCCACCGGGACCAGTGGGCCAAAAGGTGAGACCCCCAACCGGTACCCGTGTTAACTCCCAAAGGGCCTTTTTTATGGTCTTACCCGTAGTATTTACCATCGAATATTTCAGGGATATGGTGGTGTCGGCCGAAGAGGCCCAAAAGTTCTTTATGAAATAAAAACTATCTCCATTGTCAACCGATGTCTCTTTCCCGGTAAAACGCATGGTGTCACCATCTATGAAAGCTGAATATGGCTCATGATCCCACACCAGTTTGTTTGAATTATTCCAGTCCCATTCACTTTGTGGTGAAGGCCACAGTGTTGCCCCCCATAAAAAGTCAGACGAAACCATATCGGAGGTAATCATAAATTCTGTACCATCAAGGGTTAAGGAAGATACCTTGGCCCCATAAGTTGAATCAACTCTGAAAACCAGGTTCCCAACCTCCAGTGAGAAGAGGGACCCATCCTGTTGAGGAGGCACATTTTGGGCTGCAAGATTAAATACAATAGCGCAGCAGAGAATGAATAGAAAGGATAGAAATTTCATAGGGCCTTTATTTCGTTAGAATATGCAGCCCCCCAAATTACTAATTAATGATTGATTACTCTTCCTTTTTCGTGAGGACCAATTCCAGGGCCTGTCCCATCTGGGTAAAGGTGCCTTCGATTTTATTCTCTTCGGTCAGCTTTCCTTCATATTCTGCGCCCAATTGAACGATAGTGATTTTTAATTCGGGCTTTTTGTAGATAGTAGTATCAGTTGGGATTCCAAAAGCATTCTGATCTGGACTATCCAGAGTGGAAGTATATCCATTATCGGCTGCAGAGATGTTAAAATTGACCCTGAGCTGACCTTGTGGAATCGTCAGTGTCCCGGACCAAGTGCCTGTAATATCCTGTGCGAACAATGAACCTGATACCAGCGTGACGATCAATACGATCATCATAGTTTTTGATTTTTTCATCATCACATTGTTTTGTGTATCCATAAAGTTAGTTGAAATATTCTAATAGTTGAAATATTCTTTATGGAGTAAGCTTTGAAATTGGTTGTGAGCCTAGGTACCTTGCAAACACATCAATTAATACGCATTTTTTTTACATATTTGCACTTGCTAACTATGTCTCAATGATTAAATATTCGCTACTTGCCCTGGTAGTTGTGCTCGGATTACTTAGTCCTTCCTGCAGCAGTATTCAGGTGGATGGTGGTCCTTTCCCCATTGAATTTGACAAAGCTATTATTGAAAGTAAAAATGATTACCTGAAAGCAGTTCATATGCAGGAAGGCAGCAGAAAACAGCCAAATATCCTGCTGATCCTGGTGGATGACCTGGGAAGGGATGATATCTCGGTTTACCACCGGGAGGGTGTTCAAACACCTCATCTATCACGCCTGGCTGAAAGCGGGGTCATTTTTACAGATGCCTATTCAACCAGCTCAGTTTGTAGTCCGTCCCGGGCCAGCCTGCTTACCGGGAGGTATCAGCATCGTTTTGGCTTTGAACGCCAGCCCATGAATCGCTATCCCAGGAACAAACTGGAATATTACATCACGGACCGTTTTGTGAAGCCTGAGCCCATGCACCTCATAAATCCCATGTCCACACCTTCCAGGGAGGATATGCAAAAGCAGGGCATAGACCCTGGAGAAATCCTTTTGCCGGAAATCTTGCAGGCCGCGGGATACCACACAGGCATATTCGGGAAATGGCACCTGGGACTCGACGACATGTTTTTGCCAAATTCCAGGGGCTTTGATTATCAATATGGATTCTATGAAGCTTTCTCCTCTTATGCCCTGCCCAAGGATCCGGATATAGTCAACTTCCGGCATGATTATTTCGCCAGCAAACATATTTGGAAACAGAAACGAAAGGGATCATGTGCCATTCGGGTAAACGATTCGGTAATCATGGAGAAGGAGTATCTAACCTTCAGCATTGCCAGGCAAACGGTCGATTTTATCGATCAGCATAGCAAGGAACCCTTCTTTGCATTTGCAGCCTTCAACGCACCTCATACTCCTTTCCAGGTACCCTTGGAATACTATCAGCGATTCGATCACATCAAGGATGAAAACAAACGCGTTTATTACAGCATGATCTCCGCCCTTGATGATGGCATAGGATTGATTCTTCAAAAACTGGAAGAGGAGGGTATGCTTGAAAATACCCTGATCCTGTTTGCAAGTGACAATGGCGCTGCCACCTATACCGGGGCAAGTGAGAATGGCTCCCTGAACGGGGGAAAGATGACCCATTTTGATGGAGGGGTAAATGTTCCCTGCATGATCTCCTGGAAAGATAAAATTCCCCCGGGCACCCGCTATGAGCAAGCGGTTTCTTTAATGGACCTTTTTGCTACGGCACTGGCCACTTCAGGCATTCCAGAACCCTCAGACAGGATTATTGACGGCGTCAATCTGCTTCCCTACCTTGCAGGTCAGAAAGATGGCGCTCCACACAAAGCTTTGTTCTGGCGAACCGACTTTAACAAATCCTTGCGTTACGAAAACTGGAAATTTATCTGGAATACCAGGGATGAGCAGCTATTCCTCTTTGATCTGGCAAGTGATAAAGGGGAGAAAGATTAATCTTGCACCCAGTTCATCCGGAGCTGGTTCAGCAATTTATGCTTGAGATGACCCGCTGGGAAAAGGAACTGAAGGATCCTCTCTGGCCCGGAGTGATGGAGATTCATTTCGAGATCAACGGTGAAGAGACCTGGTGGGCCATTTAAATCCCGGGATTACTCGCGATGCTCGTGATCCCATTGGGGAGGCCTGCATCAGCACTCAAAACCAATTATTCGCTTCGCTCACAATTGTCTTTTCATTTGCTCCAATTCTCGCTCAAGCAAGCTTGGCTCGATTTGTCACAAATGAAAAACCCCGATACTTGCGTATCAGGGTTTTGAGTGTTGATGCGGAGGAAGAGGGATTCGAACCCCCGGTACCTTGCGGTACAACGGTTTTCAAGACCGCCGCATTCGACCACTCTGCCATTCCTCCGGTCCTACGGGTCGCAAAATTAGTAAAATTTTATAATTGGGGAATATTGGCAGGCCGATTTTATGGTGCTTATCAGGTGGACAGATGGATTGATTTATTTTAAGATTGGGCCTGATTTGGAATTGAAATTCAGGGAACCGAGTAATGACAGACTATTCAGGAGTTTTAGTCGAAAAATCATTTGAGAGCCGGAATTGACCGTTTTTAAGCCTGAAATTTTGGCGCTTAGGAGGCGGTTATCACCAAAAACCTAGCATTTATCAACATTTCAGCGATTTTTTTTGCGTGCATCCTTGGTCGGGTATAAGAAAAAATTATATTTGTATAGGATTTTAAGAAAATTGAAAAAACATTTACTAACCCTTAAATTCATTTTATTATGAACAAAGCACAATTAATAGATGCAATTGCTGCCGAAGCAGATCTGACTAAAGCAGATGCCAAAAAGGCTCTTGATGCATTTATCGCCGTAACAACTGGCGCATTGAAAAAAGGTGACCGTGTTGCACTCGTTGGATTCGGCTCATTCTCAGTTACTGAAAGAGGCGCAAGGACTGGCCGTAACCCACAATCTGGTGCAGAGATTAAAATTGCTGCTAAGAAGGTTGTTAAGTTCAAAGCTGGAAGCGAACTTGGAGACGCAGTTAAGTAAAGATATTTGAACTGTATTATTGAAGGGGGCTTTTGCCCCCTTTTTTTATTGTTTATTTTTGGTGTATGGATCGAATGCATTCCGATTTGATTGAATACATGTCTGGCTTTGTAAGCGAAAGCCGGCTTTCAGGTTTTAGAAAGGTCCTGGGTGAACGCACCCGGTATATCACCGTCTTGCTGGAGGATATTTACCAGGCCCAGAATGCCAGCGCAGTGATGCGTACCTGTGAATGTCTTGGTATTCAAGATGTTCATGTTGTGGAAGAGAGCAATGAATATGAGGTTAATCCTGATATCGCAGTGGGTTCTGACCTCTGGCTTAGCATAAATCATTACAACAGCGGCATAGCCCTGGGAAGTGAGATGCATAACAGGAGGCCTGATCGGGCCGGAGGTGTTCATATCAAAAAAGCGCTTGAGAAATTAAAGAAGCAAGGCTACAGGATTGTGGCTACCTCACCCCATAAAGAGGGAATTACCCCTGAGACATTTGATCTGGAAAAAGGCAAAGCGGTTTTTATGTTTGGTACTGAGCTTGGAAGGTCTTACCGAGAGAGCATTGGAGCTGGCTGATGAGTTTATACAGATTCCCATGATTGGGTTTACAGAAAGTTACAACATTTCTGTATCTGCAGCTGTTATAATGTATACGCTTCGAAAACGACTGGAGCAATCTTCCATCGATTGGAGGATCGGGAAGGAGGAGCAGGCAGAACTTTTGCTTGATTGGTTAAGGGGCAGTATAAAATTAGGGAAACAGATTGAAAATAAGTTTCTAAGGGAGAACAGGAATACTTTTTAATGTGAATATATTTTTGTGTTAGATTATTGATTACCTTTGATTAACGCACCTAATTAGTAGATAAGTACTTAAGTTTGATTGATTAAATACCTTTGTGATGAATTGCATGATCATTGACGATGATACCCTTTCGAGGAGGATTATCGAGGAGTTTATACAGAAAACAGACGGGTTAGAATTGATATCATCTAGTGGAGATCCGGTAGAGGGCGTGAATATTCTGAAGAAGCATGATAACATTCATCTCATTTTTCTGGACATTGAGATGCCGGAAATGACAGGGATCGAATTATTGAACACTTTGAAAAATCCACCACAGATCATTATTGTCTCGTCAAAGGGAAAGTATGCTGTTGATTCTTATGAATATGATGTTACCGATTACCTTCTGAAGCCAGTTGATTATGGTCGTTTCTACAGGGCAGTTAGTAAAGCTTTTAAGCGCTACGAGCAGATCAATGCAGAGCAACTCGGAAAAGATGAGATCTTCATAAAGAAAAACGCCACCCTGGTGAAGCTCAAGTATGATGATATCCTTTGGGTGGAAGCACTTGAAAATTATGTGATCTTCAATACCTTCACTGAAAAGTATACCATTCACTTTACCATGAAGGCCATCGAACAGAAGCTTCCTGGTGCCAAATTTACCCGGGTCCACAGGTCATATATTGTGAATACCAGTTGCATCAATGTGATAGAGGACAACGCGGTTATTATCGAGGTTGAGGATGGAACTAAATCCATTCCCATCGGTAAGTCTTACAAGGAGAAGTTGATGCGCGACATCAACCTGATCATCAAATAAATCCAGATGATTTCCAATCGACAGTTGTTTCTGCGGCATGTGGCGCAGACATCTGACTCATCCCTCACATTTGAGATTGAAAGGGCAGAGGGAATCTACTTTTATGATGCCTCGGGGAAAGCCTATATTGACCTGGTATCTGGTGTTTCCGTCTCTGCCCTCGGCCATGGGCATCGGGATGTGGTGGAGGCTGTGAAACAGCAGGCTGAACGGTACATGCATACCATGGTCTATGGTGAGTTTGTCCAATCACCCCAGGTGGAATATGCCAGCTGGCTCATCGAGCATTTACCAGCACCTCTGGATAACGTCTTTTTTGTGAATTCTGGCAGTGAGGCCATTGATGGGGCCATGAAGCTCGCAAAAAGGGTCACTGGCCGGGCAGAATTCCGTGCCTTTGAGAAGGCATACCATGGCGGAACTCATGGTGCAATGAGTTTACTGGGTGATGCCAGGGCCAGATCAGGTTCATTGCCCCTCTTGCCCGGGATAAAGCATATGCAATTTAATTGTATTGAAGATCTTAAGCTAATAGATGAATCGGTGGCCGGTGTAGTAGTGGAACCCATCCAGGCGGAGGCAGGAATTATTGAGCCGGAAGGAGATTTTCTAATGAAGGTGAGGGAGCGATGTGATGCCACCGGAGCCCTGCTGATCATGGATGAGATTCAGACCGGGATGGGCCGGACCGGTAGTTTGCTGGCCTCGGAGCATTACGGGGTGGTCCCGGATATCCTGTGTCTGGCCAAGAGCTTTGGAGGAGGGATGCCACTGGGGGCTTTTATCGCACCCAAAGCAATGATGAGTAAACTGACCTTTGATCCACCCCTGGGACATATTACCACTTTTGGTGGTCACCCTGTGAGTTGTGCTGCAGGACTGGCGGCACAAAAGGTTGTGGAGAGAGATGGTTTGATGGAACATTCCCTATTGATGGGGCAACGCTACCGGGCTGGCCTGAAGCATCCATTGATTAAAAGTATCAGGGGTAAGGGTTTGTTCCTTGCCGTGGTGCTAAAGGAAGGGGTCGATGTGGGGTCCTTTATTTCAAAGGCCTTTGAAAACGGACTGGTGATTGATCAGTTTCTTTTTTCTGATGATTCCTTCCGGATTGCTCCGCCCCTGATTATTAAGCGAGGAGGAGGTTGACCGATCGATTGATCTGGTACTTTCCACACTTGATCAGCTTCCCGGATAAGAATTTTATTATTATTGCGTTCCTAAAGACATGATCAGGACTTTTTCCATTTTGTTCCTTTTTTTACTGAGCCCACTGACCCAGGGGCAGGATCATGATTATCTTGAGCTACACAAAGCTGAAACCCAACTGGAGAGTCTGTTTGCAGAACTTTATTCGGATACTGTGACCAATGTGGAACAGGTTCTCAAGGAGATCAATTTTTTAGTCCCTGAGGCCTTAAGCATGCCTGGTGCCATGGATTATCCCTGGGCCAGGCTGAGCCGTATCGGTGTGAAATCTTCGGACGACAAGCTCATCAGGATCTTCTCATGGCATGTGATGGATGATCCCGACAACTATCGCTATTTCTGCTTCATACAGGTGGGACTTAAGAAGGGAAAAATGGCTCTGTTTGCCCTTCAGGATAATTTTAAAACACAGGCAGGGGTATACCGTGCCAATCAAACGCTTGAGGATTGGTATGGGAAGCTCTATTACAGCATCGTAACAAAACAGGAGAAAAGGAAAACCTTTTATACATTGCTGGGACTCGATTTCAACAACTCCCTTTCCAACATCAAGTCGATGGAGGTACTGACGATCCAGCGAAACCGGCCAAAATTTGAGAAGGAGATGTTTTTTAACGGGAGTGAACATGTCGACCGGGTTGTGTTGGAGTATTCAAACCAGGTGTCCATATCGGCTCGCTATGAACCCAAGCTCGATATGATCACCTTCGATCACCTTGTTCCCCTTCATCCTATCTACGAAAATAACTTCGAGTTTTATGGTCCCGACGGCTCTTTTGACGGATTAAAGTTCGACGAAGGTACATGGACACTCCAGAATGACATTGATGCCAGGCTGCAATACTGACGTATTGTCAGATTTATCTCATTGGCATATCATTTGACTACTGTCTGGTCAGATGTAAAACATTAAAACAATTGAACGATGACGACAGGTAAAATCAATGTTACCACTGAGAACATTTTCCCAATTATTAAAAAGTTCCTTTATTCGGACCATGAGATATTCCTGCGTGAACTGATTTCCAATGCAGTTGATGCAACACAGAAGTTAAAAACGCTTGCTTCTGTTGGTGAATTTAAAGGTGAATTGGGTGACCTGACCATAAAGGTCGATGTGAATAAGAAGAAAAAAACCTTCACCGTATCCGATTCGGGTATCGGGATGACTGCCGAAGAGGTGGAGAAATACATTAACCAGATTGCTTTTTCCAGCGCGGAAGACTTCCTTGAGAAATACAAAACCGACAGTAATGCCATTATTGGTCACTTCGGGCTTGGATTCTATTCCTCATTTATGGTGTCTGACAAGGTGGATATCAAGACCCTGTCGTGGAAGGATGATGCCGTAGCTATGGCCTGGAGCTGTGATGGTAGTCCCGAGTATTCCCTTGAGGAGACCAAGAAAAAGGGCAGGGGAACTTCCATTACTCTGCATATCGATGATGAAAGCAAGGAATTCCTTGAGGAAAGTAAAATTAATGAGCTGCTTGACAAAATATTGTAAGTTTCTCCCGGTTGAAATTGCCTTTGGGAAGAAGAAAGAGTGGAAGGATGGCAAAGAGGTAGAAACCGAAGGAACTCAACGTTATTAATGATACCAAACCTTTGTGGACACTGCCACCTTCAGAGGCCACTGAAGAGGATTATGCGGAGTTTTATCGCAAGCTTTACCCCGTAGCGGAAGACCCTTTATTTAACATTCACCTGAATGTGGATTACCCCTTCAACCTGACCGGAATCCTCTATTTCCCCCGGATCAAGAATAACATCGAGATTCAAAAGAATAAGATACAGCTTTATAGCAACCAGGTCTTTGTTACCGACTCGGTCGAAGGGATTGTTCCAGAATTCCTGACCCTGCTGCACGGTGTGCTCGATTCTCCCGATATTCCCTTAAATGTATCCAGGAGTTACCTTCAAAGTGACTCCAATGTGAAGAAAATTTCTTCGCACATCACCAAAAAGGTGGCCGACCGCCTGGAGGAGATTTTCAAGAAGGACCGTGAGCAATATGAGAAAAAATGGGACGATCTGAAACTCTTTATTGAATATGGCATGTTGTCGGATGAAAAATTCAATGATCGTGCCGAAAAATTTGTTCTTCTGAAGAATGTTGATGGAAAATATTTTACCCTGGAAGAGTATGAAGCGCTGATTAAGGAAAACCAGACTGATAAGAATAAGTCGCTGGTCTACCTCTATGCTACGGACAAAGATGGGCAGTACTCTTACATTGAGGCGGCCAAAGCCAAGGGATACGATGTCCTGCTAATGAACGGACAGCTCGATACTCACTTTGTGAACCACCTGGAGCCTAAATTAAAGGAGTCGCGTTTTGCAAGGGTTGATTCTGAGATTATCGATAAGTTGATTGATAAGGATGAGGTGCGTGAGTCAAAACTCACTTCGGAGCAACAATCGGATCTTACCCCTGTGTTTCAGTCACAACTGCCAGGAAAAGAGATGAATTATTTCGTGAGCTACGAATCACTTTCTGAAACGGAGAGTCCTGTAATGATTACCCAGAGCGAGTTTATGCGCCGTATGAAAGACATGCAGGAGATGAGCGGACAGGCTTCCATGTATGGGAACTTCCCCGATTCATACAATCTGGTTGTAAATTCCAATCACCCGCTGGTAGCAAAAGTTGCTGAAGGGACCGAAAAGAAGCTGGGTAAAAAACTGGAAGAACTTCGTGCCGAGAAAAAAGGCCTTTCCGAAGAGCAGCAGCTACTCGAGAAAGCCAAAAAAGGCAAGAAGGATGAAGAGATCCCCCAGAGTGAGAAGGACCAGATGGAGACCGTTAATAAGAAGCTGAGCGAACTGGAGGACCAGCGCATTGAGATGCTCAAAAAGTACGGCAAGGATCAGAAGCTTGTGAAGCAGCTGATTGACCTTGCCCTGCTGGCCAATAACCAGCTTAAAGGGGAAGCCCTTGCTGCCTTTGTGAAGCGCAGTGTAGAATTGATTAAATAATCTGACAGGCCGGATCTGGATCCGGCTATTTCGGAGAAATAATAACGAAGCCTCCTGTTGGGATACCATGGGTAACCCGGCAGGAGGTTTTGTCTTTCCTTAAGCTTCAAGCCAATTTTTAGGATACAACTTGGAATTATTCTAAATAAAATTACCTTTAGATCAGCCGATCACTAAATCTCAACGATGAAATCCAAATTTATCCTGGTCATTTTTCTGGTCATACCGCTGGTTCTGAATGCTTAAAATGACAGCTCGCCAGGTCTTGCCATAAAATCAAACAGTATTTCCCTGGAATTTATAGGGGCGCCTGCATGGCCCGTTGGGGTCAGCTACGGCCAAATGCTGAATAACAGGCTTTCCTTCAAATTGGGTGTGGGCGTCTTCTCAGCAGGGGCACGACTTGATGTTTACCTGACTAATCCAAGGCTTCATAGCTTGAATCTATTCACCTGATTATCGGGAGCGGTCTCTTATGATGGCTATGGAATGTTTTATTTGCCTCTTGGTTTAAGCTATTTCGGCAAGAAAAATTTCCAATATAGTATCGATGGTGGTTTGATGTGGTCTCCGGGAGTTTCGTCTCACGAGGAAGAGAGTTATTTTTCGCCCTGGTTCGGGCTTAAAGTTGGCTATCGCTTTGGAGAGGATATTGCCACCCTGAAGGTAGCAGAGAAAACAACTGTGAAAAATATTTTCAGTTTGCAGCTGGGATGGTATGATGTGATGGTCGGGGCTGTTTATGAAAGATTAATCACTCCATTCTGGGGGCTTGAAGCCGGATTGGGTTTTCTTGGTGCCTCTGCAGGAACAAAATTTTACTTTCCCTCCATAACACCTGGTCATGTCAGTTTCCATGCGGGCACATCAGAATCCTGGGGATTAGTCTCTGGAATGGTTCCAGCGGACTGAAGAGCCTATATTCCAATCGGAGTCAGTTTACTAAGCAAAGGCAATTTTATGTTCAGCATTGATGGGGGGCCTCAAATCTGGCATCAGGAAGATAATGATATTCTCCTTTCCTTTTCCTTAAGGTTCGGGAAAGCATTTTAATAATAAGCGCTGTATGTAGATCATAATTCGAAATGTCAGATTGACTGATTGTCTGCAGCTCAGGAATTTTTGTTTATTACTTCCTTCTCCTTAATTGCCTGACCTGGTTCCAATCGGAAATTTTGCGAAGCAGGTCGAATACCAGGCTGAGATAGAAGAAAAGGGCGAAGAGCCAAATGACGAAAAAATTAAACCAGTATGTGTCGATGGCTAACTTGCCAATCCTTTTGTCAGGAGCATAAAAATGGGCCCTTCCACTCCGGGACAGGGGTTCCATGTAGATGGGACCTGATTTACGGATCAACTCTCCGTTCCACTCAATAATACCTCTTACCTCTTGCTTATTGGTTAAGATCTCTTCAAGGCGCTTATTGGTATGGGCATCTTTCATTTTGTTATAGCCTTCTTTTCCTCCCCATTTTGTGATAAGCTCAGCGTTTTTTGTCCCTTTCTGTTGGGTAGCCCTGTTCCTGAGGTCTAAGTATTTATTGCCGGCAGCATTGAGATAATTTTTGGTTTCCCGGTAAACGCTCTCATCAAAGAGGCCTGCATTAAGCTTATCAATAGCTTCAAAGGATCCGGGGATGCCTGATGCGGAGAGTTTTTGAATCTCTTTTCTTAGCAGATCCAGTTCATCCTGAGACTGACTCAGGTCCTGGCCCTTTAAGCGTTGGAAATCAATTTGATCCAGCTTTCCATGGAGCTCTTTAATGAGGTAGTCCCTGTTATATTCAGCATTTTTTATCTGCCGGTCAAATTCGTATAGCTCCCTGTTAAACTTGTTTTTTTTGAACTGATAAACCGCTACTGCTTCATAGGCCCACCTAGTGGGCATCATCTCTCCAATGATGGGGACATATTCCGGGTGCTTGATAATGTTGTTGATTTTGTCAAAATTGATGGTCACGCCACTGAATAAAAATTGAGGTACGATGAGCATCGGTATAATGATGTATGCAGAAACCACTGAATTTAATCCCGATGAAATATTCAACCCGATCATGTTGGCCAGGCAGGAAATGGAAAACATGATGGCCCAGAAGGGAAACAGCATGCCTTTGATCTCCAGGATGCTGGTCCCGATAATCACAAAGGTAAAGGTCTGAATGGCTGAGATCAGGAAAAGGGTAAGGATTTTGGAGTGAAGGTAACTCAACCTGCTCAGTCGAAGGAAGGACTCCCTTTCCAGGATTTTCCTGTCCTGGATAATTTCCTCTGCACTGGACATCAGCCCCATGAATATGGCCACCACAACGGCAATAAACATACAGGCAAATAAATTCATGTTTTCCCTGAGGGTATAATCTGAGGCCGCAGCCATGTCAGGGGTATACCTGGTGAAAAAGCCAATGATCAGGGCAAGAAGCGGAGCTTCCAGGAAAGTGAGCAGCAGGTACTGGGTGTTTGCCAGTTTGGAAAGGATGTTCCTGAGACTAAAGATTCCGAATTGATATACAGTTTTCGGAATATGGAAATCAATGAAGGGAAGGGGTGCTTTGACGGAAACAATATTCTGCTTCGATTCGATCTTCTCATGGTAAAGATCATACCACTCATCAGGGGCAACCTTCCTTTCCCCGGTTGCTTTTCCATATTCATCCACCTCGTTCGCCTCCACCATCTTCAAGATCTCCTCAGGCATCACATTTCCGCATGACGCACAATGTCCCACATCTGCATTTACATAATTGCTGAGCGCCTTGAAATACGTAATGGCATCAATGGGATTTCCCTTGTAAATCACATGGCCCTCCTTATCAATGACCAGGAACCTGTCGAACAGCTTAAAAATATCCGAATAAGGCTGATGAATATTCACAACCACCAGCCTTCCTTTCAGGGCCTGTTCCTTTAACAGCAACATCACCTTTTCCGAACCCATGGAAGAGAGCCCCGAAGTAGGCTCATCCACAAACAACACTGCCGGCTCCCTGATCAGTTCGAGGGCAATATTCAAACGCTTTCCTGTCCTCCGCTGATGAATTTATTCAATGGGATTCCCACCTTCAGGTGTTTAATATCGTCCAGGTCCAGGTCGATAAGCACCTGATTGACTCTCTTTAACAACTCGGGTTCTGACAGGTTACTCAGGCATAGTTTTGCATTCAGATAAAGATTCCTGAAAACAGTCAGCTCCTCCATTAAAAGATCATCCTGGGGAACAAATCCAATGATTCCCTCGATCTTGATCCTCTTCCTGGTGGATATCATACCGTTGATGGTAATCCTTCCCGCTTTGGGTTTTAGCTTGCCGGAAAGTATGTTGAGCAGGGTAGACTTGCCTGCTCCGCTTCCACCCATGATACCGATCAGATTGCCGGATTCCTTGCTGAAACTGAATCTCTTTATTCCTTTGGTGCTGTTCTTAAACTGGTATTCAATATTTTCAGCCACAAAAAAAATTTTAGGGGCCTCGTCGGTATAATGGAATTTCCTGGAGATATCACTGTAATAGACCGGATTGATCATGGACCCGGTGATAAGAGAACCATTTTCCATTAATTCAATTCTTTCCGGGATGATATTTTGTCCGTTAAGAAAGAGATTCATCTTACCCAGGTAGCGAAATATATAGGTGTCGGTGCTTTCGTGGTGGAGAATGGCCAGCCTTCCCTCGAGCCCTTTCTCCTGCAGATGCCCTATCCCCTCGATGAAGGGATGGTCCTCCTTGTCGATAATCATTAGCTTGTCCTTCTCAATTTCTTCACAGTTATTGAGCACAAAAGCCCTGGTGTTGTTTTGTTCCTCTGGTGAAATGTTAAATGAATCGGCCACCAGCCTGATAAAGGCAAGCTCCCTATCGGTCATCACATCATCTTCATTGATAAACTCAACAAGCCTGAGGAAGACAATGAATTTTTCCCGCTGAAGGAGACTCTGGTTTATCTCATGTGCGATTCGGCCCAACTTAGCACTGTCGGAAAGGGTTCCTTCTTCTGTGGTAAGCCCTCCAGCAAATAGTTGGGGATGATGAATCTCAAGGTAATGATCAAATACAACAAGGTATTTATTAATCGAATTGGTTTTAAGATGCTGACGCAGGAAGGTTTTTACGATAGACCGGGCTTTGAAAGATACACCATCTTGAGAAACATTAGCAATAATGGCAAATAGCTGTAGAAGTGCATTTAATACTGTTTCTTTCATACAATGAATTCTTCGTAATCATCATCGAAAGCGCAGTATCCTTACTGCGACACTAGCTATACAATGGCCGAACGCAGTGATTCGACCTGCTCGAATATTTTCTCCAACTGTTCTTCAGTGAGTGTATCGCCTACTCCCTCATAAATTTCCTGCAAAACATACAATCCCTTAATAACATCGTTTACCTCCCCGGCATCCTTGACTGGTTCGAGTGTGGCAACTATTTTATTCAGCGAATTTTTTTGTTTTGCAAGAATCTGCAGAAATTCTGCCGGTTCCTTTGATGTCTGGGCAATATTTGCTGTGATGTAGATACCCTCGATCCAGCTTCCGCAAACTACCAGACGTGCAAGTACATCCTGTTTGTTACCTACCAGATATTTCCAGGTGTCATAAAATGACTCTGAAACGATGATGATGAGGGAATCCCGGTCGTCCAGGTTGTTTTCAACCCGCGTGGCATAGTCGGCATTGAATGCAGTGGAAATTCCCAGTTCATCGAGCAATATTTTTGATGCTTCAAGAAATAACATGGTTCCCTGTTTCATCATGTAGGTACTGGCATAGCACAGATCGGCGCCATAAACACCCAGATTAAGGGCTTGATCTTTTTGCGTGATATAAGTTGAAGCATTTTCCGGGTCATTTGAGAGGGGCAAAATGTAGGGTGCACCGGCTTCATAGATAAGCTGGGTGATTTCAAAAGAAGTTGGTATCGGATAACCGGATAGATCCTCAATAACGGCCTCTTTTGTAGATTTCACATCTGAACTTTCATTGGAATCCGTCTGTTTCTGTTTGGAAGTATTGCAACTCCAGAGAAGGATTAACAGAACAAAAAACATTCCCGGTAGGGAGAGAATAGAACGGGTAGATGGTGCCTTTTTCATGTTACAGGGATTTGAGTTTAAGGTTTTTAGGTTTATATCGTTATACAATTTATGAAATTCAAACATGAATAAAAATATAAACGAAAGTTTTCTTCCTTAATGGAAGAGCCTAATCCTTTCGGCAATCATGATGAAGGTGTACTGTAAATTACAGAAACAGGGTCTTTACCTCCTGCTTCAGGAAGTCGACGGCGACCTGTGTGGGTGGGCTTTTTAATTCGGTGAGGCGTTCCAGGATTAGTTTACCCAGGGTGGTGCCTTTGGCATCGGGATTGACCTCCTTAGCCGTATCGTTGAGCAGGTTGATGACCTGGTTCTTTGCCGCCTTCATTTTTTCCCATGCTTCGGTACTCATGTAGGTTTGCTGGGCAATGTTGTGGTCAAACTCAGTGGTGATATTTTTGAGTAATTCCTGAAGAAGCTGCCGGGCGGTGTAATCGTTGCGACTGACACGCATGATCATTGATTCAGGCGAAATGCGTTCCAGTAAGAGGATGCTGCGCTCGTAAGCCTGGAGGCGAACGGGCAGGATTTCGTCGGAAATATGAAGATTAAATTCGGCTTTTCGCCGTTTGTCTTCGTTTTTTGACCAGGTACGCATCATCACCAAAACAGTGAGAAAAACGATCAGCGCGGGTAATGTGTACTTTAGAATTTCAAGCAAAACCTCCATGTTGATTTTTTTTTGATACTGCTTACCACAATATTAACGTTAATTATCACGAAAAGCGTATTTTTAGTCTCTGAAATGCAATAGTCAACCAAATTTAAAAATTTATACATGGAACAACTTTCAGCAAGAATTAATTCCCTTTCTCCATCAGCTACGATCGCTATGAATCAAAAGGGACGTGAATTGAAAGAAAAAGGAGTCGACGTAATCAACCTCAGTGTCGGGGAACCCGATTTTATGACACCAGAACACATCCGGGAGGCAGCCAAGAAGGCCATCGACGGTCCCTGGCACCACTACGCTCCCGTAGCCGGTTATCCCGATCTGCTGAAAGCCATAGTTGAAAAGTTCAAACGGGAAAACAATCTGGACTATAAACCTTCCAACATCATGGTAAGTGTGGGTGCCAAGCATTCCCTTGCCAATGTAATGATGTGCCTGATCGATAAGGGCGAGGAGGTCATCCTTCCGGCTCCTTATTGGGTTAGCTATGCCGAGCAGGTAAAGATAGCGGAGGGTGTGAACGTGATCGTTGATACCACTGTTGAGGATGAGTTTAAAATGTCGGCCGAACAACTGGAAGCTGCCATTACTCCCAAGACCAAAGCTCTTGTTGCTCTGTTCCCCTTCCAATCCGACCGGATCGGTTTACACCAGGGAAGAGCTGGCTGGTTTGGCTGCAGTGATTGCCAAACATCCCGGGAGTTTACGTAATCGCTGATGAGATTTACGAGCATATTAATTTCGTAGGCGGACACGAATCCATTGCCCAGTTTGATGAGATCAAGGATCGCTGTGTGATTATCAACGGAGTATCCAAGGGTTATGCCATGACAGGTTGGAGAATCGGTTATATGGCTGGTCCGGAGTGGCTGGTGAAGGCCTGTGGAAAGCTTCAGGGTCAAATGACTTCTGGTGCGACTTCCATTGCCATGAGTGCCGCCCTTGAAGCACTTACCGGAGATCAGACTTGTGTAACTGAAATGCGCGATGCTTTCCTTCGCAGACGTGACCTGATCCTGGGCCATGTACTGCAGATCGAAGGAGTAAGGTGTCCCACTCCCGGTGGTGCATTCTATGTATTCCCTGATTTTAGTGCCTATGTTGGTAAATCAATCAATGGTCGTAAACTGGAAACCGACATGGATCTCTGCATCTACCTCCTGGAAGAGGGTCACATTGCTACGGTCCCGGGATCAGCATTTGGAATGGACGGCTGTGTAAGGATCTCCTATGCCAATTCGGATGAGAACCTGGAAAAGGCCATGCAGCGTCTTAAGGATGCACTGGCAGCGTTGAAATAGGACCTCTGGGATATTTGCTCGTCGCTGAACCCAGCCTCTGGCTGGCTTAGGCTTCCTCACAAACATCCCATAATCCAAAGCCAACGCTGACAGGGAATATTAAGAAAAGAAAAGGAAAGAAAAGCCGCTTCGGGAAACCGGGGCGGCTTTTACATGATTTGCAGTGTACGTTTTCGAACACTGCTGGTTCACTTTCGTTCGGATTTATTTATTTTTAACAATTTCATAAAGAGGCTTAAAAGCGCTGAAAAAGAGATAGATACAAGTTTTGGCACGCGGATTGTAAATGTTTTGGCAAAACGAAAAAACAAAACGCAAGAGTCATGAAAACAACAAAACTTTTTTTAAGCATCGCACTGGTTGCACTGACAGTAATCTCTTTTGGAATGAATAATGAAAATAACAATGTAGAATTTGAAAACGAACTGGAGATAGAGAGCTGGATGACCGTTTCTTTCCAGGCAGACGGAGATGACCTGGCTATAGAGAACTGGATGACCCTTCCCTTTGCTTCAGACTGAGAATGACCTGGTAATGGAAAACTGGATGACCGTCCCTTTCTCTCTGGAAAACGAACTTGTAATGGAAGACTGGATGACTACTCCCTTTGGTTTGGGTGCGGAGCTTGAAGCCCTGGCACTGGAATCATGGATGTATACCCCTTTTCAGGCAAGCGACGACAATTGTAATGAAGGCCTTATGGCTGCAGCCTGCAAATAAAGGCCTTTGTGACATTGCGTTTCCAATATATACCCAAGGAACCGTCTCTTTTGAGGCGGTTTTTTTTTTGTCTGAACGGGCTGCCGAGATCCGGAAGGTGGTATTTCACAGGATATTTACTTGACTGCCATGTTTTCAGAGCGTAACTTGCATGTAAGCAATGTTTAATTTAAATGGCTGAGACCCCCAACAAATTATCCAAATTCTGGCAGGAACTGAAAAGGCGGAAGGTTATCAAGGTGCTTGCCATGTATTGTGCCACCGCTTTTATCATCATGGAGGCAGCAGATATTATGCTGCCCCGACTGGGTTTGCCTGACTGGACGGTTACGCTCATCGTTGTACTTTTAATCGCCGGGCTCCCCATTACCCTGATTATGTCCTGGGTCTTTGATATTACTCCTGAAGGGATCAAAAAAACGGAAGCAGTTGAGAAAGGAATTGAAGAGGAAACAGACAACTCACCTGTAAAGAGAGGCTTAAGGTTTAGTGACGCTATTATTACCGTCCTTTTTATCGTTGTTTGCATCCTGATTTTTCCGAAAATATTTTCGTCAGATCGTTTTGAAGAGATCAGGGATCCCGATGGGAGGATATCCATTGCCGTGATGCCCTTTGAAAATCAGACCGGGGATACCACCCTGAACTGGTTTGAGATGGGAATCTCCTCATTAATTACCAATGGACTTGGAGGATCGAGCGAACTGGCTGTGCGCGACGATCATACCATGCATGAAGTAATTGAAACCATGGGTCAGGTAAATACCGCTGGTTTTAGCTCATCGCAGGCCAGGACCCTTGCTAAAAAGGTGCAGGCAGAGGCTTATGTTTCAGGATCTTACCATGGAAGGGATGGGAAATACTGGATACTGGCAAACCTCGTTAATTCAGAAAGCGGTGATATTCTCCTGACCAGTAAGATTGAAGGCGACCTGAATTCAGCTGAATACCTGGATCTTGCCAATGAGCTATGCACTGAGATAAAAGATTACCTGGAAATTAAAGTGCTGAAGCAGGAGACCGCTTATGATTTCCGGGAAGCTTATACAAAGTCGGCAGAAGCATACAGGTTTTACATCGAAGGAATGAACTACCTCTTGTCAAGAGACTATCAGCTCGCCATTAAGTCTTTGGGAAAAGCACTCGAAATAGATTCAACTTTCACCTTTGCCTCTTTTTATATTGCTTATGCAAATTGTTATGTCTGGCCCATGCAGGCCGATCAGGTAGTAATATGGACCCAAAAGACCTATGACATGAGAGACAAGCTACCTATGGAATTTCAGTTATGGGTTGAATTGTGGGAGGCCGGTCTTTTGGGAAAAGATTTGCAAGCAATTATTCAGATCTGCTCCTCCCTTGAGGAGGCAGGCATTGAATCAAGGCTGTTCTGGTTTGATCTGGGAATGACCTATTACTCCATATTACAGCAATATGACAAAGCCATTCGGGCCTTTGAGAAAATTGAGGAGATCAGCCAGGATAGGGGTGGTCCCTGGAATTATGAAGAGTATTACTGGAGATATGCTCGTTTATTAATCTATACAGGTGATATTGAGAAGTTAAATGAGATTTCTGAGCTCGGCCTGGAGCTTTTTCCAAACAACATTAACAGGAGAGACATCCTCTGGTGTCAGGCCGCCGGAGCATTTTCCCAGGGAGACAGCGCTGCGGGGGCTGAGTATCTTTCAAAATACATTGCTGTCAAAAAGGAAATTGGAGAGACCCCGGATAATATTGAATTCCAGGTGGGTAATATTTATAGAAATGGAAAAGTCTTTGACAAGGCAGAAGTGCATTTAAGAAGGGCCATGGCATTAAATCCTCAAAATATTGGATATCGCTATAGTTTAGGAAGCATGCTTATCGATGAGGATATTAATATGGAGGAGGGATTGGAAATCATAGAGGACTTGCTTACAATTTATCCTGAATCATCGGGTTTGCTAGCGACAAAATCAAGGGCTTATTATAAACTGGGCCGGTATGAGGAGGCATTGGATCTGGTGATTCGGGCAGATGAACTTTTTGGGGGATTTATATCGATTTTATATGAGCAGAAGCAGGAAATTGAACTGGCCATGGCCGCTCAGTAAAAAGATCTGTTAGAGTAGCTCAGATTTCGGCCCGCTCCAGTTTTGTCTTGTGGCAAACCAGCGGAGCCACCTTATCCCCATGCCAGTTATGGAAACCATTTCCCTGGCAATCTCCAAAATCTTTACATGCTGCACAGGACCCTGTTCTGGTCCATGAGCGGTCCCTGAAAGGCTTGAATCTGCTTTTCCCAGACCTTATAAAAGTTATCCTGGTAAATGTTGCCCTGGACAAAGGAGCGGTCGATGTTGGGACAGGCCGAGATGGAACCGTCAATGAGGATGGATCCTATGTTAATCCCGGCCCTGCAAAAGAAAGGCGTAGCCCGCACTTTTGTTTCATATTCCCCTACATAACCTTCACAGCTGAATTTAATATCCATAGCTCCTGTTTTTCTGCGTTCGGCAATAAAATTCATCATATGTTTGAAGGCTGAGCCGGAAAGATTAAGGTCTGGATGAGTTGCAGCCCGTCCAATGGGAATAATGGTAAATAGACGCCAGGATCTTACCCCTTTGGCAACCAGATAGTCATAGATTTCCGGCAGTTCCCCGATGTTCTTGTTGTTTACACAGGTCACCACATCGAAGTTAAGCCTGATGGACCCGGTTGCCAGAGAGATGGCGCTGTCCACCTTTGAAAAGCTTCCCGGGGAATTTCTCAGCCAGTTGTGCGATTCCTCCAAACCATCCAGGCTGATGGTAAGTGATCCCATTCCTGCTGCCAGCAGGGTGTTGTGCCTTTCGGGCGTGTAAAGATGACCGTTGGAAACCAAACCCCAGCGCATTCCTCGTTTTCGGATTTCCCGTCCGCAGATTTCAAGGTCTTTCCGAAGCAGCGGTTCTCCGCCTGTGATGGCCACAATAAATCTTTTTGCAGGATTCCTGATGGTATCCAGTGCTTTCAGGAAATCCTCCAGGGGCATATCGGGATGGGAAGCGTCTTTTGAGCAGTCGCTTCCACAGTGAATACAATTAAGGTTGCAGCGGGTGGTACATTCCCAGAAGAGGTAATTTAGCTCATGAAGTTGTGTTTCGGCCTTTTTGAATCTCCGAAAGGCAAAACGTTTCAATCCTGAAAGCACCTATTTTTCCTCCATTATTATATCCAAGGACACCCTGTCGGCAGAATCCAGGATTTTTTGCACGTTTATTAATGTGTCTTTAGTTTGAAATTTTCCATTCTCCGTGGAATCAATGTCTTCGAAAACAAGTTTGATCTGGTCAAAAATTGGAGAATAAAACGAAAACTCACCTTTTTCATCGGTTTGCATGCCGTTCCCGTCGGGTTCTGCAAATACAAGGATATTCCTGATGGGTAAACCAGTGGCCTTAGCTGTGACTTTTCCTTCCACGAGCATATCTGGCATATGATCCATGTCCATTCCATAACATGCCTGGAAAATAAAGAGGGCCGATGTAAAGCTTAGTCCTCCAACAACATTCCTTAGCCAGTTTGCTTTCATTAGAGCAAGTTAAAACGATTATTGAAGGATGACAAATATCCTTCAAAGGAATCGGCTTATGTATCCCGGTTTATGTATTTACTGTAGTCTTTCAGGATCTTATTGTATCTGCTTGAAAAGTGAGGCGAGTCGATGAGGAAGTCTGCCGTGGAACGGTTACAGGCTGTGGGTACATTGTATAACACTGTGATTCTTAAAAGTGCTTTCACGTCCACATCATGTGGCTGGGGTTGCATGGGATCCCAAAGAAAAATCAGAACATCAATTTTCCCTTCGGCGGCCAGGGCTCCAAGCTGCTGGTCGCCCCCCAGGGGTCCTGACAGGAGTTTTACGATACTCAGAGGTGTTTTACCCTTTTTGTCCAGGGTTTCTTCCACCATTTTTCCTGTGGTTCCGGTACAAATTAGATGGTGCTTTGAAAGTTTGTCGGCATTATAAGCAACCCACTCGGAAAGGTCGGATTTACGGTTATCGTGAGCCACAAGGGCTATCGTTTTTATCTTATCCATTTGTCTAAGGTTTTTACAAAAGTACTTTAGCTGGCTGATTTCTATTAAATTTGCATCTTAAGTATTAAACAAATTTGAAGATGTTTGAAGGGAGACGAACAAGGCGGACCAATAAAATAGTTAGAGTTTCCATGCTATTTATGTTGACCGGACTGGTGATAATGGTACTGGTGGTATACAAGTTTTATGACCGAATTTATGAAGCCAATGTTTCCACCCAGGGAGAGCAGGAGATATTCTATATACCCACCGGTTCTGATTTTGAGTTTGTAATTGATAAGCTGGAGGCTGATAGTATCATCGATAACCGGAAGTCGTTCCGGTGGGTGGCCAATAAAAAACGGTATGAGAACAGCGTGAAACCAGGTCGGTATAAGATCCGAAACGGTAGCAGCAATAACGAACTGGTAAACATGTTAAGGTCGGGCAACCAGGATCCGGTAATGGTTGTTTTTAATAATGTCAGAACACTCGATCAGGTGGCCGGCAGGGTAGCTCAATACCTTGAAGATGATTCCCTGGATTTTGCGGTCTACCTGGCTGACACAGCTTTGTTTGAAAAATATGGATTTAGTAAGGAGACTTTCACATCCATGTTCATTCCCAATACCTATGAGTTTTTCTGGACCACCAGTCCGGAAAAATTTACGGATAGAATGAAAAAGGAGTATGAGGAGTTCTGGAAAGGAGAGAGGGACAAAAAAGCCAGCCGAATGGAAATGACCAGGGCTGAAGTGGTCACCCTGGCCTCCATCGTCGATGAGGAAACCACGTATGATGATGAAAATGAAAGAGTAGCGGGGCTCTATGTCAACCGATTGGAACAAGGCATTCCGCTCCAGGCAGACCCAACCCTGAAGTTTGCCATGGGTGATTTTACCGTGAAACGCATCCTGAATGAGGACAAGAAGATTGAATCCCCCTATAATACATATAAGTATAAGGGGCTGCCGCCGGGCCCCATTTCCATTCCCTCAGTTTCGGCCATTGATGGGGTATTGAACTATGAGAATCATGCTTATATATTTATGTGCGCCAGGGCCGATTTCTCGGGCTACCATGCTTTTGCCAAAACGCTCTCAGAGCACAATAACAATGCAAGGGCCTACCAGAAAACCCTGAATAACAAGCGGATTTACCGCTAGCTATACAACGTTTACCTCCCTCTCAAGGCTAATGCCAAATCGTTCCTCCACGCTTTGCTGAATAAGCCTTGAAAAATCAAGGATTTCCTGGCCACTTGCCTCTCCATGTTTAACGATGACCAGTGCCTGGGTGGGCCAGGTACCCACATTGCCAATCCGTTTTCCTTTCCAGCCTGCTTTCTCAATGAGCCAGGCGGCCGGAATTTTAACTTGATTATCACAATCTGGATAGGAGGGGATATCAGGGTAATCGACCCTGATGCATTTAAAAATGGAGCGGTCAACAATAGGGTTTTTGAAGAAGCTTCCCGAGTTTCCTATTACTTCCGGATCGGGAAGTTTCTGATTCCTGATATCGATCACCACCTGCCTGAGGTCCATGGGGGTAGAGCCCCTTGCTTGTTTGAATGCTTCAGCGATCCTTCCATATTCCAGTTTCAAAATGGGGACCTTACTGAGTCTGAATCTTACCGATGTAATGATATACCTGCCAGCCGACTCCTTAAAAATACTGTACCTGTATCCGAACCGACATGCCTCCCGATCAAAGTTAACGAGCCTTTTGTCTTTCAGATCCCAGGCCTCCAGCCCTTCAAAAAAGTCTTTCACTTCAACTCCGTAGGCTCCGATATTCTGAACGGGGGCAGATCCTACCGACCCGGGGATGAGGGAAAGGTTTTCCAATCCAAACCAACCTTCTGCAGTAGCTTTCCCAACCCAGTCATCCCAGTTCTCACCGGCGCCAACTTTAAGCACCGCGTCCGAATCACTCTCCTCCAATAATTGGATACCCTTCATGCCAGGGTTTATGATTAATCCTTCGAAATCTTTGGTGAAAAGGATGTTGCTTCCTTCGCCCAAAACCAGAAACGATTGTTGACTGTGATCGTAATTTTCAAGTAGGGCCTGTAATTCTTCAGTGGAGCCTGGAGTGGCAAAGAGCGATGCAAAAACTTCAACTCCGAAAGAGTTGTGCTTTTTTAAGGGGTAGTTTTGATGCATGATTGACATGTCATAAATATAATAATGATTCGTTCTATTATCATATCTTTATTCCCAAAGCTTAAATGCTATTTTGAAGAGAGTCTATATTTCTGTCATAAACGACCTTGTAACCGACCAAAGGGTGCAACGGGTTGCGAGTATGTTGGTGCAAGAGGGTATGGATGTCACCTGTATTGGCCGAAGGCTAAAGTGGAGTCCTTCCATTGAAGGTAAGGCATATAAGGTCTGTCGTTTCAGGATGATTTTCAACCGGGGGCCTCTGTTTTACCTCTTTTTTAACAAGAGGCTCTTTTTGAAACTGTTGTTTGTTCCTGGTCCCTCTTTATTTATTTCAAATGACCTGGATACCTTACCAGCAGTGTATCTTGCTGCACGAATCAGGAAGGTGAAGCTAATCTATGACAGTCATGAATTTTTTACCCAGGTTCCCGAACTGATCAACCGAAAGCGTGTACAGTCGATTTGGAAGTGGATTGAAAGCATACTTGTACCCCGCATCGATTATGCTATTTCAGTGAGCTACCCCATTGCTGAAATTTACAGAAGACTTTACGGGACCCGGTTCAGGGTGGTAAGAAATGTTCCTGAGCGCCGGATGTGCGATCCGAAGAATGCTTATCAAGGGACCCGACCCATGATCATCTATCAGGGTGCCCTGAATGTGGGACGTGGACTGGAGCTGATGATTCGCTCCATGAAATACATGGAGGGGGTAAGCCTGGTGATTGCCGGAAGCGGAGATATTGAGTTGGAGTTAAAGAATCTGGTAAATATGGAAGCCCTTACCGAACGGGTTGTTTTTATGGGGAGACTCGAACCGCATGAGCTGTTGCACCTTACATGTTCAGCTCAGCTGGGAATTTCGCTGGAGGAGGACAGGGGATTAAATTATCGCTACGCCTTACCCAATAAAATGTTTGATTATATCCAGTGTCGTATTCCTGTACTTTGCTCGAATCTTCCAGAGATGGCCAAAATTGTGGAGAGTTACGGAATCGGAGTGGCCATAAGAAATCGTGATCCTGAGAATATTGCCAGGGTTGTGAAGTTCATGCTGGAGGAGTATGAAGCCGGAGCATGGGACCTGGCCCTTGAAAAAGCTGCAGAGGACTTATGTTGGGAAAAGGAGTCGCAGCAGTATCTTGCGGTTGTAAAAGAGAGTGGGGTTTTATAAGTAAAAAAGATGAAGAGAAAAATGATCAGGATGACCCTGTGGATATTAATGCTAACGCTTCCGATTACAGCATATTCCCAGGTAAAGTTTATTGAAGTGGTGACTGCCTCAGATATGGAAGCAGCACAGAAAAAGGCCAGTGATGGCATGCTCATGCTCTTTGTGGATGTTTATGCCACATGGTGCGGCCCTTGTAAAATGATGGATGCACAGGTTTATCCCGACCCGGCCCTGTCTGCCTTTATGAATCAGCACTTTTTGAGTGTAAGGATGGACGGGGAAAGCGATTTCGGCAGGACATATGCGGCCCAACAGCAGTTAGAGGGTTACCCAAGCATGTACATTTTCAGTGATGATGGGATCCGCGTCAGTTCGGTGGTAGGCTATAAACCCGCTACAGAATTGCTTCCCTTCCTGGAGTCTCTGGTTGAGAATTACCAGGCAGTGAAGAGATACAGGACCATGGTTAAAAATGGAAACATCTCCCTGGAGGACTATGCCACTTATATCAGCCTGGAAAGAGAAATGGGAAATAATGAGGAGGCTGAGCGGCTTGCGGGAGATTACATCAGAAAAAAATTGGGTGAAGGCGAGTTGCGTGACAGCGATATCAGGGTTGTGGCTTACTATATGGACCTTGAGGATCCCTGGTGGCCCATGTTTACCACTGAATCTGACAGGGTTAAAAGGGTGCTGGGGACCGACTATGCTACTGCGCTTCAAACGATTTATAACAACACCCTGATGAAGGCCCTGGAGGAAGAAAACATAAAGCTGATCAGCAGGTTGGCAAATGAACTCTCGCCCCTTTTGGCAAGCGAGAATGCCAGGCCGGCGGATCTGATGTCCTTGCCATTTCTGCAGTATTATTACTATACGGGTCAGCTTGAGGAACTGATTGCTTACATTGACACTCGATTTGCTGCCGACCGGATGGGTGATCATCGCTGGCTCTTTACTGCCGCCTCCCAGGTGGTGGATATGGATCAGCGCAGTCAGACTCCTGAAATTCTGGTGAAGGCCCAGGAATGGTTTTCCATTTGTATTGAACTTGATGAGCAGTACGATTACTATTTTTACCAGGGAATGGTGCTCTTGTTTGGTCAGAAGATTGACGAATCCCGGGCCTCGTTTGAGAGGGCCTTGGAATTGGCCACCACCAATGAGCAGCGAACAATGATAGAACAGGTATTTAAATACATCAATAAGCAATGAAAAAACGGATGAATCATTCTCTTATTATTTGTGCTTCGATTGTCATCATGAGTTCCTGCTCGGGAGGAGATAGCGACCTGGCGAAATCAGGCCTGAGTGGCAACATCAGCTCTGTTGTGGAGCATACCTATGAGGCTGTGCATAAGGACGATGGATGGCATCACGGGTAAACCCGGGGCTTATGGCCACCGAATCATCCAATATGATGCCGAAGGGAATTATGTAAAGAGCCTGGCGCTTACCCCTTCCGGTGATACCATTGGTTATACTACGGTTCGAAAGGAAAATGGAGAAACGGTGGAGGAAGTATTCCATTCGATGCTGGATGGTCGTACTACCCGGACCCTTATGGAAAGGATTGATGACGGCCAGGTAAATTTTGAGGTTTGGGAAGGGGAGACCCTTTATTTCGAGGGGGCCAGTTATTTCGACTCCAGGGGAAGACTCGTGAGGCAGGTGAGGGTCGTTGATAACCGGGAAGTAATGAACCACTTTGTTTATGACAAAGGGCTTATGGTGAAGAGTTTCCAGGAAGAACTTAACGGCGAGGTTTCGGGTACCCAGTTATATGAGTATACCGAATTCGACGAAAAGGACAACTGGACCAGGCGACTGATTTATCCCACCGAGGACAGGATCGTTCCCGAGGTGATCACGATCCGAAACTACCAGTACAGATAGAGTTTCTTAAATTTCCAGCAGCTGTTCATCGGCCGAACCTTTTCCGAAGAGCATTTTTGAGGGTTCTTCAATGAATTCTTTCACTGCTTTCAGGAAGCTCACAGAATCCTTTCCATCGATGACCCTGTGGTCATAACTCAGGGCGATATACATCATCGGCCTGACTTCTACTTTACCATTGATGGCAATAGGACGTTCAATGATATTGTGCATTCCCAGTATGCCAGACTGAGGCGGATTGAGGATGGGTGTGGAGAGCATTGATCCGTAAATCCCGCCATTGGAAATGGTAAAGGTCCCTCCGGTCATCTCATCAATACCCAGCCTTGCTTTCCTTGCCCGCCCGGCCAGGTCCGAAATTCCCTTTTCAATTTCTGCTAATCCGAGTGTCTCTGCATTTCTGAGCACCGGGACCATCAATCCCTTGTCGGTCTGCACTGCAATGGCAATGTCGCAATAGGCCGGGGAGACCACCTCATCTCCATCCAGATAGGAGTTGACAGAGGGGTAGAGCTGTAAGGCCTCGACATATGGCCTTGGTAAAGAAGGACATAAAGCCAAGCTTGATTCCATGTGCCTGAACAAAGCGTTCCTGGTGAACTTTCCGGATAGCCATGATGGCACTCATATCGGCCTCATTAAATGTGGTGAGCATGGCGGTATCATTTTTTACAGCCACCAGTCGCTCGCTGATCTTTTTGCGCAACTGACTCACTTTCTTACGATCCACATCCCTTGAAGCCTGCTTCTGTGTTATATGGGGCGCAAGGGTAGTTTGTTGCATCACCCTTTTTACATCGGAAGCGGAGATCTTTTTCAGTCCCTCGATAATTTTTTCCACCGAAAGCCCCTCCTTCTCCATCATCTCCCTGGCTACAGGAGTGACTTTTACTGCCTCATAGAGATCAGATTTTTTAGATGCCGTCTGGAGGGTTTCCTCTGTGGACGATTTGGCATTGGAAATGGTTGCTGCCGGAGTTGAGGGTGCCTTCTCAGCCTCTTTAGCAGGGGCCTCATCCACCTTTACACTGGTGTCGATGGTGGCCACTACGGTCCCCACATTTATGGTCTCCCCGGCTTCAACGAGGATCTTGATCTGACCAGCCTTTTCTGCGATCAGGGGCAGAGTGGCTTTTTCCGATTCAATCTCACCTACCTCCTGGTTCTTATTTACCAGGGCTCCGTCGTCTACGAACCATGATGCGAGTTCAACTTCAGTAATGGATTCGCCGGGACTGGGTATTTTGATTTCCAGGGCCATGGTGTTATGATTTTGCGTTCTCTTTATCGAAATAGTAGTGTTGCTTCAGAATCTCTTTTCGGGAACTCCCGATCATGCACTGCAAACCGCAGTAAACATTTAGCAGATCGCAGGTGCACTCCCGGAACACCTTGTCGATGATCTCAGTCTGACTGATCTGATGGAGTTTGATCAGTCCGGTTGCCGGACTGCCCGAAGGTTGTCGGGTGACTGGAATGATCTCTATGTCTTTCATGGCATTCCTGATGAAGTACCAGGCTCCCATGTTTTCAGGTTCTTCCTGTACCCAGAGGGTAAGCATATTGTTATGGTACTTTTTAAGGATCGATTTTACTTGTTTTTCAGGAAAGGGAAAGATCTGCTCCATCCTGACCAGGGCAATGTCCCTGACATTCAGCTTTTGTTTCCTGGCAAGCAGGTCGTAATAAATTTTACCACTGCAAAATACCACCCGCCTCACTTCGTCCACATCGTTGTCCACATCGTCGTAAACCGGCAGGAATTTCCCTTTCTCAAGGTCATCCATTGTTGAGATACACAAAGGATTCCTTAGCAGGCTCTTGGGGGTGAAGACTATCAGGGGAACCCTTGACTTCTTCATCATATGGTTTCTTAGTGCATGAAAAAGATTGGCCGGTGTGGTGGGATTGATGATGTGCATATTGTTACTTGCGGCCAGCGCAAGGAAGCGTTCGATGCGGGCACTGGAGTGTTCCGGGCCCTGACCCTCAAAACCGTGGGGTAGATAGAGTACCAGTCCGTTCATTACACCCCACTTTTCTTCAGCCTGTGGAGATATACTGGTCAATGATCACCTGAGCCACATTTGCAAAGTCCCCAAATTGTGCTTCCCAAATGGTGAGGGCATTTGGGGTCGACATGGCATAACCATATTCAAATCCCAGCACCCCGTATTCGTTCAGTGGAGAGTTGAAGATGTTAAAGGGTGCCTGATTCTCCGAGTCAATGTATTTCAGAGGGAAGTAAATCTCAGTGGTGCGTTCCATCACGATGCCTGCATGTCGGTGGGAGAAGGTGCCCCTGATGGAGTCCTGTCCGCTGATCCTTACCGGGTGATTTTCCAGCAACAGGGACCCATAGGCAAACAACTCCCCCAGGGCCCAGTCTAGCCGGTTCTCGCTAACCATTTTTGCCCGCTCCTCAATAAGTTTTATGGTCTTATTAAAGAATTCCAGGTCCTCCGGCAGCGTGGTGATTTTTTGGGCGATCAGGTCAAGGGTATCCTGAGGAACACCTGTTTCGAGCGAATCTTCAAATTCATCTGGGTTCGCATACTCCATCCCCTTCCACTCATCCTCCATAAATTGCTGGATGATGACCATTTTTTGTTTCCGGGCGGTCTCCAGCTGCTTGTCCAGGTAAGAGTCAAGCTCTTCCTCCAGGGCAGCAATCTCTCCTTGATTCATGATTCCCTGTTCCAAAAGCTCCTTCCCGTACAAATCTCTTGGGTTGGGGTGTCTAGCTATGGCTTTATAAAGGGTGGGTTGGGTGAACCTTGGCTCATCTCCTTCATTGTGACCATATTTTCGATAGGCCAGGATATCAATGAACACATCAGTGTGAAATATCTGCCGGTACTCGATGGCCATGCGGATTACATGAACAAGCCCTTCCACATCATCGCCGTTTACATGCCAGATGGGTGCTTTGATGACCTTACCCACATCGGTGCAATAGGTGCTTGAACGGGCATCCAGATAGTTGGTCGTAAATCCAATCTGGTTGTTAATAACCAGGTGGATGGTGCCTCCGGTCTTGTAGCCCTTCAGCTCTGACATCTGAACCACCTCGTAAACCACCCCCTGTCCGGCAATGGCAGCATCACCGTGAATAATGATGGGGATCAAGTTTGTTATTGTCACCATTGTACTTGTAGTCAATCCGTGCCCTGGAAACCCCTTCGATGACAGGGGCAGAGGACTCAAGGTGGGAGGGATTGGGAACCAAATTCAGGATAACCTTCTTGTTAGCTGTGGTCGTGATGGTGTTTCCGTACCCCAGATGATATTTGACATCACCCAGGCTGATGCGTTCCTCGTAAAGTTCACCTTCGAACTCCTTGAAAATATTTCCATTGGGTTTCTGCAGCACGTTGGCAAGCACATTGAGACGGCCCCGGTGTGCCATCCCGATGTTGAATTCCTCAATCCCCATTTTAGATCCGGTCTCTACCAGGTCGTTTAAAGCAGGGATTAGAATCTCGGCACCCTCAAGCGAGAAGCGTTTCTGTCCTACAAATTTATTGTGAATAAACTTTTCAAATCCAACTGCCCGGTTGAGATCCATATAGATCCGCTTCTTCTCTTCGGACGTAAAGCGGGATCGGTTCTGATTTTTTTCAATCCGTTCAGTAAGCCATTTTAGCCTATCCGGATTCCGGATAAACATGTACTCCGACCCGATATGGCCGCAATATGTTTTTTTAAGATAATCGACAATATCTTTAAGGTAAGCCCTGCCGCATCCGATCTCCTTACCTGCATAGTACAGGGTATTGAGGTTTTCTTCAGCAAGACCATAGTTCTCAAGATCAAGGGTTGGGAAGTATTTTCTTCTGGTACGGACCGGATTAGTATGAGTGAAAAGATGGCCCCTTTTGCGATAGCCATTGATCAGGTTGATCACCTTGAACTCTTCGTCAAAGGTTAGGGACTCGGATTCCGGGTGGCTGTAATCGCGCCTGGCAAAATCAAAACCCTGGAAAAAGTGGTGCCAGCTGGGGTCTACCGAACCAGGGTCTTTTCTATAATTTGAATAAAGCTCCTCGATCGCCTCCGTATCCAGGTTCTGCAAAAACGATAGGTCGTCCATATCTTTATCGTCGGGATTTTTAAATTAACAAAAAGCAGTGCTAATTGTTCCTGAAATCCTTCTAATTACCTGATCTCACTAAAATTTTTCATAAACTGCATGCGCTCAAAGGCCGCCGGGTCGTCTCCATACATCCTGGCAACTTTTCCTCTGAACTGTTCCAGAGAGTCGAATCCCTTGTCTGTCATCCATTTCTCAATTCTCTTATGAATCCTGGCAATCTGGTCCGGACCATTCTTGTAGAGGGTTGATGCAATTTGGACCACACTTGCACCCGCCAGTAGCATCTTGATCACATCATCGCCTGAGTGAATACCGGTGCTAGCAGCAAGGTCACAATCAACCTTGCCCGACATGATGGCAATCCACCTCAAAGTCTCATACTGCTCATCCGGGGTGGAGAAGATGCTGGCTGAGGTTAGCGAAATCTTATCGATATCGATGTCAGGGGTGAAAAACCTGTTGAACATTACAATGCCTGCCACGCCTGTTTCTGAGAGGGCCTTCACAGAGAGGCCAAGTCGGGTGAAATATTTACTGATCTTAAGGGCCACAGGGATTTTTACCACATCAAGTACCTTTTTAGTGATTCTGAAATAGGCCTTTTCAAATTCTTTATTTTTGAAATCAGCTGGATTGAGGAAGATATTTAACTCAATGGCATCGGCCCCTGCCTCCTCCATCTTCCTGGTGAAATGGGTCCAGTCTTCACCCGAGATACAGTTGATACTGGCAATAACCGGGATGGTAAGGTTTTTCTTGGCATCGGCGATCAGCTTCAAGTAATTCTTCAACTTATCTTCCTTGATGTGGAGATCTATGTAATCGAGTGTTTCAGAAAGCCCTGAGTATATCATCGGATCTTCCTCGGCCTCTTTTAAATCTTTCTCGGCCTGCAGAAGAATCTCCTCCTCGAAAATTGACTTCATCACCACCGCCCCTGCTCCATATTTTTCCAGGGAAAGAAGTCCCTCCAGTGTTCCGGTCAGTCCGCTGCTGGCTGCAATTATGGGATTTTTCAGTTTTAAGCCCAGGTATTCAGTTGAAAGGTCCTTCATTTTTGTTTGAGGTTATTTTAATGAAAGTAAAAGTAAAAAAAAATCATTAGTGATTGTTCCTTATGGTGAGTCCCAGGGGTCAAAGTTGAATTTGTACAAGGAATTGAACAAATATTCCCAAACATTGAACAACCCGTTTCTATAATAGTATTCTGAATCAGCTATTTTTGTGTTTTCCGAATGAGGGTGGTTTTGTTTTTTTCTTGTAATATTATGGTCCTAAAAATCACCCTGACAAAGAGTAGAGAATGAATAAGATTATTGAAAAGGAATATTTTTCAGAGGCTGTGGTGCGGCTGGTCGTTGAGGCACCGCACATTGCGAAAAGCAGGAAAGCTGGACATTTTGTAATTGTAAAGACGGGAGAAAAAGGCGAGCGAATTCCCCTCACCATTGCTGATGCAGATGTGGGGAAAGGCACTATTACCCTCATTATCCAGAAGGTGGGGGTGACATCGTCGAAAATTTGCAACCTGGAGCTTGGTGATGAAATTACCGATGTGGTAGGCCCGCTTGGAAAACCTACCCATATTGAGAAGGTGGGAACCATTCTGGCTTCAGGCGGGGGTGTTGGTGTTGCGCCGCTCCTGCCCATCGTAAAGGCACTTAAGGAAGCAGGGAACAGGGTCATCACCGTACTGGCTGCAAGGATGAAGGATCTGATAATTCTGGAAGAACAAATGCGTGAGCATTCCGACGAGTTAATCATTATGACCGATGATGGTTCATATGGTAAAAAAGGCCTGGTCACCCAGGGTATGGAAGAGGTAATTTTGAGGGAAAAGGTGGATCTGGCGGTAACCGTGGGACCTGCTGTAATGATGAAATTTGCCACCATACTTACATCTAAGTACAATATTCCCACGGTGGCCAGTCTAAACACCCTGATGGTCGATGGCACAGGAATGTGCGGCGCCTGCAGGGTATCAGTGGGAGGAGAAACCAAATTTGTATGTGTTGACGGACCTGAGTTTGATGCACATCAGGTTGATTTTGACGAGATGCTTCTCAGGTTGGGTTCCTACAAACCCTCAGAGGCAGAGGCGTTTGAAAGTTACCTGAGTAATCACCCCAAATCTTAGTATGAAGATGGCTGAAGTTTCAGAATATTTAAAGAACGAACGGGAGCAGGAGTGGAGAGTCTCTCTTCGGGGAAAAATGAAAAATAAGGAGAGGACGCAAATCCAAAGGGTTAGCATGACCGAGCAGGACCCGGAGAAGCGAAACAGTGACTTCACAGAAGTAAACTGTGGACTCAGTGAAGAGGATGCCAGGATGGAGGCTCAGCGCTGTCTCGACTGTGTGAACCCGACCTGTATCACTGGTTGTCCGGTGGGTATCAATATCCCGAAGTTTATTAAGAAAATTGAGGAGGGTGACTTCATGGAATCGGCACGTGTCCTGAAGGAGACCAATACGCTTCCGGCTGTTTGCGGAAGAGTATGTCCCCAGGAAGTGCAATGTGAACAGTCCTGCTTTTACACGCAGAAGCTTAACAAGCCATCGGTGGCCATTGGTCACCTTGAGCGCTTTGTCGCTGATTTTGAACAGAACAGCGGAAAAATGTCTGTCCCAAAAATCACAGGGAAGAACGGAATCAAGGTGGCCTCCATAGGCTCCGGACCTGCCGGTCTGGCATTTGCAGCTGACATGGTTAAGATGGGATATGATGTAACCGTTTTTGAGGCCCTGCACGAAATTGGTGGGGTACTTAAGTATGGCATTCCTGAATTTCGACTTCCCAATAGTATTGTGGACGTAGAGATTGATGTGCTTGAGAAAATGGGGGTAAAGTTTATAAAGAATTTTATTGTGGGTGCGACGGCCAGCGTAAATGACTTGCGTAATGAAGGCTTTGAAGGGTTTATGGTTGGAAGTGGAGCAGGATTGCCTAACTTTATGCATATTCCAGGGGAGAACTATATTGGGATTTATTCATCCAATGAATACCTGACCAGGGTAAACCTAATGAATGCAGCTGATCCGGAGTATGATACGCCGGTAATCTCAGGCAAGCGAGTTGCAGTAATTGGAGGAGGAAATACGGCCATGGATGCCGTTCGGACGTCTAAAAGGCTTGGAGCTGAACGCTCTATGATCATATATCGCAGGTCAATTGAGGAGATGCCTGCACGTAATGAAGAGATAAAGCATGCTCAGGAGGAGGGTGTGGAGTTTATGAATTTGCACAATCCCCTCGAGTATTATGCCGACAAAACGGGACGTGTGTGTAAAATGAAACTACAGAAAATGGAGCTGGGTGAACCCGATGCCTCAGGAAGGCGCAGACCCATTCCTCTTGAAGGATCAGAATTTATCATCGAGGTGGATACCGTTGTAGTGAGTGTGGGTGTCTCGCCCAATCCACTGATTCCATCAAGTATGAAGGAGCTGGATGTTTCCAGGTGGGGGACTATTAAAGTGGATCCTGATACCATGCATAGTTCGGTTGAGGGGGTTTTTGCCGGCGGAGACATCGTTCGGGGAGGGGCTACCGTGATCCTGGCCATGGGGGATGGAAGAAAGGCAGCCAGTTCCATGGATCAGTATCTGAAATCCAGGTAAATTTGATTGAACATAATGATGGAGAAGTTGTTGAGGAGTTATTAGTTATTAACGATATAAAAGTCCTATTCATGACAATTGGAGTATTGAAGGAAGGTGGCAATGAGAACAGGGTTGTACTTCTGCCCGAACATGTTGTCACCCTTATTAAGAAAAATTTCACAGTCAAGGTGGAAAAGGGTGCAGGTGAGACCGCCTATGCATCGGATGCAGATTATACCGAAGCAGGTGCTGTCATCCTAAGCCGGGCTGAAATTCTGAAGGATGCGGATATGTTATTCAGCATTCATGCACCTGCTGAATCCATCCCAAAGGGAAAAATTCTGGTCTCCATCCTGGGACCTCTTGCCAATAAGGCGGTGGTTGAAAAGCTGGCCAAAGATGGTGTTACATCACATAGCCTGGATATGATTCCCCGTTCAAGCCGGGCCCAGGCAGTGGATGTTCTCTCTTCAATGGCCACCGTTGCTGGCTATAAATCGGTCCTTGTGGCCGCCGGGACCTTGTCTGGCTTTTTCCCCATGTTTATGTCGGCCTCCGGGACCATCAAGCCTTCCAAGGTCTTGATTCTTGGAGCAGGTGTCGCTGGATTACAGGCCCTGGCCACCGCCAAAAAACTGGGTGCAGTAGTGGAGGTATTTGATGTTCGTGCTGCAGTGAAGGAAGAAGTGATGAGCCTGGGAGGTAAGTTTGTTGAGGTTGAGGGTGCTAAGGATGATGCTGCTGCCGGCGGTTATGCCGTTGAACAAAGCGATGAGTATAAGCAGAAGCAGGCTGAATTGATTCAGGCCCATGCCCGTCTGGCCGATGTGGTTATTACTACCGCTCAGATTCCGGGTAGAAAGGCGCCGGTTCTTATTACCAGGGAGACCGTCGCAAATATGAAGCCCGGTTCAGTCATTATCGACCTGGCCGCTTCCACTGGAGGAAATTGTGAACTCACAAAAAATGATGAGACCGTTGTTGTGAATGGTGTGTCCATTATCGGAAACTCCAATTTTGCCTCTACAATACCCTCTGATGCCAGTAAAATGCTTGGTAACAACTTCCTTAATTTCCTGACCCTGATGATTGGTGATGATGGAAAGGTAAATCCGAATGTGGAAGATGAAATTGTACAGGATACCTGTATTACCCGTGACGGTGCCATCGTCAATGAAAGGGTGAAGGCGGCTCAATAAAACCTATGAACCAATAATTCTATAACAGATATGGAAAGCGTATTACATTTTTTTTATGACAATAAGGAGGCTATTTTTATCATAGCCCTTACCATTTTTCTGGGCCTTGAGGTGATTTCTAATGTTCCCTCGGTCCTGCACACACCCTTGATGTCAGGTGCAAATGCCATTAGTGGTGTAATTATCATCGGGGGAATTATCCTGGTGGGGCATGCCGATCTTGCCAACATCTCTGAAGGATCCCACTTGCTTAACCTGATCCTTGGGATTTTTGCCCTGCTATTCGGAACTCTCAACGTGATAGGAGGCTTTGTGGTCACGGACCGCATGCTAGAAATGTTTAAAAAGAAGAAAAAATAGGGCTGTCATATGAATACATTAAACTTAACCAACGGAGATATAATTCTCGAGTTCATCTATTTACTATCGGCCCTCTTATTTGTCTGGGGACTAAAACTCTTAAGTAGTCCGGATTCTGCCAGGCGTGGAAACCTATGGGCTGCAGCTGGAATGCTTCTGGCCATGATTGGAACCATGGTGCTCCATCGCGATGGACACGGGGGGGGAATCAAGGCAGCCAATCTTGCCATTATACTTGGAGCCATTGCTTTGGGTGGGGTATTTGGTGCAGTGGTCGCACGACGCATCAAAATGACCGCCATGCCTCAGCTGGTTTCCTTTTTTAATGCTACAGGGGGAGCTGCCTCGGCACTGGTGGCCCTGATCGAATTTTCCAATCCCGAAAACCAGTCAGGCCTGGTCACCCTGCTGGGGCTGATCATCGGAAGTATTGCCTTCAGTGGTAGTATGATTGCATATGGGAAACTGAACGGAAATGTCAAGGATATTTTCAGTAAATGGATGACTTACATTAATCTTGTGATCATGGCCGGGATAATATTCCTTCTTGTATTTATCCTGTTTGGTGGGGCTCCGGCTGAGTCAAAGCAAACCCTTGTTTATGTATTGCTTGCTGTTTCACTTGTCTATGGGGTGAGCTTTGTGATGCCCATCGGTGGTGCTGATATGCCTGTTGTAATATCCCTTCTCAATAGTTTTACCGGAATTGCTGCGGCCATGGCTGGATTTATTTATCAGAACCAGGCGATGATCCTGGGCGGAATCTTTGTTGGTGCTGCCGGGATGATTCTCACACTGCTCATGTGTAAGGCCATGAACCGATCTCTGATCAATGTGATCATCGGAGCCTTTGGCGGAGGTGGTGCCGGTATTGATAGGGAATTGGGAGTTATTAAAGAGGTCTCTGCCACCGATGCTGCCGTAATGTTGAATTACAGTAGCCGGGTGGTGATTGTTCCCGGGTACGGTCTGGCAGTTGCCCAGGCCCAGCATATCTGCAGTGAGTTGGATGAACTTCTTGAAGCCAACGGTGTGGAGGTGAAATATGCCATTCACCCGGTTGCCGGTAGGATGCCTGGACATATGAACGTTTTATTGGCTGAAGCCGATGTGCCTTACGAAAAGCTGATTGAGATGGATGAGATTAACCCCGACATGCCTAAGACTGATGTGGTATTGGTTATCGGGGCCAATGATGTGGTCAACCCGGCCGCGCTTGACGATCCGTCCAGCCCCATTTACGGAATGCCGATCATCAAGGTTCACGAAGCTAAAAATGTGATCGTGATGAAGCGTGGTATGGGTAAGGGATATGCTGCCATTGAAAACCACCTTTTCTACGGAGACAATACCAAGATGTTCTTTGGTAGTGCCAAGGATTCCTTGCAAAAACTGGTGACTGAGATTAAAGCATTGTAAAGAATGCACAGGGGTATACTCTCGCCACGTGCTTATTTTGCTTCGCAAAAAAATGCCATGTGGCTCTAATATACCCCTGTGCTTTTACATCACTGTAATTATGATATATGAGAGTGAAATTCCC
>CAVQUO010000010.1:0-148975 GCA_963716765.1 uncultured Bacteroidota bacterium | reverse complement strand
ATGTGGTGATTGTGAAAGACCATCTGCTGACCGGCGGCCTTGGTCTTTGCCCCTATCTCATTAAGCTCCTGAGCGGCCCTGCGATAATCATCCATGGAGGCATCGTCGCCCAGCCAGAATGAAGAACACACCATTTGTTTCATTCCCATGTCGGAGGCCCACTCGATCCGGTTATCGAGGCTATCTCGCAATTCACCCATATTAAAGTGAGAGCCGTACATTTTAGTCCGGACCGATCGATAATCCCCCGCATCTCAGCATTCGACAGTTGGTGGAGTGGCTCAAAGCCGGAACTGGAGTAGCCCAGTGGGGAACACATTTCCACCTCGGTGTAACCCATGGCAGCCATCTCATTGAGGGTTCCGGCAAAATCGGCAACCAGCTTCTCCCTGATGGTCCACACCTGGAAGCCGAAGGGACGTTTCTCCTCACACGGCAGGCTTGCAAGCATATTTACGGGGATTGAACTTAGAAGGCAGCAGAAGCAAGGGCTGCTCCTCCATTTTTCAAAAAACTTCTTCTGTTGGTTTTCATATCGGTGGGGGTTTCGTTTGTTAAAGATAGCTTTTCGCCTGAAAACTCCAGCGGCTAAGGCATCTTTACAAACTTGCTCACTCCCCTGACCCGGTCCGCCTCGATCCATCGAAGGATGTACATGCCAGGGTGCAGACCTTCAATATCCACCTGGTAAATCTGGTATCCGGAGGTAAAATGCTCTGATTGTACCTGCCTGCCGCTCATATCCAGCAGCTCTATCCTTCCGGGAGAGGCGCTTTCAGATCCCAGGTTCACATAAATTATTTGATTGGCAGGATTGGGATATAAAGTCAGGTTTCGAATGTGAGATACCTTATCCGGAGCCCTACAGTTTTATCCTTATAGTTCACGGTCGCCTGCAGAATCCGTTTGCTGGTTCGGTCCTGGATGAAAGCAACAACCGCCAGGTCATCAATGTCTTCTGTATAGGGCGCATAAACCCAGGTATTGGTTCGGGTATCGCTGGTCCCCTTACGCCAGTTGTCTCCAAGAAGTTTTCCGGCAGGTGTGGGCAACATATCCAGGACCACATTTCTGAAAATCTTATCTCCGTTGCCCCCGGTATATGCGGTCACTGATCTTTCAAACACGACCAGGTAGAGCTGGACATTTTCATCATAGCGATCAGCAAGGCAGGTAACCGTAGTTCTTGCCTCAATGCCGGTTTCTATCCAATCTACCGTCAGATCAATATCAAAGGCCGGGAGTCTCAAGGGTAAGCAGGTGAATGGTTCCCTGAGGGAATTCTCTTCAAAGTCGGTAAAGCCAAAGCGATGGTCAGCGCGGGTACCTCCATCAAGCACTACATAGGGAACACGGGGAACCCCATAGTTAGCCGACCTTGTGGATGGAGGATCAGGATTATTCTGATTCATCATATCAATTCCGGGATAGGACATATGATATTGCAGGTCGATGACATCCTTTCGGATGCGAAAGCGCAACGCATCCACAAGATCATCTGCCAGCCTGGCGTATGCATCCGAAGCGTTTGTAAAGTGCTCCAGCAAAGTGCAACTTTGGAGCGTTCATCGATATGTAGATTGTTCACGGCCATACCCTGGTTGCCGATTCTGTCCGCCATTGCTGGCAGATGACAATCCTCAGATCCACATTCGCTTTCCCTGCCACCGGTGCCAGATCATGAATGGCCGTCACCCATTCTGTATCCGGAATAAACTCTTCAAGTCCCCATCCGATCACTGCTGCCCCCGGGCATATTAATGATGTTGCTGACATTATACCAATTAATTCCAGGGGTCTCATCACCAATGGTATGCCACCCCTCACTCATGGCATCCCTGTACTGAAGTACAGCTCCATTCAAATAGGGGAAAAAACTTCGCATCATGTCCATCCGGATCAGGGGACGGTTTATTTCCCTAAAATCGAAACAGGGACTCTGGATCCATGAGTTCTCATTGTAGCCTGTTAGGTTCCGCGAGGGGAGCCGGGTGTACCAGGCCTTATCGCCTTCCAGGGCTCATACCCCGTAAAATCTGGCACACCCCAGACCCAGCTTCCAACTGGTTCTCCGAACGGACCGTCCAAAGCCCTTCAGTTCATCAAAGTTCTCAAAATAGCCATCACTGTCCAGCTGTATGCTTGGCCTCAGTATCAATTCCTTTTTCAGTTCACTGTAACAACCTCCCCTGTTCCTGGAGTAAAGTGCGACCAGAAATTGATCGGGTGAGGCAAAGAGGTACTCAAGTGTATCGGTCACAGACTTAGAACCGATTTCATCCAGAACCTTCCCATCACTGCCTTTAAAGGTCCATATGACCGTATCAACGATGGCAGATCCGATGGTGGTCCGGTTTACAAATTGTACGGCCGACCCACTGGTAAAACAATCACTGATCCAGTCGAAAGTCATGCCACAGGCTTACTGTCAATGAGGGTTTCCATGCATATGAAGCAGTACAGCCATCCAATGTGACTGCCTTCAGGATGATGGTTCTTCAAGCCCGGCTCCTGGTAATGATGTATCGGGTCAAGCATTTTGCTCAGGTTATTCGCGCCACTGCCGGGATCACCAAAATTCCAGCTCCAGCTTTCCACGGATAGCTTTTCATTGGTCTGGTTTTCAAAGTTTACCAGCTCTCCTCCTTCGGGCATACATTCGGAACTAAGGGTAAACTTCACCTTCGGTGCAAACTTAATGAGGATACTTTCCCTTGTGCTTGCTTTGCAGCCATTCACCGATTCGGCTACGTACAGGTAATCCAGATACTTCCCGGATCAGCTATCCGAAGGGTTCAATGTGAAGCCCTAATTATTGTTCCCCGAAACTCCCGGACCTTCAAATATGGCATTCGGCACGTTTGACTGGAGTACAAAGGGAGCTTCATTCTGACAGATATGATGCCTTATACAGGTTCAGAATCCGGGGTGGATCTAGCGATTCGACTGAAAATCCTCTCCTGATAAGTGCTGTACATCAGGTCCAGATACTGGTATTCGATGGTGTAGCTGCCTGCATTCAAGCAAGTCAGGATTTATGCTTGCAGTTTTATCTCCATGATCACTCAGGCCGGTCACTGCTTGAGAAGCAGAATTAAGCAGTCTGAAAGAGCCGCTTGATGCCGGAACATTCAAAACAGTTATTTCAAAGGGATCCTCATCCTTACAAACCGTATTTGCCGGTATTAATATTCCACCCTCATTGCCCAGCACATAAACCTGCGCGCTGTCGTCACTGATACAGCCATTGCTGTTGGTATAGGTATATTGAATCGTATGGGGTGAATCAATTGTATCTGCGAGTTGACGGGTAAAAAAAGCCGGTGGCACTGATCACTCCCGGACCCGAGAAAATACCTCCCGAAATATTTGCCTCAAGCTGAACCGGATCAGCGTCTACATCGTACCCGGCAGCCAGGTTAATTATCTTCACATCGGTCACTTCATCCACCGTCACTAAGAGTCCCGTTATTTATATTCTCCACCCCATTCACATCCCTGACTGAGCTAATCCGGTAGGGGGTACTTTTGAACGGAGCGACGGTAATCTTAAAATCCGGATTGGTGATATTCTTAAAGGAGGTTTGTTACTGTGCCATCAACCAGATCAAAACTCCATGGCGACCTTCCCCTCAGGTGCACACTTAGTTGAATCTCATCTCCTTCACAGATCTGTGGAGGACCCACTAGCGTGGCTTCCGGCAGAGCCGTATAGATTTCAAGGGTGTTTGGCTCGATAATCTGATAGCGGATCTCCAATATTCCCGGCCTCATCCATCATCACAATGTTCGCCTCCAGTAAACCCGGTGCAACCTGGCATCACCGCTTCCACCATAAAGGAAAGCTCATACAGACCATCGCCCAGTTCGGTAAGGATCAGGCGGGAAGAACTCAAGGGGATTCCGTTTACCTCGTTCCGGTGGCAAGTGAATAATCGCACCATCGGCAGTAATGGTCAGTTTAACGCGTCCCCCACTCCCACCGCTTTGTGATGGCACTTCCAGTTGTATCATCACGGGAGCCCTGCATCAATGGGATCATGGTCCTGTACTAATGGGACATCGTAGGAAGGGCTGGACATCTCCCCGTCCGAAATTACCAGTCCGGAGACGGGGATAGCCTGTGAAGCCAGGTAAGCTGTTTCCCCCCTCCGAATCGTAAATTCTGCAAGATAAGAGGTGGACGAAATGCGCCAAATCCTCCAGGGGATATCCTCCCACCGACCCGGAAACAAAGCTGTACGGAATCCACCATCATCCGTCACCTCTATGGTAACCGGAACCTCATCTCCAATTTTCATGCTTTCATTGGGGATGCTTACATCCATCACCTCGACGAGCCGTTCAAAGCTGGCATTGATGGTATGGTCGGCTGTAACATTCGTAAAGGTATAAGTGGATATTGCCCCCTGGCTCTCCTGATCAACCATCACATCCTGAATTTCAAATCCCGGATCCGCATTGATTGCAAAGCTTTGATCGCTTCCACGATTTACAAGGACCTCTCCCGAGGGATTGATTTCACCACCCGCGCCTGCACTTGCAGTAATGTATGTATATTCTTGGCTTAAAGGTAGCATGGATGGTGTGATCCTTTGTAACAAAGTAGAATGTGTAGGTGGATACTGCTCCCACACTTTTGCCATCCACCAGCACATCCAGTATGTCATAGCCTTTATCGGGGGTGATGGTAAAGGTTTTACTGGTATACGTTTTCACCTTTACATCCCCTGAAGGGTCAATGCTTCCCCCATCACCGGCTGTGGCTTTAATTTTCTTGTCCCTGGCCGATAAATTTGCTGAAGAGGAAAATACCGGGCATTAAAAGTAAGTAGCTGCCGACATCAAAATGACGGGCAGTAGGATTCTTTTACCTGGTTTTATGTGCTATAACCGGAATCTCAATTTCTGGGTTTTCTGACAAATACAAGTTAATAATAATGTATTTGTCTATGTTCACATGACTTTAGCTAAAAATACAGAATATACGTCCCTGACACGGTAATCTCATCATAGGTATTTGGTGAATCTCAAGTTTAGGACCTGAACATCCCCTATTTCAAGGGATGAGAACTAAGAAATGCATAATTACGAAAAATAACGTTTATCGCTTATAATTGAGCATTCGTCACGTGTTTCGTCAATCATCGCGTTCATCCCTGTTTTTCAGCCTTCATACCTAAATCATATGTGCGGGCTGCCCGGTAGAAGCAAGCACGCTGTTCCATATCCGGCCCTGGGGATCGATTTTCTTTCGTTCCGAGACAGAAAGTGTAATGGGTACATGGGTAAACTGATTGTTCCAGTATCCCACGATCATTCCTGTCCGGCCAGCCATCCCGGCATGAACAGCACTATGACCCATCAGCAAACAGAAGGCCGAATCGTGAGGATTCGCAGGCTGACTCCTGATGATGTAACTGGGATCTATGTATTTGAGATTGACCTCCATCCCTTTGCTTTTAAAATGCTTCTTGATGGCATCCCGCAGGTAAATCCCAATATCGCCGAACTTAACATTGCCCGAAGCATCACGTTCCCCGGTGGATTGAAAGAGATCCTGTCCGGCGCCCTCTGCCACAACAATCACTGCATGATTCCTTGCCTCAAGCCTTTTTTTCAGGGCCTCGAGAAAAACATTCAGTGAAAAGGGTACCTCCGGAATGAGACAGAAATTTACCTGGTTGTCCACCAGCACCGAATAGGCTGCAATAAAACCCGAATCCCGACCCATCAGCTTCACCAGGCCCACACCGTTGGGAGCACCAACAGCCTCAACATGAGCAGAATAGGTGGCACGTTTTGCCTCTGAAACAGCGGTCTCAAAACCAAAGGTTTTCTGAACAAAAGAGATGTCGTTGTCAATGGTTTTTGGAATACCGATCACGCTGAGCTTGAGTCCCCTTCTCATCGCCTCCTCACTGATTGCCAGGGCTCCCCGCTGTGTTCCGTCACCTCCAATACAAAACAGAATTCCAATCTTCATCTTTTCAAGGGTATCCACCATGACGGAAACATCCTGGTTGCCACGGGAGGAAGCCAAGATGGTACCTCCCATTTCGTTGATTTGAATCACATCCCTGGGGTGAGCCGAACAGGGGTATGTCCGTATTCAGGCACCAATCCCTGATAACCATACTTAAATCCATAGATATTTTTTACCCCGTAGTGATAATGCAGACTCATGACAATCGACCGGATCACATCGTTTATGCCGGGGCAAAGGCCTCCACAGGTAACAATTCCACAGGAAAGATTCTGCAGGATCAAAAAAAATTTTCTCCCTGGGTCCGGCTGCCTCAAAGCTTGGAGGATCCTCACCTTTATCCAGGTAACTCTTTAATGGTATCCAGATCGCGATGATATAGGATATGCTCCTGGTCATCGATAAAATCAATCCCCTTCATGGGCGATTGAACCGTGCATTCGCCCAGTGTTTGAACGATAAAATCCTGCTGGTTCATCCTGACTATTCTTGTCGGGACTTCGCTGAATTCTACCCGATATTACAAAAAATAGCCTTAAACAGGAAATAAATTACATGGGCTTGTGATTCAGATCGACCCTGATTTCCATTTTTTCGGCAATATTCTTCCTGACCACACCGGGGATTTTGATTCCATAATCCTCGGGATTCAACAGGAAGTTGGTCCTGGCACTGATCCCTTCCTCAGTAACTTCCAAGGCTTCCTCCGGCAGAAACCTGGTTTGTCACACCATGTATGGTCAGTTCCCCTTCAACCTGCACCTCATAAACACCGTTTGAGGTATAATCCACATCCTGCGTTATTAAGAATTGAACCCCTGAAAGTGGCTTTGGGAAATTTTTCCGACTCCACATAATTTTCATTGAAGTGTTCCTGCATCTTTTTCTTTTCGAACTCAAAGGCGGTCATCTGAACAATCACAGCCACATCCCCGTTTTCGGACGTCAATGACACTGGCCACTTCCCTGTTCTCAGCGGTAATATCTTCAATGGCAGTGTGGGAATAAAAGATAATGTTCCCTTCGTTGGTAAGATATTTTCCCTGTCCGATTACCGACCCGGCCAATGGCCAGGATACATCATTGCTGTAACTGCTACTCTTTCTCATATCATGTCTCCTTTATTTTTTTAGTTGAAATACCCTGGAAATATTAAAGCCAAGGTGAATATCCCCGTCGAGCCATTGCCCGGTGGTATGCCCCAGAAAAGCATTCTCACGCATCCCCACCGAATTGGTCATGATAATCTGGAAAACATGGCCCCCGGTTTCGATGTCGATTCCCAGGGAAAAGGGATTATAAATGGCCGTTGAGAGGGTCTCGTTGTCGGGTTTAAAGAGATAAAAATACTCAGCGTTCACTGAAATTCGTTTGGAGAGTTTAAGCCTGGCTCCAGCTCCAAGGGCGAAAATGTCATTGGGATCCGCAACTGTCTCAACCAGGTTCTGGTGAAGGTAGGAAGGGGTAAGCTGGAGTGAGAATCCCGGACTAAATTTCCTGCCAATCATGAGCTGGTGGGCATATGAGAGCCTCTGATAAAAGTGAATATCCTGCTCAGGATCACTCCATCTCAGTCCGTTCACATAAATTCCGGCCATATAGGAAACTGACACAGGCATCTCCTTTAATCCGCCTGACTGCCTGAGCAGGCTCAACTTGGTAAATCCATCGATGGTCTTCTCGAAGGTACCTCTGCCAAGACCCACCATGATCCAATCTCTTATGCCATATTCCAGGCTTAAGTGAATGTGGGCCTGGTCGAGTCCGAAAAATTCATAGGCCCCCGAGTTTATGGTGCCGAAACGGTGCGAAATCCTGAAATCCATCTCCCCTTCTGTCATTCTTTCGATGGAATGCCCGTTCAGTATCCTTGTGGCTTTGAAGGTGGCAGTGGTATATTCGGTCTTCTCGTCCATACCGGCCTGCAGAAGCGAGTCAAGGTCCTGCCCTGACAAGCCCATGAAAGCGCCAGAAAGGAAAAGGCCGATGAGATATAGCGAATTTCGGAGTTTTAAGCATCATCAGTATGTATTAATTGTCGGGGGCGCCTGCATTCACCCATGCCTCTATAAATGATATGGAGCAGCTATCCAGTTGTTCAGCCCCCTTGGGCATGGCAGGAAAACCGTCTTCATGTTTGACTGCACCAAGCATGGAAGCCGATAGGGCTGAAGCATCCTCAAAATCCTCAAAGGCAATGCCCTGTCCAAAATCGGGGGCATTTGAATTGCTGTGACAATCGTAACAGTTGTTCGAAAGAATCGGAAGCACATCCCGGGCATAGGAAACATTCGGGTATCACACAAATCCGCATTCTGGATAAAGGGTTTCCAGGTCTTCCCAGGTACAGGCTGCGCCCAGCAATGTAAGAATTGAAAGTATGTAGTAATTTATTCATTTTCTGTCCCAAGGTTAACATAATCAAAAATAGGCTTTACAAGTGGGGAGTTTTGGTAACCAGGGTCACATAGAAATCTTATAATTAACTAATTAACAATTTTTTAACAGAAATCCACTCCGCTTTGTGATCTAGGTTACATTGCTTCCCTGTGCCCTTGCATCTACTTTTACCACAACTCAATTTACTCTCAGCAATCTCCCTTTTCAAATCAGTCAGATCACAGGCAATACATTTGCTGATGATTTATTTAAACATGTTTAATAAAAACCATATATGATGAAAAACAACTTTACCAGAATCAGACAGATCCGGAATTTGTGGATCCTTACACTGCTTGCTTGCAGTACATTTTGCAGCAGGCGGACAGACATCTCATACCGTGGATGTAACAAACAACAAATACACCCCGGCAGAAATTACCATCAGCCAGGGTGATGAGGTTACCTGGACCAATTCCCAAGGCAATCACAATGTAAACGGATTGCAGTCCAAATTTCCTTCTAATCCAGAGTCATTCGGGAACAATCTGGGTAGTGGATGGGAGTTCAGCCATGTTTTTACCCTGCCCGGGGTTTATGACTACCAGTGCGATCCACATGTGCAATTTGGCATGGTGGGGAAAGTAATTGTATTGGAGCCTCAGGTAGATACACTGACCATTAATTTTTCAAATATGACCCCTCATGTGGGACAAAGCGGCTGGGTGCTTGTCACTGATGATGATACCGGAGAAGAGATCGAAAGGTCAAGTGGAACCATAGAGCAAAACTTCAGCCTGAAGATCCCGGGAATTGTTGCGGGGAACTCCTATACTGTTGACATTTTCGCGGATCACAATGGCAATGGAAAGTATGATGCTCCACCTGCGGATCATGCCTGGAGATACGAACTTGAAAATGTAAGCTCAAGTGAAGTATTGGATTTTATCCACAATACAAATTTCACCGACATTGAATGGGAACACCGCGCCATTGTGAATTTGAGCGGCATGACTCCTCACCTGGAGCAGGAGATCTATTTTGCCCTGATCGATGTGGAAACAGGGGAAGTGATTGACAGGGAAAGTGAGATTGTGGAGGAAAGTTTCAGCGTAGAATTAAGTGAACTGATGGAGGGCAGGTCCTATTACGTGGATTTCTTTTCCGACCACAATGGAAACGGATATTACGATGCCCCTCCCGTCGACCACGCATGGAGAGTTGAAATACCAGCGGCAATGGGTGATGATACGGTGGATTTTGTTCATAATACCAGTTTTACTGATATCATGTGGAAGCACAGGCTCAGGCTCAGGTTCGCCGGAATGACCCCTCATCTGGGCCAGGTACTTACCCTTTATGTCAGGGATCTGGAAACAAGGGAAACCCTGGATACGCTTGTTACAGTCATAGAGGAGGCAGAATTTGATCTCAAATCCTACGTGCTAGAACCCGGAAACATTTATGTGGCAGATTTCTATTCAGACCACAATGGGAATGGTGCATACGATGCCCCACCCGTTGACCATGCCTGGAGACTGGAAACCGGCGAGGCGATGGGAGATGTGGATCTGGAATTCCAGCACAATACAAACTTTACGGATATTTCCTCTTCACTTGGTCCTGATATCCTGCTGGCTGATGATCCGGAACTGGGGCTGATCCTTACCGATGGGATGGGATTCACACTGTATTATTTCACCAAGGATGCGCTTCCCGATACATCGCTGTGCACAGGTGGATGCGTGACAAACTGGCCACTCTTCTATGCTGAGAATCCCGAACTGGGTGAAGGGCTGGATATGGAAGACTTCGGTGTCATTGAGCATCCAGAAGGGGGAATGCAAACCACCTACAAAGGCTGGCCCCTCTACTACTGGAAAAATGATCTGAATCCGGGAGAAACAAGTGGTGAAGGTGTAGGGAATGTATGGTTTGTTGCCAAACCCGATTACAGCATCATGCTCATGGACGGCCTCCTGGTGGGTAAGGATGGTGTGACCTACAACGCATCCTATGAACCAGGAGAAGAGATCGTTCAGTATTTCGTGGATGAATACGGTAATACCCTCTATATATTTGTAAACGACACCTATGATCAAAACAATTTTACAAATGAGGACTTCAGCAATAATGGGGTTTGGCCCATATACGAAGAGGAGCTTCAGGGTGTAGCTTCAACATTGGATAAGGCCCTGTTTGCAAGCATTAATGTTCATGGACGCCAGCAATTAACTTACAAAGGCTGGCCCCTTTATTACTTTGGCACAGACAGCCAAAGAGGTCATACAACCGGGGTATCAGTGCCAAGCCCGGGCGTTTGGCCGGTCGCAGTGATGGACCTGGAAAATGCACCTCTTGCCAGCTCGGTAGATGAATACGGTCCCGGATCAGGTCTGGATGTATATCCAAATCCTGCATTCGATAAACTGCATATCTCTTCAGATGAAGCGATTGAATCCCTGTCAGTAATCAATGTTTTGGGATCAAACATCCGGCAGTATAAAAACATCCAGGCTAATGATTACACCATTTCACTGGATGGAATTGAACCCGGCATTTACTTCCTGGAAGTGGAAAGCACCAATGAGCAGAAATTTATAAGAAGAATTGTGAAGAGGTAGAATTCTGACCATTGTGCAAAGCAGGTGGAGGGTGATCAATTGGTCACCCTCTTCTGTTTTCATTCTAGTGACTCATGCCAAGGAACATGCCGCCGAAGTAAGGGATCAGCCAGAACAACCAGACGAATATGCTGATCTTGTGAAATTTTGTGAGCATGGAACTTTCATGCTTTCGAATAACGATGGTAGCCCATATTGCATGCCCCAGCATTAACCAGAGTGCAATTTGCCCGGTGAGGGTATGGGGTTCCAGAATATCAAATTTACCTTCAGCCATTTTATGCATGGCCAGTGTTCCCAGTACATCAAAAGTGAAACCTGTCCAGAAAGTAAGCACATGCCAGGGCTTCAGAATACGCGCGATTCTCTCAGCCCAGATTCCAATAGAATAAAAAACCAGTGCCAGTGTAATGAGAACAGAAGAAAGAATAATCATGGTGCAATTTTTTAAAAAACAAATATATGCATCAAAGCCAAAAAAGAAAGCTGTCTCAAATGAAACAGCTTTCCAGGTTAAGGTCCCTCAAGTTCAAAATGAACATTTTAAAGCGGAATGGTCAGTATGTCTCCCTCCTGAGTCACATTATACTTTGCCAGGGGTGAGGAAGCCGGTCCGTTCAAAACAGAACCAGAGGTGCTGAATACCGATCCATGGCAGGGACAAGGAAGATTTCCGTTGCCATGATTGTAAGATACCTGGCATCCCTGGTGGGTACAAAGGCTGGATAAAGCTATATATCCATCCCCCGTATTAATAATAATGATTCCCGATTCTACTACAGAGCCCCCGGCAGATGCAAGTGTGCTGTATTTGCCCTGGGTCAGATCGATCACGAGTTCATTGGGATTTCCATCGGGTTCCGGGCTGTCGTCCTCGCAGGATGTGATCACAGCCGGTACAACAAAAAGTGAAACTGTTCCTGCAGCTACGTTTTTTAATAATTCTCTTCTGTTCATAGCATTCCTTTTTATGTGTTTTTAACCCTGGTAATATGTCGGGTGCTGATTCCAAAAGGCAGATACAAAGGACAGGTACCTATCAGTGCCGTTCCAAGAAAGATAACACCTAAAAGCCCCCACCAGGATTTAAAATATAAACCGGCTGCAATGGCAACAATACCAAGAACAACCCTGATCCATCTGTCAGTTATTCCCATATTTTTTTTCATGACTAAATTGTTTTTATTTAGTCCAAATATAGAATGAGGTGGTGGAATTTCAAGGTGACCAGGGTCACAGAGCCTGGATAATTTTAATCTTACCCCGCTCCAGCGAGATTAGATTTTCATTTTCCATTTGCTTTAACAGCCTGGATATGACCTCCCTTGCTGTCCCAAGCTGGCCGGCCAGCTGTTGATGGGTGATCTCCAGCTCGTTGTTTACTGCGTTATCCTTGAGATAGCCGATCAGCCTTTTATCCACGCTTTTGAAAACAACCAGGTCCACCAGGGTCATGATTTCAGCCATCCGGTTGTAATAGAGCTTTACCACAAACTTTCTCCATGAAGGGTAATCATCCATCCAGGCCCTGACCCTGTCGGCTTCAACAGCAATCAACCGCGTTTTTTTCTCGATGATGGCTTCAGCCTGGCTTTCCTTATTATTGAGACAGGAAGTGATGGAAAGAATGCAGCTTTCGCCGGGTTCAATATGATAAAAAATGATCTCCCGTCCTGTGGGATCCAGCTTGCGAAGCTTGATGGAACCCTCCAGTACGATGGGGATGACCTTGATAAATTCCCTTTCCTTCAGCACAATGGTACCCGGCTTGAATTTCAATGACATCTAACACATCCAGCTCATCAAGCAGGGCCTGCTCGAAGGGAAGGTTCAGGCTATTAGGATCTGCATTCATCACCAACAATATACGATATTTTAAAATTTCTTTTCACCCGCTTTTCAAACTTGTTGTTTTAGGATCGAATGACAGTCATCACAATTCAATTTTAAACTAAAAACAACAAGATCATGAAAACTAAAAATATCATTATCGCAGCCATCCTTTTAGGAACCATTATCACACAAAGTTGCACCAAGGAATACGCCCGCATAGAGGGAACAGGAAGTATCATTACACAAACTCTCAATCTCCGTGATTTTGACGGAATCGCAGCGGCAGGAGCCGATGATGTAGTCATCAGCTACGGACCCGAACAAAAAGTGGAAGTCACCGGACATTCAAATATCATCAGCAGGATAAAAACAGATGTAAACAACGGGATCTGGGAAATGGAACTGGAAAATGGTAATTATGGTCGCTACGAGTTGACCTATTACATCACCCTTCCCACCATTGAAAAAATCAGCTACTCGGGATCAGCGAATATTCGGATCGACAGCCCCATTGAAGCAGATTACCTGGAACTTTCCCTGATGGGTTCATGCTCTTTTAATGGATTTTTACTGAGTGCCGACTACTGCCAGGTAGATATTAGCGGATCAGGCGACGTTGAAATCAGTGCTTTGAAAGGCCTGGACGTTAGCATTGAGGGCAGCGGAAATGTTTACTACAAAGGTTCTCCTTCCATCAAGGATCACATTTCCGGTTCAGGAAGTGTTATCGATTCCAACTAGTAAGATCACTTTTTCGCAATCCGAAAAAAACAGGAAATCATGAAAAAAATAATCCTCATATGGATCGCCCTCGCGGCGATCCATTTTCACACAACTGCCCAGACCCGCATCTCCGCCGGAGCCGGTTATTACGGAGAAAACGTAATAAACCCAGGGTTTGTCCTTGAATTTGAACATGAGAAATTCCACGCTGAATCATTCTCCCTCCCCCTGAGAGCCGATCTGGGATTTCATTCCAATCCTGATTATACTGCCATGACCCTTGATCTTCATCAAGGATTTCGGAAATATTTTGAATCAGGAATCTTCCTTGAGCAGTCGGTGGGTATTGGGGTCATTACCAAAAGCTTCAAGAGCCAATTACTGGTTCTATGACGATTATGCCAATGCCATCCCCCATGGTAATAAACCCGTCCTGGGTATTATGCCTTCGGTAACGGCCGGACTTGGATATAATTTTTCAAAAAACGATGAAGGAGCGGACCTGATCTGGATCAGGCCCAAAATCTACTGGGACCTGGGATTCAGGGGACTCCACCTGCCCTACTGGGCCTTGCAAATCGGATTTACACACAGCTTTAAAACTAAGTAAGATGAAAAAGACAATTCTATATATAATACTGGTAACCCTGACTCTGGGGGCCTGCGAAAAATCAGAATACCAGGTGGCAGGTGAATTTTTTCACCTCTCCCACAAAGGAGCCAACATGCCCGTCTGGGTAAAGGGAAATTTCAATTCCGATGTCATCCTTATCACCGTGCACGGGGGCCCCGGCGACTCGGGAATGGAACACCACATTGCCCCGGGATTTAAAATGCTCGAGGAAGATTACATCATGGTGTACTGGGATCAGCGCTATTCAGGCATGACCCAGGGTCACTATGACCTCAAGACTCAGACCCCTGACCAGTTCATTGAAGATACCGATAAGCTTGTCCAGCTCATTCAACACAAATATCCGGGTAAAAAACTGTTTCATGATGGGACACAGCTGGGGTGGACAGCTCTCAGCCGGTTACCTGGGAAGGGATAATCATGATGATAATTTCAAGGGCTGGATCGACCTGGATGGGTCCCTGTACGGAGATCTGGAAGCTCAGATGATGAAGGATTATATCATGGAGCGGCTGCCGGCAAAGATGGCCGAACCTGATGCCGACCTGGAGTACTGGCAGTTCATTATCGATTTCTATGAGGAAAATCCTGCAGCCAAAGAACTATTCAGATCCTGAGCCTTACTGGTACGTTGCAGCCGTCGGTGGTGATGTCTACGACATTGAGAAATTCCAGGAACTGGCTCCGGTTCCCTATATCGAACTGATATTCAAATCCATGTTCACCATGTCCTTCTATGTGGATGCATTTTATTCAGAGGAGACCTATGGACTATGGGATGACCTCAACTATACCCCCGAGCTGGGCAACATCACCATCCCTGCCCTGATGCTCTGGGGAGCTGAAGATGGCGTGGTCCCTGCTGAGCTGGCAGATTATGTTTACGAACACCTGGGTACCGATCCCTCCATGAAAGAGGTGGTGAAAATTCCCGAATGCTGCCACGGACCGCAGAATGAAACACCGGAGACCTTTTACCAGGAGGTCAGCCGCTTTATTGAAACCTACAAAAACAAATAAGCATGAAAAAGCTATATATACTTGCACTGTCCCTGTTTGCGCTCTCCCTGGGAGCAGCAGCACAAACGAACTTTAATATCGGAGGTGGCTATTTTGGACAACACTGTCACTTACCCGGGCCTTGTTCTTGAGGCTGAACTGGAAAAGATGTTTTCGGAAAAGGCTTCCCTGCCCATACGGGCAGACCTTGGATTTTTTGTCCATCCCCGTCATAGCTATGGCCTGTTCCTGGATCTGAATGCGGGATTCAGAAGGTATTACAAATCCGGAATCTTCCTGGAAGAGAGCATCGGGGTGGGAGTTTTACAGTCCTTCCTGCACTCCGATGGTGTTTACAAGGTGGATGATTCGGGAATTGTATCGGATGCTTCCCGGGCCCTTCCGGTGGACTTTATGCCTTCACTGACCCTGGGTATCGGATACAACCTTACCCAGGGCTCCGGCAAACAGAATCTGATCTGGCTGCGTCCGAAAATCTACTGGCAGATTCCCCCATAAAACCGAGTCCACCTACAACTTTGCTTTGCAGGTCGGGTTTACACATACCATCAAATCAAAGTAAAGTTCTGTCCAGAATTCTCTTCACCCGCTTTTTAATCTTGTTGTTTTAGATACAAAGACAGAAACAACAAAAACTATAACACTATGAAACGATCAACTCATCGTCCTTTGCGGACTCATTATACTGACCACTGGGTCTTGAAGGCCCAGGAAGAAACAGGAAAGGGTAAACTCCTTCGGCCTGAACTGGGGCATGGGACATGTGAAAAGGCAGGACCTTTCATTTTCGCCCAATGATTCATCAGGATTGGTCTGCCCTCAATTTTGCACTCAGCTATGAAAGGTCCAAAAAACTGGAGCAGGAAGCCCTGGTAAGATTCAGCCATTATGCCCCACAGGTGGGAGAACCCTATGAGTTCACTCGTACTTTAATACTGAAAAGTACTCAAGCTACCCACCACACCTTCACCCAGCTTGATGTGAATTACGCACTTGGTAAAAATATCGTGGAACGTGGCAACTTCAATATGGCCCTGGGAGGCAAGGTAAGGATTCGCTTATGGCCCTCCAATTACATGTGGGGCGATAACGGCAGTTTCGGTTATTATTTCTCCAACGGTCTGGATGCCTGGCTTAAAATGGAGTATAAACTGAACGATAAAAATCATCTCAGGGCGCATGTGGGACTTCCCCTTTTCTCCTTTGTCAGCAGATCGCCTTACATGTCTCAAAATGATGAATACTTTGCCGATAACATTGAACACAATGACTTTAAATCGGTCATGAATTTTCTGAAAAGAAGCGAGATTCAATCCTGGGGTCTCTCGCAGGGTGTTGATCTGGATCTGGCTTACTACCATGCCTTTTCAGAAAGGTGGGAGCTTGGAGCCTCTTACTGGCTTTCCATGAACTTCAACCAGGCCCCCACTCCACTGGCTTCCACCGAACATACATTTTTTATATCCACAAGACTAAAGTTCTAAATCATGAAAAATTATATATTTATTCTGCTGGCCGCCCTGCTTATTACAAGCTGCGAAAATACGCTCTACAAGCCAGAACCTGAGAATAATCCCGAGGCACTCTTTGAAACCCTGTGGACCACCTTCGAAACCGATTATGCCCCCTTTGAGCAAAGAAATGTGAACTGGAATGAACAGTATCAGATCTATCGTCCCCAGGTAAACGCAAACACCACGGACGAGGAGCTCTACACGATATTCACCCACATGCTTCGCTCCTTGAATGACGGCCATGTCTCCCTGGTAACACCCAATAGAAAAGTATTCAATTCAAACATATACTACGACCAGGAAAAAACTGACAGCCTGTTTAATCTGGAACTAATTCAATCAAAGTACTTAAATAATGAATTTACGGAAAATGGTTATGAAGGGAATGTATTCGGGAAGATTGGGAACATCGGATACTGGCATCTAAAATGGATCGGTGAGAACCTGCTTTCTACTGACGAAATCCTGGATGAATTTGAAAATACCGCTGGCCTGATCATCGATCTGAGAAATAACGGCGGGGGTGACATGACCTATTCTTTCTCAGAATTGGGCCGCCTTACAGAGGAAACAAGATTCACCCACCGCTCCAAAACCAAAAACGGGACAGGACCTGATGATTATACAGAATGGTACAACTGGGAAATTATTCCAAGGACACCCTACTTTGATAAGCCCATTGTATTAATCACCGACCGCTTTACCATCAGCGCAGGGGAAAGAACAACCATGGCCCTGAAAACACTACCCAACCTGATTCACCTGGGAGATACCACCAATGGCGCACATTCAACTAAAATTGGTAAAGAGCTGCCCAATGGATGGTATTATTCCGTGTCGCCCCAGATCATTGAGGTCTCCGAAGGTGTCTCCTTTGAGGGTATTGGCCTGATTCCGGATATCCTGAGCAAAAATACCATTGAAGAGGTAGATGCCGGTCAGGATAAAACTTTAGAAGCAGCCATCGCTTTGTTTTGAGAATCTCCTTTCTTTTCTTCACCCGCTTTTTAATCTTGTTGTTTTAGATACAGACACAGAAGCACAACTAAAACTAAATCACTATGAAACAAAGAATCATCAACATATGCGGACTCATTATCCTGACCCTGGCCATGATGGCCCAGGAAGAAGCAAACGGTAAACTCCCTTGGCCTGAGCTGGGGCATGGGAAATATCATGAGGCAGGACCTTACGGTCTCACCCTTTGTTCACCAGGAATGGTCTCCACTTAATGTAAGGCTGGTCTATGAAAGATCAAATAAACTGGAGCAGCAGGCCAGTCTGAAATTTGGACATTACTCACCCAGAATAGGTGAAGCATATAGCTACAACTCTTTTTATAATGGAGAGCAAACAACCCTGCCTCATGACTTTACAATGATTGATATAAATTATGCGCTCGGCTTTTCAGTCATGGAAAATGGAAAATGGAAGTTTGCTTTGGGGGGTAAATCCAAGAACAAATTTTATGCTTCCACCTATAATTTTGGACCCTCCGGTCCTTCACCACTTTTTATTGCATTTGGGCTGGACATCTGGTTGAATATGCAGTATGATATAATGAAAAACACCATTTTAAATCTAACATATCCCTGCCCCTCTTCTCATATATTTACCGCGACCCCTACCTCGCCCAGGATGACGAGTTTTTCGAGAATATATATTCTCATAATGGTTTAAAAGAACTGGGAGCTCGCATTAAGGACGGTCAGCTTCAATCGTGGGGATCATCTCAGAGTTTTGATTTCGATTTAAGCTACGGATATGAGCTGAATGAAAAGTGGGAGATTGGCTGCACCTACCTTTTATCGATGAATTTCAACCAGATACCAACAAAATTTACCCAGATAGAGAATGTTATTTACATCAGTGGAAAATTTAAATTTTAAGATCATGAAACAAATATACATATATATTGTTAGCCATAGCAATGCTTGCCTTCAATGCTTGTGAGAAAGCAGTTTTTGAACCTGTTCCGGAAAATAATCCCGTAGCCCTGTTTGAGGATTTGTGGACCACATTTTCTACCGACTATGCCGGATTTGAAGAAAGAGGAGTGGACTGGGATGAACAATACCAGATATACAGACCGCAGGTAAGTGCTGAAACAAGCAGTGAGGAGCTAAAAGAGATCATTAAACAAATGCTGAGGGTTTTGAATGATGGTCATGTTTCACTCACCACTCCCGATGCAGATGTATACTATTCAAATCTGATTATAGACCAGCGGATTGACAATGATTTGTTTGACCTGGAACTGGTAAAAAGCAAGTATTTGTCAGGAGATTTCCAGGAAAGCGGAAATGGAGGAAATACCTATGGAAAGATGGGTAAGATTGGATATCTGTACATTGCATGGATTCATGACAACTTGCTGGAATTGAATGATATATTAGACTATTTTTCAGACGCTGAGGGTTTGATTATTGACCTGCGGCATAATCAAGGTGGAAATTTCACCTTTGCATTTTCAGAGTTTGGCCGACTTCACAGATGAAGAGCGTTTTGTATATCGATCCAAAACAAAAAATGGGAAAGGCCCGGATGATTATACGGAATGGTATGACTGGAGTATATATCCATCCGGTGACTATTTTGACAAACCAATTGTCCTGCTAACTGACAGATATACCATCAGTGCCGGTGAAAGAATGGTGATGGCCTGTAAAACCCTGCCAAACCTTACCCATATGGGTGATACAACCAGTGGAGCTATGGCCACAAAAATCGGGAAAGAACTGGCCAATGGATGGTACTATTCCCTTGTCACTCAAAAAATTGAATTCAGGGATGGAATCTCCTACGAGGGTCCCGGATTACCTCCTGATATCTTTGTGAAAAACACCTCTGAGGAGATGGAGGCTGGTCAGGACCGTACCCTGGAAGAAGCCCTTGCCCGGTTCTGAACAAATTATAATACCGCAATGTTTAGTAGTAAGCCTTGAAACTGTCTTAAATAGAAGATGACAAGAACGCTCGCCATAATGGGAATCATCTGTTTTGCAACGATTTTGTCTGCCCAGGATACAGGAAAAAAGACAGAGCATACCCTGTCCTTTAAATCCCAGTACATCCAGATCAAGGATGAATTTAATTACGGACTGGTGAACAGGGGCCTGAACCTGGTGGGTGAATATACCCTGGTCTCCCACATGGATAAAAACATATTCAGCTACCAGGCAGAGCTGGGCTTTGGGGCGAACTATAACCAGGGGGTGGGGATGATCTGGTCGCTTAAACCCTTTGATTTCTTTTATGGGTTCCGCCTGAATAACAATCCGGATATGCCAGTGACTCTGGGGCCCTACCTTTCGGGCTATTACAAGTGGTTTTTGTATCCCGAATTGCAAAGCGGACATATGTTCTGGATTTCTTCCTACGAAGTGGGACCGCGCTTTCAGATTTCGCTGCCGGTAAAAAGCAGGATCCTGCATATTTCCCTGTCAACTTCCCTGGCCAGCCTGAATTCAAGGCCGGAATGCACAAACCGAGCAGTACTATTATTCCCTGACCTTCTCCGATTTTGTAAGCAATCCGCATACCAATATGAGCTTCGGCTCGGTGAATCTGTTTAATCATACCGATCTCAGGATTGAACTGGCATCCTCCGGAAAAGGGTTTCTCAATCGCCTATGAATTTGAGTTTATGGGCTACTTTCAAACACCGGCCTTCAGGTATATGGCTCACTCGATCAACCTGAACTGGATACTTGGATACAAAAAATCGAATATAAGATGAGACTTACCCTTATACTTCTTGTCTCGATTCCTGCTTACCTCCTGCATGAAGGACGACCCCCTGAACCAGCCCTTTGTTTCATATGAGCCCAAAGAGATTAGAGACGGACTGATCCTTTCCACTCCCCAGGCGGAGGGAATTGATCCTGCAAGCTTAATTCGGTATTATCAGCTCCACCTATGAGGACGAAAATCTGTGGTCCCTAAGGAGCCTGCTGGTTTTTAAAAACAACAAACTGGTGGCTGAATCTTACCTGAAGGATGAGAGCGATATCACCACCCGGCATTTGATCTGGTCCTGCACCAAGCAGGTGATGGGGATGTCTGACCGGCATTGCAGTGGACCAGGGATTGATTGCCTCCATCGGATGATCCCATATCAGACTATTTACCTGAAGTCTGACAAGATCATCCTGAAAAAGCAGAATCACCATTGAACAGCTGATCACCATGCAATCGGGCAATGATTACAACAACGATGGAGTCGGTGGTGAAACCGACAAAGTACTTCGCCAGATTCCGGATAATATCACCGAATTTGTACTGGCCAGGCCCATGAGAAACGCACCGGGAACCGAGTTCTATTACAATGACGGAGATCCCCAGCTGATGTCGGCCATCATTCAAAGTGCTGCCGGCAAGCCTGCGGATGAATGGGCCGATGAGGTCCTTTTTTCCAAAATTGGTGTCAGCGAATTACAACTGGGTGAGGTACAAGGACGGAACCTCCCTGGGGGGATTCGGAATTGAAACCACCCCCAGGGAAATGGCAAAAATCGCCATGTGTGTGGCCGATAGCGGAAGGTATCAACGATCAGCAAATCATTTCTGCCCAATGGATCAGCGAAATGACTCAGCGTAAAGGTGGAAATTGCCGATGCTGACTATCAATTTGGATACTACTGGTGGCTTGATACCAAACGGAATATTCAATTTACCTGGGGACACGGGGGACAATTTGCCTTCATAGTCCCGGATCAGGACTTGATTGTGGTGATGACTTCCATCCCGAATACCCAGGGCGATTACCAGATACAGGCCGATGAAGCCCTGCCGGTGGTGGATCAGATCATTGAGGCCTGTAACTGAAGTGAAGTCGGTTTAGAATTCCACCCTGTAAGCCAGAAAGGGGAATGAAGCCGGTCATGGGATAGTCCTCTATGCTTTCGGTTTCGGGATTGTATTGAATGGCAAAGGTGTTTTTACGGTTTGTGACATTCTGAATGTCCAGCGACAGGGTATGCTCCGTTTTTTCCCGGAAAAAATGGAGCTTGAAACCCAGGTCAATCCTGAAATAGTCTTTGGCCTGTATGGAGAATATTTCATCCATCATATAGACTCCCTGCCCTTCTTCGATGGATGCCTGCAGATCAATGGGAATAAGCCTTTTGCCACCCGCCCAGATCAGTTTGAGATTAAGACCAACCATTTTATTCTCACCCCAGTCAAACTCTTTTCCCCCCACCAGGTTGGTGATATAATTGATGTTGTATCTTGAATTATACCAGTTTCCAGAGGCCTGTTTATATTTAGCATCGAAGAGTGAATTGGTAATAAGAAAATAATATCCTTCAGTAAAAAATTTCTGAAAGGTCAGTTCCAGACCAAAGTTCCTTGCTTCCCCAATGTTGGCAAGGGTATCTCCCGGATTTACCCCGCCAAATATGGGAGCCCAGTATTGGTCCGGATTGGTAGCTACGGGCAAATTGTTGATCTTCTGGAAGTAGGCTTCGGTTTTTATCTGAAGATTATTTCCAAACATCTTTTCATAGCCAAGTACGAAATGATGGGAGCGGGTCATTTGCAGCTCCAGATTCGGCAAAAAAATACTTCCATCGCTTTGCTCCTGTTCAGCAAAATACACAGGCAGGTTCTCATTCCTGCTGTGAAGGCCATAGCCAAAGGAAAGTTTTTGCTGATGTGGCAGCTTACGGGTGAGTCCAAGCCTGGGTTCCAGGGAATTGTCCCTGCTCAAGGCAAAATGGGCATAGTGAAGGCCTGCATTAAAAACCAGCTTGTCCGAAATAGCATACTTGCTTTGAAAATAAGCCTGGTATAACTGGGTATTGCCTGCGCTATTCAATATGGTATTTGTGCCTTCCCGGAGGCATCCGATAAATCTGTATAATAACTAAAACTAAGCAGATTTAGGATCAGACCCGTTCGAAGTTAGTTTGCGAGAACTTTCCGGTTGTATAAGGTGCTGATCCTAAGCGCCCTGTTCTGCAGGTCATCGTATATAAAAGGATTGAAGGATCCAGTGCTATCCATACTTTCATAGTTTTCAGAGCTATAGCTCATGGATTGGGAAATGACCGTCTTCACATAGGATTTATCATCGGGGAAAATGATGTGGCTCAGTCCAAGTGCATACATTCCGGTTTTGGTGAAATCCTTGTAGCCGTATTCCGGATTTTCACCTGCTGTTGTATCCGGCAGGTATTGCTCATCATCATTTGCCTTCCCTCCGATCCCCCACAGGGAAAAGGTACCTGCTTTTTTTGTGGGCAGGTTAATCTTAAAGCTCAGATCCTGGTACTCGGGCAGGACATTCTGTGACAGATTTACATTAAAATTATCCAGCAAGGCAAAAGTGGAATACCGGTAATTGATGAGATAGGATCCGTCATATCCTTTTTTAAAGGGACCCTCAGCAGCAAAATCGATGCCCAGGGCACCGGCCTGGAATGAATATTCACGTTCCTGGCTGTTTCCACTTCTCAGTCTCAGGTCAAACACACCCGACAGGGCATTTCCATATTCGGCCGGGAAAGCCCCCGTATAGAAATCCGATGTGCTCATTAAATTGCTGCTCAAAATACTCACCGCCCCGGAGGTATATCCTTCTTCTGCAAAGTGATTTGGACTGGGAATCTCAACTCCTTCCAGTCTCCACTGCAACCAGTTGGGCGAATTTCCCCGGATCACAATTTCATTTGTAGCATCGTCGTAACCCGATACGCCGGCAAATACCTGGGCCATCCGTGCCGGATCGCTGATGCTGACCGGATAACGCTTGGTCTCCTCTACGCTGAATGAAACGGAGCTCACCGAAGTCATTTGATTCAAAGGATCTCCTTTCTTATATGAGATGGACACCTCCCCGATGGACTCACTTCTTTCGGCAATCTCAACCGATAAAACCACTTCCTTGGCCGAGCCAAGAAGTATTTCAGAAAACAGTGCATCTTCATAACCCACATAGGTCACCATCAGGGAATGCCGGCCCACAGGAAGCTTGTCGAAGCGAAAGTTCCCGGCACTATCGGTGGTGGTCCCCCTTACCGGATCACTGTTTAATACAACCACGGTGGCAAAAGGCAAGGGACTCCTGGAGTCCCTGTCGCGCACATTTCCCCTTAAAGTCTGGGTTGGAAGATCTGACCTTATCCTGGGTTTCTCTTTTTTTTCGGGAAGGATAATGATGGTTCCTTTTACTTTTTCAAAGGTCAGTCCGGTATTCTGCAAACACAGATTTAATACCTCATCAACAGTTCCATTGCGTACCCTGATACTCACCCTGGGGCACTTTGCAACCTCCTCATGATTAAAAATAAAGTCTATATCCGTCTGATTTCTGATCTCATCCAGTACCGCTTCCACCGTGGTATCCTCCAGGGAAAGATTAAGCAGGGGGGCCTGGGCCCGGATAAGGGCAGAGAAGAACAAGAGATGCCATAAAAAACAATCCTGATCTCAGACAGATTTTATAATGTGAGCCCTTGCACATAGTGCCGCATTAGCCTGGGAATTACAATACCACGATGGTGTTTTTCCTGTATTCAAATTTTACATCCGTTGTCATTTCCAGCATCTCGAGAATGGTCGAAAGACTCTCTTCCCGATCCAGTCTTGCAGAAAAATGGAAGTCCTTGGCACCGGCATTTTCAAATTCATACTTGAAATCATACCACCTGGCCAGTCGTTTCATAACAACTTCCAGGTCTTCGTTGTGGAACTCCATTTTACCCTGCATCCATGAAATATAGGTGGATGCATTCACCTCAGTTTTAGTAATCTCAGTTGTGGAGTGGATATATGTGGCTTGTTCATTGGGTGCAAGAATCATTTGACCGACCATTACTTTTCCCTCCACCAGGGTGGCTTTAAATTCAGGATCGTCGGCATAGGCAGAGATATTAAAGGAGGTCCCCAGTACCCTGGTGTCCATATCTGCAGTACTTACAATGAAGGGTTTCCCATTGTGGCTGACCTCAAAGTAAGCCTCCCCCTCAAGAATAGACCTGCCTGACACTGTCCTGGAAGGATACCGGGAATTTCAGGGAAGAACCTGCATTGAGCCATACCTCTGTCCCGTCGGCCAGCTGAAGATTGTAGCCACCACCCCTGGGGGTTCTCAGCTCATTAAAAACGGTTTCCCTTTTCCGGCCGGCCTTCTCTTCCGCAGTGTAGCTCAGAAGCATCTTCTTTGTTGGTGATGCTTGCATCCCCCTCCTTCAAGGAGGCAAGGGATGTCTCCGGGTTCAAGTTCAATGCTGCTTCCATCAGAAAGTACCAGCATGGCCTTTTGCGTCCCGGGAGTGATGTGCCTTATCAATTTCTGCAATGCTCACAGTGGAGGGATTATTCAGAAAGATATAGGCAAAACCTCCGGCCACCAGCAGGGGTAAAAGAATGGCTGCCGCATAGCGTAAAATCTTTTGGGGTGTAAATCTGACTGTTTTTGTCCCGAAAAGCTCATCCTCCAGATTTGCCCATACCTTTTCCTTATTGAAAAGGCCATAGATCTCCAGCTTTTCCAGTTGTTTTCGCGGATCAGTGGCCTTATTGTAAAGAACCTGATTTCCGGGATCGGAATTCAGCCAGAGCTCAAGCTCCTGCTGCTCAGGAGGCGTAATTTTCCCCCTGATTTTCTTAACAATAAGATCCGCTATATGATAGGTTTCATTCATATATACAATACTTTCTCAAGACTAAAACAACCATTCCCGAAAACGGGTGAAGAATTTTTTCATTTTTTTTTCATTTTCTACATCAGGCTCAGCAAAACCGTTTCAAACCTGGGCTCCAGCTTCTGCTTAAGTTTTGAATAGGCAATCTTTTTTTGTGTTTTTACAGTATTGATGGAGATGTTCAGTTCATCGGCTATCTCCTGGTTCTTCAATCCGTTTAAGGCAAGCAACATGATTTCCTGCGCCGATTCGGGCAGATTCTTAATTTCCACATGAAGTTGATTGAAGGTCTCCTCCTCGATCACATGGGCGGTGAAGTGCTGCTCCGATTCCAGTTCATATACCAGGGCCGGCTCGTGCTTCTTCAAAACAGCCTGGTGTTTAATCTGGTTTAAACATTTATTCCTGACCGAGGTATAGAGAAAGGATTTAATGGCATTGATGTGATCGAAGTCCGCCCGTTTTTCCCAGAAGGAGATGAAGGCTTCCTGGACCATGTCCTCAACCGCAAACTGATCCGGAACATACTTATATCCAAATGCAGCAAGTGCTGAAAAATAGTGATCAAAAACCTCCCTGAAGGCCTTCTTATCCCCTCTGTTTAATATGTTTTATGATGTTCTTATGCACCCTGTATTCCGGCTAATCCCTTTTCGAAGTAATAATAATAACAAAATTAAACCGAAAAGGATGAAATACTCCCTATTGTTACAATGCAATCCCATAGGTGAGCTTCACCATCAGCTGGTTCTGGTCCTGCTGCCAGCGGTCGGTAAGCCCGGGCTGGATGTTGTGCTTGTAAACGATGTAGAGGTCTCCCAGGGGCGCAAAGGTCCACCTGAGCCGGGAATAGGAGCCCACCGAAGAGGATTCATTGTCATACTGTACAAAAAGACTGATGTTCAGATCCGAACTTATATTAATGGCTGTCCGGGCGGCGAGAAGCTCTTTTTTAAAATCACCTGCCGGTATCTTTCCGATGTTATTCTCATACATAAATTCCAGGACCAGGAAGGACATCACCCGCCAGTTCAGTTGCAGTTCAAGCTGGTCGAGCCTTCCTCCGTAAAATCCGCCAAAGCTGTATTCGGCACTCCCGTTGAGGGCCCTTTTGCTTGCTGTTGAAGCTTCCAGTCCATAACGCATCCAGTGATAGGCTCCTGGTTCAATGACCACACCATCGGCAATCTCAAAGGATTCTTTAAGATATTCCCCCTGGGGCTCGAAGTTTGAGTTCGGCCTCGTCACCACTCTCAAAATTCACATCCAGGGGAGTAAGAGACACACCGTAGCTTTCCCAATGATGATCCAGATCGGTATAGAGTGAGGGACTGATTCTGAACCTGTACTGCCGGACGATCCCGCTTTCTGGCCGGGGCTGAAATCCACTTTTCCGGAATAGTTGTAAAAGGCTTTCCTGGCAACAAATCCCATGGAAGGATCAAAGGCATCGCCCACCCGCCTGAACTGCACAAACCAGTCCCACAAGTCGTTGGGATAGTCTATTTTAATGCCCACAGCCGATTTATCACCTTCCAGACCCTCCCTGTTGTTGACCATGCCCCAGGCTCCCACCAGGAAGTTCTTCCCCGATCCAAAGGTGGAGGTCTGATAGGTAAAATCGACCCCGCTGGTCCAGGCCTGACTCAGGCCTCCCGGATCGCCAAAGGTGGCGATCATGCCCATGGATGACTCTTTGAAAATATTCTGCTTGACCCTGACCACACCCATTTTGGTTCCGGGAACCAGTGAATCCACTGCCCGGGTCTGGGTGATCAGTCCACCGAACTGGGTGTTTTTCACTTTGCCATTCACCTTGCCACCCCACATGATGGGTACCTCTTCACTTTTATAGAGCCCAATTCTGCGACTGTAAAAGGGCATTAGCTCTCGCCCCAGGCTCAGTCCAAAATCATAAATATCTGCACCCTCCAGGAAGAACTGCCGCTTCTCGGGATAGAGTACCGGGAAACCGGGTCAGGTTGGTTTGCCTGGAATCCACTTCGGTTTCAGCAAAATCTGTATTGACCGTCAGCTGGGCAGTAATATCGGTGGTGATGCGCTGGGTGAGGTCCAGGCTGGGTTTCCACTCATAGGCCGTTGGATTTTCAGCATCCTTGGTTGCTTTTCCCAGCATGGATACCCTTGGAGTGAGCCCGATCCCCCTGCTAAACCGGGGTAAGCCTGATATAAGTCCTGCGTGCCGGGTCTGACCAATGGTATAATCCAGGCTTGCACCCGACCAGCGGTTGACTTCCAGGAGACGCTGGATTCTGCGCTCCACATTAAAGCCCCAGGAATCGAGACTTTTGTTATAGGTTAGGGTGCTTATGGGGATGCGGATCTCGGCGCTCCAGGAATTGCCATTCACCTGGGTTTTGGCTTCCCAGGCACCATCCCAGTTGGGATTTTCTGACTCCCCGTTATAGGATACCAGGGCATCATACCTGGCCGCGAAGGGATTGATGGCAAAAATATATCCATTTCTTCCGTTGCTGTAGGTGTCAAATATCACCTTGATGTAATCCTCATCGTCGAGATCCGAATCCCTGGCCTTGGAAAAGGCCACCACTTCTTCTGGCTGATCATCGAAGCAGATAAAACCCAGGTAGATATTTTTAGGCGTGACCAGGACCTTCACCACCGTAGGGAAAGTGGCAGTTCCGTTTTCAATGGGTTCTACCATGGTAAGTGAAGAAATGGAATCGGCCTTCAACCACTCCTCCTCGTCCAGCTGTCCATCCACCTTTACTGACTGCTCTGCCACAACACATGCAATATCAAGCCTTGAGGAGTGCTGCCCATATGAGAGGCTGTTCAGAAGAATAAAAAACGTAAAAGCGAAAAGTCCTTTCATGGAAAGCAAAAGTAATTTTATCCTGGCAAAAAATGAAAACAACTTCTTCTGAGCAGTTAATAGCACCCCAGGAGCAGGTTGCTGAATTGTTTTTTGATGTGGGTGTACTACCCTGCGTGATCATTCTGGCCTTGGAATAGGAAAGTGCATTCCTATTGCCTGGATCACTCTTATAATCAGAGCACTTGCAGATCCGGATCAACAAATCTGGTGGTGGATCATGGCAATCACCTTTGACATGCTCACCTCTTATCCTGGAGGAAGTGCCGGCATGCATTGTTCAAAAAATTAAACTTATATTCCCGCCTTCCTTTGCTAACTGAATCTAATCCATCTTGAATGGCAATAAATGAGATCTATCCCCGGTACAGGTATGTCATCCTGTCTGTCTTCATCCTTATTTCAATCGCCATTCAAATACAGTGGCTTGCTCATGCAGCTGTGGTAAGACCGGCGGAGCAAATAGCCTGACAAAATGCCTCGATTTTGAGCCCGGCACAGTTGTTGTCCGCACTTGATGGTATCAAAAGAAAGGCAGAAATGGGACAAACTATCAGAATTTCAACAAACAACAATACCTACAATACACAGGGAAATCTCCGCAAGGTAAATGACGACGCTTACCTGATGGATGCATACTCACAGGCAGTCGTTTCAGTCACCGAGAAGGTGAGTCCGGCGGTCGTGAATATTAAGGTTCATAAGAAAACACGAACGAGGTCTGGATCGCAAGCCGGAGGCTCCGGTTTTATTGTTTCACCCGAAGGATTTATTGTTACCAACTGTCACGTAGCTGAGAACAATGAGCTAATAGAGGTCGAATTACAGGATGGCAGGTCATATACTGCAGATCTTGTTGGACTTGATCCCTACACTGACCTGGCTGTTTTAAAGATTTATACAGATAATCTCCCCTCCGTATCATTCCTGAAAAATACGGAACTCAGGGTGGGTCAGCTGGCTGTTGCCATCGGGAATCCTTTTGGATTTCAATGTACCGTGACCACCGGGGTAATCTCGGCACTTGGACGGACTCTTCAATCCCGGTCCGGCCGAATGATTGACAATGTGATCCAGACCGATGCCGCCCTGAATCCGGGTAACTCGGGTGGCCCGCTGGTGGATTCTGGCGGAATGGTAATCGGAGTAAATACAGCCATCATCAAAGAGGCACAGGGAATATGCTTTGCCATTGGTGCAGGAACTGCAGAATACATCGTTGGAAAGCTTATCATGAATGGCAGGGTCCGAAGGGCTTATCTTGGTTTAGCAGGTCAGTTTATGCAAATCCCCCTCAGGGTGATCCATTACAACAAACTTCAATCTCCCAGCGGTGTCAAGGTGGAGAACCTGCAAAAACAGAAGCACATTGACAATCACTCATTGCGAAGAGGTGACATTATCGTAGAATTTAATGGCGCACCAGTGGTGAGTATCGATAGTTTGCAGCGCTTCCTCAACGAGGATAGCATTGGCGGGGAAATTACTCTGGGAATTTTGCGAAAAGGAATCTTGCAAGAGGTAGCAGTGGTCCCCGGCGAATTGCTATCTACAGAGAGAGGATAAAATCTGTCAGGTTCACATCCTTCTTCAGAAGTAGCTTTTTCCTGAGGCGATAGCGATGGTTTTCAACACCCCGGTAGGAGATGCGCAAAAGTGGAGCAATTTCCTTGGAGCTCAGGTTCATCCTCAGATAGGCACACAAGCGGAGGTCGCTGTGAGAAAGGTGGGGGTATTTTGAGCTCAGCTTCTGGAGGAATTTCTCATGGGCCTTTTCAAAATGGATTTCAAAAATATTCCAGTCATCCATGCTCGATATATTGTGATCAATCTTCCTTACCACCCTTGAATAATATTTCTCAGGATAGCGCGTCCCCAGCTCTTCCTTCTGGGCCTTTATGATCTCCTTTAGCTCCATCAGAAACTCGTTCTTTTTAATAATGGACATGGTAGAGTTTGCCAGCTCCTGGCTTTTGAAGGAGAGCTCGGCATGCAGTTTTTCATTTCTTAGCCGGATCAGCTCCTGTTCCTTACTTCTTTTGATCCTGAGTTCCCTGGCCCTGATCCTTCGGACCAAAAGAGAGCGGGCGCTGAGCATCAGGACAATCACAAGAAGCAAATACGCTAAAAAGCTCACCTTTTTTGCATACCAGGGTGCGGCCACAATCAAGCTGAGGCTGGTCTCTTCGCTACTTCTCTTCCACTCATTAAAAGCCCTGACCCGGATCATATATTCCCCTGCGGGGATCCGGGTAAACTCAAAAACCGGTTTCTCCAGCGGATCGCTCCACTCCGCATCAAGTCCCTCCACAATGGACTGAAAAGAGTAGCTTCCTGCTGAAAAAAACGGGAAGGAAAAGGCGAGGCTAAGGCTGTTCCTGTGATACGGAATCCTTAAGCTAGACTCCTCCAAAGGCAGTTGTTCAATAAGCCCTGAGCGTCCCCTGATCCCAATCCCCTTTACCATGAGCTTTTCCTGTTCGATGCCCGATGAGATATCGGGCTCTGTTGCACGAAGAATCGCATATCCATTATCAAGGCATAACAATCCCTCGGTTTGACTAATGGGAACTATGTTTTCATATCGGGCAATCAGGTGATCTCTGAAAAGCCCGACCGGGTATTCCCTGACCAGGTGGATGCCCTCATCAAAGATGGTAAATAGCCCAATTCCATGCTTCCCGATAAACCAGTAGTATCCTTCACCGGCAGGAACTATCTTGTGAGCCCGGGCGTGCTCCCCCAGGGCTATGTTGAGCTGCTCATAAGGAATAATACTATCGTTCAAATCATTGTAGGTATAAAGTAGCTCTCCCGTTGAAAAAACGATCCGGTTCCCAATATTGAAAACCTGAATATCATAGTCCTTCCCGAAAACCTCCTGGCCATAGTAAGTGGTGGAGATGATGTTTTGGTGATTTTCATCAAGCTTCAGACGGTAGATACCCCTGTGCATATGACTGGCCCATATGTTGTTAAAAAAGTCCAGCTGAATGTATCTGATAAGGTCCTGGAAATCGTAAAGCTGGTATTTGTAATCCCATTGTTGATCCGACTTTGAAAAAAAGACGATGTTTGTGTAGGTCGATTGAACCAAAAGATCCTGTTTTAAGGGATCGCGGGTCATACTAAAGCCCCCCGATACATCACTGATGCGTTCGGCTTTATGGTCCGATATCCTGTAGGTCCCTGTATTGTGACCTACCAACAACTGCTCGTCGAACACAGCACAACTCCAGGCCTGACCCTGGGTGCCGGGAATAATACGGAAGTCATCCATGGGGCTTTCCCAATCACGGTAAGTAAACCCCCTGGTTGGTGCAGAGGTAGAGATCACCCTTAAAAAGTGCTGCCGAATAAATGGCACCAATATCCCCGTATTCATATAGTGTATAGGAAGGATCTGTTTGAAAGGAGATGAAATCAAGGCCCCGATCCAGCGCAAGCCAAAGCATATTCTCCCGACCGGAATGAATCCCCAGGACCGTATTGTTCTGTAATCCATTCTCGTGATTAATCCGGTGCAAAAGATTTCCTTCAGGATCAAAAATAACAATGCCATCCAGAAGCGTACCCACCACGATATTACCTTCGGGAGTGATGATTCCCCTGTTGATCTCATTCTCGGAAAAATAGGGGGTCCATGATTCCAGGAAGGGCTGTCATTTCATCCCCCTTAAATTGGTAGAGGCCGTTTGAGGCTGTCCCAATCAAAAGGCTTGAATCCCTAAGGGTTTTACAAAAATGAATCTGCTTGTTACTGATCTCAGGCTGAACCAAAAAAGGGGTCAGAATGGTGTCGTCTGCAAAAAACAAACCCTTGCCCTGCAGGTGCAAACAAAGACGGCCCTTAACTTCGCTGATAGAGGAGATCAGATCACCTGTCCGAATTACCTTAAACCCCATCCATCATAGATGAATACCGATGTGAAGGAGTGAAAGTAAACATGATTTCCAATGACAACTGTGCTCCAGAATTCTTCGTTCTGGCTGAATAGTTTTTCCGCCAGTCCGTTGAGGGTTTGGTAAATCAACTCTCCCCTTTCACTCCGCTCCCAATACCCAATCTCCCGGTAGCCGCTTGTATAAATCCGGTCATTCCTGTCCACAGCCACAGATCGTATAATCGTTCCGTTGCGAGAGGGATAAAAACGCCACTCAACCCCGTCAAATTCAAGAAGACCTGCATTATTGGCAGCATAGATGAAGCCATTTTGCCCCTGTGTAATGGACCAGTTCTGACTTTCACCCTTATACTCCTGTTTTTCAAAATTCCGCACGATATAGGGGTCCTGCTGCTGAGCTCCCCCCTCGATGGAAAGGAAAAGAAGGATAATAAGGATAAAAAGACTACTATAATGCATGTAAATGCAATTTAATGTATTTATGGCAATATTACATATTATTCAAATATATATTTTTTAATCATCTTGTTTTTCAATATTATATCAAATCTATTAAATGATTTGGTGTGTTAATAATGTATTACTCTTTTTACTACATTTTTGTAGGAGCGTTAGAGGTGTAGCAATTCTGTTGGTGTCGTGTCTCTCTTTTACGGAACTTGTTAAGTAAACTATGACACAGCAAACGAAATACCATGAAAAAACTGATTCTTCTGATTCTTTGTACACTTCCCGGTCTGGCTCTCCTTGGACAGCAGACCATAGAAGTGAGTGGGCAGGTCACCGACCCGGATGGGGGAGGAATTCCCGGAGTAACCATCCAGATCAAGGGAACTCAACAGGGAGCCATCACCGACCTGGAGGGCAACTACACCATCCAGCACCCTCCGACGGAATCCTGATGTATAGCTTTATCGGCTATGCAAGTCAGGAAGTGGAGGTGGCCGGACAAACCATGCTTAATATCGCTCTGGTCGAAGAGGCCTTTGACATGGATGAGGTGGTGGTCATTGGTTACGGTACCGCTGCAGTGAAAGACGTAACCGGAACCATTGCGGTCGTAAAGTCCGACGCAATCAACAGTCAGCAGGTTTCCAATGTGGGTCAGGCCTTGCAGGGCAAGGTGGCCGGTGTGCAGGTCTACCAATAACGGCGCACCCGGCAGTTCACCCACCATCCGCATCAGGGGCCTTGGAACGGTCAACTCAAATGCCAATCCACTGTACGTGGTGGATGATGTGTTCGTGGATGATATCAGTTTCCTTTCCCCACAGCAGATTGAATCCATTACCGTCCTGAAAGACGCCTCGTCGGCTGCCATCTATGGCGTACGTGCTGCAAACGGGGTCATCATCGTCACCACCAAAAGCGGAACCTTTCAGAAACCCAAACTGACCTACTCAGGTTATGTGGGTGTCCAGCAGGTATCCAATCTCTTGAAGATGTCCGACAAGGACCAGTACATTGCCATGGTCAATGAAAAAATAGCTGTCGGTGAGGACAGGGGAACCTCCTCCACTCCCTTTGATCCTGCAGCCTATCCCGACAACACCAATTGGTATGACGAGGTGCTGCAATCGGCCATGATCCAGAATCACAACATTGATGTTACAGGAGGAAGTGAAAGCATCAACTATTACTTTGGGATTGGCATCACCAAGCCAGGATGGACTGGTCAAAGATAACGATTATACAAGGGTAAACCTTCGGGGAACTTCAGACATTACCGTAAATAAGTTTGTTAAAATCGGCTACGGGATTACCGTGAGCGGGTGGGAATCTAATAATGCCGCCAATGTGCTCGAACCAGGCCTATGTTGCTCCTCCGGCCTTCAAACCCAAAATTGACGAAGACACCTATACCGACCCGGTGATCCTGGGATTTGGAAACTTTGCCAACCCGGCGGCCACCATCGAATACCATAACAATGTCACCCAGGGCTTAAGCACCCTTGCCAATATTTACGCAGAGATCAAGCCCATCAAGGATCTCTCCGTCAAGAGTTCCTTCACGCTTGACGGAAAGTACACCCAGAACAGGGGTTATACTCCCGAATACTGGGTTTCTGTCACTCAGAACGATACCCTTTCCCACCTTTCAAAATCCAATACACAACCAATTCAATTACACCTTCGATAATACCATAAGTTATAACAAGATATTTGGCGACCACAGGGTGAATGTATTAGGTGGTCTCTCCTTTGTTCAGTTCAAAAACAATGGTTTGAGTGCATCTACAAGCAGGGTTCCCTACTTCACTGAGTCAACACTCTACCTGAGCAACGGATCCATAGAGGACCTCAGTGCAAATGACTACTGGACTGGCCAACCCTGATCCGAAGTACCTCCTACTTTGGCCGCTTGTTCTATTCCTTCAGGGACCGCTACCTGCTCACCGCCACCTTCAGGCGGGACGGTTCATCCACCTTCCCAAAAGAGGAACGATGGGGCAACTTCCCTTCGGTGGGAATCGGCTGGATCGCCTCGGAAGAGGGCTTTATGGATGGTGTGGATCTGCTTCGATTTCCTGAAGGTAAAGGCCAGCTGGGGAATGTTGGGTAACAACCAGGTACCTCAGAACGCCTATACGGTTACCGTCAATAGCTGGGATGGATACTCCATTGTTTACGGGCCTTATGGAAGTTCGACCATAGGTCAGGGTGCATCCATCACCTCCCTGGTCGAACCCCTGCTACGCTGGGAGACTGTCGGAGAGTATGATGCGGGAGTTGAGGCGGTCATGTTCAACAACCGCCTGAGTGCCGATCTGGGCTACTACCGCAGGATGACCCACTCTGCCATCTTCCCGGTGCCCCTGATCGGCACGGCCGGAACCTCGGGAAGCAGCTACCTGGATAACAATGCCGATATCCTCAATACCGGGGTGGAGCTCACCCTTCAATGGAACAATAAGCTAAGCGACAGGCTTCTCCTATACAGTTGGCGGGAACTTCTCATACAACCACAACGAAGTCTACAAACTCGAACCCGGCACACTGCCCTTTTACGACGCCAATGCCTTTAACGGGGCGCTTGCCACCTACACCCAGGAAGGACATCCTGTGGGGGAATTCTATGTTTGGGAGGTGGATGGCATTTTCCAGAATTTTGACCAGGTTAATGATTACACCTTTACCGACGGCAGCCTGATCATGCCCGATGCGGTTCCCGGCGATTTCCGTTATGTGGACCAGAACAAAGATGGCATCCTGGATGACGGCGACCGGATTTCGGCAGGAAGTTATACACCCAAAGTACCTCTATGCCTTTAACCTGGGTATTCAGTACGCCTCCTTTGATTTCAGCATGGACATGCACGGGGTCGGCGGAAATAAAATTTACAATGCCAAGCGGATCGGCCGTTATGGCAATGAGAACTACGACGCAGATTTTGCTGAGAACCGCTGGCAGGGTGAAGGAAGCAGCAATACCTATCCGTCGGCAGATGTGGCCGGTGGGAAAAATGCCTTCCCGAATACTTTTTTCATTGAATCGGGGGCCTATTTCCGAATCCGTAACATACAGATTGGTTACACCCTTCCAAAAAAGATTACGGACCGTATATCCACCGAATCGATCCGGATTTATGTGAGCGCACAGGATCCCTTTACCACCTTCTCGTACAACGGTTTCTCACCCGAAATTCCGGGAGGGAGTCCGTCCACAGCGGGAATGGACTACGGGATCTACCCGCTCTCCAGAACCACATCATTTGGTCTCACCCTGAAATTTTAAGTCCAAACAACAGAATTTAAGATACAGCACCATGAAAAAATATATAACCATACCGATTGTTATCCTGGCCCTGCTAAGCTCCTGCCAGGACTACCTGGAATTTCCACCCGAAGGGGAGATTCCGCAGGATCAGTTTTTCAGCAGCCAGGAGGATGCCCAGAAGGCGGTGAATGCCATGTACGGCTACCTCAGAAGTCTGGAACATCTCTGCCTTCAATTACCTCATTCTGGGATCGCTTCCTTCCGATGAAATATCCAAAGGGCAGCAGTCCGGGCGACGGATCCTGGGCCAATGACTACGACAACTTCCAGTTCACCAAAACCCAGGGCCAGATCCTTGATTTCTGGACAGGCCGGTACCAGGGGATCAACCTTTCCAACCAGGTGATCACCCATGTTCCGCGCATTGAAATGAATGAGGATTTGAAAAAGAGAATGATTGCCGAAGCCACCTTCCTGCGGGCCTTCCATTACTTATTACCTGGTAAGGGCCTATGGAGGTGTTCCGCATCATTAAGCAGGTGCCGGCCGGACCGGAAGGATCTGGTGAGGGCCTCCCTGGAAGAGACCTGGGACTTTATTGAAAGCGACCTGAGAGCAGCCATACCCAAACCTGCCGGAAACCAGTCCCTGCCAACGAATATGGCCGGGCCACTCGCTGGGCGGCCAAAGGATTTACTGGCCAAGGTGCTGATGTACCGGGAGGACTGGGCTGCCTGTAAGATCGGTATCGGATGACATCATCAACAACGGACCCTTTGATCTCTATCCCGATTTCTACCAGCTTTTCAGACCCGAACAGGAGTTCTGCCAGGAGTCCCTGTTTGAAATCGTCGCCACCCAGGTTTCGGGTGAGGGCGGGCTTTCCAACTGTCAGTTTGCAGAGACACAGGCTGTACGGGGACAATTTGGTTGGGGATGGTTTGTACCCACCGACAATCTGGCCGCGGCCTTCGATGCAGCCGGCGATACGGTCAGGAAAAAAGTAACCATCCTTTACAAAGGTGATGTCACCGAAGATGGGGATCTGATTGCCGGGATCGATGTGCTGGAGGGAGTGGGTTTCCCCAGGTACAACGGGAAAGTATATGTACCCACACGAATCGACCGCATTACAGGTCCCTATGGATGCGACCAGAATGTGAGGATCCTCCGTTTTGCCGATATTCTGCTGATCAATGCCGAGGCAGCCTTCCATGCCGGTGGCGATGCAGCCACACCCCTGAACAGGGTACGGGCACAGGGCCGGGCTTGACTCCCATCGGGAGCCCCTCACTCGAAAATATCTGGGAAGAGACGGCGATCTTGAACTGGCCGGGGAGCAGGACCGCTACTGGGATCTGCTCAGGACCGGACGGGCAGCCACCCTGCTGGCGGCCGACGGCTTCGAAGGTTGGAAAACATGAATGGTATCCCATACCACAGACTGAAATTGACCTCAGTGGCGGACAACTGATTCAGAACCCGGGATGGTAAAAACCTGCAACATACCAGGTATTGTCTGTCCTGTCCGCACTGATACTGGTTTCCTGCGGGCCGGCAAAAGTTGAAAAGCCCCGGCTTACAGACGATCAGTTGCTGGATAGCATCCAGTATTATACCTTTCAATATTTCTGGGACGGGGCAGAACCCCGTTCGGGGATGGCCAGGGAACGCTTCCATGTGGATGGTGTCTATCCCCAGGATGACAAGGACATTGTCACTTCCGGTGGAAGCGGATTCGGACTGATGGCCCTGGTGGTGGGCATGGAGCGGGGATTTATCACCCGCAACTAGGGATGTGGCGAGGCTCAGCCGGATCATCGGGCTTCCTGGAAAAGAGCGACCGCTTCCATGGGGCCTGGCCCCACTGGATTGATGGCCAAACGGGCAGGGTAAAGCCTTTCAGTCTCGAAAGACAATGGTGGCGACCTGGTGGAGACCGCTTACCTGGTGCAGGGACTTGCTTAACCAGTCGCCAATACCTGAAGGGAGACGATGCAGGAGAGGCAGAGCTGCAGGAGCGGATCACAGTCCTTTGCAACGGCGTTGAATGGGACTGGTACCAACAAAAGGCGGCGAGCCTGTGCTATACCTGGCACTGGTCGCCCCAGTATGGATGGGAGATGAACCACCAGGTAAGGGGCTATAACGAATGCCTGATCACCTATATCCTTGCAGCCTCCTCACCAGCGCATCCGGTCACTGCCGTAGCCTATCACGCCGGCTGGGCACGCAACGGGGAAATCAGGGGGAACACTACAAATATGGCTTGCTCCTTGACATGAACCACAACGGGGCCCGTGAGTATGGAGGACCGCTCTTCTGGGTGCACTACTCCTTCCTGGGGCTCGACCCGCGTAATCTGAAGGACGCCTATTCCGATTACTGGACCCACAATGTGAACCATACCCTGATTAATTACAAATACTGTGTGGAAAATCCCCTCCATTATAAAGGCTACGGTGAAAACTGCTGGGGTCTGACGGCCTCTTACTCCATCAAGGGATACTCTGCCCACAGTCCATCGAATGACCTGGGGGTCATCTCCCCGACAGCAGCGCTTTCCAGCTTTCCCTATACACCGGAGGAATCGATGCGGGCTGCAAGGTTTTTTTATGATTCACTGGGAACAAAACTAATGGGTCCCTATGGTTTTTATGATGCCTTTAGCATGCAGGAGAACTGGTTCCCGCAACGCTACCTGGCCATCGACCAGGGACCCATTGTGGTCATGATCGAGAATTACCGCAGCGGATTGCTCTGGAATCTTTTTATGAAAAATGAGGAGGTGGCGGAGGGGCTAAGTTTACTGGGATTCACTTATTGATGAAAAGAAATACACATATCATACCCTTAATACTCCTGGCTATCATGCTCCTGGCAGGATGCGCAATGAATACGGATACCTCTTCAGGTGAGAAGGGACTTGACCGGAAAGTGGACTCGGTGCTGGCCCTGATGACCATTGAAGAGAAAATGGGCCAGCTCTCCCTTTTGACCAGCGACTGGGATGTTACCGGGCCCACACTGAGAAAGGAGTACATTGAGGACATCAGGGCAGGGAGGTGTGGAAACATTTTCAATGCTCACACGGTGGCCTATAACCGGAAACTGCAGGAGATTGCCACCAAGGAGACCCGACTGGGAATCCCGCTCCTTTTCGGCTACGATGTCATTCACGGTCACCGGACCATCTTTCCCATCCCACTGGGTGAAGCCTGCTCCTGGAACCTGGAACTGATGAAGGAATCAGCCCGACTTGCAGCAAAAGAGGCGGCCGCCTCGGGCCTGAACTGGACCTTTGCACCCATGGTGGATATTTCAAGGGACCCGCGTTGGGGAAGGGTTTCCGAAGGCAACGGCGAAGACACATACCTGGGCTCACTCATCTCCCGGGCACGGGTGGAGGGTTTCCAGGGATCTGAACTCTCTGACCCCTTTACTGTGGCTGCCTGTGTCAAACACTTTGCCGCTTACGGGGCTCCCGTAGCCGGTCGTGATTACAATAGCGTGGATATGTCGGAAATTGCTTTCAGGCAGGATTACCTCCCGCCCTACCAGGCCGGGGTTGAGGCCGGGGCCGTGACGGTCATGGCCTCCTTTAATGACCTTTTTGGAGTGCCTGCCACTGCCAGCAAATACCTGATGACAGAGATCCTCCGGAATGAGTGGGGATTCAAAGGATTCGTGGTATCCGATTACACCGGGCATTGAAGAGTTGACTGGACCATGGGGTGGCCAGCAGACAAGAAGCAGGCCGGCGAGCTGGCGCTGTCAGCGCGGGAGTGGATATGGATATGCAATCTGTCATCTTAGCGAAACGCTGGCACAATCGCTGGAGACGGGAGATTTTCCATGAGCACGAAATAGACCGGGCCGTCAGCCGCGTCCTACGGGTGAAGTTCCGGCTGGGACTCTTCGACGATCCTTTCCGCTACCTGGATGAAGAACGCGAAGCATCCACTGTGCACTCCCGGGAAATGATGGACCATGCACTATTGTCCGCCCGCGAATCGGTGGTACTGCTGAAAAATGAAGCCCTAAAGGGCGAAAAGATCCTGCCGCTCCAGCTCACCCGGCACCATTGCAGTCATCGGTCCGCTTGCCAGCAATCAGCTGGATATGCTTGGGAGCTGGCACGCTGCCGGAGATATTGACCAGGTCGTGACCTTAAAATCAGGGACTCCGGAAAAGAAGTTTCCCTTTCCCGCATCGACTACTGGAAGGGTGTGACTTTAACGAGCCCGACAGGGGAGAATTCAACACCGCCCTGAATCTGGCTCGCCAGATCCGATGTGGTTGTACTGGCCATCGGAGAGAGCCAGGCGCAGAGCGGAGAGGCGGCCAGCCGCTCCTCCTTGGTATACCGGGAATCCAGGAGGAGCTTGCCCTGGCCCTTAATCGAAACCGGGACTCCGGTTGTAGTGCTAATCATGGCAGAACGTCCCCTCGTTTTTCCGGAACTGAACAAGAAAGCATCAGCAATACTGTATGCCTGGCACCTGGGGACCCGGGCCGGTGATGCCCTGGCAGACATCCTTTCCGGCAGTTATAACCCATCGGCAAAACTGGTGATGTCCATCCCCGTAAATGAGGGTCAGATCCCCGTTTACTACAATACAAAATCCACTGGCCGGCCCTTCGATGCCAACGACAAATACACCAGCAAATATCTGGATGCTCCCAATGAACCACTCTATTCTTTTGGATATGGATTAAGTTATACCGATTTTGAGTACAGGCCCATTCTTCTTAAAAGCAAGGAGATTAGCCTTACGATACCCTGAAGCTAGCTGTTGTAGTCAAAAACACCGGGAAGGTAACCGGAGAGGAGGTGGTGCAGCTTTATACACGCGACCTGGTGGGCAGCCTCACCCGCCCTGTGAAAGAGCTGAAGGGATTCCGGAAAATTAAGCTGTCGGCAGGGGAATCCATGGAGGTCGCTTTAAACTCACCTCGGGCGATCTCAGGTTTTTTAATGGACGCCTGGAGGAGGTGGCCGAGCCGGGAGAATTCGAAATTTTTATCGGATCAAATTCCAGTACCGGCAATAAAACAAGCTTCACCCTGATTAACTGAAACCCATGAAATATACCCTGATCCTTATTCTTCTCTTTGCAACGCTAATCTCAAGCGGACAAAGCTATCTCTATTTCCAGGATAGTCCGGATGCCAATCTCTACGATTACAGCTGGATGGAACTGACAGCCCCCAGTGAGCTTGAGCGAAAGGGAGACGAGCTACGGAAGTTCCCGGTGGAATCGGTTCTCAATTCCTCAGCAGGGGGTCAATTCCCTGCGCTTAAAATGGCGATCGGTCGGCAGGTGGAAACTGGGTGGCCATTGCTGCCGGGGAAGCGTGGACACGCGAATAATTTCAGTGACACCGACACCCTGGTGTTCTGGATGCAAAGTATTGAAGGGATCACCTCGGCCAATCTGCCAAAGGTGTTCATGGAAGACGTAAGCAACAAAAAAAGCATATTCCTTTCCATATCTGACTACCAGGGAGACCTGGCTTCAGGAGCCTGGACCCGAATCAACATTCCCATGAGCGGGTTTCTTTCTTCGGGCGATGGGGTTGATTACACAAAAATCAAGACCATTGGATTTGCCCAGGGAGTAAGCGATGCAGCAGAACATACCATTGCTGCGTTGATAACATGAGGGTCTTTAAGGGCAGCGGAACGGCACCACCGGTGGCAGCACCCTCCAACTTATCCGCCAAAGGATATGAGTACCACGTGGAGCTGGGCTGGGACCCCAGCCCCGATGAAGGTGTTTCGGCCTACCAGGTAGAACGCTCCACCGACGGCGGATCAAACTTCACTGTCGTGGCCCAGGTAGATGAGACTGAATACCATTACATCGACTGGGTAAAATCTCTTGGGACGACCGTCAACGCAAGCTACAGGGTCAGTGCCCTCAACGAAGTCGGTGATCCATCCGATCCCTCCAACATTGCCTCTGCCTCTAGCGCTCCCATGAGCGACGAGGAGCTGCTGGATATGGTGCAGGAATATACTTTCCGCTATTTCTGGGACTTCGCACATGAGGCATCAGGAATGTCCCGCGAACGAAATACTTCGGGGAATACAGTTACCTCAGGTGGCTCAGGCTTTGGCATCATGGCTATTCCTGTGGGCATCGAACGGGAGTACATCACAAGGGAAGAGGGTGTGGAAAGAACACTGAAGATGCTGAATTTCCTCTCTACCTGCGACCGTTTTCACGGAGCCTGGTCCCACTGGATCAACGGCAATACGGGTAAGGTGATTCCCTTCGGAACAAAAGACAATGGGGGCGATATCGTGGAAACAGCATATATGGCCGAGGGACTGCTTACGATCAGGGCCTATTTCACCCGGGACACCCCCGAAGAGAAAGAAATTGTACGACTGGCAAGCGAGCTCTGGGAAGGGATTGAGTGGGACTGGTACCGCAAGAATGACTCTCCCTCCATATACTGGCACTGGTCGCCCGAATATAACTGGGATATGAATATGACGGTTTCAGGATGGAACGAGGCAGCCATTGTTTACCTCCTGGCCATCGCCTCCCCCACCCATGGTGTTCCTGCCTCTCTCTGGGAAACAGGATGGGCAAAAAACCCCAACTACACCAACGGGACAAAGTTTTACGGGCATGAACTTTTCGTGGGTCCCGATTATGGTGGTCCGCTCTTTTTCGCCCACTATTCCTTCGTGGGCTTCGATCCCAGGGACAAGGCCGATATGTATGCCAACTACTTTGAACAGAACCGGAACCACTCCCTGATTCATCAGCGCTACTGCAAGTCTAACCTGAAAGGTTTTGCTGGCTACAGTGAAAACTGCTGGGGTCTGACAGCCAGCGATGATCCCGATGGCTACCTGGCCCACGAGCCCAACTCGGATCGTGATAACGGAACCATCACTCCCACCGCAGCCCTATCCTCTTTCCCCTACACACCCATCTGAATCCATGCTGGCTCTCAAACATTTCTACCGGGAGCTGGGAGAAAAGACCTGGGGACCGATGGGATTCTACGATGCTTTTAATGAAACTCGAAACTGGTATGCAACATCCTACCTGGCCATCGACCAGGGGCCCATTCTCCTGATGATAGAGAACCATCGGAGCCAACTCTTATGGGACCTCTTCATGTCCAACCCTGAAATCCAGCCCATGCTGGATGCCATTGGTTTTGTACCCGATCTCAGCACTGTGCAGGCCTTTGAAGAAAATCAGCTTTTCTCAGTTTTTCCAAATCCATCCTCAGGTGATTTTGAGCTATTTTTTCAAACAAGCAGCACCGCCGCAGTTCAGGTGGAACTTTACACCAAAACCGGAGAAAAAGTCCGGACCCTTCTGAAACATTCGGCCTATCCTGCCGGAGAACACCATATCCTGATAAACGGGGAAGAATTAGTCCCCGGACTCTACCTGGCCAGGCTCCTTCTTGACAACAGGGAATCAGCAGCCTTGAAGTTGATTGTCAATTAATTAACTATTTTATTATTAACCAAAAAATCAGAACTTATGAAAACAACTTTAACTCTATTATTGCTTGCGATTTTTACCCTTGGCGTGAGTGCCCAGGACCAGGAGTGGCTTCCACTTCCGGAAACCTTTGAAGCTCTGGAATCGGATACTTCATGGAACCAGTTTGCAAATGCAGGAGATGCTCCGGAGAACATGGTCCGGGTCGATAACCGATGTATTTGATGATACCAATGATTCCGAGTTCTGCCTTCTGTTCAATGTTCAGGAGACTGCTGATCCATGGGTAGGGGCCTGGTCCGATGCCTACGGACCGATGGAGATAACCGAGGACAACTACATGCTTGAGATGATGGTCTATAAGGATGTGATTAGCAGTTGTGCTTTGAAACTTGAGGCCGGTGACACCGATAACATCGAGGTGCATGTCACCAATACCGTGACCGACGAGTGGGAAAAACTTTTCTTTCGACTTTAGTGCGGTCATCGGATATACTTTTAACCGTTTTGTACTATTTCCCGATTTTCCTGAAACAAGGGAAGGCGGGTCGATCTGCTATATTGACGATGTGGGTTTTGCGAAACCGGTTTCTGTAGAGGCTCAACTCCTGTCAGGTGTAAGCATCTATCCTAACCCGGTAGCAGAACGGATCACCATCCGTTATCCTGAGATGGAAGGCGCAGTGATTTCCAATGTATTGGGACAAACTGTAAAATCCATGAGTTTCCAGAATTCCAACCTGGAGCATGTTGAGTTGACCGACCTTAAACCAGGGCTCTATTTTATTACGGTAGATTCAAGGAGTGGACTGGCCAGTACCAAGTTCATCAAAGAATAGAAAGTATTTTTGGTATTGATTGGGAGGGTGATCCTTTTGGATCACCCTCTTTTTGCGTTAGGGCTTACTTAAAAGGTAGTTATTCGCCAGAAGCTCAGCTCCTTCGGCTGAATCACCGTGCAAAAAATCGAGCTTGCGAGCTCAGCTCAGTAGCTAATCCCATTTCCCTTCACAAACACCCCTTAGAAAGGATGACTTTTAGGAGGGGCGGCACAGGGACTATTTTCAGGGACTTTTTGCTGGGATTATTTGCTGGGATTAGATATTTATTATCCGTTTATTAACCTTATTGGTAAATAAATAGATAATATATATTCATCGATAGATATTTTTTATCCGTTTATTTACTTATTTGTATAATAAACAAATAATAAAAAACCTTCAACAAGAGTAATCAGCTGAGCTGGAGCATAATCAGGCAGCTTTCGGGAAAGAATAGGTTTGGTTTTACATTTCAGGATGTGGTGGGGGAATTCCCAGATGTGAATCCTGTTTATCTGGCAAGGATCCTTTCTGAAATGGTCCGGAAGGGTATACTCAAAAAAATATCCCGGAACAATTAACATATTATTCCTTTTAATGCGGATCCGGAAACCTTTGCCCCTGACGGACATCAGGTGGCTAAAACCATAATGCAGAAGAAGGAGCATTATTTTAGCCTTATAAATCTGAAACGCTTATTTAGGACTAATCAGATTATTGCTCTGTGCTAAACAGTTTGTACTCAGAGGTCCAGGTTTCCTTTTCCCCGGGAGCCACGTCCAGCTGGATGTAGGGCTCGGGGCACAAAGTGGTGGCGATCGCCCAAAAGACAACTTTTTGCAGCGGCTTGTCCACAGAGATTTGAACCCCTGCACCCGTCTTCTGATTGACAATTTTCACCTGGTTATCTGCTGCGGTTTCCCCAAAGCCATCAAGGTGTAAATAAATGGACCCTTCAGATAACTCTTTTTTAATAAGAAGTTTGTTCTGCTCCAATTCCACGAGGTCTTTGTCGTATTCTTCGCTGGACAGATTGAATGGAAACTCCAGGCTAAAGTCCGGTCCGGTCACTTCCTGGTCCATCACAAAAAAATTGTGGTTGAACTGGTTCGTATGGATGGCCTTATCTCCTTTATTTTTAAGGGTGTGGATGATGGAAAATCCGGGTTCATCCTTCATTAGCTCAATCCTTTTGGTATAAACATAAGCCCAGCCGCTTTCTCTTTGCAGGGTGTGCTTAAACTCGATCCAGTCCTTTCCCTGGTTCACCTGCCAGAGTCCATGATCCACAATCTTGTAGGTCTTGTTCCAGATATATTCCGCATCGCTTTTCTCAAGTGCGCCCACCCCGATGCGGATGAATTCCCCACCTATTTCAGCTTCATCAAATCCGGGTCCCGGATCTCCGTAAGACTCGGCCGGACCGGTAAGGTCTTCATGAACAAGCGGATCATGGCTTTTTTTCCACTCTCCCACATACTGATGCCCTCCAGCCTGCAGACTATATATAATTCCTGACCAGTCAAAACGGGTGGCCCGGTAATAGCCATGCTCAGCATCGGGAAGATAGAGTTTCATATCCACATGTTCATTGGAGATGGAGGCCTTTGGAGGATCAACTTTCTGTGCCTGGTTAAATGCAAGTGCGGAAGTCATGATGAAGAGAATAAAAAGTTTAGTGTATTTCATATTTTACGGTCTATATTTATAAATATCAACTGTCAGATTCTCGACTTTGGCAGACCAGGTTCTGTCTTCCACCTTAAATCCTACAAATCCTCCAAAAGATAGCACTTTACTCCCGAACCCTGACGAAATTGACGGAAGTTCTTATTGAGCTAATGTCTGCAAGGAATCGAGAAACAGCCTGGTTATGAGCCTGACATCCAAATATCCTTGACCAGGTAAGCGATCAGAGTAAACCTTTCTCAGCAAGTAAGACTTTAAGCTCCTCGTGTTGTTGCCAGAATTTGACTTCAATCTCCTTCAGCAAATCCATATATTCAGGATGAACCAACATTCGGTCAATGAGGGGATCAATTTTCAGGAAAAGGAAGGTCCAGTAATGGTAATTCTCTTCCAGGGAGAAGCGTTTCAATTCGTCAATGGCAATTTCGGTATTTCCAAGGTAAGCATTATAGACAGACAGGCCCAGATGTTTATAGATGGAGTTGTCATTTTCCAGAAAGACACTGTTCTTTTCAAACAAAACCTGGGCTTCGTCAGTGAGTCCCAATTCTGAGCAGACCACTGCAATTTTTATATCCTCTCCCCTGTAAATATCCATATCATAGGCCTCCTTCATCTCCAGGAACTTCTTATAATAAACCCAGGAGCGTTCATAATCTCTCTGGTAATAAAAGATCTTTCCGACCTCCTGCATTACATCCAGCCTGCTTGGATCGCGCTGCAGAGATTCAAGCAGGAGATCCCTTGTTTCATTCAGGTCTCCGTTTTTCGCGTACAGGATATATGCTTTAACCTGTTCTGCATATAGATTATCTGGATTATAATCCAAGGAAAGTCCGATGTACTCCAGCGCTTCATCCACAAAGCCCGACTGGATGAGGGCATTGCCGACATGTAACAAAATGTAACTTGCCTCCACTGAGTCATGGGCTGCAATATCCAGTTCCACTCCTTTTAATGCATACTGCAGGTATTTATTCGTATTTGGTATGAAGCTGGCATAGAAATCCGAGAGCGTGTTTAAAACCAGGGCAGAATTGGGGTTGTATACAAGGGCCCTTTCCAGATGTGGGACTGCCTTTTCATATGCACCAATGTTCATGTAGTAGAAAGCTTTGGCCATCAGACTCTGGGCCAGGTGGGCATCATAAAGCAGGGCCTTATCGGCATAAAGGTTGATGGAATCGGCATATATCTTCTCTGAAAGGAGCATATCCAGGACATAGTAGGCAATGGCAATGTCCGCATAGGCATGGGCAAATTCAGGATCCTGCTTTACCGCTTTTTGAAAATAGGGAATGGATTCCAGGATGCCTTCACGGGTTCCCCCGAAAAAAAGATTCTGACCGCGTAAAAAATAGTCATAGGCCACAAGGTCCTCAGTGGGAAGCTGATCAATCCTCTCCTCCTCCTCGGGCGTAATAATGGCTTCAATTTCATTGGCAATCTTCTTTGAAACCTCCTTTTGCAGGGCGAAAATGTCCGTCGCCTCCCTGCTGTACTGCTCTGCCCACAGGTGCCTGTCGGTTTGAGCCTCGATCAACTGGATATTCAGAAGAATCTGGTCTCCGATCTTCTGCCCACTTCCCTCCACAAAGTAACGGACCTTCAATTCCCTCCCCATTTCCGGAATCGAAAGGGAGGTAGACCTGTACTTTTCTACGGATGTCCTGCTGATGACCCTTAAATCTTCAATTTTCTGCAGGTCATTCAGCACAGATTCCATCAATCCGTTGATGAGGTAGATATTTGTGGAATCATTGCTGTCGTTTTTGAAAGGCAGCACTGCAATGGATTTCTCCCCCTTTGCCCCTTTCATCTTCCCGGACGGCAAAGATTGACCGGGCTTAATAAGCAAAAACAATATGGATGCAGCAATAAGAATAAGTGCTGCCCCTGCCATGATGATATGGTGCTTTTTGAAAGTGCTCTTCACCTTGCCGGGAGCTGTCTCTTCCCCGGCCCTTTTTCCCACCTCCCCCGGTGGGTAACCATAAAACTCCCGAAAACATTTTATGAAGTAGGACGTGCTGCTGAACCCGACCCTGTAGGATACCTCAGAGACGGTGTAGCTTTGTTCCTTCAGCAGTTCCATGGCGGCTGCAAGACGCTCCTGGCTGATATACTGACTAACCGAAAGAGAAGTGAGCTTCTTAATTTTCCGAAGCAGGTTGGAACGACTAATGCCCATTTTCCCGGCAAGTTCAGAAACTCCAAACTGTTCATTGGAAATATTGTCTTCAATGATTTGACTAATCTTCGAAAGGAAATCGTTTTCTCTGGAGCTTAAATCCGGCATGGTGTTCAAGTTACAAAAGATAAAAGTTGCGTCATAATTTATACTCTTGCTTCATAATGATCACTGCTTCATCAAACTTGATATGTTTTGCTCCAGGTTTGATTAAACCTGCATCTCAGATTGCCCGACCTTTACACCAAAGAAAATTGTTAAATTCAAATATTCAATAAATGAAAACACAAAAATCTAATTCAACAAAAGGAATCATGGCCATTATGATGGCAGCAGCTCTTCTAACTTTTTCCGCCTGTGGATCCGGCTCAAAGGATTCAGGCCAGGAGCAAAGTAAATCCTCTGAAGAAAAGGTAAAGGTAAAAGCACCAGACACCGATCTTCACACTGCCACCTTCCTCGGTGATCTTAAGTCCGTTCAACAACATATCGAGGCTGGCTCAGATCTGGATGTACAAGAACCCACCATGGGCTCCACAGCCCTGATTTCCGCTTCCGTATTCGGGAAGACTGATATTGCCAGGGCTCTCATCGAGGCCGGTGCAGATTTAAACATCCAGAACAAGGAGGGCTCAACAGCACTTCACGGCGCTACTTTTCTATGCCGCACCGAGATCGTGAAGATGCTTCGTGAGCATAGGGTGCAGATAAGACTCCGAAGAACATATATGGATATACAGCTCTGGATGGTGTGATTGGCCCCTGGAGTGAGGTAAAACCCATATACGACGAATTCGCTAAAGCAATGGGACCCCTTGGCCTAAAGCTGGACTATGGACAACTTGAAGAGACCCGTCCCATATCGCAGAGATTTGAAATGAAATCAGCTGAAAGAAGATATGATATAGACTGGTTAAGGGTCATTGCCATTGGACTGCTCTTAATCTATCACATAGGCATTGGCTTCCAGCCCTGGGGTGTATTCATCGGATTCATCCAGAGTGGGCAATCCCTTGAATCCATCTGGCCTGCCATGGCTTTGCTGAATGTGTGGCGGATCCCCCTGCTGTTTTTTGTTTCAGGAATGGGCGTAGGTTTTGCCATCAAAAGAAGGAGCTGGAAACAGCTTCTCCTTGAAAGAACACGACGGATACTCCTGCCCCTTGTTTTTGGTGCATTTTTTATTGTGCCTCTACATATCCTGCTCTGGCAAAAATACTACAGCCAGGATCTGAGTTATGCTCCCGGACAGGGTCACCTATGGTTCCTGGCCAATATCTTCATCTACGTGCTGCTGCTTTCCCCCCTCTTCTTCTATCTCAAGAAAAATGAGGAGGGAAGGCTCAGTCGCTGGATCAGGAAAGGCTTCAGTACACCCCTGGGCTTTCTGATCATGGCAGCCTGTTTCGTCCTTGAAGCCATGCTGGTAGAACCTGAGAGTTTTGCCATGTACGCCATGACCTTACATGGCTTCGTCCTGGGTCTGATTGCCTTTCTCTTTGGTTTCTTTGTCGTATATAGCGGGCAGACCTTCTGGACCATGGTACAAAAATGGAGATGGCCACTTCTGGCCATGGCAGTGGCGCTTTACCTTGTCAGGTATCTTGTTTATAAACTGGAAGGTCCCAACTACCTTGCAGCCATAGAATCCTGCACCTGGATCTTTGCCGCGTTGGGATTTGCCAACAGGCACCTGAACCGTCCGGGCAAAACGCTGAGCTATTTAAGCCAGGGGGCCTATCCCATCTACATCCTGCATATGATCTTTCTCTACCTGGCCTCATATCTTCTGTTTCCACTGGAGATTTCCGTCTGGCTGAAATTCATTTTTGTTATAGTTTTTACCGGTACAGGATGCTTCCTTTCTTATGAATTAATCAGAAGAATTCGTTTTATCAGACCTCTGTTTGGATTAAAAAGAAAATAATAGGACATGAAACTTAATATCAACCTGAATGAGGTTTCCGAAACAGCATTTTTGACACTTCAATGCCATGCAATGGATGCTCAATCACCCAAACCGTATTTAAATGACAAAAGTGCCATCCATACAATGGATATCCTGAAAAAGTACTTCTCAGAATCCGACCGGAGTTTGCATAAAAATTTATTAAAGAATAATGTGAAATCAAGTCTTGTTGCCCATACTGCGCTTCGGGCTAAAAGGTATGATCAATATATCCGAAGCTTTCTGGATCAATTTCCCGAAGCTGCTGTCATTAATATTGGCTGCGGACTCGACAACAGGTTCGAAAGAGTTGACAATGGGCAGATCTCCTTTTACGATCTGGACCTGCCGGATATTATCAATATAAAGAGGCAAATATTCCCTGAAACGGAAAGATACAATCAGATTTCCCAATCTGTTTTTGAATTTGACTGGATCGATAAAATTAAAAATGAGCCAGTGATTCTTGTGGCTGAAGGGGTGTTCATGTATTGCAAAGAAGGGGATGTGAAGGCCTTATTCCTTAAGCTTCAGGAGAAGTTCAAAAATCCGGAAATCGTTTTTGAAGTTTTCAGTTCGAAATGGCTTACAGGGTGGAGGAAAAGTATTACGGAGTTCAAACTGAAAAAGGAACTAAAATTTGGAGAAGGGGCATCTTATCAGTTTGGAATACCGGACAGCGATGCCATTGAAAGCTGGGCAAAGGGAATGAAGCTTTTGGATGAATGGTCCTATCTGGATAGCGAGGAACTCAACTCAGGCATGATGAAACTCATGAGAAAAAACGAGGCCATCCGAAAAGTCCAGTGGACGGTGCATTACAGCTTAAATCACTAAAAAACTGCAACACGATGAAGGCAATGGTATATGAAAGATATGGATCACCCGAGGTGCTTCATACCAAAGAGGTGCCCAAACCCCTCCCAAAACGGAACGAAGTCCTGATCAAAGTGGCTGCCACCACGGTAACAGCAGGGGACTGGCGCATGCGAAAGGCGCAACCCTTTGCTGCCAGGATTTACAACGGACTATTCAAACCACGCAGGGTAAATATCCTGGGATTTGAACTGGCCGGGGTAGTTGAAGCCCTTGGCAAAGATGTAAAGCGCTTCAAAGTTGGCGACCAGGTTTTTGCCTGTACCGGATTTGGATTTGGAGGCTATGCTGAGTACAGGTGCCTGACTACAAATGAAGCGTCAGTTAAAAAGGGATTGGTGGCGCTTAAACCGGCCAATGTAAGTTTTGAGCAAGCAGCTGCGGTTCCCCTGGGCGGACTGGCAGCCCTGAATTTGCTTAAAAAGGCTGGTGTTCGAATGGGCCAGAAAGTACTGATCAACGGGGCATCCGGCAGTGTGGGCACTTATGCCGTTCAGATTGCCTCTTACTTTGGGGCAGAGGTGAGCGGAGTATGCAGTTCTGCAAACCTGGATCTTGTCAAATCCCTGGGTGCACAAAGCGTTATTGACTATACGCAGGAGGATTTTACGGAAAGTCAAACCCGCTACGACATCATCTTTGATGCCGTTGGAAAGCTGATTTCAGGAATTCCGAAATCTAAAGCCATGAAGGCTTCTGAATCCCGGAGGAAGATTTATATCTGTGGAAACACCCCGAAAAGATCATGCCGAAGACCTTAACTTTCTTAGGGAACTCATAGAGGCGGGAAAGATCAGATCTGTGATTGACAGAAGCTACTCCTTTGAGCAGATTCCCGAGGCCCATGCCTATGTTGAAAAAGGACATAAAAAGGGAAATGTAGTGGTCTCGGTTCAGGATTTATAGATCCTGGATGATCTCAACTGGGTTAAAAGACTAATATGGAAATATAGTAAAGCTAAAATGGTGGGACTGGAATATTGAAAAAATTACACAAAACCTTCCCCGACTCACCGGCATGGACATCGATAAATTAGAAGAGGAGGCCGTTTAAGCGGAGATTTTTATTTAGAAAGCGAAAAAAAATTAGTGCTTATTGGGCGTGCTTCCCGTAGAAGAGCATGTATTGTTTATGGGATCGCAGCTCGGCCACGTTCAGACGTACCTGGAGCCTTGAAAACAATTTCATCAGACAGGTAATCCGCCAGATTCATATTTCCCCTTTTAATCCATGACATGTGTCCTTCATATCCCTGTATGATTCGGTCGGTAATATTTTCGTACCTGTATTAAAGATAAGGCTATTCCCTGACGAATATTGATGATACTCCTCTTCGTTTGCATGAAAAAAAGCTTGCGCTTATTCCACATATACTTTGATCTTTCCGCTTATCGGCCGGGTGATCTGATAATATCCACAATCAGAAAGACTCCGTCGGGATGGAGTACGCGTTTGATCTGTTTGAAGAAGGCATTTTTATCAGGATAATGAAAGGCGCTTTCAATACAGATCATCACATCCACCGAATGGTCAGGGATGGTGTTCAGTTCCTGCGCATTGTCCTGCTTAAAGCTAATCCTGGAATTCTCACGTTGTGCCATGGCCAGATCCAGATTGGCCGTGATTCAGATCAATGCCGACTATATCTCCTGTGTTCATAATTCAGGTCGATATAATGACAATTCAGACCATTTCCGCAACCTACCTCAAGCAGATCCTTCCCCTTCAGGTCACCAATGTAAGACAGGCAATGTTCAATAAGGTTGTTCTGCCTCTCTTCCAGGGTCTCCTTGTCCTTCATATAGAAGGGATAATGGAGCATATGTACTTTACCAAAGGCATTTGCCAGTATTTCGTTCATGGACCTGTAGTAGTTCCTGAAGGATCCCAGCGTTTGTAATATATCGTACCGACTTCATTTCAAAAATTTCGAGCAAAGTACGACAATTCTCGAAGCAAAAAGAAAATCAACAAAGCCAACTGAGATAAATAATTATATATTTAAGAGTCAGTAAAACAGACGTCATGGCTTACCAGAATCTCCTGATTTTAGCATCTTTTATTCTCCTTTACAGCGTATTTGCTAAAAAAATAGAGGGCTCAGTCATAAGCGGACCCTTTCTGGCCCTTGCTTTTGGAGTCTTGTTTGGTCCCGCTTGTACTGAATCTGTTTCAGGCCAAAGTAGAGACTGAGGAATACCGGATCATTGCCGAACTTGCCCTGGCACTGGTGCTTATTTACAGATGCCTCAAAAGCCAATTTAAAGGTGCTGGAAAGCAATGTTGGCTTACCCATACGCCTCCTGCTTAATGGTCTTCCCTTGACCATTGGTTTTGGTGTATTGGGTGGCTTCCTGGTATTTAAAGGCTATCTCCTGGATTGAACTGGGCATCCTGGCCACCATGCTGGCTCCGACTGATGCAGCACTGGGGAAGGCGGTGGTATCCAATCCTTCAGTTCCCTACAAAAATCAGGGAAAGTCTGAATGTGGAAAGTGGATTGAATGATGGCATCTGTGTGCCGGTTCTCTTTCTCCTGATTGCAGTTTTTGCCACTCAATCGGGAGAAGGCCTGAGCTCCTTTTATGGTTTGCAGATCCTTGGAAAAGAAATAGGTATTGGCTTGCTGGCAGGATGTTCTCTTTCCTTTTGTGGGCTTCAGGCTGATTCAGTATTCAGCAAAACGCTAATGGTTATCCAAATCCTGGGATACCATGTTTATCGTCGCACTCTCGTTTAGCTGTTTTGCCCTGGCCCAGATTACTGGAGGCAGTGGATTCATAGCCTGTTTTGCAGGAGGATTTCTTTTTGGGGTACTCCGCAGAAAATCTGATCTTAAGGTAGAGCTGATGGAATCGGCAGAAGGAACCGGTGATACATTTAGTTTAATCACCTGGCTCATTTTTGGCTCCCTCGTTATAGCCTCCATTCATTCATGAGCTTACCTGGCAGGTTGTCCTTTATGCCATATTAAGTCTGACTGTCATCCGAATGCTTCCTGTCTTTCTTGCACTCATCCATACCGGTTTATCGGGTAAAGAGAAAGCATTTATGGGATGGTTTGGCCCGCGCGGACTGGCAAGTATCGTATTTGCCATCATGGTCCTTGAGGTCGATTTACCTCACAAATCCACCATCATCCTGACCGTGGCCTGCACCATATTGCTAAGTGTGATCCTGCATGGATTTACTGCAAAACCCTTGATCAAAGGTTTGAGTGAAAGCCCACACCCTTAAACCAGGAGTAAAAGAAGGTCCCTTCTGGATGGGTGGCCACAGCACTAAGATCCTTTAATCCCTGCTTCCAGATATGAGGCTCCACCAGGTGATTTTCCAGGATATATTTCTCGGCCGAGTAGACCATGGGGGCAATGATCTGGTTGATGGCACCATCCAGTCTAATGGGAACTGACTGGTCGGCATAGGCCTCAAGGGGCTTCACCCGGGGCGAAAGAATGCCTGCCTCAGACATGAGTGGCAGGAGTCGCTTGCCGATATTGGGATCATGTCCAAGCATCTCCTGGGAAGTAACCAGCCCATTCCAGGCAGCCCTGGAAGCGGCGGTTTCGGGTGTCCACTTTCCAGAACTGTGATCCCCCTCAATAAGGGTGATGGTCCCATCCACGCTTAGCAGCTTCATCATATACTTAAGGGCCCTGACAGGCCTCGACATATGCTCCAGCACAAAGCAGACAAAGATGTGGTCAAAGGATCCAGGGTCCAGCTCGTTGTCAAATATATTTTCGTGACGGAACTCCACCTCTGTGTATCCGGCCGCCTCCACGCAAGCCTTAGCCTTCAGAACAGAGGCTGCCGACATATCTATGGAAGTAAGGCGGATCCCTGGATTCCTCCTCAGGAGAATCAGCGTTTGAGCACCCACCCCGCATCCGACCTCCAATACCCTGCTCCCGGGAGGATAAGAGGTCCCTGCATGCAGCAATTCCTCAAGGATCAGGGACTGCTCCTGCAGCCGTTGCGTTTCCCTTTCCGTATATCCGTGTACATATTCTGCTGAATCCATGGCATAAAACCATGAAGATAAGTGCTCTTTTGGTAATATTAAAAAAAAACATCAACTTGAGATTCAAACCACAACCCAACTTATGAAAAGATCCATTTTTCAAGTGCTGGCCCTTGCAACTTCTTTTCTGACAGGATGGTTCCTGGTTGATTTTCTTACCGTCCATCCCCTGAAAATGACGCGTCTACCTTACATTCACCCTCCTTGGACTGGTGCTCCTGATCCTGTGGATCTATGCCCTTAAAAAGAAAGCGCTGCCGATGGATTGTCGGTCCTGGTTTCTTTGATCGGTTTTCTGGGGGGATACATCCATCAATACCCATATTTTTCTGGACCGGGAAGATTCCCGCTTTGTGCCCGAACTTACACGCCAGGCGGGAGATGCAGGGAAAGGCCATAATGCTGTGGTTTATTTCACCCATGGGGAGCCGGAAACCTATGATCCCATCGGATGGATCAACCAGTTCAGGGAATTCGATGAACAGGGAATCAAATTTGTACCTTTTGTGGCCAGGCCGGTTTTCGCCTATATGCTCAGGAACAAATACCTTGAAGCCGGAAAGAGCAACCACCGGCAGGTTCATCATGAAATGCTTCGTTCCCTGGAGAAAACCTATCGTCTGGAAGGAGACTCAACAACACAATTTTACATATGCTTTCTGGATGATGAACCCCGTCCGGATGCAGCTGTGATAGAAGCACTGAACGACGGGGCAGATACCATCATCGTGGTGGATGTATTCCTTACGATTTCCAACCATACAGCGGAAGGACAAAATCTTATCCAGGAGCTTGAAGTGGAAGAAAAACTGGGTATTCCTGATCATCTACACCGAGCCCATGTGGAGTTCCGAAAAGCTTCGGTCCGTTTTCCTTGAAAAGGTTTATGCACAAATAGGCGACACTCCCAAGGAAGAAGTAGCCATTGCACTTGTGGGACACGGCCAGCCCGATGAATGGGACGTGGAATGGGCCACGGAAACAGAACAGGAAATGGCTTTCCGCGAAGAGATTATGAAACTGTTTGTGGCAGATGGTTTCAGGCGCGAAAACCTGGGTTCCGCCTGGATGTCATTCAAGGATCCCAAACCGGCTTCCCTGATGGCAGATTTTGTGGAAAACGGCGCCACAAAGATATTCTATTTTTCTGCTGCCATATCCGCCGATGCCATGCACAGCCAGATAGATGTTCCCAGGCTGGTGGAAGAATACGATTTCCCGGAAGGGGTTGAGACCATAAACCTGGGTGCCTGGAACAATCACCCCACCGTAATTGCCGCCATCCGGGAACGTATCGATGAAACCATGGATGCCTTTTGAAAGTCCTTCATCACATAAGTCATACTTGCAGCCAAAAGCGAGGATTGGAAACAAGGCCAGCATCGCTCCATAAAATGCAAAAGCTTGGCTTCCCTGTGCCGGAAAGCTATGTGATTCCCGATGAAGGTTAGGGAAGCTTTCTCTCTTGATCCGGAAAAAGTCAGGGAACAAATACGCAAGGAAATCGATCCAGATATCTGAGAAAAACTGCATCCTGGGCGATCCGGTCCTCAGGGGAGATGGAGGACCTGGAAAACCATTCCTTTGCCGGGCAATTTGCCACCTTCCTGGATGTCAAAGGGACCCGAGCCATGCTCGATGCCATAGAAAAAGTATGGGAATCGGGTGACAGGGTCCGGGATGGCCTCTACATCAAGAATCTGCAGATAGACAAAGGGACCATCGGGTATGTCCGTGATCATCCAGGAAATGGTGCAGTCCCAATGGTCGGGGGTGGCCTTCAGCATCAATCCGGTCACAGGCAGAAATGAATTTGTAATCGAAGCCGTAAAAGGCAGTGGAGTGCAACTGGTACAGGACGGGGTGAAACCTTTTCGATGGACCTGGTGCCAGGATAGCTGGGACTACGATATCGAACCGGAAGAAGATATCAAAGAGGTGTTGGAGTCACTGGTAGATGGAATCAAGAAACTGCAAAAGGCCTTTGGGGGAGCTGTGGATATTGAATGGGCCTATGATGGCAAGCAAGCTGTTTTACCTTCAATGCCGCCCAGTGACAGTCAGCGAGTTTCCAACCATTTATTCCAATCACATCTCCCGCGAAGTACTGCCCGGAATGATCAAACCCCTGGTCTGGTCGGTAAACATCCCCCTGGTGAACAGTGCCTGGATCCGGCTGCTTGAGAGGCCTGCTTGGAAAGCTGAATATTAAACCCGAACAGCTGAGCAAATCATTTTATTACCGGGCCTATTTCAATATGGGAACCCTGGGAGCCCTGTTCAGGCGAATGGGACTCCCCAATGACAGCCTGGAGAGCCTGATGGGACGTAAAAATCCCTCAGGGAAAAGCAGTTTCAAACCTGGGCTGAAGACCATGCGCTACCTGCCTTCCATGCTTGGATTCCTGCTATCAAATCTATTCCTGAAAAGGAAGTTTAAAAAAGAATTTGCAAGGATCACGGCTCAGTACCGATCTGCTCGACAGAAAAGCTGAAAAAGATGAAGGCTGCTGATTATCACAGCTACTTCGAAGAAATACACAGCGTCGCTTCCCGGGCTGCCTATTACAATATCATCATCCCACTCTCATTTCAGATCAGCAACCGGATATTGCAAACAAAAGCTGAAGAAAAGAGGAATTCCCTATGAAAATCTTGATTTCGTCAAGGATTTCCCGGAACTCTCAGCTTACGATCCCAGTGATTCATCTGTCCCACCTGCAGCAAAAATGGGCCAGCCTGCCCGCTGACATTCGCGAGCGCATTAAAGATGTCAGCAACACTGGAGGCATCCAAAGATGATCCGCTCCTGAAAGATATTCATGAAGGATTTGACAAAGCTGATCTGGCACAATTCGGACACTTCAGTGAAAGTGGCAATGATTTTTCCTGCACGCCCTGGCGAGAGGATCCGGACTTCCTTTTCAGGCTGATATGCCAGCAGATCTGAAGGTGTACCGGCATCCAGGGAACGCTTCAGGAAATCTCACCTTAAAATCCAAAGGTATACCCCGCAGAGCGTATCGAAGGGCCGGCCGCTTCCGCCTTTACAGGGAAATGATCAGCTCTGAATACACCAGATGCTATGGTCTTGTTCAGAGAACTGTTCCTGATCACAGGAAAATCCTTCAGTGAAAAAGGCTGGTTGGATGATCCGAGAGATGTTTTCTATCTGACCCTCGACCAGCACAATCAGGCTGTTGGATGGTCTCCCGGAGGATGAAGCAAAGTCCATCAGGAAAAAGGTCGATGAAGGTGAAGAAGGAGATGGATGAATTCAGGGAGATGGTCCTTCCTTCGGTAATTTATGGTGATACACCTCCCCCAATGCCCAGGAAGAATGCGGAGGTGCTTGAAGGCATTCCCACCTCTCCCGGAATATTTGCAGGGGAAGCTGGTGGTGGTCAGGGGATATGAAGATTTTGAGAAGAAAGTGGAAGGCAAGATCCTGGTGATCCCCTTCTCTGATGTGGGATGGACCCCCTTCTGGTGCGGGCAGGTGCCATTGTATCCGAATCCGGCGGAATCTTATCCCATGCCTCCATCATTGCCAGGGAACTGTCCATTCCTGCCATATCTTCTGTCGATCATGCCTGCAATCTTAAGGATGGCACAAAGGCAATCATCGATGGTACCAATGGAAAACTATTCATAAACAAATAGGCTTATGGAAATAATCATGGAAAGCACCCTGGCGCTTTTGGTCCTTTCGGGTATTACAGGATACCTGATCGGCTCCATTTCTTTTGCCCGATTGCTCACCCGGATGGTCACAAAGTCCAGCTATGTGAAACCCATTAATGAGCCTGTTCCCGGCAGTGATATTATGTTTCAGTCCAATAGTGTCTCAGCCACTGCAGCACATTTGAATCTGGGGAAGAAATACGGTTGCCTGACAGCCCTGCTGGATATGAGTAAAGTGGCCATTCCCACCTTCTTGTTCTCTCTGTTCTTTCCTGATCAGCCCTATTACCTGCTGGTGGCGGCATGTGGTATAGCCGGTCACAACTATCCTATTTATCATGGCTTTAAGGGTGGACGTGGAGAATCGCCCATGCTGGGTGCCATGCTGGTTATTAACTGGTTTGGAATTCTCATTGCCAATGCTGCTTCTTTGATTTTGGGTTACCTGACGGGAAGCGTCCTGGTTATTCGCTATGGATGGTATGTGTTGATGATCTTCTGGTACTGGATCTATTTTGATAGTTATTTCCACGTCATCTTTATGGTGATCGCAAATTTCCTTTTTTGGTTCTCCATGCGCCATGACCTGGCCACTTTCGCTGATCTAAAAAAGGTGGATGACCTGGAGGTATCTGAAGAGGCCGTTTCTGATTTTCTCTTAATGGGCAAGGGGCTTGGAAGGTTCATAGATCGTTACGGACTACCCGCCCTGCTTAAAAAGCTATTGAACAAGTAGATATTCTACGGAAGATTTTTTCATCGTTTTCCATATAAATCCAGAGGGTAAAAATTCCTGGTTCAAGATCAGAAAGGTCCATTTTTGCAGGCCGGGAACTTATCATCTCATCAGAAACAAGGCTTCCGGTGCTATTAAAAATGCTTATCCGGCTGATATCCTCAGCAGCATCGATATACACTGTTGATGCTGCCGGATTGGGATAGACCCGAACATCAGCCTCAGTCAATCCCTGAACTCCATCACCGGATAATGGCTGAATTATCCGAAGACGGGGTACAATGGCTTCGACCCACCTTCTGTATTGAATTTCGCTGGGATGCAATCCGTCGGAAGCGACCAGTGATGTATTGCCCAATCCCTCCCTGGATATGGGTGTAATATCAATAAAGGCGATACCATATTCACCAGCCACCCTTCTTTTGATATTGTTATAAGCATCAATCTCCTCACTGATCCTGGCATTCCCTCCTCCAAAAGGAGTGTATGCGTAGTCCGGAATGGACAGTATAAAAATCCTGGATCTGTCCTGGTCCACCACATTCAGCGCCATATCGATGATGGTCCGCAGGTCTGGCTCATATGTAGCAATGGAAATTCCCTGGTATTGATTGTTTACGCCGATTAATATGGATACAAGATTATAGCTTTTCTTTTCATCGATCATGTAATTCATTGCCTGAATCAACCTTTTGGTGGTCCATCCGGTGGTGGCAATGTAATCAGGATAAATCGCTGAGACTCCCAGTATTCTTAATTCATCGATGAGCTGATGGGGCCATCTGCCGGAGGTATCCACACTTTGACCGATGGTATAAGAATCGCCCAGGGCAAGCATAGTTACCTCCCTGTCGATTCTTACCTGCTGAGCCATGGAAGCAACATGAACCATGACTCAATGAGTACAATAAGCAAAACTTTATTCATGATCATATAAACAATTTTGATCTTTTTTTGTTTAACCTTTAATATATATTTATTAAACAATAACCTTAAGATATGAAAAACCATGACCTATTATTAAATACGATTGCCCAAAAAGAGAAACGGAGTGAATGGCCATTCCCATGATGAAATTGGGGATCATCATTTTTCCACCCACCTGGAAACTCCCATCAGAGATGATGCTTTCTTAATTGTCTGATGAAGAGAAAAAGGACAGGATAGCCGGGCACTTTGCCGAAATCATGAAAACCCTTGGCATGGATCTCCAGGATGATTCCCTGAGGGGCACGCCTGACCGTGTTGCCAAAATGTATGTAGAGGAGATTTTTTCAGGCCTGAATCCAAAAAATAAACCGCAAGCAACCCTATTCAACAATCAATATCAGTATAAGCAGATGTTGGTGGAAAAGAACATTACGCCTTTACTCCACCTGCGAACATCACTTTGTGCCCATCATCGGGGTGGCTCATGTGGCCTATATCCCATCCGGAAAGGTCATAGGATTATCGAAACTGAACCGGATCGTACAATACTACGCAAAGCGTCCGCAGGTTCAGGAACGTCTCACCAATCAGATTGCCCATGAGCTGATGAAAGTACTCAAAACCAATGATGTGGCTGTCATTATTGATAGCAAACACCTTTGTGTTTCTTCGCGGGGGTAGAAGATCATTCATCGAGCACGGTCACCACTTACTATGGCGGGAAGATTTAAAGTCTCCTGAGAAAATAAATGAGCTTCAGAATTACATTCACAATGGCTTATAGATCAAGGCTGTGGACCTGAAAGTTTTCAGGCCTCAGGCAGGTAATTCCGGAACCCTTCCTTGTAGGTTTCAAGAGCCCTGTTCCTGGCAAACTTGTGATCAACCATCGGTCCCAGATATTCCGGGGTACCGTATTCAGGAAGCCAGCGTCTGACATATTCCAGTTCCGGGTCAAACTTTTTAAGCTGCTCCATGGGGATTGAAGATCCGAAAGTAAGGGGCAGCATCACATCCTGTTCCTGCAGCCCATTGCCAGTTTCCGTTGTTTGAAGAGAGCTCGATAATCCAGCAGTTTTCCAGCAAAGTAGGCTTCCCCCATCCGCCAGTCAATCAATAGGTGCTTGCAAAGGAATGAAGCGCACACCATGCGCACCCTGTTGTGCATGTATCCGCTTTCATTGAGCTGACGCATCCCGGCATCCACCATGGGGTAACCGGTTTCACCCCGGCACCAGCGATCAAAATCATCCTCATTGTTTCTCCAGGAAATGCCATTGTACTTTGCCTTGAAATTCTGAGTCACCACCTGTGGAAAATGAAAGAGGATCTGCATGAAAAACTCCCGCCAGATCAGTTCGGAAAGAAATACCTCATCGGAGGGAGCCAGTCCTGCAATAAGCTTCCTGATGCTGATGGTCCCGAACCTGAGATGTGGCGACAGATAGCTGGTGGCATCAGGTGCCGGAAAATCACGCATATGGGGATAATCCTTTAATCTGGAAAGATCATAGGGAAGCACCCGAATGGCTGAGGGAACTTAAATCCAAGGGCTTCCATCTGCGGGAAGAATCCGGTACTTTGAATAAACCTGCCGTCTCCGACTTCCCTAAGGGCTTTGGGGGCCCAGTCCTGAAATCTTTCCAGCCATTTTCGCTTATAGGGAGTGAAAACGGTATAGGGCTTTCCGTCATTTTTAAGAATTTCGTCTTCTTCAAAAATAACCTGGTCCTTGAAACGATGGAAGCCTATCCCGCTGCCTCTCAAGTAATTCTCCAAGCTGCCTGTCCCTTTCCATGGCATAGGGTTCGTAATCCTTATTTATATAAACAGAATGGATCTCATACCTGGCAAGAAGCTCTTTCCATATGACCAGGGGTTCCCCTTTGAAAATATGAAGCGAACTGCCCATGCGCGACCAATTGCCGGTGAATCTTTTCCAGCTGCTTATATATAAAAGAGATCCGTGCATCATCCACTGGCAATTCGTCAATGATCTGGGTGTCAAATATAAATACTGGCAAAACAGGGAAGCCCGATCTCAGCGCCTTTGTCAGTGCCGTATTATCCTCAAGCCTGAGGTCCCTTCTGAACCAGAAGACTGAAATTTTTTCGCCTGGATGGACTTTTTTGTTCATAGCAGGCCAAATCTTTTTTCCAGGGCCTGCTCCCTGTACTGAAATATACCCTTCAAGTTGCTTTCGAACAAACATCCAGTGAGCCAATGCACCCAGAGGGCCAGCAGGGAGCCGGTAGGTGACCAGGTCGGTCATCAGCACCCCTTTTTCAGTGGGGGCTAGACGGTGCTCATGGTGCCAGAGGGCATAAGGGCCCACCCTTTGTTCATCCACAAAATAATAGGGCTCCATTACATGGGTAATTTCCGTCAACCAGGTCATGGGGATGCCCAGTACCGGTCGGACCTTGTAGGAAATCATCAGGCCGGGATAAATCTTATCGGGAAGTCCCGGAGTTTTGATTTCAAAGCCCATATAGTCAGGAGTGATCTCCTTCAGGTTTGCCGGAGAAGAAATAAAATCCCAGGCCTCGTCCATTGAAGCTGCAAGCTCCAATTCTTCATGTATTTGATAAATTGCCATTTCCTGTCTAATCTTCTGAAGTCTTTAACAATTCTATTAATCATCCCTCTGAATATGAAGGAATGGAAGGGTAAAACCGAATACCAGTAAATCCTGCCCCACAGGCCAAGCGGCCTGAAGGTGGCGGTCTGGTAAAGTGTATTATCAATGATCCGGAATTCCAGCCATGCTTCTCCGGGAAGTTTCATTTCAGCATACAAAATAAGTCGTTTTTCCTTCCGGCTTGCCAGCAATACGCGCCAGAAATCCAGCGAATCCCCGGCCGATATTTCAGTACTGCTTTTACGGCCCCTTCTCAAGCCTACACCACCCACAAGCTTATCCATAAAACCCCTGAACGCCCATAACCAGTTGCCATAATACCATCCCTGTTTACCACCGATGGCCCAAATCCGGTCAAGGACTTTTTCCTCATCCTCTATCACAAGCTCCCTTTGATCCGTGAAACAACCATGAGTATGGGATTTGAACCAGGTTTTGAATGCCTTCTTCAAGGGTGTGGGAAGAGAGTGCATCGGTCCAGCTTGAAAGGATCTCCTGCTGGGCAATCCTGTCAAAAGCCAGTTTCCACGGCCTCTTGGTAGGACAGAAGTTTAATACCAAGCTTGTCCTTCAGGTCGTTCTCCTGGCATACAACCTCGACCTTCATGCTGTTCACGAGGTTCACCGCCAGCCTGTATGAAGTGGATGTAATGAAATAGAGCCAGTAGGAAGACAACTTGGGAGTCATCACCGGAACCACAAATATGCTCCTTCTCAACTTCCTGATACTGGCAAATTGCAGGAGCATTTCCTTGTAAGTCAGTATATCCGGACCACCGATGTCGAAACTTTGATCATAGCATTCAGGATTATCCAATACCCCTGTGAGGAACTGGACCACATTGCGTATGGCAATGGGCTGTGCCCTTGTATTTAACCAGCGTGGAGCCACCATCACCGGAAGTTTCTCCACCAGGTCACGAATGATCTCGAAAGATGCGCTTCCCGATCCGACAATAATGCCCGCCCTCAGCGTGGTCAGATGGTAAGTCCCCTCTGCCAGGATTTCTTCCACTGCTTTGCGGGAGGAGAGATGCCTTGAGAGTTTTTCCTCATTGATGATTCCGCTCAGGTAAATGACCTGACGGGCACTTGTTGTGCATTAATGCGTTTTCTGAAATTTTCTGCAGAGATTCTTTCCAGATTTTCGAAATCACTCACTGCAGTCGACATGGAATGGATGAGATAGTAGGCCACATCTATATCTTCAGGTATATTCTCAAGACTGGATATCATCCAGGAAATTAACCTCAACAACTTTGACCTGGTGTATGTCAAATCCTGATCTGTCAAAGCGCTCCTTATCACGAACGCAGCATATCACCTGGTGTCCCTGGGAAACCAGGACGGGTAGCAGTCTTTTGCCAATATATCCGGTGGCTCCGGTTAACAGGATCTTCATGCGCTGATTCAATCATTTTCCGAATTCTTTTAAAACTGATAGAGAGTGCAAGGCCCCAGGCTTCCTGCATGGGGGCAAATGACAGCTGCTGCATAAAATCGGTCCTCAGGTTTCTGTGCAGTCCATACATGACCAGATCAAAAACAAAGAGAAAAGAGCCCTGGAGGATCACAGAATTTCCATAGCCCTGCAGCCTCTCTTCATTTTTTGGATATTTTGGAGCCAGGTATTTCAAAAAGAATCCCGTTGCCACATAGGCCACATCGATGCCTCCATTGATCAGAAAGAGGCGCTGGGACTTTAATTGCATCCTAAGAAGCTCCTCGCCGGATAGCAGTGCTATAATCGGAGGTGAGGTTGCTGTAAAGGGCAAAACCTGCAATACCCAGGTTTACAGTATTCCAGAAAAGGTTCATCTGGTGAAAATAGGATTCCTGCCCGCTTTGCTGACTCCAGCCATAGGCCCCGATGGTAATATTTGCCAGGGCCCAGCCACCCAGAATTCCCATTCCTATATTGTTCATCTCAAGGCTTTTGCCATAATACTCCACATAAGCCGTCTGCCCCTTGTCCCATAAGCGGCAAAGCCAATACCAGAAGCGTCAGTCCCAGAATCACCGACCGAAACAGCATCATCCAATCAAATTTCATGGAATTATAACAAGCATCTGATGAGCATGTTCAGTTAAAGACTGTACAATCGACGTGTTTCTGACAAAATGTCATTTCACATTGACAATCCTTCATGTACCCCTCCGCTGGCACATGATTTGATCTTTTTTTGACGTGAAAATTAACTTATGTCTAATAAATCAAAGGAGGATAACATCATGACACTCGCAAGATTATCAAACAAATGGTCACCATCAGCCCCTTCTTGGATAGATAAGTTTTTTGAAGGAGACATGATGGACTGGAACACCTGGAATTTTTCAGGCAACAATTCAACACCCTGCCTGCAGTGAATGTGAAGGAAAACGATAATGAATACCTGATCGAAGTAGCTGCCCCGGGGATGAAGAAAGAAGATCTCCACGTGAACTATGACAACGGCAGACTGACCATCTCCTCAGAAAGAAAAGAGGAAAGCAGTAAAAAGGAAGAAAGAATGAACCGTAGGGAATTCAGCTACCAGTCTTTCCAACGTTCATTTACCATTCCCGAGGAACAGGTAAATGCTGAAAAAATTGGGGCCAGGTATGAGGACGGTATCCTCTATCCTGACCCTTCCAAAGCGGGAAGAGGTGAAGCCAAAACCTCCGAAACAGATTAAAATCAACTAACTTTTTTCAGAGGGTGCCTCAAAAGGGCAGCCTCTTTGCTATCCAGGGGATTTTCCCGGCTTGAGGGGGTCATTTCCACACGCATCTTTGGAAGGCTCTCCGGATAATTCTCCTGCAGATAGGAGATCAGTTTTTCCCTGACAAGTACCCGAAGATCCCAGGCAGTCGGGAGAGTCGGCAGCAGACATCAGTGCCCTGATCTCCACGGTCTTTTCGGTGGCATTGGTCACCTGCATCACATTTACCTTTCCGTCCCACAGACTCACTCCCCTGAAGAATCCTCGTAAGCTCCTCCCGGAGTTTCCCGATGGGAACCTGGTAATCGGTATAAATGAATACCGTTCCCAGGATGTCGGCCGATACACGGGTCCAGTTCTGAAAAGGTTTTTCGATGAAATATGTGGTGGGCACAATCAGCCTTCTCTTATCCCATATCCTCACAACCACGTAGGTGAGGTTGATCTCCTCGATCCATCCCCATTCACCTTCCACGATCACCACGTCTTCAATGCGGATGGGCTGTGTTAATGCGATCTGAAATCCCGCAAGAATGGAACCCAGCAATTTCTGGGCAGCAAAGCCGAGAATAATCCCTGCCACTCCGGCTGATGCGAATAAGGAGATTCCGATTCTTTTGATTCCGTCGAAGGTCATTAGGGCAATGGCGGTAGCAATAAGGATCACTATAAAAATAAGGATCCTTTCAAGCACCCTGAACTGGGTGTAAACCCTGCGTGCTTTCAGGTTATCCTTTTCGTCAATGTCGTATTGACGAAGGACTAATTCCCTGGCCAGATTGATACCTTTAATAATCAGCCAGGTAATGCAAAAAATCATGGCAACTGTGATAAACTGTCCGACCGACTTTAGATGCCTTTTCACCCAGGATAAAAAATTCTTTCAGGAGGATGAAATCCAGCAGTAAGAAAATAACCAGGCTGGGGCTTTTAAACTTGCGCCAGGCACGGTAAAACTTACCATTGGGATTCTTTTTGCCCATCCTGGACATGAACCAGGATATCAGGAAATAAAGCAACAGACTACCCACAATTACTGCCAGGATGATGATCCAGATTGACACTTCAGTATTTGCCTCTGAGAATTTCATTAAAAAATTGCTTGAGTGCTTCCATCATAAGTCTTCTGAATTACAGATCGTTTCTGGCATGTACTAAGGTAGGAATATATAACAACATTGAAAATCCTGAGAATAGGGAAAGAATCAAGCTCTTCTGCTAAGCAGCTGTTATCCCTTAACGGTGACCTGTAGAAAATGGAGAATCCGCTTGGACAAGAACATGGACTCAGAAAGCCTTTTAGAACAGCCCAGGCACCCGGTAAAGAACGCAGCTTTAAAATCTTGACATATATCAAGAGAATCAAGCATTCATCTTATTAATTTGCGGCTGGAAATATTCCGCCAAAAACACACTTGTTGTAATGAATAGAATGAGAAATTTACTGGGCCTGGTGCTATTTGTATTCATGCTGACGGGCCTTGATGTGCGCGGACAACAAACAGAAGCTGAATCTGCCCCACTTCCATCCGATTCTATAAAAATTGACCGGATCGATATCCAGCGAAATTGGATGACCTGGGACCGGATCATCCTGAAAGAACTCCTCTTTGAGGAAGGCGACTGGGTAAGGTATGGGGAGATCGACACTGCCATGAACAAAGTGTGGAATATTGGAAATTTTGCCAATGTTGATTACACCATACAAGAGGGCCCGGATGGAAATGTCATGGTAATCGAAGCCCTTGATGCTCTGCAGATCTATCCCGTATTCACAGTCGATTACAGCAGTGAAGATGATTTCAATTATCGCTTTGGAATTGGCGATGAAAACTTCCTGGGAAGCAACAGTGAAATCAAAGTTGTGTGGGACAAAAAACCAACCGGTGCTACCTGGGACTTTCGCTTTAAGCTTCCGCGCCAGCTCATGTATAAAAACATGACCATCGAATTAGGCACCAAAGTTGGTCTGGATAAGAAGGTTTTCTACGACCTCCAGATCACAGAGGTAGAGGGCAAAAAAGAAGGCGAGTACATAACCAGGATGATTGCTCCCTATCATAAAATGGACATTTATACCATCATTGGCAATCCCTGGCACCTGGACTACCGATACAGTTTTTCGCCCGACCTGACTCTGCGCTATATGAAGGATGCCTATGACTCCACCCTCCTGGGCCAGGAAGACCTTGACCTGGGGGTAACTTTAGGTGAAGGTACTTATCAATTCTTCAATGTTCAGGTGGCAGAATCCGTAGGAACAGTGAATAAGCAACGTCACCGTAAGAATGGATACACTGTCGGGGCATCCTATGATTTATATGCAGGCCTCCAGGGAACAAAAAGCCACCATGCTTTGAACCTGAAGGGAGAATATCACAGATCCTTTTCTCCTTTGTTTCAGATCAGCACCGAACTAAACACGGGCTATACCACTGCCGATGACCAGTATCGTTTTATCAAAGGGTCCGGTGATGTGCTGAGCATCAGGTACGGCGAGATTTATGGAAAAATCTTTTATTCGGCTTATGCCGGGGGCCATTTTACCTGGCTGAATTACAAATGGTTGTCCCTCGAGAATGCCTACTTTGTAAACTGGGGTAATGGTGCTGACACCTACGCAGCGCTTTTTAAAAGCAAACAGAAATTTTCTGTGGGAACTTCCCTGGAATTCAGAATTCCGGTGGTATCCTGGATCAACTTCCGTTTCACTTTCATGTATGGGGGACCCGGCCGGGAATGGTTTAAATTTAATATGTAACAACTATGGCGAAAGTAATATATATTACCCTTTTCATCCTGATGCTTTCATCTCTTGAAGCTTACGGACAGAACTCTTGCGAGGTAAGTCTCTATCTTAAAAAAGACAAGGCTACCCAGCTGGACTCCATCTCTTCAAAAAACGGTAACCTGTTCAATAAACTGGGCCATCATGGACCTGCTGTTGAAAATCCCTGGCTTGCCTTCAGGTTTTATTTTGACAAGCGCACAGCGCTTGATCTTTACTCTAAAGCTTCACCCGGACCAGAACTGCTGGAAAAACACTGGTATCCTTCCAGGAAGGACCAGGAAGAGGGCTGGGGAGGTGATTACTATAAAGTGGGGAAATCTGTCGGTCTGGGAGGTATCCGGCTCTGGGACGGTAACAATCTGGTCCCCTTGCATCCTGTTTCCCAACGTTTAGCAAAGGTATTTTATGGCGTGGATTCCTCATATATGGAAATGCTTTCGGAAGGTGTAAGTTATGGAGACCAGAAAGTAGATATCCTTATGAGACTTACTGTGTATCCTGAACTCAGGCATGCGAAGGTAGAGGCTTTTTCAATGAAAGGGGAAAAGGTGCGCTTTGCTACAGGGATTAACTATTTTGAAGATTTAAAAATCAGGGAAAGGGAGGAATACATCGCCACATGGGGACTGCACCCCGAGGATGTTGCCGCCGAACCCTCTGAAGTAGGTGCAGCCATCTTATTTCAAAAGGAGCTGTTTGATCAAAAAGTGGATGACGGGAAACAATTCCTGCTCATCACAAGGCCCTGCATAGCTATGCATACTTGGATCACCTCAGCCAATGCCCGTGAGGGGGAACTCAACACCTTTGAAAAGTTTATTCAGCATATAGAGAAAATTGAAATAACCAAGCAATGAAAGGAAAAAGCAAATTCAGAATCTGGCATGCTCTGGTAATCCTGCTGCTATTTATGGGCACCACCGTGCTTGTGGATTCCAGGCGTAACTCAAAGTATGAAAGCTATCCGGAGAGGCCCGATCCCCCTATTATCCTGGAGCAAAACGAGCTATACTTTGACCTGGTGAATGACAGCAGCAACATTGACTGGGGCAGGCTGGCTGGGACACTGGAATACATCAGGGGAGAATATGACTGTTCCGACTTCAGGCTGGTAAACCTGGTTCGCATATTGTATGAATTCGGCAATGAGATCCCCCAGGAAACCAGTGAAAAGATTGAAGAAGTACTCTTCAACTTTCGCTACTGGTGGGATGAACCCGGCGGGAATTCCATGTGTTACTGGAGTGAAAACCACCAGATTCTTTTTGCCTCAGCAGAATACCTCATAGGACAAAAATATCCGGAGGTCCTTTTCCCAAAAAGCGGACTTACCGGAAGGCAGCACATGGAAAAGGCCAGGATCCGGGCACTGGATTGGCTGAAGATGCGCTGGGACTATGGCTTCATCGAATATTATTCCAGCGTCTATTACAAGGAGGACATCGGTGCCCTGATCAACCTGATTAATTTTGCAGGCGATGAAGAACTGGTCCGGAAAAGCCAGATCATCATGGATATGCTTTTCTATGACGTGGCTTCCCAGAGCCTGGGTACCATGTTTTCATCGGTTAGCGGACGGGCCTACCAGAGCAACAGGATGGGCAGGGAAGCTGCTGAATTCAGCGGTCTTACCAACTATTTTTGGGGCAGCGGAGAAGAGATTGATGCGCACATGATGTATGGGATGATGCACAGCACTAACTATGAGCTCCCTCCTGTGCTCAGAGAAATTGCGCTGGACAGCTCCCGGGTCATCATCAGGCAGAGCAATGGTCTTGATCTTTCCGAGCTGAAAACCGAAGGCTACTATGGAAGTGATAACCGCAGTATGATGATGCAGTGGGGCATGGAATCATTTACAAATCCAGAGGTGGTAAGGAATTCCCTGGCCCATATCCGGTCTTGCAATATGCTCACCAATTATTCGCTGAGGGATTTTAAAATACTGAATTATAGATTACTACACTGGCTTCACCTGGAGCCCACAGTGGTCCGAATCATCAATCCCCAGAGTAACGGCGTGTCCATCCAGAAAGGAAATACTTATACCTACAGGACCCCCGATTATTCCATGTATACAGTTCAGGACCATCAGGTGGGTGATTACGGCGACCAGCAACATGTGTTTGGTATGAATGTGGGTAAACACTTCAGTATTTTTCACAATCATCCGGCCCTTGAAAAAAATGAAAAACGACAGTCACCTAACTATTGGGCTGGTTACGGGCATTTCCCACATTCCGCCCAGGACGGAAGGGTCAATCTGTCCATATACAATATTCCGGAAAAGAAGGGCATGATGGAAGCTGCCCTGCTGGATTATACCCGCGCCTATTTCCCGGCGGCAGACTTTGACACGGCCTTTATTGATGGCCAGTATGTCTTTGGAAAACTGGGAGACACCTACTGTGCTTTCATCGGAGCAAGCAATTTCACTTTCCGGGATGAACAAAGAGACGATGTGATCCAGAAAGGAAAGAAGACCTTCTGGATCACCGAGGCCGGATCAACTTCGGAGGATGGAAATTTTGAAAGTTTTGTGAGCAGAATCAGGAATAACCCGCTTGACTTCGACCCTGAAAGTCTTTCACTAAGCTACAACTCCGGGCAAAGCCAGTACGAGTTGGTTTTCGGGGAGGATTTCAAGGTCAATGGCGAAGTAGTGAATACCCATTATATTCGCTACGATTCGCCCTATGTACATGCAGAAAGGAAGGATGCGACCATTACCTACTCACTGAACGGAAAAAGTCTCGTTCTGGATTTTGAAAACATGATCAGAAAATTTTAAGTTCGAGCCAATTACACAAACTAATTTATTACCAATGATAACAAGAAAGCCCACCATTTTTCTTTTCACGCTTATGACTGCGCTTGTGGTCTCTCCGCGGGAACTCAGGTCCCAGGCCACTTCAGGTGCAAAAACAGACAATGATCCTGTGGAGATCGGGAACCGGGTGGTTGCGAACATCGTAAAGCGCTCCTATGGATGGAGATATCAGAAAGCCTGCACCTATTACGGGGCCCTGATTTTTGCCGATGCCACCGGGAATCCATCCATTACCCAACAAATGGAAGATGGCTACGAGCCTTACCTGAAAGGGAAGCGCAAGCCCCATCAGGGACATGTGGATTACAACGTCTTTGGAATATGGCCCCTGGAGACGTACCGCCAAACCGGAAATAAGGCCTACCTGGAGACAGGGAAGGGCCTTGCCGATCACGAGTATGAAGACACTCGTGAGGATGGTCTGACCAGCCTGGCCCGTTTCTGGGTGGATGACATGTACATGGTGGGATCCCTGCAGGTTCAGGCCTATAAAGCAAGTGGCGAAGAGGTATACCTTGACCGGGCGGCCCTGTTTTTAAAAGTCTACTGTGACGAGCTTCAACGCGACAACGGCATGTTCCACCACAGGGAGGACGCCCCCTTTTTCTGGGGAAGGGGCAACGGATGGGCCGTGGCTGCTCTCACTGAGGCCCTTTTGGTCCTGCCGGAAAGTCATCAGTACCATGGAGTACTTCTGGAAAACTTTCAGAAAATGATGAACACCCTGGCTTCTTACCAGGGAGAAGAGGGCATGTGGCACCAGCTCATCGATGATCCGGAAAGTTTTCCTGAGTCCTCCTGCACCGGGATGTTCCTCTATGGCTTTATTTCAGGTGTTCATCATGGCTGGTTGAATAGTGCAGAATACAAGCCCGTCATTGAAAAAGGCTGGCCAGCACTGGCTTCCTATGTCAATGAAAAAGGAGAAGCCATGAATGTATGCATCGGGACCAATGCCAAAGACAGTAAAAAGCATTACCTGAACCGCCCTAAGACCAATGGTAATTTTCACGGACAGGCGGCTGTGCTCTGGGCGGCTACTGCCATGCAAAGATATCTGGAGGATCTTAGGCCTAAATAGTGATACGCTCATCTTCATAAAACAAGATCCACTTTGTAAATAATCTGAATATAGTCTATCTTGAATGTTTGAACCCCGAATCTAACTTAGTATGAAAAGAAGAGCCTTTATCAAGACAGGAAGCCTGGCTGCAGGTTCTGTAATGATCAGCACACCACTGTTGGCTAAAGCGGATAAGATCAAAATAGCCATTGTGGGAACTGGCTGGTGGGCCAATGATTTCCTGTTGAATCCCATCCTGAAATCTGGTCAGTTCGAGCTGGTCGCTCTCTGTGATGTTGATGCCCTGGCCCTCAACAGTACAGCAGAAAAGGTCCTTGCTGCCGGGACAAAAAAACCAAAGCTCTTTGCCTCTTATAAGGAAATGTATGAAATGTCCGGGCTGCAGGCCGTGGTCATCGCCACACCTCCCCACTGGCATGCCCTGCAGTTTGTGGATGCCTGTGAAAAAGGATTGGATGTTTTCCTGGAAAAACCACTGAGTTGGGATATTCGGGAGGGACAGGCCATGCTAAAAGCCAAACAAGAGCAGGGACAGTTGTCCAGGTGGATTTTCCCAGGATCATGTTAGATGTCAATGAACAGGTCAAGCAATACATTGAGAGTGGCGAGGCCGGAAGCATCATGCAGGTTCAGGCCCAGATCCATTACAAGGAAAGCCCCCTGTTTGAAAAAGAAATCCCCGACACCTTCGATTTTGAGACCTATTGCGGTCCGGCCCCATTGCAGAAATATCTGTGCCTTGAAGATGCGGAGAACACCGCGCTGGAGATCTCAATATGTATTCAGCCAGGGAATTATGGTCGACTGGGGCATTCACTACCTCCACAACATCAGGCAGGTACTTGGATTGGGAATGCCCACGAGTGTTTCTGCCATCGGGGGCATCACCAGCGACTACCCCAGGGATAATCCCGACTACCTTGATGTGAATTTCGATTTCGACGGATTGCCCGTGTACTGGTCCCATAAAACATGGGGATACAACTATCCTGAACCCAAGCACAGGATCGGAGCTTTCTATTACGGTGAGAAGGCAAATATATTTGAGGGAGACAGTGCCTGGGAAATTTATCCCCATGGTGAATCAGAGCCCATCATCCATGAAGCTGCCCGGGTCACCGAGGATACCTTCACACAAATGATGCTCGAATTCGCAGAGGGCATACGCACCAGGTCCAATGCAGGGATCACAAACACCTTTGAGGAAGCGCTGATCACCACAGCCATGGTAAATTACGGGGACCTGGCTTACAGGACCAGGGCTGCCATGGACATCAATGCATCCACTTTCGATGTTTCTAACAATGACAGGGCAGAAGCCATGTTGAAAAGAGCTTACAGAGATCCCTACAAACACCCCTACACCTAGCAGAAGAAAAGTTATTCTTCAGCTCTAACTATTTTCCATTTTCCGGTGACCAGCTGCGAGTGATATGATCCTGCCGCAAACAAAACAGCGGCTTCCATCTCCCAGCTCCCTTCAATACCGGAATCATTGATTTCGCCATGGTAATGAATTTCAGGATGAGCTTTGCTCTCATCAACAATGGTTTCATTCTTTTCATTTCTTAGAAGAAGGAAGGGGTATTGTTTGATAAAACTAATTTCTCCATCATCAATAAATCCGGTAAGGGCCGCGACCCTGGGAGCCTGAACATCATCAACAATATCTCGTATCTCTCCCTTTATTTCTTCTTCATCATCAACCTGCATTGTCAATTCAAAAAAACGTTCCTCTTGCTCACTTTCAAATTCAGGATCAAAGGTGTAGGATCCCTTCCATAGTCCATTTAAGGTGTTCATTACAAAAGCTTGTTTGTGGCAATTTAAGCTACTAAGATAGCTGAAAGCAGCTAAAAAATCATGTTTTTCAAAAGCTCTCATTCCTTATTTGGCTATATTTATATATAAATCTGGCCTTATGATTCAAAAACGTACTTCCGCATTGTCCCGATTCTGCATTCTGATTTTGTTATGCGGGACTGGTTTCAATCTGACGGCCCAGAACCTTCAGCTGGTATGGGCCGATGAATTCGAAGGGACCACCATCGATCCTTCCATCTGGCAATACGAATCCGGCCCCTCCAACGACAATGTCCAGTTCTATACCGACAGGACTCAAAATGCGAAGTTGCTTGATGGAAAACTACAGATCATCGCATTAAAGGAATCCTACCAGGGCTACGAGTATACTTCAGCCCACATCCGGACAGAACAGGCCCAAAGCTGGAGGTATGGCCGAATGGAGGCGAGCATTAAACTGCCGGGCACTCCCGGCTTTGTTCCCGCATTCTGGATGCTACCGGTTGATCAGATGTATGGCTGGTGGCCCTACAGCGGTGAAATTGACATCATGGAACACCCCACCAATGAAATCTCCAAAATTTACGGCACCGTGCATACCGAAACCTACAACCTGTTCGCCGGTCCTTTACCCCCCGGGGGTAGTACAATAGATGTTCCCGATGCCGAGAGTGCATTTCACCTTTATGCCATTGAGTGGACTCCTGAAAAGATCGATTTTTTTGTGGATGATCAAAAGTATTATTCCTTTGAGAATGACCATGGATCAACGGCCACCTGGCCTTTCAATCAGCCCTTTTATATCATCCTGAACCTGGCCGTCGGAGGCGGATGGGTTGGAACGCCCGGTGAATCTACGGTTTTCCCTGCCATCATGGAAGTGGATTATGTAAGGGTGTACCAGGATCTGAACGACATGGAAATCCAGGGCAGCGAATTCGTCACTTACAATACTGAAGATGTGAGCTATTCCCTCGGCGAAATCGAAGGTGCTTCTTATCTATGGAGCGTACCCGGGGGTGCTGAAATCACCTCAGGCCAGGGAAGCCCTCAAATCACAGTGAACTGGGGACTATTTGGCGGAAACGTGGAGGCTGTAATTACCACCGATCATGGGCTTCATCTTAAAAACAATGCCGGTGCGGGTGTCGCCCAACCTGCTGAAAAATACAGGATTTGAAAAGGGTGTGAAGCACTGGCGGAGTGCCACAGGCTACCCTGTCAAGGCACAAATCAAGCTCGATGGAGAGGTCTTTCACGGGGGTGCTCATTCCATTATGTCCGGGGTAACAGACCCAACAGGCAATGCCTGGGATGTTCAGCTGTCGCAAAGTGGCTTTGAAGTTCAGGGTGGAACCAGATACCACGCCAGCTTTATGGCAAAGTCAGTGGCAGCACAGAACCAGATCAGTGCGGCAGTGATCAACACATCCATTTTTGCACTGGCCGGGCAAAAAACGATCTCTCCCACTGAAAACTGGGGATTGTATGAATTTGATTTCACTCCTTCCGGGACTTTTGCTGCAGCATTTAATGTGGACATGGGCGGGCATACGGGCAGCTATTATCTCGATGATTTTGTTCTGACCACACTGGATTTAACCGACCTGAACCTGGTGAAAAACCCGGATTTCTTTGATGGGGACCAGGCCTGGATCCTGACCACCCTTTCCGCTGCAGTGGCAGAGGGAACAGTGCGGAAGGAGAGTACGCTGTGTCCATCAGCAATGGCGGCACCAGTCCCTGGGATATTCACCTGGGACAGTCGGGACTTCCCGTGGAGAATGGTTTTGAATACATGGTCTCATTCGATGCCTACGCCGATGCTCCCAGGCAGATATCCCCCCTGGTTGGGAAAAATGGTGAGCCCTGGACAGTTTACAGCGACGAGGAAGCCATCTACCCTTACCACCACCAAACAGACCTATTCATTTACCTTTCCCATGAACGAGCCCACCGATCTGCAGTCCCGCCTGGGATTTGATATTGGAGGCGATGGGGCCAATGTCTATTTCGACAACATCCTTCTCAGAAAAGGTGATGCCATAAATACAACTTCGAGCTTCTCCGATCATCTCCTTCAATCTTCAGCTTCACTTGCGAAACTATCCCAATCCGGTTCACACTGAAACCACCTTTTACTATACCCTTGAGGAGTCGGCACAGGTGTCCATCAGAATTATAAACCTCAACGGACAGGAGCTTGAAACCATCGAAAGCGGATTCCAACAGAAGGGCGAACACATCATCAGATGGGCCAACGGCAAGCTGTCTGCGGGAATCTACCTCTATCAGCTCCGTGTGGGAGAGAAGTTGGAAACCAGGAAACTCATGCTGCTTCAGTAATAGCTTAATTTTCTTGCAACCTTTTTAGCCCGGTGAAAATTGTGGCTAAGCATGCTCCCTATATTGTAAAAAAGGATGGGATTTACCACATGGTTTATGGACATAGTCCCATTTGTTTGGCCCAGTCTTCCGACCTTATGAAATGGGAACCCAAAGGGAATTTATTCAAGGAAGCGGAAGGAACACGTAACGAAGTCCAGTTATTTAATGATGCCCGTGATCCAAATCTCTTATTTCATGATGGCAAATATTATATCGTATACTGTTCCTCCAGAAGCGTTAATCTAAGAGAATCTGGGATCAAAAGGAGATTGTAGGTACCTACCAGCATCTTACCTATGTTTTGAAATCGGATGATCCATTTAATTTTGGAGTGGACGGGGAGAAAGTCATTGCATTACATTAGACCACTTTTTTGCCGTCGGCATTTAGGATAGGAACCCCTAGTTGATCCAGTATGATAGCTTAACAACGACCCCCCGGTCCTTGGTTTGAAAGTGTTCCGGGAAGGCATTTTCGGTGTAGACAATAAAGAGGTCGGAAACCGGGGCAAAACGCCACTGGAAGCGCATGTTCACATTCACATTATCGATCTGGTTATTGTACTGGACCAGGGTGGTGAAGAAGAGTTTATCCGTAAAGGTAATATCCAGGCGGGGGCCCACCAGAACCAGGTCTGTACTGGTATAAGGTTCGGGCAGAAGGATCCGGTTATAGGAAAATTCAAGGGAAAGGCTTCCATAGGGCTGAACCCTGTAACTCAAGTCCGTACTTAAGTTCAGCCGGGTTCCGCTAAAATAACCTCCATATCGCGCGCCCAGCATGTAAGTGAGAAGCTGGCGCTGGTTAGACTGGTAGCTCAGAGATGCTTCAAGCCAGTTAAATTCTTCTCCTGCGGGTATTTTCGCGCCACCGGAATTTGTGGGATCAAAGGGTTCCAGCAATTTGAGATAACCCTCTTCCAGGCCCAGGGTGATGGAACTTCGGTCTATCCACGAGAGGGTGTAGTTCAGATCGATCTCTCTATCTGTAAGCGACAAATTAGGATCAAAGAACAAATCCGCCGAAATAGCCGGTCCGTGGTAGGTTATTTTTTCTGAATGGGGATAAAACTTGTATCCCACCGAGGGATTGGCCAGATGATAGGCCCTTCGTCTTACAAAACCCATTTCGGCCAGGTAGTTGCCCCCCACATATGATTGGTTCCAAGCTGCAGAGAATTGCCGGGTTTCATATTGAATGATGGCAGCCGTTGAAAAACGGTCCCCTTCCGGTCCCGGATTAAAGGAATGGTGGTAAAATGCTTTTCCGGTCCAGTTATTATCTGCGCTGGCCAGGTTGAATTCAGCCCCCGCCACCCGGTTAAAGGTGTTGGAGTGATACGTGGAATCAGACCCTGTTCCCAGGACCTGCTTGTTGGTCATAAATACACCCACATTGGATCGTTTCAGAACACTTCGCTGGAGCACTGCCACGGCATAATTACTGGCAGCAATGCTATCTTTTGAAGCGGTTTGCATATCCATCACTCCTATACGCCAGTTTTCTCCTGCCTTTCCACTGAGTCTTGCCCCGGCTATGACAGGAGCATCAAGACCAATTCTCCTGGAGAAGAAGGGGCGCGCCTCCCTGGAGCCCAGACTGGCAAAAAGGTCACTGTTCTCAAGGAAAAATTTTCGTTTCTCGGGGAAATAGAGTTCAAACCTATCCAGGTTTGTTTGCTGCCTGTCGACCTCCACCTGGGAGTAATCAGGGTTGATCGTAACATCCAGGTTCATGGAGGTGGAAAGAATAACCTTGGCATCCAGACCGGCACTCCCACTTAATTTAAGATCTTCACCGCTTTCCTTCTGGTGGGTAAGCTTTCCCGAGACATAGGGTATCAGAGAGAAGCGGACCCCGGAGGGTGGAGGTGCTTCCTTCCAGGCAAGGGTCCCTGTATAGGCCAGGTTGGCCGAGGCGAACTGGCGGGGAACCGGTGCCCAGGCCGATTTTTCATTACTTTTCAAATCCAGGCGGCTGAAATTGATCCCCCACTCCCTGTCACCTTCCCTATATCGCACGGTCTTGAAGGGGATGCTGAATTCGGCCACCCAGCGATCAGGGTAGTTTTGAACTTTGGACTCCCATTTTCCATCCCATTCCAGGGATACGTTTCCTCCGTCGGACTGAATTCCGTCCCATTGTGCTCCCACAGCATTTACCCCAAAAGCAAATCCATTGGTCTGGTCATTATAGGTATCAATGGCAGCAAAAAAATTGTCGTTACTCCCAAAATTCCAGTCCCGCCGCAAGGATTCTGTTGGCCTTTTGCCCGGAAGTGTATCAAAGCAGATGACGCCCAGGTAAAAATGTGAATCGTCATAGGCCATCATCACCTCGGTCGGAGAATGGGCGTAACCTGTATCAATGGGCTGTATTCTATGAAACTGCTTAGCCCTCAGGGCGTTCTGCCAGCTTGCTTCATCCAGAATACCGTCCACCTCAATGGGATTTGTTGTTCTGATGGCATTAAGCCGGAAACCATCCCGATTCACCGCCCGGGATTGACCAAATGCAGGATTTAAACAGGAAAGGATAAAAAAAGAAGACAGAAGGAAAAAATATTTCATATGATCTTGCCAGGCTGCTAAGATAAGCAAGGAAAAATAAATTCACATGAAAGCCGGTCTGCTGTTATTAAGATTCCTGTGACTTCAGAAAAACAAAAGCCTTTATCCTTAAATTGCGGATGAAAATTTTTCCGAATCCTAAATTATATAAAGCCATGAGACCGGGATATCTGATCATTATAGCATTGTTTACAGTATTGGCACAGGGGTGCAGTAAGTATGGTTATGTAAGCCTCACCTACCCCATTGAACCCAAGGTATACCTGCCCGACAGCATTAGATCAATAGCCATTGTTAACCGTTCTCTCACCACAGATGAAGAAAAAAATGCCAAGGTTTTTGAAGCCATTATAAGCACGGAAATCGGTTCAGATTTCCTGGCTTCAGAAGCCTGCATCAAGGGAGTTTATGATGCCATCACCCTGCTCCCGGGAACCGAACTGGTTTTTCCTTCCGAACTCAGGATGTTTGGCACCGGGACCAGGGAAATTCCTGATCTGCTAAACTGGGATCAGGTGGCTGAGATTTGCGAAAAAGAAGGGGCCGATTTACTGCTGGTTCTGGAAACCTTCGATTCCAACACCGATCTTCTGGCCAAAACAGCCACCGAACAGTTATCTTCCATCATATATACCGGGAAACCCAAAGCCTCACCTCCATCTGAAGTGCAATTACAGGTGGCCGCTTACTGGAGGCTATATGATCCGGGAACCCGGCGAATCGTTGACCAGTACCAGCACAACAGCAATGTGTCCGTAAATACAGTTGGGGGCGTTCCTCCCCCGGATGCCCTTCCTCGCGCCGCCTATGATGCCGGTCTGGCTTACATTGACCGCTATCTGCCTTCTTCCTATCGTGTTAAAAGGCAGCTCTACAAATCTACCAGCGGACCATCCAAACAACAATTCCAGGCGGGATACCGGAGAACAGAAGTGGCCAATTGGAACGGGGCCGTTGAACTCTGGTTAGAACTGACCGACGATCCGAAGGCCAAGACAGCCGGAAGAGCCAGCCTGAACATGGCGGTGGCCAACGAAGTTTTGGGGAACACCTTACCAGCCCTCGAATGGGCACAAAAATCCTATGAATTATACAACGACAAACTGGGCCGTGACTACGCCAAAATTCTTCTCAATAGAAAGCGCATTGAGGGCCTGTAAACTGTGAATCGATCAATCCTACAATTTATTTTAATAAATTGCCGCCGTTTTTGTGGGATGATTACCCATCTTCACCCTTAAGAAGCAAACCTTTCTATGGACTTTCGTCGGATTGCCATTATTCTTGTTAGCACATTGACTCTCCTTACCAGTTGTGTGGAGCGTTATCGCCCCGATGACCTTTATCTGAAAGAGGGTCTCCTGGTAATCAATGCACACCTCACCGATAAACCCGGAATCCAAACCATTGAAGTATCCCGTTCATCCCACCCGGAGGCTCCAAGTTTTAATCCTGAATTAAATTGCTTCATCCTCCTGGTCAGGGAGGACGGAGAGAGTCATGAATTTAGTGCCAGCGAAAATCCGGGATATTACACTGCAGAGCTGGATTCGTCCTTTTTGCGCACCGGTATGTTGTTCCAGGTGCAGGTGGTTACCCAGGATGGGAACGAATACCATTCGGATTTTGATAAGATCAGACCCGTTCCGGCCATCGATTCTCTTTACTACAAGGTGGAAGAAAAGATATATACTGGAGAGGAAGATCCTACTCCGGGAATCCGATTCTACGTAGATTTTACATATGACAATGAGGCCTATGAATACATCCGGTGGGAACTTACCGAAACCTACGAGTTTCACAATCCCAGGATGGAAGCCTTTGTTTATTTAAACCGCTATACCCTGCAGCCCCTCGAAGGCGAAGATAATCCCACGGTCTGTTATATCACACATGCACTTCCGGCCATTCATAGCATATCCACAAAGACCCTGGATTTTGGTTCTTTTAGCCAGGCTTTTGAATTTGTTCCCAACGATCAGATGGAACAAAAACTTCTGTTCAAATACAGTCTGCTTGTGAAACAGTATTCCCTTGGTCCCGAGGGCTTTCATTACTGGAATGAAATAGGAATGAATCTCCAGGGACAGGGAGCCATGTTTGACAGGCAACCACCCCTGACAAAATCAAATATCTGTAACATTGCGGATGAAAGCGAGAAGGTACTGGGATTTTTCACCATGTCGGGGGTGCAGGAAACCCGGGCCACTGCAGCGGAGATTCCCGGATTGGACCATAGCCCTAAATCCCTATTATTGTCTGCCGGTCGACCGCGGACCGGGATCCAACCGGCCTACAAGCTTTCCGGCCTATTTTGCCCGGGCGACCTACGACGGGACAAGTGTTTATGCAGAGGTAAACAAGCACTGTGTGGATTGCAGGGATTACAAGGGCAGTAGAGCTACTAAGCCCGATTTCTGGTGATCCAATAAAGCACAAAAATATCGCTAATTTTCAGCTCTGCAGGTTTGGTTTTGAAGTCCCAGAGTTAGTTCAGTGCTTACACCATCAACTGTCATTTCAGCCAGATGATCACATTCCCCGCTACCATAGTTGATAGAGATTGAAGCCTCGCCTTCAACTTCAATTATAATGCTCCCCGAAACAGGAAACAGACTACATTTCTTATAATATAAATCATCTGAAATACTTATCGTAAATGATTTTCCATCGAAATTTACTCCGTTTGCACCTCCACTAACCAGGTATTCATCATCGGCAAAAACAAAGGTCTCATAACCGGCAATCATTTGCACATCGCGATTGCTTTCCCAGGACATGCTGGCAGTATCAGCCCTTGAATAGGATGCATCTTCACAAGTGCGTTCAAAGGTAAGCATCTGTTGATCATTGAATCCCGTGTTTAAAATATTTCGGGTCCCTTCCAGTTTATTCCCATTGATAGAAAAATCTTCAAAAGTAATTGTCCTTGATGATCCTTCATTTTTCCAGAAGTCCGAAAGAGAAATATGGACAGATCCTGACTTAAGGTTGCCAAAGCAGTCTGCACAACCTTCTTTTGTATAAGAGAAAGTCCAGGAGCGGGGCCAGAATTCATCCGTTCCATTCTCATGAATAAGAACCTCGAAACAGGGCTGATAATCGATTTCAGTGGCAGATTTGAACGCACTGTTTGAAGTTGCATCATCTATTTCAGTCAGATCGGAAATCCCCAGCAGTGCGGTGTAATCTGTTACAGTCGTAAGATTACCAGTCAAATTATCATCTGCGGTTTTCTCACAGGAAGTAAATGCATATCCAGCTGCAAGTATTCCAAGGGCAAATAAAGAAATTCTCATTTTATTCATGATAGTCTTATTTAAGTTCATACTTCATCTCCAAAAAGATACCTTACAAAGGTACAGTTGGATGACTCTGGCCTATTACAGAATTGGTGAAAAAAGTAATGTAATTCGGTTCAAACCAGTACCGGGCTATTTCAGAACCAGAATTTGTAGGCAATCCCCATCCATCCGTGTGGAACCGCCATATGGAAGCGGGGGCTAGCCAGCCGGGTATAGAATTCCAGCTGATGTGCCAGTAATTCAAAGCTCAGGGAAGCATCAAGCTTTCCTATCCATGGAATCACATTATCTGATGGAATCACATAAGGACTGGATTTATTGAATAAACCACCCTGAAGTGTGGCATCATAAATAATATACTTTGCACCGGCAGAAAGCTTGAATACCACATTTAATCCTGCTTCGCCAGATGGACCAAAGCGATGAAAGTGACCCTGTCTGGCATCAAGGATGAACCAGAGACCTGCCTCCAGATCAGTGTGAAGGGTACCCAGCCGGCTCTTACCCATAAATCCAAAGCAGGTATGATCATTAGAGAAAACACCTTTCTCAATCTGGATATCGTAATTGATGATAAAATCGTTTTGAAGCTGGTATTCCCAACCCCTGGGAGGCCTGGAAGGATTGGACACAGAGTGGGCCAGCTCCTGGGCCCTGAATCCCAGGGAAGCGGGTCCCCAAAACACCCAATCGGAGTCCCGAAACAATACGCATAAGCCTGTCGGGCCTATTCACTACACTTAGCTGGGACAGGGTCAGGGTGGATGAATAGGGATGGTCTCCTGCTGAAATACTATCTGCTGCCAGGTCCTTTGGTGTAAAGATCTCCTGACGCAGTTGCAGGCCGGAATAGCGCAGCCATTCATTTTTCTTTCCAATGGGAATCAAGATCCAATTAAGGGGTGATTGTTGGAGCTTATTATGAAAGAAGTCGATTTGGAAACCATTGGTATAATAATAATCACGCTGGTAATACAAATCATTTTCCCAGGCAAAAGAAATACGCTGGTCCAGGGATCTGTCTTCAGCCCGAACAGGAAATCCTGTGGATGCAAAAATCAGGATCACTAGAAGAGAGCTGTGCCGCATATACAAAGGGCTATTTCACAAACTTCACCGAGGCATACGAACCTTCAAAGACAGAAGAGATAATATAGATGCCAGGTGGGTAGGAAGCAATGGAAATCACCTGCTCCGTAGTATGGGCCTGAAAACCTTCAACCAGCCGGCCATCAGAGGTAAAAACACTAACACCGGCTCCGGGCTTAAGTCCCCCTAGGCTAAGATGGTCTGCAACATCTGAAAAAGCCGTAATTTCCGATGTCTCCACCCTGGCCTGGTGGATGCCCACAGGCGCTTCCTGCTGCTCGGCTGAGAGAAAGATGCGGTCGAAGGCAATATCCCCGATGCTCCCTCCTCCGGTTTTAAAGACATGCTCCACCTGGGACAGGTTCAGTCCCTTGGCCAGGAGGTCCGACATGGGAATACTCAGATGCTGCCATGTACCGTCACGCTCAAAACCATAGGGTCCACTACTTCCCGTAAAATCGATTCTGGCATCACTGCCACCATCAGCATCCATACCGATGTAAAAGTCGCCGGATGATTCCGTGATCATGGAAATATTCAGATAGCCATCCTTAAAATTCTGCAGGTTGATGGCCTGATCAGAAAAAATACCGAAGCCATACCAGCTCTGCGCTCCGGACGACTTGAAAGAAAGCACGTTGTCACCCTCAAAAGGTGGGTAAACAGATGTAAACCTCACCGTGTTATCCCAGATATAAAGGTGTCCCTTTTCATTATCAATTTCAAATTTTGGGGTGATGCTTTCATCGTCCACATAGATCCCATAATAGCTACCGGCAGGAACCCTTGTTTCGCTGTAAATCACTTCGTCGAGGGAAAAGTATGCATCTGCATCGGAGCTCCCTTTGATAAGCAACAGATCAACCAGCGATTCCTTGTCAACTCCCATCAAGAGATCGGCCAATGGGACATGTACAAGGTTCCAACTTCCGTCACGCGGAAGATCAATTACAGGATAGTCGGAAAGATGAACAAAGTGGGTAGCACCTGCGCTGTCGGCAATCCCAATCTCAAAATCGGTGTTCAGCTTGGTTTTCATATAAAACTGGATGCTCCCTTCAGTATAAGAGGTCATATTCCTGGGAAGAACCGATTGCAGGCTGAACTGAAAATCCTGACCAGTCTGAACCTCATAGGACAGAGCCTGATCACCCGCATAGGGCTCAGCCTCAATTCGGGGTGACAATCCGGATGTCACATCCATGAGATCAAAACCATGATTCATATAGAATGTGATGTCTTCACTCTCTTCGTAAACCCCCACCGTGCCATATAGGGCCAGCGATGAGTCGTTCATATCGGTTTCATCCGCCTCCTGGTAAAGCCTGACCCAATCCACATACATGGATGCCGGCAGGGGCGCGGTAATATCAGCCTCGTTTTTTATTCCCGGAAGCGAGCCTCCCACAGCCAGGTTAAACAAGATGTAGTGCTGATAGTCCCTGAATTCTTCAAAATCGTTTCCGGTAATGTTCATCTGGAAATAGGGCGAAGAAGCGTTGTTGAAATAGACCTTGATGCTGGTCTCATCCCATACCACCGTATGGATGAAATAGCCTTGCGACAAGTCTTCCCCGGCAGTGTATTCCGTTCCGTAATTGGGGTAACCATTGTTATAAGGGCCCCAGAAAAGATGGGCCCCCACAAAGCTGTTTACCGTATCTTTGGCGATGGCCGAGGCATGACCCATTTCCATGATATCAATTTCACCCTTATCAGGCCAGCCCAGTGGCACATAACCCAGGGTCCAGAAGGCTGGCCATAATCCGTTAGCGAGGTCTGGCACACGGATGGATGCTTCAATTTTCCCCCTGCGGAAGGCAAATTTACCCTTGGTAAATACCTTCCCGGAGGTATAACTATAGCCCTTGTATTCCTCTTCTTTTGCTGTAAGGATCAAACAGTTATTCCCGTTTCCGTCATCACCCACCCGAACATTCTCCTGCCTGTAATGCTGAAGTTCAGCATTCTGCTTCGTATTCCATACTCCTTCCTTTTCTTCAATGCTCCAGATACTGGAATCCAGTGACTGCCCATCGAACTGATCCTCCCAAACCATCTTCCAGGTCTGCGCCCCGGCAGGCAACATGCTTACGAATAAAAATAGAATGATTGTTTGTCTGATTTTAGCCATAGTATCGTTTTTTCCATTGCAACAAAAATAGCGAAATCTCTGATATGCATCTTTTCTTCCTTTTCCGGTGGATTGTATTTCCTTTGAATCTGCTGTACTGTCAGTAACATTATTGTTAAATCAATAAGATCAAAAACATGATGAGGAAACTCCTGGATAAGGTATAGCAGCCAAAAATTATATAACAATTATCAATAATCTTGTAAACTATATGACCCCATAAAGCGTTTACTTTGTACTTGCGGAGAAATTCAAGCCATGCTTAGAAAGGTTTTACATATCATTATTGCCTGTTTCATCCTTGTTTCCACAACAGGATTTACGATCTCTTTGCATTATTGCCACAACCAGATCTATGATCTTGCATTGTTTCATCCCGCACACAGTTGTTGCGAAGCAGGAAGCCAGGGACATTGTCACTCAAGCGGTGATATGGCCAGTAAAAATCACTGCAAAGATGAATCAATTGTTGTGGAATCAATTGATGGTTACGTGGGATCATCTTTTGAAGTAAGTTTGGAAAATACCCACAGTATTGATCTCTTTCTTACTGCATCCATACTTTTTAATGTACAGGGTTCTGACGATCAGATCGTTATAGACTCCCCCTGGCACAAGGAACCACCGCCCTATCAAGAGGTGGTTCTCTCTCAAATCCAGTCCTACCTGATTTAGCGTCTCCGGTGGAGGTAAACGGATCATTGCATACCTGTGCGATGACCTAATCTGGTATTTCCCGCTACCAGACAATTTTATCAGTCATACCGTACCAAATCATTTTAAATCATGCTAAACAAGATTATAAGGTTCTTCCTGGAGAACAAACTGGTTACATTTCTGCTGCTTCTGATTTTTGTTGGATGGGGAATTGTTACTGCTCCATTTGATTGGGAAACCGGGATCTTCCCCCGTGATCCGGTTCCCGTAGATGCCATTCCCGACATCGGGGAAAATCAGCAAATTGTATATACCGAATGGCCGGGCCGCTCTCCTCAGGATATTGAAGATCAGATCTCCTATCCCCTGACCACTTCCCTTCTGGGTATTCCAGGAATAAAAACCATACGAAGTAATTCCATTTTCGGAATATCCAGCATCTATCTCATTTTTGAAGAGGATGTGGAGTTTTACTGGAGCCGGACCCGCATACTGGAAAAACTAAATTCCCTTCCTGCAGGAACCCTTCCCGAGGATGTTAACCCTGCACTGGGTCCGGATGCCACTGCCCTGGGACAAATATACTGGTATACCCTTGAAGGCCGTGATAAAGACGGAAATCCGGCCGGAGGATGGGATCCTCATGAATTACGTACCATTCAGGATTTTTATGTGCGGTACTCCCTAACAGCTGCAGAAGGAGTTGCAGAAGTAGCCTCCATTGGTGGATTTGTAAAAGAATACCAGGTGGATATTGATCCCAATGCCATGAAGGCCCATGGGGTAAATATATCCCAGATCATGGCTGCGATCAAAAACAGCAACCTGGATATCGGAGCCCGGACCATTGAATTTAACCGGGTTGAATACCTGGTCCGTGCCCTGGGGTATATCACAATCCTGGAGGACCTGGAGAAAAGTGTGGTTGCTGTCAACAACAATGTTCCCATCCGTTTGAAAGACGTTGCCAGGGTAAATTTTGGACCGGCCACCCGCAGAGGAGGATTGGATAAGGGAGGTGCCGAAGCAGTGGGGGGAGTGGTAGTTGCCCGCTATGGTGCAAATCCGCTTCACACCATCGATAATGTGAAAGCGAAAATTGCTGAAATTGCTCCCGGCCTGCCTTCAAAAACACTGGACGATGGAACCGAATCGAAGGTAACCATTGTACCCTTTTACGACCGGACAGGATTGATCAAAGAAACGCTGGGTACACTGGAAGAAGCCATATCGCTGGAACTACTGATCAGTATCCTTGTTGTCATCGTACTGATGCTAAACCTGAGGGCATCCTTTCTTATTTCCAGCCTGTTGCCACTTGGGGTACTGATTGCCTTTATTGCCATGCGGCAATTTGGGGTGGATGCAAATATTGTAGCACTTTCCGGGATTGCCATTTCCATTGGAGTCATGGTGGATGTGGGGGTTGTATTTACCGAAAACATTGTCCGGCATCTTGGAGATGCCGGAAAACCTGGGAGCCCGGGGAAAGAAGCTGTTGAATGTAATCTACGAAGCCACCACAGAAGTGGCAGGGGCGGTCATTACCGCTCTGACCACAACCATTGTCAGTTTCCTGCCGGTTTTTGCCATGCAGGCTGCCGAAGGTAAACTATTCAAACCACTGGCCTTTACCAAGACCTTTACCATGCTTGCAGCACTTGCTCATTGGACTGGTGATTATTCCTACCCTGGCCACACATGGTTTTTTCCATTCGTTTTGATAAGAATAAAGTACAAGAAGATCTTAAACCTGGTTTTGGCCGTAAGCGGTCTGGTTCTCTCTTATTGCTACAGGATATTATGTGGCGCTTGCACTTACATTCTACGGGCTGAACGGGTATTTCAGCGACAGGTGGCCCGAAACCAAAAAATCGTGGGTAAACATTCTCAACATTGCCATCACCGTTGTTATTATTGTATTCTTTCTTACCAAGGCATGGATGCCCCTGGGTGCAAAGAACTCACTATTTGTCAATTTCTTATTCGTCATTGCTATTGTGGGAGTTGTGTTGGGGGTGCTCTCTACGGTAGTGCATTCTATCCCAGGATTCTGAAATGGGCACTGAATAATAAATGGAAATTTTTAGCCACCCCTGTTCTCATCGTTCTGTTTGGGATCACTGCCTGGCAGGGATTTAATAAAATATTCGGATTTATGCCCGAATTTGTCAAGAAGACTTCCGCTATACCAGAAGTTGGACACTTCCATCCCTGGCATGGGAAAAGAGTTTATGCCCTCGCTGGATGAAGGATCATTTCTGCTGATGCCAACCACCATGCCTCATTCAGGGATTCAGGAGAACCTGGAAGTGATTAAGATACTGGATAAAAGGGTAAATGCCATTCCTGAGGTAGAAAGTGTGGTCGGGAAATGGGGTCGTGTAAGTTCCGCACTTGATCCTGCTCCCACATCGATGTATGAAAATCTGATTAATTACAGATCGGAATATATCCTGGATGAAAAGGGGCACCGTATGCGATTTAAGGTGGATAAGGAGGGTGCTTTTGAACTGGTAGACGGAAGTACTTACAATCCGGAAAAGGAGGATTTCCGGATTATTGAAAAAGAAAAACTCATTGAGGACAAAAAAGGAGAATACTTTCGTCAATGGAGGGATGAGATTCAGTCTCCCGATGATATCTGGGATGAAATTATCCGACAGGCATCCATTCCGGGCTTGACTTCAGCTCCTAAATTACAACCCATTGCCACCAGGCTGGTCATGCTTCAAACCGGTATGCGGGCACCCATGGGCATAAAGGTGTTTGGACCCGATCTGGAGACCATTGAAAAAGTGGGACTTGAAATCGAACAGCTCTTGAAGCAGGTAGAGGGTGTTTCACCCATGTCCGTATTTGCAGACCGGGTGGTGGGGAAACCCTACCTGGAAATGGAGATTGACAGAGATGCCATCGCACGATATGGTCTTACCATTCAAAACCTTCAAAACACACTGAGTGGTGCTGTGGGTGGAATGAAACTTACAACCACCGTAGAAGGCCGGGAAAGGTTTCCGGTTCGCATGCGATATGCACGTGAGTTCAGGGATAATCCGGAGGATCTGAAAAAAATCCTTATCCCAACTCCTACCGGTGCTCAGATACCACTGGGTGAGCTGGTCACCATAAATTATTTGCGTGGTCCACAATTGATAAAAAGTGAAAATACATTCCTGGTCGGATATGTAATTTTTGATAAAAAAGAGGGATATGCTGAAGTGGATGTGGTTGAAAATGCCCAGGACTATTTTAACGGACTGTTGGAATCAGGTGATTTCGAATTACCTGCCGGAGTGAGTTATGTGTTTACAGGAAACTATGAAAACCAGACCCGGGCCACCAAAGCGCCTTATGATCGTGGTTCCCATCTCCCTGATCCTGATCTTCCTGATCCTTTATTTCCAGTTCAAGTCAGTGACCTCAACTTCGCTGATCTTCACAGGAATTATTGTGGCTATATCAGGAGGATTTATCATGCTCTGGTTATACGGACAACCATGGTTTCTGAATGGAAGTGTGGCAGGGATTGGATCTGCGGGACCTGTTCCAGGTGCATACCATCAATTTAAGTGTGGCAGTCTGGGTTGGATTCATTGCCCTGTTTGGTGTTGCCACAGACGATGGGGTGCTTATCAGCACATACATTAAGCAGCTAATGGAAAAGAATAAACCGAAGTCCGTGAACAGAGCTACGCGCAGTTATTCTGGAGGCCGGTTCAAAAAGAGTCCGGCCTGCCATGATGACCACTGCAACCACCATCATTGCGCTTATACCCGTACTTACTTCAACCGGGAAGGGTGCCGATATCATGGTCCCAATGGCCATACCCCTGTTTGGCGGAATGACCATAGAAGTGCTGACCATGTTTGTGGTTCCGGTACTTTACAGCATGTGGCAGGAGAGGAGAATAAAACGCGAATTAAAAAAACTCAATGCATAAGATCATGAAGAGATACAGATATATAATTGGAGTGTTCTTTTTGCTGATTTCTTCATTGCTTTCTGCTCAACAGGAATTGGAAAGCTATTTGCAAATGGCAGCAGAAAACAATCCCGGTTTGAAGGCAAAATTCAATGATTACATGGCTGCCCTGGAGGTCGCACCACAGGTAGGTGCTTTACCAGATCCGACAGTGGCCTTTGGCTATTTCATAAGTCCGGTGGAAACCCGGGTTGGGCCTCAGCAATTCAAAATTTCCGCTTCTCAGATGTTTCCCTGGTTTGGAACCTTGAAAGCAAAAGAAAATGTGGCTATCCAAATGGCCAAAGCCAAATATGAGGTATTCCTCGAAGCTAAATCGCAAGTTGTTCAACGAGGTCAGGTCCACCTATTTCAATATCTATTTTAACCGAAGGGCCATTGAAATCACAAGGGAGAACCTGACCATCCTGAATACATTTCAGAAGTTGGCAAATATTAAAGTTGAAGCCGGCAAGGTGTCCGCTGTGGATGAGTACCGGATTGAGATGGAAACCGGTGATCTTGAAAACCAATTGGCGCTGCTGATTGATAAGCAATATGTCCTGGAGGTCATGTTTAATAATCTTCTGAATGTTGAAATAGAACAGAAGGTGCTTACACCTGAAATCCTGTGGACTGATGATATATGCACTTAGCAAAGAGCAGGTATTGGATTCCATACGAGCCAATAACCATCAGCTGCTGGTCCTTTCACTGCAGCAGGAAGCACTTGCCTTCAGAAAGGAGCTGGCCGAAAAACAGGGTAAACCTAATTTTTCAGTTGGATTGGACTATACAATTATTGGTCAGGGGGACAATAACCTGGCTGGGACCGATGCATTTATGTTTCCGATGATCGGCATATACCATACCTCTATACCGGAACAAGTATAAAGCCATGGTAAATGAGGTGGTATATCTTCAGGAAGCCAAGGAATTTGAAAAAACCGATAAGATCAACCTCCTGGAAACCATCCTGGAAAATGCCTGGAAAGAATACCTGGATGCTGACAGAAGGATTCACCTGTATGTTTCACAGCTGGAACTTGCCAATCAATCTCTGAAATTGCTTGAAACAGAATATGCAACGGGGAGTAAAAATTTTGAAGAAATTCTCAGGATGGAACGTAAGGTTCTTAAGTATGGTCTTGAGCTTGAAATGGCCAGATCAGATAAGCAAGCAGCCATATCATTTATCAACTATTTAATGGGAAAATAATCATGAAAAATATTATCAAAAATATAAGAGAGAATTACAAATTAGTCCTTGGTGTACTCATCGCCGGACTATTTCTCGGGTGGCTGTTTTTTCACCCGTCGAAGGCCGAAAGAGCAAACGAGAATTCAGATTGAAAGTCACGAAGGGCATGATCATTCAGCCGAAGAAGCAACTATCTGGACATGCTCCATGCATCCACAAATTAAGATGGATAAACCGGGTCAATGCCCGATCTGCGCCATGGATCTCATTCCTTTAAAATCCTGCACAATCATCAGGTGATGATATGGATCCCAATGAAATTGTCCTGTCTGAATCTGCAGCAAAACTGGCAGATATTCAAACCATGATTGGTTTCAAAAGGAGTACCTCAAAAGACGATTTATCTTCAGGGCAAAGTGCATGCAGATGAAAGAAATATAGCCGAGCTCACGGCACGGTTCGGGGGGCGAATTGAAAAGCTATTTGTGAATTTCACAGGTCAGAATGTGCAACAGGGTGAAAAGCTGGCTACCATATATTCCCCGGACCTGATTACAGCACAAAGGGAACTGCTCGAAGCGATTACATTTAAGGAGGATCGACCATCTTTTTACATGGCTGCCAAGTCAAAACTCAAACTTTGGGATCTAACGGATGATCAAATTGCATGCCATCGAAGAAAGAGGTGAACCACAACTCTATTTTGACGTGCTATCCCCTATCTCCGGGACTGTCATGATGCGCCATGTGGCACTGGGAGATTATGTGAAAGAAGGATCAGCCCTGTTCCAGGTAACTGATTTAAAGAGAGTGTGGGTGCTGTTTGATGCCTATGAAAGTGACTTGCCCTGGATTAAGATGGGAGACCATGTAGAATTAACCATCCAATCCATTCCGGGCAAAAATTTGAAGGAAAGGTGGCATTCATTGATCCTTTCATCAATCCAACAACCAGAATAGCAAAAGTGAGGATCGAATTACCCAATACCGGATTAAAATTAAAACCAGAGATGTTTGTAAACGGGCTCTTGCACTCTAAGATAGCTGAATCTTCCGATAAGCTGCTTATTCCGAAATCCTCCATCCTCTGGACCGGAAAAAGGGCCGTGGTTTATGTAAAAGTCCAGGACAGAGAATCTCCTTCATTTTTATATCGGGAGATCACATTGGGCCCTGAAGCGGGAAACTTCTATGTGGTCGCTGAGGGCTTAAATGAAGGCGAGGAAATTGCTGTAAATGGTGTGTTTAAGATTGACGCTGCTGCTCAGCTGGAAGGAAAACCCAGCATGATGAATCCATCAGGAGGAAAAGTTTCCACAGGCCATAACCATGGAGGAGCTTCGATGAGTGAGGACGAAATGACAAATATGGATGAGCAGCCTGCTGAAAGTGTCAAAATCACTGGAAAAAACTCCAATGGATTTCAAAATGCAACTCGGCGAAGTAACGGACCTTTACCTTATACTAAAAGATGCATTTGTCTCTTCCAATGAAAAGGATGTTGAAGCAGCAGCTCAACAAACACTTGATGTATTGAACAAGGTGGATATGTCCATCCTTAAAGGTGATGCACATAATATTTGGATGACATTACAAAAACCTATCAAAGATAATCTGAATGGCATTATCCAAATGAAGGGAATTGATATGAAACGCTCACATTTTAGTATTGTCTCGGATAAACTATTAGAAGCTATTAAGCAATTCGGCATACATAGTACCGAAACAAGTACCTTATATCTTCAGTTTTGTCCAATGGCTTTTGACAATAAAGGGGCATACTGGATTAGCGAATCAAAGGAGATCAAAAATCCATATTTCGGTGATGAAATGCTGAAGTGTGGAGAAACCAGGGAAACCCTGGAGTTTAGTAAAAAATAGAATAAGCATAATAACTAAAAAATGACGATGATGAAAACAAAAATTTTAAGTCTGGTAATGGTAATGGGACTGAGTACAATCTCCCTGTTTGCACAATCTGAAAAAACAGAAAAATTTGAAGTCGCTGGTAACTGTGGGATGTGTGAAGCCCGCATTGAAAAAGCTGCGAATGCTGTTGATGGAGTTTCATCGGCGGACTGGGACAAGGAAACTAAAATGATAGAAGTATCCTACAATCCCGGGAAAACGGACCTTGACAAAATTCAACTTGCCATCGCCAAAGTCGGGCATGACACGAAGACGCATAAAGCAAAGGACAGTGTCTATGAAAAACTTCCGGGTTGCTGCAAGTATGAAAGGATGAGTCCGGCGGAATAAGAAAAAGGCTTTTAAATGAGCTTCAGCCAGAATAGTATTACTTTTAGGCCTGCCAATTGAAATGTTAGCCTGGTTCAAGGTGATGGGAAGATCTTTAAAAACAAAAGAAAAAACGAAAGGAAAGCGGGCTGGATTATTCTCTGTGCTCGGCCCTTACAAAGGGATAGTGATTATATTGATCGTAATGGCCCTGGCTGGAAGCGCCGTAAACCTGTTTATCCCGAAGATCATTGCCCGGGGCATTGATGCCTACTCAGCCAACAACCTAGATCTCAGAGCAGTTATTACAGAATTTTTGCTTGCTGCTGCCGGGATATTTATTTTCACCCTCGCCCAGGGTGTAATACAGACATTCACTTCAGAGAGGGTTGCAAAAGACCTTCGGACAAAAGTGTCAGACAAAATTTCTCATCAGACTTACTCCTATATACTGAAGTCCGACCCGTCCAAATTCCTGACCAACCTCACCTCCGACATGGACTCGGTAAAGATGTTTGTTTCACAGGCCTTTGTCAACATCATATCCTCCGTGTTTGTGATCATCGGCGCGGCAGTCCTGCTGATCACCATCAACTGGAAGCTGGCCCTGGCTGTGCTCGTGATAGTACCGATTATCGCAGTCGCCTTTTTTATGGTTTTCCGGAAGGTGAAGGTCATTTTCAGAAAGAGCCGGGAGGTCATCGATGCACTGAACAGGATCATCAATGAAAGTATCCTGGGTTCGGCACTGATCAGGGTACTGAATTCACAACAACCTGAAAGCCAAAAATTTCTTGAAAAAAACCTTGAATCCCGCGACCTGGGTATCTCGATCGTAAAGCTTTTTTCCGTGCTGATCCCCATGGTCATGTTTGTCTCAAACCTGGCAGTGGTAACCATCCTTGCCCTGGGCGGTCATTTTGTGGTGGCCGGAACCCTTAGCCTCGGTAATTTTGCTGCCTTCAACAGCTACCTGGTCATGCTGATATTCCCGATTATCATGATCGGTTTTATGAGCAATATCATCGCTTCTGCCACTGCATCCTACACCAGGATCAAAAAGGTCCTTGACGAACCCCCACCAAAAGAACCGGGGACCATCCTGACGGATATCAAGGGGAACATCCTCTTGGAGAATGTTAACCTGAGCTATGGCGAAAAGCCGGTATTGAAAAAAGTCTCCTTCTCCATCGGGGAAGGAAGCAAAACGGCCATCATCGGGCCCACAGCGGCAGGAAAGAGCCAGTTGCTATACCTTCTTTCCAACCTGATCACCCCTGATGAGGGGAAGATCGAAATAGACGGTGTTCCCATTGAGGATTATTCCAGGGAAGTCTTTCATAAATACATGGGCTTTGTATTCCAGGACAGTGTCCTTTTCAACATCAGCCTGAGGGAAAATATAGCCTTCAACGATTCTGTAAGCGAAGAATCCCTTGAAAAGGCCATCGAAACGGCCGAACTGGCCGATTTTATTGAATCCCTTCCGGATAAACTCGAAACCGTGGTCTCAGAAAGGGGAACCAGCCTTTCGGGCGGACAAAAGCAAAGAATCATGCTGGCAAGGGCACTGGCTTTGAATCCGAAGATCCTCCTTCTGGACGATTTTACCTCCCGGGTTGACCGCAATACCGAGAATAAGATCCTTTGCAACATCCAGAGTAATTACCCCGACCTGACCCTTGTGTCAGTTACACAAAAAATTGCGCCGGTCAGGCAATTTGACCAGATCATCCTTCTCATGGAGGGGGAGGTGATCGCTGCGGGAACGCATAAGGGTTTACTGGAACATAGCCCCGAATACATCCAGATTTATAGTTCACAAAAAAGCACTCAGCATTATGAACTATGATCTGAACAGGGCACTGGAGAAAGGGGAAAAGAAACTTCCCTTCTATGCATCCATGCGGAAGATGGTTACCATCATCAGTGGCGAACGCCGCAAGCTGAACCTTGCTTTTGTGGCCATTTTCCTGAATGCGGGGCTAAGCCTTGCGGGGCCTTACCTGGTGGGGTATACCATCGATACACTATGTGCAGGCAAAAGATTACCATGGACTGATGGTCTATTCGGGCATCCTGCTGGCAATGTATCTTGCGGCCTTTGTGGTCAACTATGCCCAGATGCGGTTGATGGGCGGCATTGGACAGCGGATGCTATATGCCCTGAGGAATTCCGTATTCAATAAACTGCAGGAACTGCCGCTTGAATTTTTCAACCAGAACAAATCCGGAGACCTGATATCGAGGATCAATAACGACACCGACAAGGTGAACCAGTTCTTTTCTCAATCGCTGATGCGTTTTATAGGCAGCCTGATCTCCATGACCGGTGCAGGAATTCTTCTCCTGGCGATCAACATTAAACTTGGATTGGCAGCGCTTGCTCCCGCCCTCATCATCTGGCTTTTTACAAAAATCTCTTCCCCCTGGATCAGGAGGAAAAATGAAGCAAGCCTCAAAAGCCTGGGAAGCTTATCCGCACAAATCCAGGAGAGCCTGGCGAATTTTAAGGTGGTCATCGCCTTCAACAGGCGTGATTACTTCCGAAGGCGTTTCGCAGAGGCCAACCAGGATAATTACACCAGGTCGATACAGGCCGGAATTGCAAATACCATCCTCACACCGGTATATACCTTTGCTTCCCACCTGGGTCAGCTGATTGTCCTTGCCCTGGGGATTTGGCTGATCATCAAAGGCCATTTCACCATCGGTTTGCTGATCAGCTTTCTGGCCTATATCACCAATTTTTATAACCCGCTACGCCAGATGGCAGCGCTGTGGGCCAGCTTCCAGCAGGCTCTGGCGGCATGGGACAGGATTTCTAACCTGCTTTCCTTTGAAAACAACCTGCCCCAGTTGGACGACCCCGGTGGAGAGACCAGTTCATCCTACATTCATTTCAAAGATGTCTCCTTCACTTACCCGAACGGAAAAGAGGTATTGCACCAGGTAAACTTTGATCTGCAAAGGGGCAAAACCTATGCATTTGTAGGTCCCACAGGAGGCGGCAAGACCACCACCGCTTCGCTGATCGCCCGGCTCTTTGATGCCACTAAGGGGTCCATCCTCCTCGATGGCAGGGATATCAGATCGTACGCTCCCTGCGAAAGGGCAACAAAAATTGGATTTATCCTCCAGGACCCCCTGCTTTTTACGGGCACCATACGCGATAACATCCTGTACGGTAATCCTGAATGCTCAGGTTTGCAGAGCGACCAGCTCGAAGAGGCCCTTAAAGAAGCACACATGGCTGAGCTTCTGGAGCGCTTCGACCTGGGTCTTGACACACCCATCCAAATGTCCGGGGACGGGATCAGCCTGGGCCAGAAGCAACTGATCGCATTCATGCGGGCGATCCTGCGAAAACCGGAACTGCTCATCCTCGATGAAGCCACTGCCAACATCGATACGGTAACCGAACAGCAGCTTGAAGCCATCCTGAACAAACTTCCGGCCACCACCACAAAGGTGATCATTGCCCATCGTCTGAATACCATCGAAAATGCCGATGAGATCTTCTTCGTGAATTCAGGAGAGATCATCGCAGCCGGCTCATTTAATGAGGCGCTCGATTTGCTGATGCATGGCAATGTGGAAAGTTGAAAAAATGATTTTTGCCCTTCGGTTGTTATTGTAGAGGTCCGGCCGCTTTATACGCAGATAAAAGACTGTCCACATAATCGTTAACCCGCATGATCGAATAGGGTGAGACAGCTGCATTTTCCGTTGGCAGTTCCTGCATCGAATTCCTCAATTACTTCCTTTAATTCAGGATGATTTGCGAGGTTTTCCCACTCATTGGGGTCCTTTTCTAAATCATATAATTCTGCTGCCCCATTCGAGTAATGAATATAATGGTATTTTTCCATATAAATGGAAATGTTCTGTACCCGTAGGAAGTATAAACCGGGTGCTCCCATTCCAACCGGGGGTTCCTGATCAGTGGAACGAGGCTGTGCCCTTCATTCGCATCATTATCTTCAAGCCCGCATAATTCCGTCAAAGTTGGATACATATCTATCAATCCGACCTGCGCATCGCTTGATGTTCCGGGTGAGATGCCCGGTCCTGCAAAGATCAGGGGTACATGTGTGGAACGATACCATAATGAGTGTTTACATGTCCGTCCTTTTTCTCCAAGGTGATATCCATGATCTGACCAGAGGACCACTACCGTGTTTTCAGCATATTTGCTCTTTTCCAGTGCACGAAGCACCTTCCCCACCTGGTCATCCATAAATGCCATACAGGCAAGATAGGACTGGATCATGGACCTCCACTGGTTTTCTTCAATCAACCACTCGGTATTCGGCATAGCAGGCATCTCGTGAATCCTTTTCGAGATCTCAGGCACATCATCCAGATCGTCCGGCCGGTAAGGGGGCAGCACCATTTCTTCCACGGGGAAACATTTCAAACCATTTGCCCGGGACGTGCCAGGGAACGTGTGGTCGTATAAATCCAACCGACAGGAAAAAAGGAGCTTCATGGTCCTGGTCCAGAATCTCCGATGCCCATTCAGCAATTTTATAATCTGACATCTCTGAATCGTCCATATCCAGAGGACCCCAATCCGTTGCCGTTCCGCGGGTTTCCGAGAACCACCGGGGATCGTAATTCATCCGTTTCGTCAGGCTTTGGGCCAAAACCCATCTCCGGGAAAATCCCCCCGTAAACATCATACACTCCTGCCGCATCCCCATCGTGAAAGAGCTTTCCGACTCCGAAGCTTTTGTAACCTGACTCCTCAAAAAAGTCGGGCAGATATACAGCCTCAGCTGCGATCCCGCTACTCAGTCTTATTTCCTTATCGTGAAGCTGATAATAGATCCCGGTGGAGTGTGGATTTATCCCGGTATAAACGGAGGCTCTGGATGGTGCACAAATCGGAGCCTGGCAATGGGCATTTTTAAAGATGATCCCCCGGCTGGCAAGTCCATCGATATGGGGAGTTGATACATGGGGGTAATTACCCAGGCACCCTGACCAATCATTCAGATCATCCACCGAAATGAACAGCACATTGGGTTTATCAACGATTCAGGGATTCTGATCCGGGATTTCTGCATCCATACAGAACCATTCCTGCGATAATTACGAGGGCACTTATGCTCACTGTCTTATTCATCCTCCTCATCATAGCATATGGAAGTGCTATTGTACGAAAACTTTTTCAGTATGAACGAATTCACCCGGATCAGTGAGACTCAAAAGATATACGCCAGGATCCAGGTCTGAGACCAGAATCGCAAACTTTTGAGTGCTCGTATTTCCTTTCTTTACGCAAACTCCCCGAAGGTCATATATCTTCCATGTGGTACTGGAAGGGTAATAACCTTCAACCCAGAGGATATCTTTTGCAGGATTAGGATATACCCTCAGGCTTCTATTGCGAATATCCTCCTTGCCCAAAGTTGAATAATCAGGCACTTCACCCTCCAGGTATATTTCTGCCGGCAGACCATCATTCAGGGCCACTGTAAGCATGGTTTGACCATTGTCTGCAAACAATACCCTCCACCACGTGCCTGATTGGTTTCTGTCAGAGTGAATTCACCATCCAGGGTAATGCTGATAACTCTTTCCTCAACGGCCAGGTAAGAACGTTTTTCGATGCCGAGTTCCGGTGAGGCGATTGAAAAGGTGATCCCACTGTTTGATCCATCAGGCTTATACATGATCAGGCAAGGATCCGTGACCTGATTGACCAGGCCCGGATATTCATAATCGACCTGGGCATTGAATATGGCATACCCGAATACCCCGCGTATGATGTCTTAAAATATGTGCATCCCTGTTCTTCTGGAAAACTGCATAGGGTTTCTGACCGGATCGGATCTCCTGGTCCAGTTCCTCCATCCTTTCCGGGCTTGCTCCCGGGATCACCATATATTCATAGTGTGCATCCACGGGACTTGTCTCCATGGTTTATGTACCCTATGCAATATTTGCTTATTGGATTGCTGCCATATGCCGAAGGATCTATCTGATCATGATTCGGCGTTTGCTGTTCCCCTTTCCAAAGGTGTATATCATCATTCCCCGGAACCAAATAAAAGCCCGTTGAGTAATTACTGATCACCCAGTTCGCATTCTTCCCGTCCAGGATGGTGGCCTGCTCCTGAATATCTCCGTTTGCCAGGACCTCATTTCCTGTATTATCCAGTCTTTGATACAGGGTGGTAACGGTCGGATGTGATTCATCATTGTTGCTGATATCAGATCCCAGCGCAATTAACATGTCTTCAAAAGCCCAGGTGGACTTATTCCACCTGAAGGTCTTATTGTGTGTATTTGGTCCATATTTGGTACTGAATCCCAATCCTTCCACTTCCTGAAAATCCATGGCGAAAACCCCGACAGTACCGTGGGTATTTACAAGTACTTCCCCATTTTTATTCAGGAATGCCAGGGCACCGCTGAATCCCCCGGCCTGGTACTCATCAATTCTTGCATACTCTCCATGCAGCATTGTCCATGGCAGAACGATGGTGGTAGCCCCGGGATTGTAATTCCAGTTCCAGGTGCTGACATTATAACCATTGCCGATTTTTTCGTCTCCGGGATAGATGATCTCGAGGGTACCATAGCTTTGATAACGGCCGTACCTGTTTGCCGTTGGGTATAATTCTGCACCCCATAAGCCATTGGTGAATCCCTTCATCCCGGCCAGCCAGTCATTCTTCCGGAAAATTCCCAGGTTGGCATGGTTAAACTGGAAAAATCCTGAACTTCTCGACAGGGGTGCAACTGATTCATACCCGAAATCAGCCGATACCCCAAACAAGCGATTGTATTCACCGGCCAGTATGGTATCAGCACTTGAAAGCCCCAGAATATGACCCCCGGCGATGGCCAGCAACTTCAGGGTATGCTCCGCGTACTGCGAATCCCTTGAATGTGGTTTTCTTCCGGACATGGAGAGGGGCTTCAGGCGGACATTGTTTCCAAATACAATCTGCGCATAGATCGCATCCCTGAATCTCAGGTAATTTTCCTCTGTCGATCTGAAACGAAGAATTTGCCAGGTAGTAAATCACCTTGCTGGCAGTTTTGAACGCATACATGTAGTTGTCGTAGGCTGTCCAATGATGAAATCCGGTCCCGTCCGGTTTGATCCCATTGGCAGTACCCGCGGTATGGCTTGCAAATCTTTCCACCCACCGTTTAAATCCTCTCATCCAGAGGAAGCGTTCATCTGCCGTGGGCCGGTTCGCTGAAAATGCCAGCAGCGCATCGCCCAGATTATACATGATGTCCGTACTGATTGACTCATGTTCTGCCTGGTAAGCATCATCATAAACGGGTTCCCAAAAATGATCAAATGTCTGATATGCATACATGGCATGATCAAAAAGGGTCCTGATCGTATCATTAAATGACCTGCTTATGATTACGGCGGCCCTGGCAAAATTATCGAAGTTATAGAGACTGGAAGCGCCGCTGGTGGATATCAATCCCTGACAAATCTGATCTGTTACAAGCCAGACAGTGCGGTTTGCTTTTTCGCGCACAAGGCTATCGCCTGGCTGGTACCTCAGGTGATTTGCGAAAGTTTTCAGGAATCTGACCGACTTATAATCATTTTTAACCGTATTGCCCGAAATTACGCCCTCCGAAACAACGATATTGAGAGCACTGTAATTCGAGAGGGCATCTTCCAGCTCCGAGGCGGAAGGTGCGCTCGTCCCTAAGAATTCGTCCATGTACCTTACAAGGATGGAATCAATTTCAGCTTCTATCTGCGCATTGGACTCCAGCAGGGGCAGGTCAGGGGCAAAGGCCACCTCGCAAGATGCCCTCTTCACTTGCAAAAGCCGAATCAAAAGCCAGGGAATCGCTTGCCGACAGCATGCTCAACAGGATGACAATCAGGCTGCCGGCTAAACAGGTTTTATGGTAGGTTCTCGAGCGCATCATTCACTATTTTATGTTGGAAGGGATCAATTAATCCGGATACACAATAAAATCGCCGTACTTGCGCAAGTGTATACCAGGGATCGCCAGCTTCTTTGAGTTTCTTTCCAAGGGTGATCAGCATTTCGTTTACAAGCTCAGGCTTCTCTTCCTTTCCCAGTCGATTTTGCTGATAAGGATCCGCAAGGTTGTCATATAAGTAGACATCCGCGATCGTCTGGCTTTCTTCATCTTCAACAACACTGAAGGTATATTCTCCGGTATAGATCCCTCGCTCACGCCCAAGCATAAGCAATACTGCTTCCTTCTCAAGTATTTCTCCAGAGGGTTTACTTAACTTTTTACTGAAATCCTCTCCCCTGATCTCGTCTGAAATTTTATCGGCTAAACCAGCAAGACCCAGAACGGTCGGTAACACATCCACAGCTCCAAAAAGAGAGGTGCTGAATCCCAGGTTTTAACTTTCCCGGATAATGGACAATGAAGGGAATGGCGATCGATTCAGTCTCCAAAACATTCTTGCCGGTTTTTCCGTGACTGCCCAGCATTTCACCATGATCGGCGGTAAATACTACGATGGTATTATCCAGCATTCCAAGCTTCTTCAGTTCATCGAGGACCGTTCCGATATACTTGTCAACACTGCTTACATTGGCGAAGTAATGGCGGGCATAATGAGCCACCTCATAATCGGCATTTTCCCTCAGGACTAAATCTTCCGTGCTGGCAAACTTATCCGTGTCATAATGAGCATGCAACATGCTCATATCCGTGTTTTCGTCGTTCCATGGATTGTGAGGTGGATTAAGCGACCAGAGCACACAGAATGGTTTGTCCGGATTTCTTTGCTTATGTGAGTTTCTCAGGTAATTTATAAGCAACTGAGCTTCATTTTTCGCTGAAAACATATGAACCCTGTGCAATTCGCCATCTTTTTTGCCCTGAATAAGTTCCGGATCATTTGAATAGATCAGGGGATCGAAGTGTCTGTCTTTTATGGCCTGGTAAAAGTACTCTATGTTGTGTCTGGAAGGACCCGGGGGAACGTAGGTATCGTAAGCATTGATATAATGCCCCCCCGGAGCTTCAGTGGTCCCCACATAGGTGCCGTTCTCGTCAAACAGGGGTTCTGTTTTCACCCAGTGACATTTCCCAAAGTAGGCGGTATTGTAATCCGCGTCAAAGAAATAGTCCGTTAGGGTCATTATTTCATCGTTCAGTCCATGCGGGCGCCCATTTCTGCAATTCCCCCAGATACCATTTTGTTCAGGATATTGTCCGGTCAGGAGCATTCCCCTGTAGGGGCTGCACAAAGGAAAATTGCTGATCGCATTGGTAAAAACCACTCCGTTCCTGGCCAGATTGTCAATGGATGGCGTAACAACGGGATCCGGACTTCCGATCACATGGTCTTTATAAGCATCATCCTGCCAATAGCCTGCACTGTAGCGCCTGAGTTGATCAGGAAATATGATCAATACATTGGGTTTTTGATCCTGATCTCTTTTCACCTGACGAACAGCTGTTTATCCCAATTACCAGCTGAAAAGTGATCAGCAAGCTTATCCATTTCATCTTTTCAATTTATACTTTCACTTATCCTGGACGGATTAAGCTGTGGATCGAGTTGCTCCTTAAGCCTTAATAAAGCTTCCACATAATAGTAATCCGCATAGATAAGGGGAACGTCTATTTCATTATTGTGCGGTATACTTCCAACACTATGCTTTAATATGAAGTTGGTATTCTCCCCAAGTTCTGGCACTGTATGCTTGAAGAGGACAGGCTCTGTATGATATCCAATGCAGCCGAAAAATAATCAATATCTGAATAACCGTCTAATTCCACAAGAGCGGAAGCGGTGATGGCAGCCGCTGATGCATCGCGGGGTTCATCTGGTATTTTTGCCGCATCATAGTCCCAGTAGGGAATCCGGTCTGCCGGAGTCACTGGGATGATCAAGGATGAAAGATGCGATCCCCTCTGCCTGGCGCAGATACTTTTCGTCTTTCGTATACCGGTAACAGATCGTAAATCCGTAAAGTCCCCAGGCCTGGCCCCTTGCCCAGCTGGATTCATGTGCAAATCCCTGAGCAGTATGCCTGTGGCGTATGTCTCCTGTGATGCTGTCATAATCGATCACATGGTAGGAACTCATGTCGTCCCTGAAGTGATTCCTGAGGGTTGTGTTCGCATGGTGATAAAGCCACCTCCTTATATCTCTGATCGCCTGTCAGTATACTTAACTCAAACAATAATTCCAGGTTCATCATATTATCAATAATAACAGGGAATTCCCAATCACGTTTCGACTGCCAGCCTTTGTCCACATCCCAGGACCGTATGCATCCCACCTTTGGATTAAACCTTCCCACAAGAGTATTGCCTGCTTCAACGAGGATGTCCCTGAACGCTTCGTTGCCTGTCAGACGATAGCCATTGCCATACGAACAGTTAAATACAAATCCCAGGTCATGATAAAAGGGCAAAGTACTGTGATCCTGAAATTTCTTCTGAAAATGCACCGCTGCATCTTTCCATTTCGGGTCATTTGTATACTCATATAAATACCAGCATGTTCCGGGAAAGAATCCTTCCGTCCAGTCAAAATCCTCATCGGTCCAGTGGATGTTTCCCTCACTGCTTACGGTTCTGGGTATCATGTCGGCTTTGTATGCCTCTTCCAGTAACAAACCTACCTGTTTCTCAGCAAAGTTCAGATTCTCATAGATATTGCTCTGGTTCTCTTCGAAAATCTGACACTTCCCAAAGATCAGTATAACAACAAAAAAACCTATACTTATACCAGTTGTAATCCTCATTATTTATCTGTTATATTTTTACGCATTTTCAAACAAAGGATATAGACAAAGTTAACCATCAAACAGGCTCAAAAATCACTGCATTTCCAGATGCCGGGAGGCAAAAATTGTACAGTGGATGCGTTTTGCATTGATATTCAGAAGGTATTCCCAAATCAGCAGGAAGAAAGGTGAACAATTCTATCCCATTTATTGTATGATATGTGATGTTATTTTTCTGAAAAACATCCCGGCACTGGCCGAAATAATACGAGGACCAGTCTTATGGCATGGCAATTAACTCTCTGGTTATCAGGGCTCCGGAGATACACCTTCTCATTTATCTACCTCTGGCGCAATGGAATTTTCACCGGAACATATAATTCTTCCGGCTGAAATCTGATATATTGTCTTGATCCAGAATGCACGCTGTTTCCTGTTAATCCAGGAGTGAAGGAATGCTGGAAAACTTTGAACAAAATTAGCATGGATTCCGAATTATTTTATCCCCCAACAGGAACCAATGGCTCTAACTTTGAATCATCATGAAACATATATTTTCAGTGCAGGTTTTATCAAGGAGAAAATCCAGTACCGATAAACGACCATGCATCATACTAGCCAGAATATGAAATATTTCCTCTATACCCTTATATCTGCCATTTTGCTCTTTCCGCTTTTTACAGGAGTGAATGGTCAGAATTCGGGTTTCCTGACCGGCCGGGTGACTGAGAATACCGGATCAACATTACCGGGCACAAATGTCTTCATTGCAGGAACCACCATCGGAACCATATCAGATACCGAAGGCAGGTTTACCCTGAACAACCTCGAACCGGGGGAATACACGATTGGGGCCAGTTTCCTTGGCTATGAGGAAATATTAAAAGAAATCCTTATTCAACCCGGAAAGAATGAATTAGATTTCGAATTGACCCCCATGTCATTTTCCGTTGAAGCAGTGGTGGTAACCGCCCTCTATAAAGGCCAGCAGAAAGCAATAAATCAGCAGGTTAATGCAGAAACACTGGTGAATGTTGTTTCTGAGGACCGCATCAAAGAGTTGCCCGATGTAAATGCGGCAGAATCCATAGGAAGGTTACCCGGGGTTTCTGTTACACGTTCTGGCGGTGAGGGTACAAATATTGTAATCCGCGGGCTGCAACCTCAGCTGAATGCTGTCACCGTGAACGGGATGCGCCTTGCCATCCACAGCACTGGATACCCGAACAACCGGCCTCGGTATGATTTCCAGTGAACTGCTATCCGGCATTGAGGTTTACAAGGTCCCCACTCCGGATATGGATGCCGAAGCCATCGGAGGCACGGTAAACCTTACCATGAAAAAAGCTCCCAAGAATTTCGGAGGATCAGTGAAACTATCCCAGATTACCAATTATCTAACGCAATGGATCCTTTCAACTACAAAGCCTCCCTGCAAATCGGAGACCGATTCTTTGATGATAAATTTGGTGTCATTGCCCAGGCCAATGCTGAACATATTAACAGAAGTACCCATACGGTCTTTTCAAATTATCAGTACGACAGTGAGGAGGCACCCTATCAGCCGAAATCAACCAGTGTCAGGTATTTCCTGCGGGAGCAGTACGTCGAGCGCTACGGGGGCAGCATTAACCTGGATTATAATCACGGACTGGGATCCATATCACTGTTCAGTTTTGCGAATTTGAGCATTACGAATTTCTGGGAAGAAGCCATTAACTTCTCCGATAATAATACGCTTAATTATGATATCACCGAAAGAGAAGTCAGAAATGTCATCCTGAACAATGCCCTTACAGGGAACTTTGAATTTCCCGGATTATCCATCGATTATGGTGGTTCATGGTCTCAATCTAACCGAGATGGATCCGCTGCACTACAGCCTGAATTTTCAGGATCCTTCGGCAAATTATGACGATATCGGATGGGAGGTCTTTACCTATACACCTGAATATGTTCAGGATCTGGTTTCCAGGACATCCTATGACAGTTTATACCTCTTTAAGGGTGAGTTCCGTCAAAATCCTACCAAGGAGCAAAACGCAATCGGTAAAATCAATGTTAAGGTACCTGTTCATATCAAGCGATACAATAACATATCAGGATTCATCAAGTTTGGGAGCAGCATAAAGACTACCATAAGGAGTTCGGAGCGCATCCTCGACGATGCGTATTCTATTTACTACCTGGAGGAGGAAGCACGGGGGATCGTCAGGGATTGGGAAACCCGGAACGGCTCAGTGATGACAGATGCGGACGCCAGATTTTTTATGGGAAACCTGTTTGATATTGAGAATATGAATACGGCGAAGATCGGAGACGGGATACTGGTGGGAGATATGGAACCGATTCTGGACAGAAGTTCCACCAATCTTTCTGGGTGAAATCGCCAAAAACTACGCTTACAGGGACAAAAGAGAAGCCGGCAATAACTATAAGACCCGGGAAACGGTTCTGGGCAGCTACGTGATGTTGAATTTTGATATTGGAAGAAAACTAAATCTCATTACCGGATTGCGTCATGAGTTTTCCGACAATACCTATGAGGGGATTTATTCAGATTTATCCGGTCCCATTAAAGACCTCAGGGGACCCTTTTATGATACCCTTGCCACCACCTCCTATCACTTCCTTCTGCCCCATCTTCACCTTCGCTATAAGATATTTGACTGGTTTGATATCAGGTTTTCAAGTGCCAGGACACTCTCCAGGCCAAGCTACAACGCCCTTGTTCCCTCGTATGCATTCTCCCTGCAAAATACCCACATAGATGCAGGCAACCCGGACCTGAGATCCTATGTCTCCGATAACCTGGATCTGACTGCCTCGTTTTATTCCAGCCGATTTGGGATGATCCGGGTAGGAGGATTTTATAAGCGAATAAGCGATCCGTATTATTCATCCAGGATCATCCTTTACAATGACTCGGTAGCCAATTCATACGGATTTGACCCCTATTATAAAGGCTGGGAACTTCAGACTTTCTTCAATGGTCCGGTAGCAAAAGTATGGGGCTATGAAATTGAATTACAGACCAGCCTGAGAAACTTCCAGGCACTGCCAAAATTTATGCAGGGAATCATTCTTTCCCTTAACATGAGCAGGCTTTATAATGACTGGCAGGTCCAGACGGTCGTTACAGAATCCAGTTCAGTGCTCGATCCCATAACCGGACTGATAACCACCACTTATACCCAGGATATCTTTTACCGGAAAACAGCCTTATCCTCCCTGGTTCCCATGACCTTCAACGGGGTGATAGGCTATGATCACAAAGGTTTTATGTGCAGGCTTACGGCAAATTATCAGAGTGATGCCATAAAAAGTATCGGAAACAAAGATGATGGCAAAGCTGATGTTTATACGAAATCTGCCTTTCGCCTGGATTTCTCAGCCAAACAAGATATTGGCAAAAGGGTGAGCATTACGCTGAACATCGCCAATATTACATCCGAAAGGGAGAGAGAATTCCTTTACGAACCACAGTGGATCAGGAGGGATTATCATTATGGAATGACCTCTGAGATCGGGGTGCGGATTAAATTGTGAGTGTTAATTTGAAAACAAAGGATAAACAAATTTTGTATTAATTAAAACTAACAGACTATGAAAAACAGGTACTTTAAATTAATGATCACTGCCATTGGAATGGTCCTCGGGATACATCTGGTTGCGCAGGAGAGGATTGTGGTTGTGGAACCAGATGACAACCTGAACCTGAATGAATTTATTCTGGCTGATACCACTGCCGATGGGAATTGGGTGGATACGCTTGAATACCGTGTATGAACTGAAAAGGAATTCGTTGTACAGAGTATCAAAACAAATTGATGTTCGCGGAACCAAACTCCATATCCGTGGACAGGAAGGAGAAGGGCAAAAGCCGGTGATCATGCAAAGGATTAAAGAAGACGGGACCTTTAATAAGCTCCTGTATACGAGAGGGGATGCCATCATCGAAAATGTCAGGCTTACTGCTGAAGAACAGGGTTTGAATTATTCCTGGAATGCCATCAGGCTACTGGGTGAAGGTTCAACCGTAATCTTCAGGAATTGCATCATTGAGAAACAAGGTGGAGCGGTAGCTGCGCTCTATGGAGAGGATGTTTCGGTGACCATTGACCAATGTGAGGTCCGCTACCTGGGGCAACCCACGGTTGTGACCGGCAACGGCAGGATAATTGATGGCCGGAAAAGTTCAAGATACGTGAAAGTTGTCGACTGTTACTTCTATAATGTCATGGCAACACTTTTTGCAGGCTGGGGTAATGAGCACAAGTATGTGGAATTTGACCACAATACCTTTGTAAACATGGCCGGGCAGAATCGTCTGTTTCAGTTCAACCGGATCGTGGATACGGTCAAGGTTACGAACAACATCTTTATGAATTGTTTCTTTTCCGGGGATTATCCTGCAAAAATGCCGGATGATAAAGCTGCTGATGCCTCTCATGGGGATTATCCGGGAACACTGGCATATTTCAATGCCTATGACTCGCTTCCCCCTGACAGGAACCAATGGACCATTTCGAATAACAACATCTTCTACACGGAGAATTTTGCAGACAGCATTGCCACTTATCCGGATACCGTTGTAATGCCACCTATTGTATCACCTAACTTCGCAGCATGGCTGGGTGATGCTGCGGAAGATGTTTATTTTGAGGAGGTACTGGACTTTCCCAGTGTACCTGAAACTCCCACATGGGTATGGAAGAACTTTTACAATGACCCGGACCTGACCGAACACGGCTTTTTTGTTCCCGTTCATCCCCTTGCAGACGATCCAACCTGGTATAAATTTGATCCGAACAGCATCGATTTAGCCTACCTGGATAACAAGATTTCTGCAACTGCCGCAACCGATGGAGGGCAGGTAGGATCAAGGCTGTTTGCACTCATATCCACCGTAGGAATTGAAAGCTCGAAAAATCACTTCTCTGTGACTCCCTATCCAAATCCTGCCAGGGAGTATGTTACTTTCAGTTTTTCGGACAGGATGAATGGTCCAGGAAAAATTGAGATCTATTCCGTAACGGGCCAGTTGCTGGAAGAAACCCAGGTCGACGCTTACACAAAAGAAATCAGGGTAAACATCAGCGGCTTCTCAAAAGGACTCTATGTTTACAAGCTTACATCCTCGCAAGGCGGAATAGCTGGTAGGTTCATCGTTGAATAATCAGCCATCAATAGTAATAGTGTAAAAGGGGCTGTTTCAAAAGGAACAGCCTTTTATTTTTTGCTTCGTGCTTCCGCGTGAGCGACTCACACTGACAAACATATGCATGGAGCATTCTCGAAATTCTAACTAAATTTAACAATCTATCCGGGGACATGCTTAATCACGCTAAAATACAGACCGTTTTATTTCGAAAGGCACTGTTACTTGCCTTGTTGATCCCGGTTTATTCCGGGCTGATGGCCCAGACTCGCTCCTGAAAGATCCGGAAAAGGAACAGTTTATCGAGGAAGAAAGGGAAAAACTGGCGCATACCGGCTTTCGTAAAGCCAAAATGCTCCAAAGGGTGGAAGATCCTGAGGAATGCATTGCTTTACTGCAGGAAGATGGAAAATTTGCAGACCTTCTGTTCCTTCATGAGCAGTGGGATGCTTTAAATCAGGCGGGTGTTGATGAACAACAGCTTGTCGGGGATTATATCGAAAAGGCCCTGGTGCGCCTGTGGAAAATTGCCGAATTATTTAGAAATGGGAACATGCCCGGGAAGGATCCCGAAGCATTGAGAAGACTGGTATTTAAATCCTATACCCTTTACCAGGAACTGGAAGAAGCGGCGACCCGACATCGGACGATTTCACCAGTCATGTTTTGCCATGCCCCGAAGCGGTATCAATACCTACTTCTGCTTTTACGACATCATGGAGGAAATTGAAAATGGCAGATCTCAAAGATTCCCTTCTTGAAGCAGGAAGAGAGGCCATGATGAATATCGGCTTTCAATCATGGACCCAACCCAGAAGGCTTGACAGGACCGATGAAAATGTCATCAGTGTGGAACGATTTCAGGACCATGTCTGGTGGGTCGGCGGAAATGCACTGGCCTACAGGGCATTGTTTGAGTGTGCCGCGATGATGTCATCGGTGGAAATGATGGATGTGATTGCAGAAGTATCGAAAAAATCCATCTCGGTGGTGAGCCAGACGACCTTTGGTGAATCATTCTGGACCGAAGGTTTAACTGCTGACGGCGCCGGTTGGGGACATGGGATGCAATGCCTGGTATGGGGTTACCCGATCCACGGGACCTCGGCAGCGTTGAACAATCTGAACCGTTTTCAGGGATCCCCCTGGGTCCAGAAACTCAGCAGCGGAGAACATCGATTGCCTTTTCCGTTTTTTCAGAGCTTCTGCTTTCCTATACCATAAAGGGATCGAGCCTCCGGCTTTGAGCAGGCAAAGTGCCAACTGGGAAGGGGCCACACCCCGGGCCATCCCTTCCATCCTGCTGGTTGAAAATCTCCTGGACAATTGGACCTCATCATTTACCCCTGAACAACTTGCAGAACTAAGGCAATTCAAAAGGGAAGCAGAACAGCACAAACTGATCATGGAAAACTATCCGGACGGGGACTATCATGGGACAAGATACTTTTTTAACAATGACAATTTTGCCAAAAAAACATCTGCTTATTATTCCCTGATCAGCATGGCTTCTTTGCGTTGCGACGGTATCGAAAGCTTCCATAAGAAGGCAGATGCCTATAACCTGTATACATGCGACGGCATGACCTTTTTTCAGCGTGCCGGAAATGAATACAAAATGGCGATGGGAGCCTGGAACCTTACTGCACCCCCGGGTGTCACTGCCCGGCAGCTTGATGTCCTGCAGCCAATTACAAACTGGAGAGGCTATACCTCAAAGCATAATTTTGCTGCTGGCGCTACCCGTGGAGGTGAAAACGGAGTGGCAGGATTCATATTCGAAAAGATGAATGCATCCGCCAAAAAAAATGTCAATGACCTGCACGGGACTGGATGAAAAGAATCCGGATATTCTGGGTATTAAAGCCTTCAAATCCTATTTCTGGTTCGGTGACATGTTTCTTGCCATGGGGACAGGCATTACGGATTTGTCAGATTCACATGATCGTCCCATCTGGACCGTAGTGGATCAGACATCTGGCAAAAGCTGCAAATCCCGAAAATACAGGCCTGAAAGAGATCAAGGGGGAAAAGATCACCTGGGTAAAGAACAATGGTTTTTCCTATGCCGTTCTTCCCGGATACACGGACGGTGGGATCTATTACAACATTGAGAAACGGCAAACCTTTTACGATAGCCTGAATGCGGAAAACAGGGCCATACGGGAAAAACCAGAAAAAGTAGATGTATTTCAGATGTGGATCGATCACGGTAATGAACCTGAAAATGCAAACTATGCCTACCTGGTTCACTGCAACCCGGATAAAAAGATGGAAATTCCACGCATCATTACAAAACGATACCCTGATACAGGCCGCCAGCTCATCAGACGGTAAGACCATCGAAGCCATGTTTTATGCTCCGGGGCAAAAGTTACGCTTCGGGAAATACTGGTTCGAAGTATCTGCTCCCTGCGCATTGATGGTGGAAGAGAAAAATAAACAGCTGTTCTTTACGGTCTGTGATGCGAAAATGGATGAAGATCTGGATCAGATACTCATCCGGACCAACCTTCCGGTCAAAGGGGATCACATTACCCGGCACAAGGACTACCGCTTACTGAGCATTCCACTGCCCGGAGAGCCCTACAGGGGAAAACCTGCCAGCGTGCAGGTAAAAAACCGGAAGGGAATTTTGTCCTCTCACCTGAAGCGCACATTCCGGTAATTCCCCGGTCCGCCTTCCGATGCAGTTGGTCCAGGTCCAAGTGCATCTATGCCCCTTTTCAATTTATTAGCACGTTCGTTAAGCGATAGACTTTCAGATTGTCCACTCTCATGTGATTCTTATAGGTCCTGATTCCAAAATATCCTTCGTGATAAGGTTCGGGATCTTCAAAATCAAACACCAGCATCTCGTTGTAGTAATATTGTATATGCTCGCTTGTATACAATCAATCGAATCCTGTTTACCTTATTGGGCTTGATAAGGTATGATTCGTCGCTAAGATCATGCTCCGGCAGCACCGGTCTTTCTCCTCCGCCGGCATATCTTCGAAAACGAGTTTTGGTATTATCATGTCCTCCCAGCCCCACATAGTAGAGCTTCATATCATGATAGTTCTGAAATATGCCGTTCCTCTGCTCAGATCTGGCAAAAAAATCGTCGGGATGATGAAAATCCAGGGCCATCCAGAAACAATTTAAGTCTGATACCCTGTCATATACCCCTCCGCTATCGATAACAGTGGCTTCGTATTCAATGAATATATTTCCCTCGAATTTCTCCCTGAACCAAACGGTGCAGCCCGATGCATCATCAATATCCATCTTCCCATGCTTAATTGAAACGTTCCCGCCGGGACCCTGCTCAATCACCCAATTGTCAAGGCCGGATTCAAATGCATCTTCAGCGATGAGTTCACACCTGACAGCCTGACCCTTTATAAGGATGGATTTCTGCGGTGGATCGCATGCTGAACACAGCAGAAAAAACATGAAGAACGATCGAGGCAGGTCTGATCATGAAATAAGCATTATTTTCGTTGCATACGGTCTTGTGATAAAATTAATCTATTCTCACAAAAGGGGTGATCCTATGATTCAGATCAGGGATAGAATTGTACAGGATCTTGAATAAGATCATCATATTTAGCCGGAAACATGCCTCAGAAAATGATTGCTGAATTATAATATCACAATAATGAACGATATTGCATACTAGTTAAGTAATTCCTGTTTTCTTTGTGTACGGTGACCTTACTTGGCTGAATGAAACGGAGATTGAGAAAAAATGACCAAGGTGTATGATTCGATTTGTATTCGGGTTGGTATTCCTGCATATCACCCTTTTTATACATGCGCAAAGAATAGAGTTTGAATACCTGGGATTAAAGGATGGTCTCTCTCAAGTATCTGTAACCTCAATCACTCCAGGATGACATAGGTCGGTTATGGATTGGCACCCGGGATGGAATAAACGTATATGACGGGGAACAGATAAAGACCTTCAGACCCGTAAGGGGAGATACCACCTCTCTGCTGGACCACTGGGTCAAATCACTGCAAATGATCGGAGATCAGCTCTGGGTCATATCTCAACAAGGGAATTTCGACGCTTAAATCTGCAAACATTGAAATTCAAAAGGTTCCCGTTTGATGGTATACATTCCGTCGTCAGAGTTTGACGGAAGGATATATTCTGGGAACGACAAAGGGTTTATTTGAACTGGATACGGTAAGGGGTGATTTTCTTTTTCGGGAAGACATTTTCGAATATAAGCACTTCCATCAGGAATCTATTCGTTGATCCGACGGGAATTTTAAGAATCTGCAGTGATGAAGGCTACTATAAATACGACATGATCCAGGAGATCACTTCGAAGATCACAGGTGGCAAAGTAAACGTTGCATTCACTGATTCTCAGTAAGCAAACCTGGGTGGGTACCGATGGAGATGGATTAATACTTCTGAACAGGCAGGATGAAGTAATCCGTGTCTTTCGGCATCAGGAAGATTCTCAATAGCATTGTCAATGATATTATCAGGGACATCGAGGAAGATACTCAGGGAAATATCTGGATTGGGACCTTTTTAGGGCTTAGCATCATAAATCCCAGAAGCTTTGAAATTACGAATTACCAGCAGAATGAAGATCTTCAGAAGAGTCTCTCCCATAATAGCATTTATTGCATCTTCAGGGATGCACAGGGAACCATGTGGCTGGGCACATATTTTGGAGCCATAAGCTTTTACAATCCTGATTATCATGTGTATAAAAGCTACCCGGTTGGTGAAAACATGTCCATAGGCGTCAACTACCATGTGGTGGGTGAAATGTTAGAAGACGCTGAGAATAACCTATGGATTGCCACTGAAGGTGGGGGCTTGGATTACCTGGACAGAAAAAAGCAGGTATTCAGCCATTATAAACATTCAGCTGAAGCTCAGCCCGGAATATCGCACAACAATATAAGATCCCTGTATCTGGCCAACAAGGATTACCTGCTCATTGGAACCCATTTGGGTGGTTTAGATATTTTGAATGTAAAGACCAAGGAGTTCGAAGTATTTAAACACCGGATGAAGATCCCTATTCCATCCCATCGAATATTATCAATGATATTTTCCCATTCGGCGACGCATTCCTTGTTGGGCACTCACAAGGGTGTGTTTAAGCTGGATCTGGCTACACGTTCCTTTTCACCTTTCATAGAGGATGAAGAAATTCGGGCCGAAATCGAAGATGCGGTCTTCTGCCTTTTTGAAGACAGCTTCGGAAATATCTGGATCGGAACCGAACGCAATGGCTTGTTCAAATACAACCAGAAAACCAGGAAGGCTGAAAAGGTATTTCCACAAGGAAGACTCAGGATCGATCAGAAGTAACTCCATTAGCTGCATTTTTGAGGATCACCAGTTCCGCTTATGGATCGGGACACTGGGAAGTGGATTAAATCAATATATACCGAAAGAGGACGATTTTCTGAACTATTCAAGCACAACGCATCAATTTCCAAGTGATTTCATTTATGGGCTTGTGGAATCGAGATATGGGAATCTTTGGGTTTCCACAAGCAAAGGCCTGGTCCTCCTGGATGTTGAGCACAACCGTTCCTATAACTATACCCTACAACAATGGTTTCCCCCTCGAAGAACTGAATCACGGTGGACTATACCTGACGAGTGACGGCGAGATATTTGTGGGGGGCATCAATGGGCTTATATCCTTCTGGGAAAAGGATCTGCTTAAGAAAGCCACAGACTATTCCATCCTTTTCACCTCACTTTTTGTAAACAACCGGGAAGTCCGGCCCGGGGACGAAACCGGGCTGCTTGATAAGGACCTGCCTTTCACCGAAAGCATCACACTGGACCCGCAGCAGAATATCATTACCGTACATTATTCCTCGAATAATTATGTCCCCAGCATCCGGGACAGCGTACGAATACCAGTTGGAAAACTTTGACAAGGAATGGATAAATGCGGATGATAAAACTTCCGTAACCTATACAAATCTTGATCCGGGGAAATACAACCTGAAAATACGGATCCTCAGCATGATTGATGACAGCGTGATCGACACCAAGGTGATGAAGATCATCGTGAATCCACCGCATCTACAAGACCTGGTATGCCTATCTTGTCATATGTGATCCTTCTTATTGGTCTCGTCCTTTGGTTTAATCACATGTACCTGAGCAGGGTCCGTCTGGAAGACAATTTAAAGGCGGAGAAGAGTGAAAAGGATCAGATCCAGAATCTGAACGAATCCAAGCTTCGCTTCTTTACGAATATTTCCCATGAATTCAGAACCCCTTTAACACTCATAACCGCCAGCCTGGAGTCGATTATGGAAGATACCAAGACATCCACCGGAAACTACCGGAAAGCTCGTCACCATCAATAATAATGCAGTCAGGCTGAATAACCTGATCACCGAGCTGCTTGATTTCAGGAAACTGGAAAAAGGATTTCTGAAACTGAGCATTATGGAATGCTCGTTACCCGCATTCATCGAAGAGATTTTTGAGTCCTTTGTCGAGTATGCGTACCATCGCCAAATAGATTATTCCATCAGGAATCTGCCAAATTCACTGAAGCTGTGGTTTGATAAGCCACAAATGGAAAAAGTCTTCTACAATTTAATATCCAATGCCTTTAAGGCAGTTGAAGACAATCAGGGCGTCGTCACCATTGTCTATTAAGGAAGACCAGGGACACATTGACATCATATGTATCGGATAACGGGCCAGGGCTGGCAGAAAGAGAAATAGGTAAGATCTTTGACAGATACTACCAGATAGACAGAATAAAAGGAAAACTGAAAGGCCAGGGAAGCGGTATCGGCCTGGCCCTGAGCCTGGGTATCGTGAAAGAGCACAAAGGCGACCTGCTGGTAGAAAGCAGCGAAGGCAAAGGGACCTCATTCATTGTACGGGCTAAAAAAAGGGAATAAGCATTTCAGTGCTGATCAACTGGCTAATGCATCCTCAGGACACAGCCGGAACTGAAGCCTTATATATCCCTTTTGAAGAAGAAATCGAGGAGTACGAGCAAGCCCCTGTAAGTGATTCCTCTCCTTTGCTGCTCATTGTTGAGGATAACTCAGAAGCCAGGCGGCTACTAAAGAATATTTTTGATCCTTATTACAGGGTCATCGATGCAAAAGATGGCTTTGAGGGTCTGAAAATGGCCATCAATCAGCAGCCCGATGTTATTATTTCGGACGTGATGATGCCAAATATGTCCGGGACACAAATGTGCGCAAAACTTAAACGAAACATCAATACCAGTCACATTCCCATTATTCTTCTAACTGCCAGAACAGCCATCGAATATAAAATTGAAGGCATTGAAACGGGGGCAGATGATTATATTACGAAACCCTTTAATACGAAACTATTAAGAGCCAGAGTCAGGAACCTGATCCTGAACCGTCTCCAACTGCAGCAAAAATTCAAAAGCGATCCCAAAGCCGAAATAAAAGATGTTGCCCCCAATCCCATGGATCAAAAGATCCTGATGCAGGGCGACAGAAACCATTGAAAGATTCATTGATGACACTGAATTTGATGTAAATACCTTTGCACGGGAAATGGGACTGGGCCGAACCCGTTTATTCTCAAAAATAAAAGGGGTTACAGGATTAACCCCAAATGAATTCATTCTGTCCATACGCCTGAAAAATGCAGCCAATCTGCTGACGACACAATCGGAATTGAATGTTTCTGAAATTGCATATGCCGTCGGGTTCAGTACCCCGAGATATTTCAGCCGGTGCTTCCGGGAACATTTTGGCGTTTCCCCTTCGAAATACCTGATTACTCCTTCCCGGGAAGATTAATAAACTTTTCCATTCTGTATTTGTTTCCGGCCACAACAGGACGAAAAATTAACCCAAACCATTTTTCCCTTCCCTGGGCTATTGGTTGTTACCGGAGGGAGAGATCATCGCAGCCGGCTCATTTAATGAGGCGCTTGATTTGCTGATGCATGGCAATGTGGAAAGCTGAAAGCAGGTATTGCACAAACAGTCATTTGCAATAAAAGAAGGTGTTCGATTGGACAGGATTTTACAAAAAATTATGGTTAACTTATGGCTTTAAATAGAAAATTATCTAAAAATGGCAATCAAGATAAAAATAATCCGCTCTGTTGACTATCTGTCCGTATCCGATGATGGAGCTATTGAATTTGAAGAAAGTAAGAAGAAACTTGAGGCTTTGGCCGAGCCAAAACGTCCTCCTGCCGATTATGAGATACTCCTGGATTTTCGACGTACCCAGTGGATTCTGACAACTGAGGAGATTTACTCTTTTGTACAGGCCCTCATCCATGCTCCGGATTCATTCCGGGATAAGCTGGCCCTTCTGGTGCTTCCGGGCGTAAATTTTGACCGGACCTATTTCCAGGAACTCTCTTCACAAAACACAGGAATAGAGATGCGGACCTTTACCAATTATGAAGATGCCATACAATGGTTCTACAATGGATGATGTGATTGCCTGGCACAGCTAAATTCCCTTTAACAAGCGGCCCAGAATATCAGCACCGGTAATGATGCGTTTATGCGTTGCAGTCCACACAATAACCACATCTTTCTCAATGGGAGTATCTGAGTTTATCTCGTTATTTCTTCTGAGCTTCTGGATCAAAGTATCCAAATTTGTGTTTTCATCCCTCAGAACGATGGGAACATGACAATACTCTTCAATTCCCTCACATCCTGACAGAATAACTCTGAACGCAAAAACCCATCTGCATCCAGGGCGAGTTTTGGCTCCTTCGTTTCGTCCGTCAAAATGATCCACTTTTCTCCTGATTGGTTGATCTTTTGAATAAAGGGATCATCCGGGTGATTGATAAAAGTGGGGAAAACCAGGTTTCCCTCCGAACTTTCCAGGCTGAGAATGCTTTCAGCATGTAATGCCTCGCCTTCCTGGACCACTCTTAAATCGTCCAGGGAGAAAAAGTTTATGGCTCCTGTCCCTTCGATATGATCAATCTCATTGTCAAGCCCTTCCATGTGTTTTCTGATAAACAGCTGAATGTTCTCTTCGGCAAAAAACTGGACCGATTCCTTTCCAAGCCAGGAATCCAGCAGCAGGGCACTGGGTTTAGCCACCGGGAACAGAAGGATCTTGTAGAACTGCAATACCGGTGCCAGTATAGATGCCATGCGCAGTGCATTCCTGGAAAAATAGGCCTGGGGGACAATTTCCCCAAACAGGGTAATGACTACGGTCGAAAATGCAAAAGAAATGACCCCGGCCATGACAGAATCAGAGAGCAGGGTCAGCAAGACATTGATCCCCACATTGCCCCACAAAATGGTAGTCAGAAGAAAATTGGAATCTTCCCGCATGGCCAAAACTCTTTTGGCTCCATTGGAAGGAGAGGTTTCTGCTTCAATTTCAAGCCGCAACCTGGTCAAACTAAAAAAGGCCAGGTTCAGACCCGAAAACATGGCAGATTGAGTAAGGCAAAAGCCAATTCCAATCCAAATAAATATTTCATCCATGATTTAAGCCTCAATTCTTGTTAAAAGGGTACATTCTCGAGAATCCTCTTCCTGTGATTCATTGTTTAGGTTTAATTTTAGACAATTCCCAGGGCCGAAGCCAGAACGGTGGCCAGCCCCAGGAAACTCAGAAATCCCACAATATCGGTTACCGTGGTTAAAATAATGGATGAGGAGGAAGCCGGATCCTGTCCCAGGGATTGCAGGATCATGGGGATCAGGGCACCCGAAAGACCTGCAATGGCCATGGACAGGATCATAGAGATTCCTATAACCAGGGCCAGACCAAAGGAGGATGCCCAAATGAATACAATCAAGGAGGTAGTAATGGCTACAGCCACTCCGTTGATTAAGCCCACGAGTATCTCCTTGCGGGCCACAACAAACCATTGACTTACACTGATTTCCCTGAGCGCCAGTCCTCTCATGGTAACAGCCAGTGCCTGGGAACCCGTATTTCCGGATTGTCCCGCAACCACCGGAAGAAAAACCGCCAATACCGTAATCCTTGCAATGGTATCTTCGAAAATTGCCACCACGGAGGCAGCCAGGAATGCGGTGACCAGATTTATTTGCAACCACGGCAAGCGTTTGCGAACTGCCAGGGAAACTTTGGACAGGGCCCGCTCCTCCCGGCCGGCACCAAAGATTGCCTGAACATCCTGAGTGACATCCTCCTTGGCAGCATCAATCAGCACATTGTTGCGGATCACCCCCAGCAAACGATGGTTGATATCCACCACGGGCAGGTTGATCAGCTTCTTTTCCTCAAGCAATTCTACCACTTCCTGGGCGGGCGACAGGGCCGTAATGCTGATGGGTGGCCCTTCTGCCAGGTTTTTTAATAAGTCCCTGGGATCTGAAACCGCGATATCCTGTACAGAAACCGCATGGGTCAGATGACCTTCCTCATCGATCAGGAACACCTGATACAGCTTTCGGTCTTTGAGTGAACGAAACTTTCTTAAGTGCATCTTTTACTGTTGCATGGTGCGTAAAGGTGGTGACCTTCGTATCCATCATAAAAGCAGCACACTCGGGCGGGTAAGTGATCAGCTCCCTGATCTGTCTGGCTTTTACGGCTGGCTAAATTTTCCAAGTGGGTGTTGATGGCTTTCTGTCCGGAATCGTGGAGATCAGGCGGGCTGCCAGAAAATACATTAAGATGGTCCAGAAGCTCCTTAAATTTGAGTGCATCCACAAGCTCCAGAATATCAGCTGCATCATCCGGATCCATTCTGGAAAGAATTTCACTGGCAATCTCGGCCGGTTGATCTTTCAGATATTCAAGGGCCTTTTCGTCATCAAAAGTGGACAGGATCCGGGCTGCATCGCCCGGACTGCTTTTAAAATACTGATCGATTAAATGTTGTTTTACTTCACGATGGGCCATGGTTCACGTTTTTATTCCTTGGATTGTGACTCTATAGTTCGGTGGCACTTCTTAACAGGCCTGCAAGTCCGAGGCGATACAGCTCACCCAGAGCACTGATGGCTCAGCTGACCCATCTCTTCTCCCTTGCTGCCGGACTGGAGCCAGGATGGAACGTATGGTTTCCAGCCTGATCGCACCCAGAAACAAAGATGCGTGGTCAACCACGGGCAGGGTATAGAAGTTTTGCCACTCCTGATGGTTTAAAACCGATTGAATGGGAGTCTCCGGGGACAGGGTAGGTGAGCTTGGTCATGCATCATGGATCTGATCTCCTGCCCTGCTCTCCCACAATGAGATCCGATAAGGATATAACACCCACAATTTTCGGCCTGAATCTACTACAAAGAGCTGAGGCTGGATCTGTTCCTTATGCTTTTTAATGGCTGCCATGGCTTCTTTTACAGTCAGATTTTCCTGTAAGTGTAAAGACCGAAGGATCCATGTGGGCACCCACAGAGTGATCCAAGTAGTGGAGCAATCTTCTTGACAGACGCTGACTTCTCAGCCGAAAGTCTGTTCAGCATGTATTCCGCCAGAACTTCATTCATCATTCTGATCGACACCACCAGATGATTCATCTCCATGGATTCCAAACAGGGAAGCAAGCCTTTCGGGCTTCATTCTTTCAAACACCTCTGACATCCATTGGGGATTCATATGCGGAATGACCTCCAAGTAGCCATTCATTCGGGCTGTCATTAAAAAAGCCTGCCAGTTTTTCGGGTTCTATGTCTTCCAGTGTTCGGGCAGCCGCTTTGCTATTCTCCTGCATAAACTCTTTGATAAGGATCGAATCGGATATTCATAAATGCCTATTTCTTAATTAAAATAGATTTTTGTTCACTAAAGTCTTTTGCAGGAATGATCACTTGTCCGGATTCTGACTCCAGGTATACAGATGTGGAGGTAATTTTAATAATTCTCCCTTCATGTTCTCCGATCCTGATCAGGTTCCCTTCAGAATAGTTGCGGGTAATATAATGGGAGGCCAGGATATTGCTTACAGAGACTTTAGCCCCCATTCCGAATGCCATGGCAGCACCAAATAGGAGGGAAGCCACCAGGATATAGGTCAGGGAAGTTAGAAATGAAATATCAATCCCCACCTGGTTAATGGCGATAATAATGGAAATCACCATAATGATGTATTTGATGACCCTCCCCAGCATCGTCCTGCTGTAGATGCCGGATTTGAAAGTCCTGCTTTTTACCAGGTCGGAAGCCAGTCGGCTGAAAATGATCCCGAAAAATATAACCACCAGACCTGCCAGTAATTTGGGCAGGTAATCGCCCAGTCCGGCCAGCCAGGAGGTAATCACCGGAAGGCCCAGGATCTCTGTAAACAGGGTAATAGAAAAGAAGATAATGATCCAAAAAAATGCTTTGGCGATGAAACTTCTGGAGCTGCTCAGATTCACCTGCACCTGCGGTCCACTCAGATTCTTATTGATAACCCTGTCAAGATAGCCGATGAAACGGCTTACCAGGTACTGGACAAGCCGGGCAATAAGATATCCGATAAACAGTACAAAAAGACCCAAGATCAGCTTTGGAACTAATTCCAAAAGAAACTCCCAGAGACTGCTAACCATGCCTTTCATATTCTTCAACCAGTTGCTGTATTTCATAGCTGTTTTTTAAAGGGTCCTAATTATTAGGACATCAATCTCCGATTGGTCACAATATCCGTGGATGGATATAACTCAACTAGTCGAAGATATTTTGTTCCTTCCCATCCAACCCAGTCCGGGGGCCTCCGGGGGAAAGATAATCCCATCTTTAATTCTTGAGCATGCCGTCGAAGGGATCATCCACCACATCCAGGTGACCATCCAGATCGGCATATTCCACATTGGGCCTGCTAAGGGCAAAATGCAAGGCGGCAGCAATCCCAAGGGCCGATTCATCCATACATCCCACCATGGCCTTGATGCCTGCTGCCCTGGCCACGGAGTTGATATGCATGGCCTCCATGATACCCCCGGTCTTCATCAATTTGATGTTGATCAGATCGGACTGCTTCCATGTTTCGAGAGCTGAAATACATCCGAAAGGGACAGAAGACTTTCATCGGCCATAACCGGAATGGAGGATTTCATGGGTCACTTTCTTAAGAAGTTCCAGGTCATTTTGATGGGTGGGCTGTTCCAGCAATTCCACGTCTGCATCCTCGGTTTCTTTTACAAATCGAATTGACTCCTCCAGGGTATACCCCTGATTGGCATCAAAGCGGATCCTGATCTCATTCCCGGCCAGTTCTCTGATCCGGATGATTTTCTCAATATCTTCTTCCACAATTTATACCCCCTTTGATCTTCAGGATTCTGAATCCCTTTTTAAGATGTTCCTTTGCAATTTCCAGGGTCCATGTGCAGCGGCATGATGCCGATGGTTATGCTGGTGGCCATCTTCTTTGCGAAATCCGCCCAAGCAGTTTGTAAAGGGGAATCCCGGCTTTCTGTGCAAGCAGATCGTACAGTGCCATGTCCACCATGGCCCTGGCAGATGGATTGTTGGGCAGACTATCCTTCAGAGATTCCATGATCCAGGCATATTCAAACACATCACATCCTTTCAGAAAGGGTTCAATGATGGAAGTGAAACAAGCATAGACCTCTTCCGCAGTCTCTCCCGTTACCTCAGGATCCGGAGCAGCAAATCCAAGCCCGGTTTTTCCCGTTTCTGTATTGATACGAATAAATACACCCTCACAGCTATCCACCGATTCATAGGCAATTGAATAGGGTTCCTTCAATTTCATCTTCCGGACGTGACAGTGCAGTTCCTTTAATTTTCATGTTTCACCTAGTATTTGCGCTGGTAGAGATCCTCCAGTTTGCTTTTCTTGACCTCTTCCACAAAGCGGACAAGATGTGCAATCATGATCTCCCATAATTTATTTCCTTTCTCCTTGGTAGCCAGGGTGGGATTGCCCATCACCCCGAATTCAGAAATAATCTTGGTCCGAACATACCAGGCTACCCCTCTTTCAGAGGTATAGTCCAGATAGGAACTGCCGAAATTCATGGTCTCATTTACGGCCTTATCCATTTTTACCATTTCCGGACGAATGGCCAGGCAGGTACTGGTTTCTATTTCCCCGGCATGAATATCATTGGGAGTATCAATCAGATCATACAGATCCACATCACTGGTTTCGCCCGATTCGACACAGACAAATATTCCCGTATCCCTGTTAATCATCTGGGCAGCATAAAGAAGTGTGGGGGCATTGTCTCCATGGCCATTGAGGATGATCAGTTTTTTGATTCCATTTTTGAGCCAGGCTTTTCCCAATATCATATACCAGGGCCGAGAGGGTATGGTTGGAGATACTGATGGTACCCTTAAAATCCTCGTGGTGGTAGGCCACCCCATAGGGTATGGGGGGAAGAACAAATGGTTTCGGGATACTGCAAGCCTCGGCCACTTTATTTGCCAGGTATACGCTGTCGAAATAATCCACATCCAGCGGCAGGTGAGGCCCGTGCTGCTCAATGGAGCCGCAGGGCAAGATGGCAGTATCAATCTGCTTCAGCTTCTCCTCCATCTCCATCCAGGTATGGGTGGCCCAATGATACTCCGATTTGGAGTTAAATCCGTCTTTAGTCTCCGATGGCCAGTTCAAAGGGATAAGCAGATGATCTGCACCAGGCTCGATAGGGCATTAAACTCGATCCATTGCTTGTTCTGCCTCTGCACTGCACCATCCGCATACTGGAGATAGATCTCAAGCAAGCGGTTTATACAACTTCAAGGGCAAATCATTCAGGGTGCTTCTTTCATTGTCAAACCTCAATTTCATGATCTAGGGATGATCCGCGGCCAATCCCGCATTGACCGAATCCTTCTGGATTAAGTTCTTCGTGAGCAAAAGATGAAACAAATGTGCGGCATCTGTCCCCAATTGTTTTACTCCCGTGCTTCCCAGGTTTTCAAGGGCATGATTAATCTGTTCCGGGGTATATCCACATCTTTCAGGAGACTCGTCCAGTGGCTGAAAGCATGCCTATGATTCTCCTGCACTTCTCACACTTTCCACATGGGTATGCCCGCTTATCATGTATATGTGCTGCATGACAGGAAATTTGATGAGCCTGAAGATGCGGATATCTTTTTACCAGGATCTTTAGGATCAGTAACTCGGACAGACTTCTTAAAAGTGAGAACTGGAACAGGCTCCATCCCTTTTTTGTATAGTACCGGGTTAGGGCATTGTCAAAGTATTTGCTCTGATCGTATAAGGAATCATAATGGGTAATACCCTTGAAGCTGGATTTCATCGTGGTATCATATTCGTTCCCGATGATAACATTTCTGACCTTTCTTTTTTGAGCAAGGGGAAGAACTCCAAAAAGAAAAACAGAAACGGTCCACAGCCTGATGGGATAAATATCGGCCCGAACCGATTTATAGTCCTTTCCGGATACAGGGCATTTGACGCACCATCCAGTTAAATACGCGATCGCTGTTGCACCAGACTTTGGCTGTATTTGGTTCGTCTTCTCTCAGGTATTTATATGCATTGGTGGCTGTATACCAGTGACGTCCCGATTCATTGATAAATACCGGATGAACATCATTGTCAAGTTCTTTCAATAAGCCATAACTCAAGAGGCTGTCCTTTCCCCCACTGCTCATAACCAGGATAACTATTGGTCAGGGTATCACTGTGTTCCCAGTGCAATTCCTCCACCTGAAATTGGGTATTTTGAAAGCTGACCTTGGCTGCAGTATAACGCTTATGTTTCTCTAGCAGAGATCTGGTCATAGGGAGCCACTAAAAATTCGTTCTTTGCAAGAAATTTATTGACGTAAATTTCCCTTGAAGTATTTTCAAGCATGTCCAGGATAAAGCTCTTATCAGTATCATCAAATAAGCCATCAAAGATGATCTCCTTACAGAATAAGCCATAGTTTATTGCAACCTGACTGACCATCATAGATGCCAGATTCAAGGATGAAGCAGTCTGGTCGAATACCTTTTCAGAATAGGAATAGATCAATTCATTGTGAACCACCCCGCCGGATTTCAGGGATAATTCATACCTGGCTTTTACCCTGTTGGGCTCCACCACGATTTCGCATACTCTCAGCCTGTCAAAAAAGACTAAAGAGCGAATTCCGTTTGATGCATGATTCTATCCATTGTTTGATATATCACCTCCATTAATCCATCTGCACCATATTCCAGGGGATCAAATGCCGGTAATCCTGTTTCTTCCGTGACTTTTCTGCATTCCTCGCCGATTTCCTCCTTTTGCCATTCCTTCATGATTCACGGTAATGGCTATCACTTTCTTTCCGGAAATGATCTCAATGGCTTCGATCTGTCGTTTCAGATTCGTGAATCGGATAACCGGGAAAACCATCATATTCCTTTCTTCTGGGTGCATGCTGCAATACGATGAAGTCGGGCCTTCCGGCTGCGATCAATTCATATCCGCCGGGGTAGGCTGGATTTAAAAGGCTGCCCTGGCCTTCCAGGATGATCAACATCCGGTTTTTCATTTTTCCAGGCCTGATGAATGGCATGCTCAATTTCTCCGGAAACAAAATCATTGACCAGCGAATCAAGCACAATGGAATACTTTGCCCCCTGCAGCCAGGCTGTCTGACCGGTCCCGATCATTTCAACCTTCTTTCCCCGCTTCCTGAAAGCATGGACCAGAAGCCAGGCAGTGGTTCTTTTCCCGATGGCCGAATCGGTGCCCAGAATGGCTATTTTCGGACATTTGACTTTTTCAATTTTCCCGGAAAAGAAATGCAATTCTTTCCGATCGGGAGGTTTTCTGTATATCCAGTAAGTTCGCAATTATTCCTGCTGGCCAGCTTCACCAGGTACTCATCCTCTGTTAGAAAATCATGGAATCCGCTTACAATATTTAATTTGGCTTTCAAGGCAGAAACTATGCGTATGAAGGGCATGATCCGGAATCCTTCCTCCATCAGGCGCAATTCCCATAATGAAGTAGGAAACCATGTCTCCTCTTTTTGTAGCGACAATCAGTGCCTCATTAGAGATTTTGTACTACTGGGAATGCCATTGGGTCTGCCATCCAGAATCATTCCTGAATCAGAACCATGATACCTGGAGTCAATGACCGCACAAATTTTATATCGTTCTGTAAACCTGACAAGCCCATGAGCAGTTTTGCCATTGGGGGTATTGAAAGCACCCTCGCAATACACGACTGCATTTTCTTTCGGGCTAAGCATATTCTGTATTATTTTTTTCCTGTTAATAAGACAACATATCTGTCTGCTTCTAATTCTTCCTGGCATGCAATCCCAAACAGTGCCGCAAGACCTGCCGTTGAAGCAGGAAGCACATGCAAACCTTCCTTTTCTTTCAAGAGTTTGGACAAGCGAAGCATTTTCTCATCACTGATATCATAGGCAGCTCCATAGGATGCCCTGATGGAATATAGTGCCTCGTTCCCATCGAAACTATGCCAGTTTATCAGGGGTTCATTTACTTTGTTTCTTTGATGCTTCCGGGAGTCAAATCAATGCACCTGTCCAGGTTTTTCTTGAAGGAGAATACAATGGGATTTTTATGGGTGGATGAGGCAGCGATCATTTTGGGAATTCTGGAGGTTTTCCCCCTTTTATACAGATTCACAAATCCCCGGTACACCCCGGTGAGCAAGGGTTCCGTTGGAAACAGGAACTGCTACCATTTTAGGAGCATCACGCAGTACATCATATATTTCATTGGCAATTTCAGCATAGGACATGATTTGCAGGGGTGTATTGGCACCCCCGGGATTGGCATCATACCATTCTGAACTTTCTGCCTGCTCAATGGAATGTATCACAGATTCTTCATAGCTTCCCTGGATATCGCTCCACGCTGTGCCCCATAGCTCTGCATTTCCTCAATTCTGAGGGTATGATAATTTTCCGGGATAAAGATCCTGCATTCAAGTCCCGCTAATTTGGCTGCCAATGCTATGGAAGCTCCATAATTGCCACAGGAAGCAACTGTGATGGTATCAAATCCCCTTCTCAAGGCATCGTGACACTGGCTGAAAGCGATTCGGTCCTTCTGGGTCCCCGTGGGATTATTGCCCTCAAATTTCAAGAACAATTGTCTGATCCCTGATTCCCGTTCCAGGTTTCTTGCCCGGGTAAAAGAGGTATCTCCTACCTCCAGATTAATGATATCTTCGAAGGATATCGATCCTGTCGCTCAAAGAAAGTGAGGTATCTCCCACATCTTTGCTTAGCAAAAAGGCCTCCTTTGATACTCCGGGAATATCAGGATTTGCTCCATCGAGCATAGTTAAGCATTGATGTCATGCTTCTAATTTCTTGTTGATTGTTAATAAGATGATCCTTCAAGGAGAACCAGGACAGAGAATTGGCTTTTATTAAATCTCCGGTATCATCCACCGAGCTTCCTGATTCAACAATTCGGATTAATGCATTGAACAGGGAATTCTGAATTTGCAGGATTTCTCGTCGCAACAGATCCGATGGTCGGACCTTTTGCCTTCATTCTCTTATTTGTTATCAATAGAAGTATCGCGGAGTCTGATTTCTGTTGAAAATGATAATAATCTCCGCGACAGATTCCTGTGTAGTAAGAAGGTGAGATTGCAGTCGATATTAATATCTCTCAATAACAGCCTGATCTCCTTCAGTCTTTTCAGATATACCGGCCGCAGGCCTGAGTCATTTCTTTTTCAATCACAGAGATCACCGTAACAGCAGCGCCCAGAAGCATCGCCGTATCGATGGCACCATATAACCTGACTTCCAATGGGCTTAAACAGATCCAGCGGAACAATGATATTTTCCCTGTTCGCTATTCTATTTCTCCCCAGGTATATCACAGGAACCTGAGACGTTGGAATGAATGTTTTTTGCGCTTGATCCTATTCGTTTCTTTCGATGTCTCCGGAATTGGATTTGCTCATGACAATGAGCTGGGCATTCAGATCAACTGACTTCTCCAGGATCTTTTCGTGAACTTTTCCAGAAGTGACAATTAACTCGAAAGGTATTTTGACCTCATTTAAAATGGAATTCACTTTTTCGGAAAGTTTGTTCTCTGCCTCTCGTCTTTGTTTTAACCGGGCTTCCCTGCTTGTTGTGCCTGCTTGAAGAAGTCTCTGCTCTTCAATCACATACATACAAGAAATCATGGCATTCAAACTGGTGGCAATGGTTCTGGCAAATTCCAATGCTGAATCAGATTGAGCATCTAAATCCATAGGCACCAGGATTCTTCTTCTGGTCATCAGGATATGGTTTTCTGTTGGGACACCAGACGTGGCATTGGTCACATGATTGGGATGAAATTTTCGCTCATTTTATTTGAGAGAAGATATGCTGCCTACTTTTACAGCAGGCACACATAAGCATTGGAATTGGAAAATTCAAATGCTTTTAATGCAGAGGACTTTCTTGCTTCTTTAATGAAGTTTGCACCGCTTGGAATCATCTCTGTCGATGAATCAGGCAGTGTTACCCATGCAAACCATTTGGCAAAGGTATTGCTGCAGATAAGTCCGCCGAACAAAAAAATTACCGGACGAGATTTTTTGGATTGTGTTACTCATATCCCCATGCTTCTTGACAAACTGATCCACTTTTCTGGAAAAGAAAAGAAAGTCATTTAATACTGAAGCCTTAACATCAATGACCGATTTATTATCATCAAGGGAGTCAGCATCCAGAATGGATTCATCTGTATCATCAACGAGGTTACCAGGTTGAAAGAAATGGAGACCGAGTCCATCCAATCCATCATCGCTGGACAGGAAAATGAGCGCAGAAGAATAGCCAGGGAAATACACGATGGTATCGGGCCCTTACTCTCCTATTCCAAGCTTGAATTAGATGCATTCATGGATGAATATTAAGGATCCAACATACATGATGGCTGAAGAAAAACTGGTGAATATTCGTCAGACACTGGATTCCATTACCAATGACTTGCGTGACCTCTCTCACCATTTAATACCCCGACTCCTTGAAGAATTTGGATTATATTCCGCATTTAATAATCTGATTACCAAGTTGAATAATTCAATTAAATCCAAAGTTGAGTTTTATAGCAATATTGGATCTGAAATCAGGTTTGAACCGGGATCTGGAGCTTAATCTGTACCGGTGTGGACAGGAACTTATTAAACAATGCGGTGAAACACGCCAAAGCCTCAGAAATACTGGTTCAGTTGATCAAACATGATCAAAGTATTGTACTCATGGTGGAAGATGATGGCAGTTGGGTTTCCAACAGCATGAAAACAACCTGGAGGATTTTGGAATCGGACTGACAAACATAGAGACAAGGGTCAGGACATTAAATGGGGAGTTCATCCTTGAGTCGCACGAAAATAAGGGGACCACCGCAAGTATTGAAATTCCTCTTTAATCAGCAGATAATACAAAGAACAGTCATGGATAAAATAAGAGTTCTTTTAGCAGATGATCATAAAATCTTCAGGGAAGGAGTCAGATCCATTCTGGAAAAGGAAAAGGACATGGAGGTCGTGGATGAAGCTGCCAATGGTCTTGAAGTCATTGAACTTATTGAGCACCTGGAGGTAGATGTGCTTGTTCTGGACATTGATATTGGGAAACCAAACGGGATTGAGATCACTGAACTGATCAGTCAGAAATCATCCGGAGACAAAAGTCCTGATATTGTCCATGATGGGTTTACATGATTTTGTCATTCAGGCTCTGGAGAAAGGGGCCATTGGATTCCTGCTGAAGAATACCGGAAAGGATGAAGTGCTCACTGCTATTCGAAGTGTCTCCAAGGGAGACAGCTATTTTAGCAGAGAAGTTTCAGCGATATTAATTGAGCAATTGCACAAACCGGCCTCTTCGAGAAAAAAGAGTGCAGATATTCCCATATCCTCCAGAGAAATTGAGGTGCTCAAATTGATCGCCCAGGAATTCTCAAATTCCGAGATTGCAGAGAAGCTGTTTATCAGTATCCGTACAGTCGATACTCACAGGAGAAATCTTCTCGAGAAACTCGGTGCAAAAAACACTGCCGGTCTGGTAAAATTTGCCATCCAGAAAGGCCTTGCTGGATGAGAACTGAATCACATTAAGCTGCTTCCTCGAGGCTGATTATCTGACTCATCTTCATCCTTGCCCTGAGTAAACGCATTTTTACAGCACTGGCAGACAGGTCAAATTCCTTCTGCAGATCTTTTACCGAGTAATTCATGCGGTATTTCAGAACCAGCAATTGTCTTTCCTCCTCAGGTAAAAGCTTGAGATATTCATCCAAATTTGATTCCAGGGCCTCCCACTTTAGTCTTTCTTCATAATCCTCCTCATCCATCCTCTCTTCCAGAATTTGATAAGCTGCTCTTATATCTTCATGATATCTCCTGCTTTTCTTACCGGACTGAGTAATGCAATAATTGGTCGCTATGGAATACAACCAGGTGGAGAATTTCGAGTTACCTCCAAAAGAACCCAGATTGCATATGGCCTTCAGCAATATTTCCTGGGTCATATCAAAAGCATCATCCCTATTCCTTGAAAAAGAATAACACTTGGCATAGACTTTGGGATAATATCTGCTGTACAAAACTCCAAAGCAGTTATTATCCCCTGTAAGGAATTGGCTTATCAATTGCTCATCACTAAATCCAGAGTACATTAAATTTTTCATCTGTATCTCAAACTCATTGTATCTTGAAATAAAATTATGCATCAGAAAACGGCTGTAACCAGAGTATTAAAGCGTATTTTCAAAGCTGCATTTTTCTATGAAAAGAAGGTAATTCCAGCAGGGATTACCACTAGGTAAATTACCTACTAATCGATCTCACGTGACTTTTTCAGAACATCGGGTCTAAATGTTAACCGTTTGAATTTTATAGTCAAAGGATCACTTTACACAAGAACAAAAATTGTAAAATATGAAAGAACAGGTACAGATTTTCCTTGAAAGTTCACAGCAATTTCTAAATGAAATTGCCATTGCTCTGCCCAAAATTATTGGAGCAGTTCTAATTCTATTAATTGGCTGGATTATAGCTAAACTCTTGAAAAAAGCAATTGTCAAGCTATTGTACCTTGTCACGCTTGAATAACCTCTCTGAGAAGGTGGGAATTGAAAAATTTCTTAAAGAAGGGCGGATTGAAAAAGACAGCTGTCGATCTCATCGGCAGCCTGTTTTACTGGATCATAATGCTGACTGTAATCCTGGCTATATTTAATTCCTTGCAACTAACCAGTGCACAGGATTTATTTAATAGCATCATACTTGTTCATTCCGAACATTATTGTGGCCCTTGTCATTCTATTGTTTGGATTGTACGCTGCCAAATTTATTGCCAACGTACTATCCTCTTCATTGAAGAATATGAATGATAAAACAGCAGAATTTATTGAAAAGATCGCCTACTTATCAATCGTTATATTTACTGTATTCCTGGTGTTGGGGCAGCTGAAAATTGCGCAGAATATTATCACCAATGCCTTCATCCTTGTATTTGGAGCCATCTGTCTGGCCTTTGGATCTGGCCTTTGGGCTGGGAGGCAAAGAATTTGCAGCAGATGTTCTGAAAAATATAAAAACAAAGAAAGAAGACGAAATAAGAAGTCCCGACGCTTGTTTTTTGCCCGGTAAGTTGAAATGCGGAAAGAATTTCGGATGTTTACTTACAGGGCCAATGGCATACACATCCCGTTTCCTCAACGGGATGTGCATATTAAAACAAAGTTAGAATAACAGACTTACAGTGTAGCCATTTCATCGTTGTCAAAATTCCGGCGATAGAATCCCATGTATTGCACTTTGCGCTCCAGGGCATCGAGCACAGCATTGCTGAAGTTCACTTTCTCAAAATTCTGGGCACTTCCCAGTCCGCCCGGACTGAACACATTGATCTCCATGAGTTTGTCTCCCACGATATCAAGTCCCACCAGGAACATGCCATCCTGAACGAGTTTTGGACGGACTATTTCAGCCAGTTGCAGGTGCTGGTCGGTGATCTCTGCCTGTCTTAGTTTGCCTCCGGCATGGATGTTGCTTCTCATATCATCTCCCGATCTAAGCCTTCTAAAGGCTGCATATTTGCCCTTATACCTCAAAGGGGCCCCGTTCATCATAAAAAGCCGGGTATCGCCCTCATGAGCCGCCGGAAGGTATTCCTGGGCAATGATATACCCATCCCTCTGCAGCGCTTCCACGATCTGGTTCAGGTTTGATTTATCTTCCGGCCTGACCAGGAAAACGCCTGATCCTCCTGAACCCTGCAGGGGCTTCAGTACAATATGCCCTCCATGTTCACTGGCAAAGTGTTTGATATCTCCCAGGTCACGGGTAATCATAGTCCGCGGTCTCACCTCTTCCGGAAATAGTTGAAAATAGCTTTTATTCAACGCCTTGGCTAAACCATTGGGATCATTCAGCACAATCACTCCATGCCGCATGGCAATCCGGCCAAAATTGATGCCTGCCGTAACAGCCCAGGGCCGGTTTATTTCATTGGCAGGATCACTTCTGAGCATCAGAATATCCAGGTCATCCACTGTAACCCGATTCATGACCCGGGTTTTGCTCTGAAGCGCTTTTAAATAGGTTTCGGTGGTCTTATAGACCTTTTTAGGTACAGAATAGGCCCTGGCCCGGATATTCTCATCCGGATCGTAGGCAAAATCGCCCAGACCGATGACCCATACTTCATGTCCACGGTTTGTGGCCCACATCCCAAGACGGGTTGTGGTATAACCGGTTTGTTCTGTTTGTACATCATTTACTACAAATCCAATTTTCATATTCTTTTAGTTTATATAAGGTTAAAAATAAGTTTTCCTTTTTTCAATTCTTCCAGCAACAAGATCGATTGGGGATTTGAGAGATATTGGGGTAAGAGCAGGGCAGGTTTCAGCACCTTTCTTAACTGCAGTTCATTGATGATAGACACATCATCCAGTGAGAATTTTCCCACCATAAGGGGCTCAAGCTCACCTCCGTTTCTCAGGTATTTCAACAGGTTGACCAAACCCCTCAGATAAACGGCATCTTTGGTGAAGCCTCCGCTCCTGTAGATCCTGGCAGTTATCATGTAAGCGGTTCGTTGGGCAAATCCATAAGTAAGATGCAACTCCCTGAAGGTATTTTGAAAGCTGGAGCCTTCAATCAGCAGGTGTGCAGCAACCACCCGTCCGGCAAGCAGACGGAACCTGGGAGGACTCAATCCGCCCACCAGGTATTCAGCAAGCACCGCCAGGCCTTCCTGCAATTCATCGCTTCCGGACAAGCCCGCAGTATAGTTGTTGAAAAGGCTGGTTAAGACCATTTACATAGGTAAGTACATGGGTACCTACCTCATGCTGGATCAGGGCTTCCATCCTCGATTCAGAAATTTGAAGCTCCTTGCCAATAAGCAGGTTTCCGTGCGATACCAGCAGTCCGGAGATATCGCCCCGGATTATAACCCTGGATTTAATTTCGGGAAATACCTCGCGATACAGGTCTATTTCCTCTCTGGCACGCTCGGCAAAAATTCTGGGCATTGATGCGCTTTTTACTGCCTTTATCACGGCTGCGGGGTGATATCTCCTTCAGGATGTTAACAGCCAGGTCAAGAAGTTCATCATGGATCTCCCCGTAAAGCTGCATGCTCCCGAAGAAAAAATTTCTTGTGTTTCGATCCCTTACCATGGAAAACTTCATCTCCAGTTCCACCAGCTTGTCATGGAAAAGGGAAGATAGTGCGGGATCCTCAATCCGGTCAAAAGGGATTTCGTAAAGCTTTCTCTTCAGCAATGACGGATCAAAAGATACAGGCCTGTAAAAGAATACCGGATCCCGCCGAAATCCACTGTCTTTAAATTTTCTCCAGGACTGCTCCATATTCACCGGAGTTACGTGCATGAGAAAATCCATGGCATTGCTGATCTTAGCCAGCTTCTGATCTACCTCCCATACGGACTTTACCACGGCCCGTCCTTCCAAGGGATTTATAACTTACAGGAGAAGTAGAGGTGCGTTTCCGGGAGAATTCGAAGGCTCCCTTTTTGAAGGCCAATGAAATTCCCCGGTGAATGGCCTTTAGTACCAGTGGATATATTTCATGGGTTTCCGGATCCCTGTAGATGGGGGAAATCTCAATCCCCACCAGATAACAATTGTTCTTTTGTATCTCTGAGGATGTAAGGATAGAGGGCAGTTGCTCCGGCCAGGGCTTGTTGGTATAAACCGTTGAAACCTTGCTTCTTTTTTTTGAAACAATGATTTGTTTCAAGGCTTTTTCCATGGACTCTATGGTTTCTACAGGGAGTCGTGAAGACGGGGACCATAATGCGAAAGGAGGGAGCCATTCTGCCTTCCTCAGGATCTACAATATAATCAGGTGATTCTTTCGTCCAGATCTCGATGATAAGGAAGGCACCGGGCCCGGGGAACAAACCTCCAGGACAGTCCTGATCAGGGCAGAGATACCAGCCTTGTATTTGGGAGCTGCAGAGGCTACTAAATAGGAAGCCTCGCCTTTGATCAGTTGATCCGTTCCATTGTCCTTCCGTTTAAGAGGACGGCGGTAAATACACAGAAAGGGTAATTTCCGGTCGATATGCAGCCTGCCCATAGCGGGCAATGTGCGCCGCACCATCTTATTTTCTGATAAGCGGTCGCTAATATCCTCGAGGAAACTTTGAGTGATTGTACTTTCTGCTATTGTCCTTACCTGACTCATGGAATATTGTCGTCGTTTTTCAAGATAGCCTTTCTTTTGTTGATCTCGGACATTAATCCCGGAAGTGTTTGAGAAAGAGCCTCCGTGACGGCCTGAATGGCATCCCAATCAGGCCGACCCGACCATTCATCCATGAAAAATTTTTTCATCTCCACTGAAATGCAGCATACAGATGCCGGGAAATGGCTATGAACCCACGTTGGGAAATAACCCCCACGGAACTTCACATTCTCCCTTATGTCCCATTTCCTCCCCTCAAATTCATAGCTTCGCAGATCACTGATAAAGCGGTCAACTAAAGGCGCCCAATAATCACGATCCATGGTTCCTGTTCCAATATTGATTTCCGGATTTAATTCAGGATCATCAGGAGCAGCCTCCGGACCTCCACGACGATGATTATAACTGTGAAGATCAAGAATAACGATCTTTCCAAACTTCTCTACAAGCTTGTTCAGACCTTCATAGATCTCCTGATAGATTTTTTTATATTGTTTCAAAGATTGTTCAAGATCTTTGTTGGAAGGCGGCTTCTTCCAAAGGTTTAGTCCCCATGCATCAGAAGGCACGATATAGATGGCCTTCTCAGGAGCACGATTGAGATCAAATTCAAACCGGGATCTTTGCCCAACAATTTGATTCCCGGAAATACCAGCCCATATTCCCGTATAAGGATCTTCCTCCCGGAACCTCTCTTTTTCAGACAGGGCAGTAAGCCTTGCAAGGTGTTCACTGAGTTTATGACCATCGTGAATGGCTGCAGCTACAATGGGTGTTGGACTATTTAAGTCTATAATGCAAAATTCTTCCATTTACATTAAGACTCAACAAAACAAAATGGTCACATTTAGGGAAAAAGCATGGGAAGAGTAATACTTAAAGTCAAAATGAAACCAAAAAAAATCCTATTTTCTGATGGACTTCTTTATTTCTTTTCTTAGGGTTTGTTGTTCAACAGCAGATTTCGATAGAGGTTTGTGATAGTGCTTTTCATAATCTGGTTTCAATTCTTCATCGTCCACAAATACATTTGACTTCCTGTTTGGTTTCAGATAGATTTTTTGTGAGGGAATACCAGATACAATTGCTTTTGACACTTTTCCAATGAAGCGCCAGACATTATTCAGGTAATTGAAATAGATATTTGTTGTATTCATATCCGATGTTTTAATTTTCTATTGCCTTCCGATTTTCCTAGCCTAAAACTTTCCTGTGAACCATTTTGTGGCATACTTCTAACTTGTGACTCGTAGAGTGTATCTGGTCACTTCTCAATGAAAATTTTCTCATCAATTCATCAGTTCCATTTCAGCCTGGAGCCAGTCAGTCCATTCATCGCCAGGAGTTCCTTCCTGCATCCTTCTTAAATAAATCTCATAAGCACGTTGACGGACTAATCTGGTCCTGCTTCTTTTCATTGCAGATATTTTCCTGCATGCAAAAACTTCTTTTGTTGCCATTTTGCCTGGATTTTTTGCTTTTGACTCCTTCTTAAAATTTGGTCACATCCGAAATCCGCTTTTCAAGTAAATTGAATTCCCGTGGATTCAACTCCTTTTTGTAAAATGGCCCGTAGGATAATGCCTGCTTGGCTCAAAGGAGGAACAAAAAATCCACAACCGCAGATCATTTAAATTCATATTTGACTTCAGAAAATGGTGATATTCATTCTGGGGTATGCGATTTCAAGAACAATTTTTTAAATAGCATCTTGAGTTAATTAATAAGAGTATTTGCATACTCTCCAATTCTTAATAAAATGTAGTCGATCAGTTGGTAGGGATGAAATGATCCATATTGGAAGGTCATCGCGGCATCCATTTCAGGCAATACCGGAGTAATTATCATAAAGGATAAACGTGATATAAATAGCTTTGTTTGGCCCTGCTCAAACATATTTTTGTTCTAGTTGTTTTAGTTTCTGATGATACTGGACTATCAATCACTGATTACCAGGCTGGAACAGCTTGTTGAGGAAAATATTGGCAACGAAGAGTTCGGTGTGGAAGAACTGGCCTCAGCTGCAGGCATCAGTCGCTCCCACCTTCACAGGAAGCTGCGGGCCACACGCGGACAATCGGCCAGTCAGTTTATCAGGGACTTCAGGTTAAATAAAGCCCTTATTCTTCTAAAGGAAGAACAGCAAACTGTTTCAGAAGTGGCTTTTCGGGTTGGTTTCAGCAGTCCGACCTATTTCAGCAAGTGTTTTGCCGATCTATATGGTTATCCTCCCAGTCAGGCAAATAAAATAGTCCTTCCGGACCCAAACATTGATCCAAAGCTACCATCCGTAAGGAAGGGGATAAAAGCTATCAAAAGGAAGTGGGTTATAGTTTTATTCGCCCTTGCGATTCTCCTCCCTTATTCCGTGTTCTTTATTATACAATTGTCCCACAAGGGCAAAATTATTGAGGAAGAGGCCAATTCAGTAGCCATTCTGCCCTTCCAGAACCTGAGTGATGACCCGGTGAATGCCTATTTTAGTGTCGGTGTAGGGGACGCCATTGCCAGAAAGCTTTCCGGGATTTCAGATCTGAGAGTTGTATCAAAAACAGGTCCCGCACAAAAAGGAGCAGAGCTGGAATCCATGGTTGAGATTGCCCACAAGCTTAATACCTCCCATGTATTGGAAGGCAGTGTGCAGAGATTTGAGGAGATCATCAGGGTTGAGGTAGGCCTTGTAAGTGGAAAAACAGGGCACAGGGTCTGGGCTGAACACTACGATAGAAAATTTGAGGATATATTTCAGGTGCAGAATGAAATTGCAGAAAAGGTAGTACTCTCACTGAAAAATTCACTTTCCCCTGAAGAACGATCGAAGCTGAATCTGGGTTATACCAGTAATCCTCTGGCCTACGAGCTTTATATGAAAGCCCGTTTTGAATTCTCAACCTATACGCGTACTGGTTACAATATGGCTGAGGACTACCTGGACCGGGCCATAGCAATGGATCCGGACTTTGCTTTGGCCCACTGCCTACTTGGAAATATCTGCTTTGCCAAAGGATCTATATTTGGTGTTGAACTGGATGCCCGGGACGCTTTAAGTCAGGCTTTTATTCACATCAGTAAGGCCCTGGAAATAGAACCTGACCTGCCTGAGGCACATGCCATGAAAGGATTTTACCATCTTTATTTTGACTGGGATTTCAAGAAGGCAGAGGAAGAGTATATAAGGGGCATTGAACGATTTAATATGGAGGGCTATGCCTACTATGCAGACTTCCTCAACTTTGTTGGTAAACATGCTGAGGCTCTGGAAATCTCCCGGCAACTTGAGAGCTCTGAACCTTATTATCCAAATTCCCGGATGATTCTGTCACTTTACTACAATCAAATGTTTTACGAAGCAAAGGAATTTGCCCTGGCCAGGCTCAGGATTATGCAAAACTTCTATACGCTGGATTCATACGGATTTTTACTTTTGAACACCGGGGAATATAAGGAGGCCATTGATATTTTCGGGCAAATCTTTGAACTTGAAAATCTTCGTTATCCAAGAATTCTGGGTTGGATGGGGGCAGCTTACGCCAGATCGGGACAGGAAATTCAGGCCAGGATACTTCTTGAAGAGCTTAAGGAACTCAGATTAAAAAGCACTGCAGGATCACCCGGGTTTTTCATAGCAGTAATCTATGCTGCACTTGAAGAGAATGAAAAAGCACTGGGATGGATCGCAACAGCCATGAATGATCATGAAATGGAAATTCCCTGGCTCACCACCGAACCGCAATTTTATGCATTGCATGATCAATCCGAATTCAAAGACCTTGTTAAAAAGGTGGGCTTCCCCGGCTTTAAATAAGGGCCTAATTCCGGATTCCACTATCCATTCTGACAACATAAGTTTAAGTTTTACAACATAAGTTCAAGTAAGGGGAGGTAATCGTATGATCTTGTAACATACTTGTTTTTAATGTGGTATGCTTAGGTATAGCTTTGTATTGCTATGAGTACTGCATTTAACAAGCTTCCAATCTTCATTCTTTTCCTGCTTCCCGTGGCCTGTGGGCAAGTTCTGGAACCGGGTTCGGAAGCACATATTCGGCAGGTTATTTCTGCAGTGGATCACCATAGACTAGTTGTTGCTGATAATCATCCTGAGGACTGGCTCACAAGCGGCCGGAATTATTCCGAAGACCGATACAGTGAGTTAGACCAGATTACGAAATCCAATATCAATGAGCTTGGTTTGGCCTGGAGCATCAACCTGGGCGTTTATAGCGGTATTAAGTCCACGCCCATTGTGTCGGACGGCATCATGTTTATGTCCGGGCCATGGAGCAAGGTCTATGCCATTGATGTTCGCAAGGGAGAGATTATCTGGATTTACGATCCGGAGGTCCCCCGCGAATACGGGATTAAGGTATGTTGTGATGTGGTGAACCGGGGAGTATCTATGTATAAAGGGATGATCTATGTGGGAACCCTCGATGGTCGCCTGGTGGCAATAGAGGCAGCTACAGGGAAACTGGTTTGGGAAACGCTTACCGTAGATCAGAATAAGCCATACAGCATTACAGGTGGCACCCGGGTTTTTGATGGCAAAGTCCTCATCGGGAACAGTGGTGGAGACTATGGGGTAAGGGGGTATGTTACTGCATACGATGCCTTTTCCGGAGAGCAGATTTGGCGATTCTATACAGTTCCCGGCAATCCTGCCCATGGGTTTGAATCGGAAGCCATGGAAGAGGCAGCCAGCACATGGACCGGTGAATGGTGGACCATGGGTGGCGGAGGTGCCGTTTTGGACGCCATAGTGTACGATCCTGAACTAAAGCTTGTCTATATCGGAACCGGCAATGGTTCTACATGGAATGGGGAAGTGAGGTCAATGGGTGAGGGTGATAAACTCTACCTCAGCTCCATCATAGCCCTCCACCTGGAGAGTGGTGAAATGGAATGGTATTATCAGCAAATCCCGGGGGAAGCCTTTGATTTTGCGGCAACCCAGCCTATAATCCTGGCCGACCTTGAAATTGAAGCAAAGCCAAGGAAGGTATTGATGCAGGCACCTAAAAACGGTTTTTTCTATGTGTTGGACCGCACCAATGGTGAGCTCATTTCAGCTGAACCTTATGTGCATGTGAATTGGGCCTCTCATATTGATATGGATAGCGGGCGGCCCGTGGAGCATAAATATGCCCCTTATACCGATTGTGCCTACCAAATGGCACCAACAGCTTCTGGGGGACATAACTGGCTTCCCATGTCCTATAACCGGCAAACGGGTCTGGTATATCTTCCTGTACGGGAATCTTTTGAAAGGGAGGCATCCCTTAAGAATTGTCTATTCCATGATTACGGGAAACTATTGGCATGGGATCCCATAGAGCAGAAGGAAGTCTGGAGTGTCAGGCAGGTTTCTAACTGGAACGGAGGAGTGCTTTCCACCAGGGATCTGGTTTTCCAGGGAGATGCCAAAGGAATATTCAGGGCCTTTGATGCTGGCAGTGGGAAAAAACTGTGGTCCTATGACCTGGGTACAGGGATTATGGCAGCCCCAAATACCTATATGGTTGACGGAGTACAATATGTGAGTATTGCTGTGGGATGGGGCGGTGCCGAGGGTATTCTTGATCAGGCCATGACAGAAAATATTAACCCCGGAACAGTCTACACTTTTGCACTTGGAAAAAAGGAAGCACCTCCGGTATTTAAATAATTATTATTAATCATAAAAATCAAAAAATCATGAAAAAGCAGAATGTATTAGTAATTATGATCATAGCTATGATCAGTGTAAGTGTGAATGCTCAGAACAAGCAAAAGTATACACTTAATGCCAACGATGTTCCTGAAGTAACACACGTTCATTTAGACGATTTTCCTAAGGGACAAGTACTCCCCATGATCGACGGTTGGGGTGGATTGGCGGTTGATATCAATAATGCTCCTGCGGGTTCGGACTTTTCTCCGCTACTGGAGGGACTTGAAAATGATAAGTGCCAGGTACCCCACTGGGGTTATGTGGTGAAAGGCTCTGTCCGCATCATTTATGAGGATGATAGTGAAGAAATATTTGCAGAAGGTGAGGCCTTTTTTATGAAACCCGGACACACCGCGGTAGTCTTAGAAGATCTCCAGCTGGTAAGCTTCAGTCCCGAGAATGAAATGCACGAACTGTCTGATCATCTCAATATGAAAGTAGCCGAGATGCAGAAGTAGGCATGAAGCAGCGCAGAAGTATTTGCCTGACCGCGAAACTGCAATAATTCTGGGAATTTAATTTCAAGAAATCTATGGTTTTGATGATCAGCACGATCACATTAACTTTATAGATCAGGAGTTTTTTAATATGGATTGTGACTGATTTCGAGATGGGTAAAATATAAACCCACTGTTCCACAGGCGGGTTTCAACTTTTATTTCTGTCTCCAAGGAACTTCTATAGGAAATCACCCACTCCCTCTCAAAAGCCTATTTGGATTTTGAATTTCAACTAAAGAAGTGCAAGCAACTGAGTTCATTCAGCCTCTCATTCCGCACCTTAAAAAAATCCCCCTTGTAAAACAGGTAATTACGAGGGGGATTTTGCGTTACCAGAGGTCGGTAGCTGAGTGTAATCTATTACCTTTTTTAGGTATTCTACTACATCTTTTTATTTCATTATGCTGATTTTTTTTATATAGATCCACGAGCCTCAAAATATAAACATTTTGTTTGCCCCAAAAAGAATTTGCTTGCTTTTTCGTTAATCAAAAAAAGTAATTGTCTACTCCGTTATTTAATGTCAATCAGCAATCCCGTATAATATATCCTTTGGTTTCTCATATTTTCCCGGTCCCCCTGATGATAATAGCATGTCGCTGAGCAAGTCTTCAATTTCGCTATAATTGATATCCTCTAACTGCTCTGAAAGTGCGACATGGTATTCAATGGCTTCTTAGTTGCTTTGATGATTTAATGAAGTTTTTAAATAGACCGTAATACGTAAGTACTCTTAGTGCAGCAGCACTTTTTTGTGCTGCTCACCAGGCACCCCAGGAGTTCTTTTTGATTACGGGATATCCTTTCATGAGGTCAACAGCCAGGAAAGGAATAAAAATAAATTACATCAGAAGTTTTAACTGCCATTGATTTAGTGCAATACCAGAATCAACCTGGAGGATTATCCCGTGTGGCTACTATAGTAAATGAATTAATGAAGGAAATTAGCCCTGAGTCCTTTTCGTAGGATCTTTTTGCATCTTCAACTACAACCGCTATTCAAAAACCAGGTTATTTGCTTGAATATAAACTAGACAATCAATTGCTTGCTGATTCACTCTTTAAACGGTCAATGGAATATGGTTCCAAATTCCAAAGAATCCCCCTAAGACAATCTCCTCCATTCAATGGTTCATCATCTGACAACAGGTGGCGAGTAGCATGAAATATCGAATTTGAGATAGACGAATGATACCATCAAATGAAATTATCAAGTGGTCAGAAACTGCTCCTTGGATTAGTGATGAACAGGTCGAACAGGATCTGGTAATCTGCAGATCATTGGTTGAAATCTTCTAAGATGACTATTTGTCTGTACATTGTTATTTGCCATTTACAATTTCGAGGCGGAACAGCTTCGCACAAACTCTATCTCTTATCCCATTCAAGATATTCAGAAGAATTGACCTGGTTCAGCAAAACCCGGGTCCAAGTAAAAGCACCATTGATAGCATGAGAAAGGTGCTATCCTTTGTTGGGGATCCCAAGATCAGACAGAAGTCAATCCTAAAAAATGAGGTTACCAGTCTATGCTTGTCTTTCGACCTATTAGCTTGTTCCCCTCATTTTTTATTTGTACTTCTCGATAAACCATTCCAACCTTTAAATAGCATGGATCTTGCTGGCAGTGTATTTAGATTTCCTTTTTGAAGGGTAGGCAGGCACGTGTGCATGAATAGCCTTTCCATTTGAAGCAGAAGGAACTTGTATTTTAGCTGTATTAACTTCCTTTTCCCATTTCTTGTTTGTAACAAGAATACTTTTTACAATCCCTGACCATTTTTGGGCCAGCTGTAATTCGCCTGATAAGGTTAACCGGTCGTAATCAGCATTGTAAAATTCCAGTTTGACATCTTGTTTGTTGGTATATACAAAAGAAAAGACCAGGTCTATTTTATCAATTACATTAACTTTTTCTTTATTATACTGGACGGTTCTCTCATCCAGGACTAATCGGCAGCTCATAACTTCTGAAAGATTGATTGCCTCTCTGTATTCTTTGTCGCTGATTGTCCGTAGAAAAAATAGCTTATTAATTTCTCCGCTATCTATCCCAATCAAGGATTTATCCCAATGGTCGTAACTTGAGATATTGCTATTAAATCCCTTCGCAAAGTTTTGTAAAACTGAAAATGCCTTTTTTCCCCTGTTCCTGTTTCTTATCTGAGGGAAAACGATCAAGGAAATAGTGGCCAAAATTGCTATTGACCCGGTAAATATCAAATATGAGTCCATCTTTTTATTTTTTATAGAATAATATGCGCATTAAATGAAGGGCTTATCTGCTTTTACAGATAAAGCCAAAAGCCTTGCTTTCTACAAAATATGGACTACCAGAAATAGTTAAATGGATGGATAATTTCAGGACCTTCAAACCGAATTATAAGGCATTCAGCAATATAGAAATAGTCGGATATTTCAATTTTCTTTGCTAGTTCAATACTTTTTTCGGTAAATGAGTCAACGAAAGGAAACCTTTGATATGATTGAAATACGCGTAATATTAAACTCTGGCCGGTTTCTTTAATAGATGCATTATTGAAAACATCAGAATAGCCACGCGAATAAATACAGTTACCCGAGGACGATTGTCCTGTAATTTGGTACTGTTTTTCAATTTCTCTTTGAGCTGGTCCTCCATCTTTCAACCCAAAGAACAATATAAATCCTATAAATACTGATGCAATAAATTGCTTCATGTTTCTATTTTTAATATAGACGATACTATTTACAGAAGTAACTTTAGTTTTGTTGTTTTTAACAGATTTGGGAAATTTGACTTGGCATACAATATTTGTGATACCCTCAAGAATACAAGAGCAATCAAAAATGCAAAAAGCCCTCCGGGCTCTTTTCGGAAGGTTTTTCCTGGTAAAAAAATTCTTGACTCTTGTCAATTCGGAATTTTAAGTGCTAAAATATACAAACCTGCACCCGACAAATATCCAATGAGCGCTATCAAGCTTATTTTTTTAAAATACCAGATAAAGTCCAATTTCTCTATTCCCATTGCGGCAACACCAGCAGCTGATCCAATGATTAGAATACTACCTCCTGTTCCAGCACAATAAGCCATAAGTTCCCAAAAATAATGGTCAGCAGGAAATATTGACAAATCGTACATGCCCATGGCTGATGCTACCAAGGGAACATTGTCTATAATTGCCGAAAGAATACCAAGGGATATTGCAATGGTTTTATAATTCCCTACTAATTCGCCCAGTCTTCCAGCAAAAATTGAAAGCAATCCTATTGATTCAAGGGCAGCAACTGCCATAAGAATACCCAGGAAGAATAAAATACTGGGGATATCTATTTTACGTAATGCATTTGTCACAGTAATCTTATTATTGTCCTCTTTATTTTTATTTAAAACTTCCGTTAAAATCCATAATACAGACAATCCAATAAGAATTCCCATAAATGGTGGCAAGTGCGTGATTGATTTAAAAACAGGAACAAAAATCAATGCCGATATCCCTGTAAAAAAGACTATATTTTTCTCGAAGCTCAAAATATTTGATTTTGATTCCGAATTAGTATTTCTCTCAAAATGGCCTTTAACCATAAGCGACATTAATGCAAGAGGGACAAGCATACTAATCAGGCTCGGGAAAAATAAACTCCGTATGATATTTACCGTAGTAATTTGACCTCCTATCCACAACATTGTAGTTGTTACATCACCAATAGGAGTCCAAGCACCTCCTGAATTTGCAGCAATTACGATCATCCCTACAAATAATAATCTGTCATTTTTATCATGAATTAATTTCCTGGTAAGCGTCACCATCACAATTGTTGTGGTCAAATTGTCAAGAACTGAGGAAAGGAAAAAAGTAATAAAACCTATTATCACGAGTAACTTTCTCTTATTGCTGGTTTTTATTTGTGTGGTAATTACATCAAAACCATGATAAGAATCTATTAATTCAACGATGGTCATTGCACCGATAAGAAAAAATAGTATTTGAGATATACTTCCAATGTGTTCAACCAATTGCGTAACTATCTCTTCAGAACCAGACTTAAATGAGATGTAGATCGTCCAAAGTATAACTCCTGTAAAAAGGGCAACAGCCGCTTTATTGATCTTAATTTTGCTTTCTATTGCAATCAATGCATAACCAATAATAAAACAGGTTAGAATAATTGTGTCCATAGTTGTTTATCTTATTGTTATAAAGTAAGATATATCACTTCTTAAGATAATATTTTGAAGTTGTATTAGAATGATTTAGTCGATTGAGGTCACATATAGAATTAAAATAACATCTTAATTTCACTGATATTGCTGTAATATTCTTTTCTAACTTCTCAATACTATTTGAAGGACTGTTGTAAAATTATGCTTTCAATAAGATTTCTTTATAAAGCTAAAACAATCTTGACAATCAGCTGTTATCTACTTCGCAGAAATTGTAGAGACCAAATACTGCATAAAACCACATAACCCATGAAAAAAATTCTACTCTTATCTGCAATGCTGGCCTTCTCGATTCAGATTTTTGCCCAAAACAGGCAGCCGGCACATTTCACGAGAAACTTAAAATCACATTTAGTACAAACTACCGAGACCAGCCAGGAAGCTGTTACATCGAAAACTTCTGGTATCTATTCCAGGTTAAATTATGAAAATGCGAAAAATTTTAACACACTTCAAGCATTAGATAGTGTTTATTACTGGAAGTGGGACACAATCAGTGTTGGCTGGGATAAAGAAAGTAAATACTCGAATTTTTATGATGCCAATAATAATGTGACGGGTCAAATCTCAAAAAACTGGAATGGCACAGAATGGGTGAATGTTTTCAAAGCCGCTGTCGTTTACGATGATAATCATAATCGAATCAGTGAATTAGACCAGGATTGGGATATTAGTGCCTGGATAAATAGCTCTCAAATGACCTATGCCTACGATGCCAATGATAATATGACTCTTTTCTCATCTCAAAGCTGGAATGGAATTTCCTGGGATAATTCCTCAAAGTATATTTCTGTATATGATGTAAACAATAACCTTCTTTCAATTATAGTTGCAAATGGAAATGGAACTACCTGGGAGGATAGTTATAAGACCCAAGGGACTTACGATGCCAACAATAATAAGAAAACCGAAACACACCAAAGTTGGAACGGCAGCCGTTGGGATAATCAATTTAAATGGAGCTATACTTACGATGGTAACAATAACGAGATTAAATTATTAGGTCAATCCTGGGACGGGGCGAAATGGGTCAATGATGCACAATATACCTCCACCTACGATGCCAATAATAATCAGTTAAGTAGCCTCGCTCAGTCATGGGACGGTCTTACCTGGGGTACAGGGTACTACAAGTCCCTCTATGTCTACGATTCAGCCAATAAGCTTATTAGTGAAACAGGACTTCACTGGACAGGCAGTGTTTGGGAAAATGACTTGCAATACCTTTATTCGTATGATGCGAACAAAAATTTAACACTTGAACTGGACCAGTATTGGAATGGCAGCGACTGGGAGAATGACTATCAATATATCTATACTTTTGATGCCGGCAATAATCTGACAAATGAATCACGTCAAATGTGGGATGGTGGTAACTGGTTGACATACAGTCAATACAACAGGTCAATAGATGCAAATGGAATAGTGCTAAGCAAAACAATCAGAAGATTGGATCAAACTGGCAATGAAGTAGTTTCAGGAGATAGCTCATATTATTATTACCATACAGTTGAAACCGGCCTACCCGACCTGAATGCAGCTAATGCATCGGTTTATCCAAATCCTACCAATGGAAGGATTACAATCAGCAGTAATAATTCAATCAGCGCAATTGAAATTTATACCATATCCGGGAAACTGGTTTATGCTGATTTCAAGGTCAATCAATCATCGAACGAAATTGATTTGTCGGGCAATTCCAAAGGAATCTATATTGTAAAAATTTATGACGGAACAAAGTATTATAGTTGCAAAGTTGTTTTGCAATAACAAGGTTTTCTAAATGAGATTATCGATTGAATAATTTTCTTGTTTTTCATCGAAAAACGCTTTCGGATGCACTTTCCGGCCTCAAAGAGCCACTAATCTCGTTTTATATTGAACATCCCTTTCCGGTTTAAACTGAGCCAGTATATCTATCTGGATTTATGGAGATTATTAATTGTCACCAATATCGGGACTGGTGGTTCAATCTTCACCAGAATTCGTGGAACATTTAAGCCGGATTTTACACGCTATTACAAACGCCAGTTCCTGAACCGTAAAGAAGCAAGCTCGGACTTATTTACCCGTTTCAGTGACATTCTTGAAGACTATTTTGTAAGCAATCAACTGGAAATTCATGGTATACCCACAATGGAATGGATGGCAGAAAAATTAGGTGCCAGCCACCGATACATGAGTGATAGCATCAAATCAGAAACTGGCAAGACAGCAATAGACCAACTCAATCTATTCCTGATTGAGGAAGCAAAGAACCTTTTGCTGGCACCCAACACAACTATCTCGAAGACTGCCTACAAACTGGGATTTGAGTATCCCCAGTATTTCTCACGGCTCTTCAAAAAGAAAGTGGGAATAAGTCCCAAAGAATATGTTGAGTCTGCCTCGCTGAACTAATTCCTGCCTGATAATTTAACTCCCAATTTGTCCCAAAACAAAATCGCTAACACTCTAATTATTTGAATGTTAGCGATTTAAATTAGTGGACATAAATGGTTCTATATTGAGAAAATACCTTGTACTTTTCAAAAGCCCAGTTTTAAACAAAATTTGTTTATTTATTAAATCTTGTAAGTCCCTGGTAGTTGTTGAAGCAGAAGCTTTGGCTATGGTTTGGTAATTATTAGCGCTCAAACCTCCTTTAAAGCCATCAAATCCTGCTTCAAAAAGTCTTTTAATAACCTTAATTTGTCGTTCGTTAAGTTGACTCGAGTAACGGTCGAAAAACTTAGTTTTTTGTAACAAATAATCAATACGCTTTAATGTATTCTCCTGAGCCTTTAGAATAGTATTTGCAAAATAAATAAGCCAATCTGTTATTTCAAGGGTAGTATTGCTTTTTTCAAGCAAAGTATAATAACTTTTTTTGTTTGCTTCAATGGTCGAAGAGAGTGAGATTAAGGATGGTCGTGAGGTACTTTGGGCTAAGGATTTTTCTGCAATTGCTCTCCCAATTCTTCCATTACCATCTTCAAAAGGGTGGATACTTACAAAATAAAGGTGAGCCATTCCGGCTTTGGCTAAAGGCAAGATGTTTTGCTTGTTGAATTTTTGATGTTCTTGATTGAACCAGGAAACGAATTTATCCATCTCTGCAGGCACGGTTGCTCGACGGAGGAGCCTCAAAATGCACTTTCGGGGAATCTAGTCTTCCCCAAAACTACATACATCGGATCTTCATGCGTTCGGTAACGGCCAATATCAGTTAAGTCACGTCTTCCATTACATATCATTTTGTGCCATAAAAAAAGCTGTTCATGTGTTAAAATCTGATTGTAATTCAGGTAAAGATCAACCATCATTTCTGAAATACCGTATTCTGCCGGAGGGATTTTTCTCGGTTCAACAGTTAGGCCAAGATTTTTCTTAATAGAGGACTGAACGCTATCTCGATCTAAATATTCACCTTCAATCTCAGATGTCTTTATAGCTTCATCACTCAATATCTCTACCAGAAA